>CAVCGK010000004.1:0-104138 GCA_963601795.1 bacterium | reverse complement strand
TCAAGCCTTATTTGAGGTTTGAGGCCTCGTCATGCACCTACCGCTGAATAGTTACATAGGGACTCGATATAGTTAAACTTTGTGAAGTTCTTGCGCATCTCTTGTGAAAGTGTGTAGAAATAAGCGTTTTTCGAAAATTATTACATTTAGTTTATCGTATTAGATGATTATAGGGGGCACATAAAAAGGATGCCACTTATAATATTGTAGAACTTAAAATGCATAGGAACAATGAACAAAGAACAGAAACGAAAGGTACAATTGCAACAGAAAACGCTCAACGAGTCGCTGGCATTCCAAACCATGTTTGGCGCAAAGCAGAAATTCGAGTCCCTGACTCCTGAAATCGAAACACGCCTAAAAGAGGAGTTGCTGGTGTTTGCCAACTTGGGTATCGCAAAAGACTTGATGACATTGAGAGATGCGATGGATAAGGTGAAGGCGCAGTTTGGATACATTGCGGAGCCTTCCAAGGGAATTCTGGCTGGCAGCTATGTGGCATACAGCCTCGGTCTTGAACCTAGCAATCCGATGGAGACTGGCAAGGACATCGACCCAAAGGATTTCCAAGTGGCTCTTCCTTTAGGTCTCACCATCAGTTACGACAACGAGGTTAGAAACGAGGTGGTGAACTGGATGAAAGTGCAAGGGTATGAGTTTACCACCTATATGTATCAGCCGATGCTGAAATTGGAGAATACGAGAGTTATCATCCGACGAGTTTTGAAGTGATAAATGATGATAAGCGATGTTGAGGAAATAAAGGGTCTGGTGAGGGAGTTTTACCAGACCCATCAGGTGGTAAGCATAGACAATGATGACTTGGAGCCCTTCTTTCTTTCAAAAAACAAACTTATAGCCTTTGATTGTGAGGAGTTTGATTTATGGAATGAGCCATATAAGGTGGTTTGCAAATTGACGCAAGATAAGCTCGAATCCTTGTGTAAGGGTTGTAGGATAGAACGTATGCTCTTTCTTGTCTTTCAGCCGACTGGTCATGAATTGCAAATGACGGATATGGAAAGTTTGCGATTGATGAGCAAGTCCTTTGAAACTGTAACGTGGGGGCTGGGGACTTGGCGAGAGGATTCTGTGAGATTAGTAACATTAGCTGAAGTTGTGTTGATGGATAAGTTCTCTGAGTTGTCTTTGAAATGATGAAAAAACGATGAAACAATGACAATATTTCTAATAAAGATGCGTTTCTCTAATAAACCTATAAAAAAAAAGAATAACGATGGCAAAATATCAAACTTGTCTAAAAGATAGCGATGTCGTGGTTACGATTCATCGTGGAATAGATCAGATAGGTGGATGTATTACCGAAATTTCCACGAAGACTTCTCGGGTATTTGTGGATTTCGGGCAGAACTTGCCTGGTTGTGCTGTTCCCACTACACCCGAGCAAGATAAAGCTTTGGTGCATGACATCTTCTCGCAAAATGTCAAGCAACACCAAGCGGTGATATATACCCATGCCCATGAAGACCATGTGGGCTTGTTTGACCTGATTCCTAGCGATATGCCTCAATATATAGGTGTGGGCGGTCAAGAACTAATGCTTGCAAAGTATGACCTGTTGAAAATAGCTCATGAACAAGATACGGAAGATTCGGAAGAAAAGTGCGAAATCTTAACTGATGATGAACTGAAAATTAAAAGAATAGAAGGCTTTCATACGTGGGAGCGTACTGCCCCACATGCTCGGCCTAAACCGTTTATGATAGGAGATATTCGTATCACTCCTTTCTTTAATAGCCATAGCATCTATGATTCTTATATGTTTCTCATCGAAGCGGGAGGAAAACGTATCTGGCATACTGGTGATTATCGTGACCATGGCTATCTAGGCAAAGGACTATATCCTACGCTTCGTAGATATGCTTCCAATATAGACTTGCTGATAACTGAAGGCACTACACTGAAGCGTGGCGACCTTTGCATTCATGAATGTGAGGTGTCTAGGCGTATGGCTTGTGTGATGAGTGCTTTTAAGTATGTGGTGGTCTTGGTTTCTGCTACGGATATAGAGAGGTTGACAAGCGTCAAGGAGGCAGCCAGAAAGGCTCATAAAAAACTATATTTCACAGGAGGTATGATGGGCAGAGCTATGAGAATCTTTACACAGCGCGAAGCAAAGTTATCAAAAGGCTTGTTCGCTTTCCATCCTAAATATGTAGGACAAGGCGATTCCAAACTTGATGAGATGAGACAAAAAGGCTTTGTCTTGATGACAGGGGCTAGCCATTTGGATTTTGTAAGGAAGGTTTGCCAAGGATTACCTTCATCGGAAGTTCTTTTTATCTATTCTGCTTGGGATGGATATTACAAAGACCCATTGCAGGTAAGGCAGAATCCAGCCTACAGAGATTTTCGTGAGGCATTTTCAAATGTGGTGGATATTCACACCTCTGGTCATGCTTCAAGGAAGTGTATTGAAAAAGTAATTGAAACAATTAAACCTAAGGACGTTATCTGCATCCATAAGGAGGCAGGGGCGGAATTATAAAAATTCAAAGAAATATGACAAACAAAGAGAATGAGCTTGTAAAAGAGCATATAAAGGTGATTATTAAACGAACCTTTGAGATTATCAAAAAGGTTTATGGTACTCAGAAAGAAGGAAAAGGAAAGGGTGGAGATTTCTGTGAGTCAGGTTCGAGAATTATATTTCCAAAGTACAGTGGGCAGTATCGTAATGGCGAAACTCGTATTAGCGAGCAAGAGTTGAGATTTATATTCGTCGAGCAATTCAATAAATATTGTGAAGAGAAATTATGGAATGCATATTATTCTGTGGAGACCCCAACAGAAGAAAAATATGTGTTTAGTAGTAAAGATAAGGGGAAAGTCGTTCCACACAAAGTTACGGAGAATGAAGCAGGTGGTCAGTCTGCTATGATTGACCTTAGTATTCATGACAAAGATTTCAATAGAATTGCCCTTATCGAATTCAAGGCACTAAATCCCGAAGAGTCAGCTTTTACAAAGGATTTCTGTAAATTGAATAACGAGCCAGGTAGTCCTGCGACTTTCTTTGTAATGATAGTCAAAAGTCATGATGGTCGTACTGTAAAATCGCTGCATGAGAAAATAGAAGCAAAGGATTCTAATACAGAATTCTATTGCTATGACTTAGAGGAAGGAAAGGAAGGAAAGGACATCTCGGAGGAAATTATAAAGGGAATTCCTACATCTGATAAATAAATGAGAATACTCCATATTTCCGATACGCATAACCATCATCGTCAGCTTCTGCATCTCCCTGAAGCTGACGTGATAGTCCATTCTGGTGATTTCACGTTGGCTGGGGCAGAAAAAGAAGTGATAGACTTCATAGAATGGTTCTGCGACTTGCCTTACAGGCATAAGGTGTTCATTGCAGGCAACCATGATGCTTGTCTATTCGGGGCAGACATCAATGGATTGCCCGACAACTGCCATTATCTTTATGACAATGGGGTGGAGATAGATGGCTTGCGATTCTTTGGCATACCGATGTTTGTGGAAGATGATATAAGCGGTAACTATACCAAGATGTTGGAGAATATACCTTCCGACACCGATGTGCTTATCACCCATCAGCCACCCTATCGCATGATGGATGAAAGTGCAGGCTTGCATTATGGCAATAGAACTTTGCAGGATGCCGTCAAGCGTATCAAGCCGAAAGCTCATCTCTTCGGACACATTCATAATGCCTATGGTATGAGCGAAAGCAGCGATACTTTGTTTTCCAATGCCTCGGTTGTCGATGAGAATTATGAGTTTTGTAATCAACCAAACGTTATCCAATTATGATTATTCCAAGAAGAGACAAGCCTTTCTTTTATCCTCCCTTTTTCGACATTTCATGCTTTTGGTCAGAAAGCACAGGGCTTAGGCCTAAGGTCAGAATTTATATTCCCTTTGAAACAACCATGTCTTTCACACCCTTTCTTGGTGTAAAGGTTAACCGTAAGCAATTTGAATACTTTACGATAGGTGATAATCCTGTGAGAAAGCCCAAAGCCAAATTACTTTCAGATGAAGATGCAGAGAAGGTGATTGCTTGGATAAAGTTGAACCGTGTGCCCTTGCTCCAGCATTGGTATCAAGAGATTTCTACTGGCGACCTTTGCTTCAGAATGAAGAAAATCTGAAAAAGAAAGAGCTGAATGTCATCAATGTGATGGGGAACATCACGCTCAATTACATCAAGCAGATAGCGAATAAAAATCAATGATACAAAACGTCCGTGAGCAAGTTTATGCCCACGGACGTTTCGTCTTAGATGAATGGAGTCATATAGATAGGAAGCAATAGTATGTTGTTATAAATTAGGCATGGTCAAACTAATGAGTTTGGTCATACCTAATTTGTTTTATTATTTGTTTCTATTTTTTATTTTTTTCCACAAGTCTGACCAGTCGATAAATTCAACCAAGGCGTATAGACCAAAAAGGACAAATGGTAGCCACCAAGTTACGGACATTATCATCCAGTAGAAGGCAAATAATAATAAAAAAAGCAATAGTAGCATATTCTTTCTTTGTTAATAAAATTAAACGGGTAGGGAAACGATATATTCTCATAGTGATTCCATCCATCTTTGTGCATCAACAGCACTTTCAAAGTGCAAAGTCTCCCCTCGTTTATATTCTTGACGAGCTTCGTCTATTTCTGTTTGTAGATTTTCAGATATATGGTTTTGTTTGGTGTAACTTAAATGGCTTTCCTTGTTATTGGCAAGTAAAGCTTTGATTCTCCCAAGTAAATCTTTATCAGATATATTCAGTACCTGTTTTATGATGTCAATTTGTGTTAATTGTATGTTTGACGTATTCATAATTGTAACCTTTATATTATTACTGCAAGCTTACGATTAATATTTGTAAGAACCAAATTTATAGGAGTATTTCTTGTAATTTATTACTTGCTTTGTTGTAAGAATCTCTGAAGTCCTCGGCGAATGGAGTCGAAGGCAAACTGGGATGTGTCAATCTTGTCTAACGGAATCCAGTAGTAGGCGGCGGCATCATCCATGGCTTCAATGTGGCTCAGGTCTTTCACCTTGACCTTGAAGAACATGTCAAGGGTGTGGACAACGAAACCAGAATAGAGATATGTGTTGGGATAGCTGAAAAGATAGGTCACCTCGGTGGCGTCCAGTCCTGTCTCCTCCTTCACTTCCCTTGCCGTGCCTTCCTCGCCAGTCTCGTCCATGTCGATGAAACCGCCAGGCATGTCGAGCATTCCCTTGCCTGGCTCATCCCTTCTGCGTACTACCAGCAACTCATTCTTGTCGTTCATGATGAATGCCACACATGCACTGCTGGGGTTGAGATAATATGTAAAGCCACATGCGACGCACTTCTTACTTCTTGCGTCATTGACTTCAAAGTGAGAAGAGCCGCATGAGGGGCAAAATCCAAACTTGTCTAATACGTGAGCCATATTTTTGTTCTTGCCGAGTTATTGTGCTTGTTGTCTGAGAAACTCTTCTGCCCGAGCGAGATCCTCGGGAGTGTCTATGCCGACAGTCTCGATGTCGGTCTTGCCCACACGAATCTTATATCCGTTTTGTAGCCAACGTAACTGTTCAAGACTCTCTGCCAGTTCAAGAGAAGACTGGGGTAGGGCGGTAACCTCGTCGAGCACACTGCTCTTGTAGGCATAGATGCCCAAGTGCTTGAGAAACGGATATTTGTCTATCCACTCGTTGCGGTCGATGCCACGAACGAAAGGTATTACGGAACGAGAGAAATATAAGGCGAAGCCCTTGTTGTCAATCACTATCTTGGGTGAATTGGGGTTCTCCACAGCCTCCATAGTGTCAAATGGTTTGCCGAGAGTGGCAATATCTGTTGTTGCATCGTCAAACTGATGGCAGAGAGTCTTTATCTGATTTCCGTCGATAAAAGGTTCGTCACCCTGAATATTCACTATTACGTCAAACTCCAAGCCCGTCGACTGACGTATCTTGTCGGCAGCCTCCTTCACTCGGTCTGTGCCACTTTTGTGGTCATTGCGGGTCATGACGGCATTGCCGCCGAAAGACTTCACAGTGTCAAATATGCGCTCGTCGTCGGTGGCGACATACACATTGTCCATCACCGACTTGGCTTTCTCGTATACATGCTGGATAACAGGTTTGCCTGCAAGCAAAGCCAATGGCTTGCCAGGAAATCTCGTTGACGCATAGCGCGCTGGAATGATAGCTACGAATTTCATCTTTCTGCTTGAATTACAAATGACGGCGCACTCCATCGTGGACATGCGTCAATTAACTCTATGGCAAAAGTACAAAAAAACTTTAATACACTTTGTGTTGTCAATGGAAATTCGTAATTTTGGCATATTACAGTAACTTAAAGAAGAATACTCATAAATGAGAAAACATATATCCCTCGCCTTATTGTTATTGCTGTTGGCTGTGCCAGGCAGAGCGCAGAAGATTTCGCTCGGCTCATGTGCTACCCACGACGGCGGACAATATAAAGGTGAAATAATGTCGGGAAAGCCCAATGGCAAGGGCAGCACAATATTTAAGACAGGTGATACTTATGAAGGTGAATATGTGAAAGGCAAGCGCCAGGGCTATGGCGTATACACATTCACCGACGGTGAGAAATATGAAGGCGACTGGTTTCAGGATCAGCAGCATGGCAAGGGTACTTACTACTTTGCCAACAATAATAAGTATGTCGGCATGTGGTTTCGCGACTATCAGCACGGCCACGGTGTGATGTACTATTTCAATGGCGACAAGTATGATGGCGACTGGTTTAAGGACAAACGTCAAGGACATGGTCGATACACCTTTCATGGCGGTTCCTATTATGACGGCAACTGGCAGGACGACAAGAAAGACGGCAAGGGATTCTTCCTTTGGGATGACGGTTCGAGCTATGACGGCGAGTGGAATGCCAACCAGCGCAGCGGAAAAGGAACATTCAAGTATTCCGACGGTGACGTGTATACAGGCTACTGGGCCAACGACAAGAAAAACGGCAAGGGCATCTACAAATATCAGAATGGTGACACCTATGAAGGTGCCTACGTAGATGACGTGCGTGAGGGCGAAGGCATACTCCGTTATGCCAATGGCGACTGCTATACAGGACATTTCTCCAATGGCGAGAAGAATGGCTATGGAGCATTGACATGGGCCAATGGCGACTCTTATACTGGTCTGTGGAAGAATGACATGCAGACAGGTCAGGGTAAACTGAAGAAGAAAAACGGCGACCTCTATAGCGGACAGTTTCGCAACGGAAAGATAGAGGGCGAAGTCATCATACACTATTCAGACGGAACAAAATTCAAGGGTCAATATAAGAACGGAGAGAAAAACGGTGCCGCCATCATAGAAGACAAAGACGGTAAACGCTTTGAAGGCCATTTCGTCAATGACGTGCGCGATGGCGACTTTGTGGAGAAAGACCGCAACGGAAAGGTGACCAAGAAAGGTTACTATGAGAACGGAAAACGATTTGAAGAATAACTATTACTATTTCTATAACTATGGCAGTCAAGAAAACTAAGGCGCAGACAGAGCCAAAGATGCTCAAACTGCTGCGCGATGACGAGTATCTCCGTCCGTTTGCCTATGCTGTGAATGGACGCCACGACAGGGTGGAGGAGAAGATAGCGCAACTGACAAACAAAGGGAAGATAACTCTCACAGACTTTGCCAGCGGACATCTCTATTTTGGTTTGCACAAGACAGACAAGGGATGGGTATTCCGTGAGTGGGCGCCAAATGCCACCGAGATATACCTCATAGGTGATTTCAATAATTGGAAAGAGACATCAAAATATAAAGCAAAGCGCATCAAGGGAACAGAAAACTGGGAACTGAAGTTGCCAGAAGGAGCCTTGCAACATGGTGACCTCTACAAGATGAGCGTGCACTGGGAAGGTGGCTGTGGCGAGCGCATTCCAGCCTGGACCACAAGAGTGGTGCAGGACGAAATGACAAAGATATTCTCCGCACAAGTGTGGGCACCAGAGAAAGAATATAAGTGGAAGAAGAAAACCTTCAAGCCTAACACCTCACCTCTTCTTATATATGAATGCCACATCGGCATGTCGCAGGATGCAGAGAAGGTGGGCTCTTACGATGAGTTTCGTGAGAACGTGTTGCCACGCATCATCAAGGATGGCTATAACTGCATACAGGTGATGGCAATACAGGAGCATCCTTACTATGGCAGTTTCGGTTATCATGTGAGCAACTTCTTTGCTGCTTCGAGTCGTTTCGGCACTCCCGAGCAGTTGAAGCATCTCATTGATGAGGCCCACGCCAACGGCATTGCCGTCATAATGGACCTCGTGCATTCTCATGCTGTGAAGAATGAGGTGGAAGGACTCGGCAACCTGTGTGGCGATCCCAACCAGTATTTCTATCCCGGCGACCGCCGTGAGCATAACCAGTGGGACAGCCTCTGTTTTGACTATGGCAAGAACCAGGTGTTACATTTCCTGTTGTCCAACTGCCGCTACTGGCTTGAGGAATACAAGTTTGATGGTTTCCGCTTCGATGGTGTGACATCTATGCTCTACTATAATCATGGCCTGGGACAGGACTTTGGTAGCTATGCCGACTATTATGACGGTGCAGAGGATGACAATGCCATCTGCTACCTTACGCTTGCCAACAAGCTCATACACGATGTCAACAAGAATGCCATCAGCATAGCCGAGGAAATGTCGGGCATGCCGGGTCTTGCAGTGAAATATGAAGACGGTGGCTATGGTTTCGACTATCGCCTGGCAATGGGTATTCCTGACTATTGGATAAAGACCATAAAGGAAAAGAAAGACGAAGACTGGGGAGTTTTTGACATGTATTGGAAACTCACCGACCGCAGAAGTGATGAGAAGACCATCTCGTATGTAGAATCGCATGACCAGGCTCTCGTGGGCGATAAGACCGTGATATTCCGTCTTGTTGACTCCGACATGTACTGGCATTTCAAGAAAGGTGACGAGAATGACGCGGTGCATCGTGGTATAGCCCTTCACAAGATGATAAGGATGATAACAGCATCGACGATGAATGGCGGTTATCTCAACTTTATGGGCAATGAGTTCGGTCATCCAGAGTGGATAGATTTCCCACGCGAAGGCAACGGCTGGAGCTATAAATATGCGCGTCGTCAATGGAATCTCGTTGACAATAAGGAACTCTGCTATCATTATCTCGGTGATTTCGATTCCGCATTGATGCATCTCCTCGGAGCAAACAAGAAATTTCAGGCTACGCCCGTGCAAGAGATATGGCATAATGACGGTGACCAGGTGATAGCCTATAGCCGTGGAGAACTTATCTTTGTGTTCAACTTCAGTCCTTCGCATTCATTCACCGACTATGGATTCCTTGTCAAGGCTGGTTCCTATAAGGTGATACTCAATACTGATGCCAAGGAGTTTGGCGGACAGGGCCTCAATGATGACAGCGTGGAGCATCTCACAGTGCATGACGAACTCTATGCTGCCGACAAGAAAGAATGGTTGAAACTCTATCTGCCTGCACGTAGTGCTATGGTGCTGAAGAAAATATAAGTCAAAAAAAGGCAATGAGGAAGAGAAATCCCGCAAGAATACCTAATGTGATATGCACCATAATCTTTGGTGCATTCACATTCCTTTATCTATATTGTTTCCAGAGTGACATGCTTGCCTATGCACAATATGTGCTGGCAGAGGGTGCCACCACATATAATGCTCTTGTGGGAGCGCTGATAATCACAGCGGTACTGCTCTTGCTCAGTGTGTTGACAGCAGGCGTGTTGTCGAAGAATCTGTCTTATTTGTGCGTATTAAGTCATGTGCCGTCCATACTCGTATTGGCGGCTATGACCGACATCAACATAGTGCATGAAGGCGAGAAAAATGTGTTTGGCAACACATGGCTCCTCTCATTGCTCATATTCATCGCCCTCTTCATACTTAACAGTTTTTCCCATAGGATATTCGTATCGGACAGGGGAAAGAATGCCACTGTGAAGTGCGTGTGGACAAATCTCCTTCTGCTGTTTGTGTTGGCACTCTATGCCGTGGGATGTGGCAATACGTCAAAACTTGACCACATGACCATAAGAAGTGAACAACTGATGGCAAAGGCGGAATATGACAAGGTGAACGATATGTTGGCGCAGAGTAGTGTTAACACAAGGGAACTAACAGTCGTAAAGGCTTTCTCGCTGGCAAACACCCAGCAGTTGGGCGAGAATTTCTTTCGTCCGTTTGTCACGCGAGAGTCGTCAAGTCTGTTGCCTATGTATCCCGAAAAAATGCATATGTTTCCCGTGCACCGCATCTACAAGGCTCTCGGCGGAATACCGACAAGAGGACTTTCTGTTAGGCAATATCTTGACATTATGAATAGTCGTGGCACGCTGACACCTATTGGTAAGGACTATCTGCTCACGGCATGTCTTATGGATTGTGATTTGAAGTCGTTTGCAAAATACTGCAAACAATGGAGCCGTCCAGCATCCGCCCTACAGAAGAATTTCAGTGAGGCTATGGCTCTGTATACACGTCTTGGCAATGACACAACCTCTGCCTTTAAGGATGTTAAGATGGAAGAGAAGCTCGACCGCTTCTTAGCGATAAAAAAAGAGCATCCCGACAAGACTCTTTGCGAAAATGTCCTTCGGGATGCTTATGCTGATACCTATTGGTTTTATTATTTCTTCACTTCCTCGAGAGCTTTCACCCAGTCGGTGTCGAGAGAGAAGTGAGTGAGGAAGTCAGGATTGTCGACATATGCATAGATGACATCCTTGTCCTGGTCATTGAAAAGGGCATTCTCTAGAGTCGCGTTTTTGAACTTAGAGATGACCAATTCCTTCTTTTGTTGTGACTTGGCTTCCTTGAGTTGTTTGAGATAGAGGGTCACATAGTCAATCATTGCACTGACCTGAGTGCCGAGTTCTGTCTCAGTTTCATCTGTAGCCTGATATACCATATAATATATGGCATCCCATTTGAAGGTGGCAATCTTTCTCACATCGAGGTTTTGCGTTGTGTCGTTCTTCACCTTCTGATAGTTGTCCATAAGGTTTTTCACCTCATTGAATATGTCTTGGGCTGATGCCTGGCATATTGCTATGCAAAGCATCACCAATGTCAAGAGAGTCTTTTTCATATTCTTTCTTCTATATATTTCTTTTAAGTGTTATCTCCTTACTTATGCACTCAGGATATTCCTCCTTGTAGTGGCTTACCATGATCAGAGTCTTGTTCTTGCGCTGACAGAAAGCATCGATGATGTCTTTCACCTTCTTGCCGTTATTCTCGTCAAGTCCGTGCAACGGTTCGTCGAGAATCAGCAGTTCGGGATCTTTCACGAAAGCCCTTGCCAGAAGTACCAGACGCTGCTCGCCGCTTGATATTTTGAGGAAGGTGCGATGCTCCAGATGGTCCACACCGAATATCTTCATCCAGAAGTGACATGCGTCGAAATCCTTTTCTGATGGTTTGACGTAAAGACCCACGGAATCGTTTAATCCACTTGCCACAATTTTAATGCATTCGATATCCTTGTTGTAGGCACGATGCATTTCTGGCGACACATATCCTATGTGCTTCTTAATCTCCCAAATGCTTTCGCCAGAACCTCTTTTACGGTCGAACAAGGTGATGTCGCAGGCATAACTCTGCGGGTTGTCTGCACAGACGAGCGACAAAAGAGTGGACTTACCTGCTCCGTTCTTGCCACTCAAAGCCCAGTGCTCTCCATTGAGCACAGTCCAGTTCACCTTGTTGAGAATAGTTCTCTTGCCATAGCCGATGCTGACATCATTCATGACAGCCACCTTCTCTGTGTCGTATTCGTTGTTCTTGTGTGGCAGCGCGATGATGGCATCCTTCTTCTCCTGTTCGAGAGATGTTTCATGGCACGGCTTTGAGAGATATTCCTCGCGTGGAGTCTTCTGTACGAACAGTTCGTCGCTCATCTCCCACACGTGGGTAATGAAACCGGGAATGTCGCTACGCTTTGTCACCACGAGAATAATCTGCAGTCTGCCTTCTGCCGATAGCGACTTTAGCAGGTCTTCCAACTGATGGCGGGTCTCTTCGTCGAGTCCGATGAATGGATTATCCATGATGAGAATTCGCGGGTTGGCAAGAAGCATCTTTGCCAACTGAAACTTTCTCATCTCTCCCGACGACAGCAGGATGATATATTTGTCGAGCAGATGCTCCATGCAGAACATCTTGTATATGTGTTGCTGAAACTGACGTCTCTCGGGAGTATCCTCTTGATAGTTGTAGGCATCTTCCAACTGTTTGCCCACGGTTGGCGTTTCCTCGTCAATCTCCTGCTGATTCCATCGCTGCTGCAGATAGTAACTGCCGTCATAACTGCCATAGGAGTCGCGGAAGGTAATATATTTTATATTGTCGGAAACGAGTTTCGACGCATTCTCGCCAAAGTCATATGTCACCTGATCGGGAAAGAGCGGGTGCTTGCCCGTTATCATGTCCACCAGTTTTGTCTTTCCGCTTCCGTTGTCGCCTACGATGGCTATGTGTTCACCCTCAAAAAGACTGAGCGTCAGCGGCGCTTTCAGTCTCCACTCCGGCATTCTTGACATGCCGTTGCTTATTCTTATAACTTCTCTCATCCTTATTTTCTTTTTACCTTATATATATAATAGTAGGGTAGGTGTGTGCTCGCTTGCTATTTCCCTGCTATATTTCTTTGCTGTATTCTGTCCTTGTTGCTTATAGCAAAGTCTTTCCATGACTTGAAGTGACGCTCGCCAGTGTCAGGTCTGCCCATCTGCATGAAATGGCAGTATGCGGCTGCCAGTGCGTCTGTGGCATCCATAAATTTCGGCATCTCGTCCTTTTTCAGAGTCAGTATTCTCTGAAGCATGGCAGCCACTTGCTCCTTGCTTGCCGAACCGTTGCCCGTGAGAGCCATCTTTATCTTTAGTGGTGCATACTCATGCACCGGTACATCACGCCTGATGGCTGCCGCTATGGCTACTCCCTGTGCACGTCCAAGTTTGAGCATGGACTGCACATTCTTGCCGAAGAATGGCGCTTCGATGGCAATCTCGTCGGGCAGATATGACTCTATGAGTCCATCGACGCGCTCTGAGATATGTCCCAGTCGCAAGTAAGGGTCAGACATTTTGCGCATATCAATGACACCCATTGCCACCATCTTTGCCTTGTTGCCTGTGGCACTGATGACCCCATAACCCATGACGTTAGTGCCAGGATCAATACCCATTATTATCCGTTCAGCCTTTGTGTTCATCTTTCGTTTGAATGATGTTAGAAGACTATCGTTAACGGTCGAGATACATGTTTGTGGCACATTCGTGACCGATGGTAGTTTCGCTGCCGTGTCCCGGACAAACCTTTATGTCGTCGTCGAGTTGACAAATCATTCTCAGACTCTGTATGATGCGAAACATGCTGCCACCGGTAAAGTCTGTGCGACCAATGCTTCCACGGAATAGAGTGTCGCCAGAGAAAGTCACCTTCTCCTCCTTGCAATGGAAGAACACTCCGCCGGGTGTGTGTCCTGGAGTCTCTATTATCTCGAATGAGTGGTTGCCGAAGGTTATAGTGTCCTTGTCGGTGAAATATTTGCCTATTGGTGGCAACTCTTCTGCAAGGGGCGTGCCGAAGATGAGTTCGCTTTGAGTCGGCAATATCTCTATCATCGGTTGCTCGTTAAGATGCACCTCTGGCTTTAGACCATATTCCTTATATACGAATGCATTGCCAATGCAGTGGTCTATGTGACCGTGGGTCATGAGCAGATGCACGGGCTTCAGTCCATTGTCGGAGATGTATTCCTTTATAGCGTTCTTCTCGTCGTCTGTATAGGCACCGCAGTCGATGATGACGCACTCCTTGGTGTCGTCGCTCACCACATAGCAGTTTTCCATCAGCGGATTTACAGTAAATTTCTTTATTACCAGCATGGCAGATAAATTACATATTTGTTGTTAAACCATTCCTCCTTAAACCATGTGCTTATTTCTGTTGTCTCCACATTTTTTTTGTATGGAGCAATCTCCGGTTCGATGTTGCCTCCCTTAAGAATGAACATGCCGTTTATAGTGGCATTGTTTTGTTTTGAAGAGATGTTCTTCTTCATCAGTTTCACAATGTCGGGCAGAGGCATCACGGCACGGCTTACGATGAAGTCGTATTTACCCTTCTCTTCCTCACCACGTCGGTGCACAGCGTTGACATTTTCCAATTGCAGAGCTTTGATGACCTCGTTGGCAACAAGAATCTTCTTGCCAGTACCGTCAATCAGAGTAAACTTGCATTCAGGAAACATTATCGCCAAAGGGATGCCAGGGAAACCGCCACCCGTGCCGAAGTCGAGAATCGATGTGCCGGGTTTAAAATTGATGCTTTGGGCAATGGCAAGCGAATGCAGCACATGGTGCTCATACAGATTGCCTATGTCCTTCCTCGAAATAACGTTTATCTTGGAGTTCCATTCTTCATACAGTGGCTGCAACATCTCAAACTGTCGTATCTGCTGCTCGCTGAGTCGCGGAAAGTATTTCTTTATAATATCCATCATTTTGTCTTATTTGATGGGCAAAGTTACAGAAAATATGCCTAATAGTTTTCCATCTTGACAAAATTATTTAATTTTGCGGTGTATGAGAAAGAATTTCATATTTCACACCATAATAGTATGCCTCTTGTTTGTCGTTGCGTCGTGCAGTGATGACGAATATTCCATTTCCAAGTCTGATTTGCTCTCCCTTTCCGTTGACTCGGTGAAGATGGACACTGTATTCAGTAATGTGCCCACATCTGTGCGCTCATTTTGGATATACAATCGCACTGGCAAGAATATTCGTGTCAGTACGGTGAAACTCGACCGTGGCAACCAAACTGGATTTCGTGTGAATGTAGACGGAGTGTATCTTGGACAGGAAACGGGCTATCAGACCAATCAGATAGAAGTGTTGAAACATGACAGTATAAGAGTGTTTGTCGAACTCACGTCTTCTACCAATGGGCAGACCATGCCGAAGAAAATAGAGGACGACTTGAGTTTTACGCTTGAGAGTGGTGCCGTGCAAAAGGTGAACCTCTCTGCCATGTCGTGGGATGCAGTCATAATGAATAATCCTGAGATTAAAGAAAATACATCGTGGAGTGGGGAGAAGCCTATTGTGATATACGGTTCGCTGAAGGTGGACTCCCTAGCAACGCTCACTCTTACTGCTGGCACGACTGTCTATTTTCGTGATGAGGCATTCATAGATGTATATGGCAGGCTACTTTGCAAGGGTGAAGCAGGAAACGAGGTGGTGCTGCGTGGCTATCGACTCGACCACATGTTTGACTATCTGCCCTACGACCGTGTGAGCGGACAGTGGGGTGGGGTCTATCTCCATGAGTCGTCCTATGGAAATGAGATGGACTATACTGATTTGCATAGCGCATACACGGGTATAGCTATCGATTCCTGCGATGTCAAGCAGTCTACGCTTACGATGAATGCCTCCACGGTGCATAATTGTCAGGGTTATGGCATATATGCAGAAAACTGCAAGATGGAGTTGACCAACTGTCAGATAACGAACACTCTCCAGGATTGTCTCTTCGTTGACGGTGGAGATGTGAAGATAAACAACTGCACACTTGCACAATTCTATCCTTTTGATGCCAATCGAGGTGCTGCTTTGAGTTTCTCGTCCAGTTTGGCTGATTTGAAACTCTCTTGCTCCAACACATTGGTGACAGGCTATGCCGATGACGTGGTGATGGGAAGTAGCCCTGATTCCCTCAAGGTATTTGACTATCATTTCGATAACTGCATACTGCGCACACCAAAGGTGGAAACGGAAGATTCTGTGAGATTTGTCAATGTGACTTTTGAGTCATTGGAAGATACAGCAACTACTGGCAAGAAACATTTTGTAAACATAGATACTGAAAACCTTATTTATAACTTCCAGCTCGACGCCGCTTCGCCTGCCATTGACAAAGCTGATCCTTTGTCATCGGCACCACTCGACAGATGTGGACTGCTTAGGGACAATAAACCCGATATAGGGGCTTACGAGAGGAAAAACTGATATTTTAATATGAAAAAGAAAACTATAGAGATTGTATATGACGAACTGACATTCGACGAATTGCCCGCCGACCAGCGTGAACTTGTAGACCGTGCCATGGCGGCAACCGACAATTCCAATGCCAAGTACAGTGATTTCCATGTAGGCGCTGCCATACGTCTTGCTGACGGTAGAGTGGTGATAGGTGCCAATCAGGAGAATGCCGCTTTCTCGCTCTGCATATGTGCCGAGCGTAGCGCCATCTTCGCCGCACAGGCAAACTATCCCGAGCAGAGCATTAATGCCATCGCAATAGCGGCACGTAATGCCGACGGATTCATCTCCTCGCCAGTAACGCCATGCGGTTCGTGCCGTCAGGTCATGGTAGAGATGGAAGACCGCTATAAAAACAATATGACAGTATTGCTTTGTGGCAAGGATAAGGTCTATAGACTTAAGTCTGCAAAGGATCTTCTGCCTCTCGGATTCGTTGACGACAACATGCGATGATGACTTTTTTTGAGAAAAACTTGGCAAAAGTTTTGGTGGTTAAGAAAAAAGTTGTACCTTTGCACTCGCTTTTAAGAAGCAAGCATTTTGTTTTAAGTTCAGAGATTCAATCCTGCGACCGAAACTGAAAGGAAGGTTGGGTGAGTGGCTGAAACCAGCAGTTTGCTAAACTGCCGTGCGGGTAACCGTACCGGGGGTTCGAATCCCCCACCTTCCGCAGAAGGTTGACTCTTAAAATAAGATGTCAGTGATAACTATTCCGATGGTGGATTCATCTAAGGGTTAGGATTCAAGATTCTCAATCTTGCCATAGGGGTTCGAATCCCCTATCCACTACTTCCTCAAGATTTCTTAATAAGTGACGAAAAACTGATTTGCCAAACTTGTTTGGTAGATCATGTGTTTGATTTAAGCGTATACGTTTGTTAATCCATAAAAGAAACGCACGTACGTGCATTGGGCGATGAACGTACGTGCGTTGGCTGATGAACGTACGTGCGATGGCTGATGCACGTACGTGCGTTTTTCTTCTAATGTCAGATTCCTTTCATCGTAAGGCTGATGCGCTTGCGAATATTGTCGACATCCGTTACCTTTACTTTTACATGCTGATGCAAGTGCACCACCTCGTTAGGGTCTTTTACGAAGCGGTCTGACAGTTGTGACACATGCACTAGTCCATCTTGATGCACACCTATGTCGACGAATGCGCCGAAATTGGTGATGTTGGTCACAATGCCAGGCAATACCATGCCAACGATTAGATCTTCGGGAGTTTTCACGTTAGGGTCAAACTCGAATGTCTCTATATTGCCACGTGGGTCGCGTCCCGGTTTCTCCAGTTCAGAGAGAATGTCATTTATAGTAGGCAGACCGATGTCGCCGCCAGTATATCTCTTGGCATCTATGCTCTTTATTAGATTCTTATTGCCGATGAGATCTGAAATCTTCACGTTAAGGTCTTTCGCCATACGCTCCACGATGGAGTAAGATTCCGGGTGCACGGCACTATTGTCGAGAGGATTCTTGCCATCCGTTATGCGCAAGAATCCCGCACATTGCTGGAAAGTGGCAGGTCCGAGGCGTGGCACCTTCTTTAGTTCTGCCCTTGAGTGGAATGCTCCATTCTGCTTTCTGTAGTCCACTATACTCTTGCCGAGCGTAGGTCCGAGTCCCGATACATAAGTGAGCAGATGTTGAGAAGCGGTGTTTACATCCACTCCTACAGTATTCACGCAACTTTCCACCGTCTGATCAAGACTCTTCTTAAGTTTTGACTGGTCCACGTCATGCTGATATTGCCCCACACCGATGCTCTTTGGATCAATTTTCACCAATTCTGCCAATGGATCCATCAGGCGGCGTCCTATGCTTACAGCACCCCTTACGGTGACATCTTCATCAGGAAATTCATCGCGTGCCACCTTTGATGCAGAATATACCGATGCACCGTCTTCCGACACCACAAACAGGTCTATATTACAGTCAAAGTCAAGTGACTTGATGTAATCCGTAGTCTCTCGCGATGCCGTGCCGTTGCCTATGGCGAAAGCCTCGGTTTGGTATTTCTTTGCCAACTTTGTTATGGTGTCGCCACCGAGGCGGTTGGAGAGGGGTAATACTGTGTGATAGAGTAGGTTTCCCTGCGCATCGAGGCATACTATCTTGCATCCCGTGCGGAATCCCGGGTCTATGCCCATGACGCGTTTCTGTCCGAGAGGAGCGGACAGTAGCAGTTGGCGTAGATTTTCAGAGAAAACCTTTATCGCCTCATCGTCAGCCTTCTCCTTGGAAGAAGCGGCAAACTCCGTCTCGATGGATGGTGCAAGCAGACGCTTCATAGAGTCGTCGACAGCCTCCTCCACGAGTTTAGAGCAAGCGCCGTAGCCACGCACAAACAATCTTTGCAGTCTGCTGCGGCATTCCTCTTCGTCGGCAGAAATGGAAATCCTCAGTATGCCGTCGTTCTCGCCACGGCGCATGGCAAGCAGACGATGCGAGGAACAACGCTTGAGCGGTTCCGACCAGTCGAAGTAGTCGGAGTATTTCTGTGCCTCGTCAAGATCCTTCTTTGCCTTCACTACCTTAGATGTGATGACTGCACCGCGAGTAAACACATTGCGCATCTGTTGGCGCGAGCGCTGGTCCTCGCTAATCTGTTCTGCTATGATATCCAGAGCACCCTTTATGGCACTCTCTGCATCCTTCACGTCGCCCTTTACAAACTGTGAAGCAAACTTTTGTGGATTCTGCTCACGTTGCAAGAGGATGGTTGTGGCAAGACGTTCCAGTCCCTGTTCGCGGGCTATCTGTGCGCGAGTGCGTCGCTTGGGTTTATAGGGCAGATATAAATCCTCCAGTTCTGTGGCATTCCAGCAAGAAGCAATCTTGTCTTTCAGACTGTCAGTTAGTTTGCCCTGTTCATCGATAGTCTTGAGGATGGTGTCCTTGCGTTTTTGCAGTTCCGTGAGTTTATCGTTGAGATTACTGATTTCCGCAATCTGCACCTCGTCCATATTTCCAGTCTTCTCCTTGCGGTAGCGACTTATGAACGGTATGGTGCATCCCTCGGACAGCAGTTGCAGGGTGTTGTCCACACCCTTGATATTAAGACTCAGAGAGTCGGCAATGTATTGTGAGAAATTGTTCATAGGTAGTTCAATAACTGTTCGCGAAGTGCAAAAGTAATTAAAATCCTTGAATACTTCAGCAAATTAAAGTATCTTTGCATTATATGATATCAGTAGATAATTTAACGGTGGAATTTTCTGCACGTCCGTTGTTGGAAAACGTGAGTTTTGTCATCAACGACCGTGATCGCATAGCCCTCGTGGGCAAGAATGGAGCAGGAAAATCTACCATGCTCAAAATATTAAGTGGCATTCAGACACCGACCTCGGGTCAGGTTTCTATTCCCAACGACACCCTCGTGGGTTATCTTCCGCAGGTAATGAAACTGCAGGACGACACTACGGTGAGAGAAGAGGCTCAGAAAGCATTCTCTTCTGTGGCAGCCCTTGAGGCAAAGGTGAAGGCACTGGAAAAGGAGATTGCCGAGCGCACAGACTACGAGAGCGACGAATATATGGCTCTCGTGGAGAAATACACCAATGAATATGACCGCTTGGTGATGACAGGTGCCGACAACCAGGATGCCGAACTCGAGCGTACACTCACTGGACTCGGATTCTCACGCAGTGATTTCGACCGCCCTACCAAGGAGTTCTCTGGTGGATGGCGAATGAGAATAGAGTTGGCGAAGATTTTGCTTCGCAAGCCCGATGTGCTCCTTCTTGATGAACCTACCAACCATCTTGACATTGAGAGTATACAGTGGCTTGAGCAATTCCTTGTGCAGAGTGCCAAGGCAGTGGTACTGGTGAGTCACGACCGTGCATTTATAAATAATGTCACCAACCGCACCATAGAGATTACGTGCCGTCATACTGTAGACTACAAGGTGAAGTATGACGAGTATGTGAAGCTCCGTGCGGAGCGACGCGAGCAGCAACTCCGTGCTTACGAAAACCAGCAAAAGGAAATAGCTGACACCAAGGCTTTTATAGAGCGATTCCGCTATCAGGCCACAAAAGCCATACAGGTGCAGCAACGCATACGCCAGCTGGAAAAGATTGTACCAGTAGAGATTGACGAGATTGACACTTCCGCCTTGCGACTGAAGTTTCCTCCTTGTCTGCGCAGTGGTGACTATCCCGTCATCTGCAAGGATGTGGAAAAGACATATGGTGACCACAACGTGTTTCATGATGTTAACCTAACCATAAAACGTGGCGAGAAGGTGGCATTCGTGGGACGAAACGGCGAAGGAAAGTCTACTCTTGTGAAGTGTATCATGAATGAAATACCGTTTGGTGGTAATCTCAAGGTGGGACACAATGTGCAGATAGGCTATTTTGCACAGAATCAGGCACAATTGCTCGATGAAGATCTCACCGTGTTTCAGACCATAGACAATGTGGCAAAGGGAGAGATAAGACTCCGCATCAACGACATTCTCGGTGCATTCATGTTTGGTGGCGAAGCTTCCGACAAGAAGGTGAAAGTGCTGAGCGGAGGTGAGAGAAGCCGATTGGCGATGATAAAACTCCTCCTGGAACCAGTAAATCTGCTAATCCTCGATGAGCCTACCAACCATCTTGATATGCGTTCGAAAGATGTATTGAAAGAGGCAATAAAGGCTTTCGACGGCACTGCAATCGTGGTTAGCCACGATAGAGAGTTTCTCGACGGACTTGTAGACAAGGTGTATGAGTTTGGTGGCGGTCATGTCCGTGAGCATCTTGGTGGCATCTACGACTGGCTTCGCAGTCTGTCGGCTTCCGCCGGTAAGGCTGAAGAGGAAGCTTCGCAAGCATCCATAGATGCTATGCTCCATAGTAGTAAGAAAGTGCAGCAGGAGCAACCTAAGCAGCAGGAACAGCAGACAGTGAAGGAATCTCAGTCGACAGTGTCTTATGCTGAGAGAAAAGAGATACAGAAGAAGATAAACCGCTTGCAGAAGGCTGTCAAGGAAAGCGAGAGCAAGATAGAGAAACTTGAGACCCGCATACACGAACTTGACGTCATACTCTATGACCCGGCAAATGCCTCAAATATGGAACTTGTCAACGAATATACCGACATAAAGGCAAAACTTGATGACGAGGAATTGAAATGGACATCACTGTCGGAAGAATTGGAAGAAGAAAGCAAAAAACTATAATTAATATGAGAAAGACAATTTTCACAATGGCTATCATGGCAATGGCAACAATGCCTGCTATGGCGCAAATGAAGTCGGGAATCGACATAAAGAACCTCGACAAGAACGCACGTCCGGCAGACGATTTCTATGAGTTTGCTTGTGGCGGATGGATGAAGAATAATCCTCTGCCTGCCGCTTACTCGCGTTTCGGTTCTTTCGACCGTCTGGCTTTGGAGAACAACAAGCGTATCAATGCTATTCTCAATGAACTGAACAAGGGTAAGTATGCTCAGGGCAGCATAGAGCAGAAGATAAGCGACATGTATAAGCTCGCTATGGATTCAGTGCGCAGAAATGCAGAAGGCGTAAATCCTGTAAAGCCTTATATCTTAGAGATGGAGGCTGCTGGAGATAAAGCAGCACTGCAGGCTTTGCAGCTCAAATATGCGACATTCAGTTTCGGTGTACCTTACGGAGCATATATCAGTGCTGACGAGAAGGATTCAAAGAACAATATCCTCAACATCTACCAGGGTGGACTCTCACTCGGTGAGAAGGAATATTATCTTGATAATGATGCCGCTACAACAAATATCCGCAACGAATACAAGAAGCATATCGTGAGAATATTCCAGCTCTTTGGTTTCTCATGGAGCGAGGCTTCGCAGAAGATGGAGTCCATCATGCGAATAGAGACTCAGCTCGCCATAGCTTCAAAGAACAAGACAGACCTGCGTGATGTAGAGAAAAACTACAACAAGGTGTCTCTCGATGAGTTTGAGAAAAATTATCCTAACCTCCGTCTGACACAGTTGGCTAATGCTGAAGGATTGCAGACACAGTATATTCAGACCCTCGTTGTAGGTCAGCCAGAATTCCTTGCTGCAGCCGACAAGATCGTGTCAATGCTTACTGCCGACGAATTGCGTGCCGTAATGGAGTGGGATCTCATACAGAGTTCACTGCCATATCTTAGCGATGAGATAGCAGCAGCGTCGTTTGAGTTCAACGGTAAGGTGATGAGAGGTCGCAAAGAGGACTTCCCACGCTGGAAGAAGGCTACATCCATCGTGGAGCAGGTGCTCGGTCAGGCACTCGGCAAGCTCTACTGCGAGCGTTATTTCCCTGAGTCAAGCAAGACCCGCATGAAGACTTTGGTGGAAAACCTGCAGGTGTCGCTCGGCGAGAGAATAAAGGAACAAGACTGGATGAGCGAAGAGACAAAGGCTGCCGCTCTCGACAAGTTGTCTACATTCTACGTGAAGATAGGTTATCCTGACAAGTGGAAGGACATGAGCGGACTGGTGATAGATTCAAAGAAATCGCTCTTTGAGAATATCCTTGCAGCACAAATCTTCCGCAACAAGCAGAATATCGAAGAGAAAGCTGGTAAGCCTGTAGACCGTGATGAGTGGCATATGACTCCGCAGACAGTAAATGCTTACTATAATCCTACTACCAACGAGATTTGTTTCCCTGCCGGAATACTCCAGCCTCCATTCTTTGATGCCAAGGCTGATGATGCTTTCAACTATGGTGCCATCGGTGTGGTTATCGGTCATGAGATGACTCACGGATTTGACGACCAGGGTTCTCACTATGACAAGGAAGGCAACATGCGCGACTGGTGGAAGAGTGAGGATGTGGAGAACTTTAAGAACCGCACTGGCGAATATGCAAACTGGTTCTCACAGATAAAGGTTCTTCCTGACCTGAATGCCAACGGTCAGATGACACTTGGTGAGAATCTTGCTGACCATGGTGGTCTGCAGGTTTCTTACAATGCCTTCAAGAATGCCACTAAGAACGCTCCTCTTAAGACCATCGATGGTTACACTGGCGACCAGCGTTTCTTCATGGCTTATGCTGGTGTTTGGGGACAGAACATCACAGAGGCTGAAATCAGAAACCTCACCCGTTCGGATGTTCACTCACTCGGCGAATGGCGCGTAAACGGTGCTCTGCCACACATCAAGGCGTGGTATGATGCCTTCGGCGTGAAACCAGGTGACAAGATGTATATCCCAGAGAGTGAGAGACTTAATCTTTGG
Organism: bacterium; assembly: GCA_963601795.1. Classification (GTDB taxonomy): domain Bacteria; phylum Bacteroidota; class Bacteroidia; order Bacteroidales; family Bacteroidaceae; genus Prevotella. The sequence goes on along the minus strand of CAVCGK010000004.1, from coordinate 80,820 downwards.
TAAACCATGCCGTTAAGACTACCAGACAAACTTCCGGCAATAGATTTGCTGAAACAGGAGAATATCTTCGTTATGGACCAGACAAGGGCCCATAGCCAAGATATTCGCCCTCTGAAGATCGTGATTCTCAATCTGATGCCTCTGAAGATCACTACAGAGACGGATCTTGTGAGAATTCTGTCAAATACTCCTCTGCAGCTCGACATAACATTCATGAAATTGAAGAGCCACACTCCAAAGAATACTCCTGTGGAACATATGCTTATGTTCTACAAGGATTTTCATGAACTCAAGGATATGACCTTTGACGGAATGATTATCACGGGAGCTCCACTGGAGATGATGGAATATGAGGAGGTGTCATATTGGGATGAGATAGTAGACATCTTCACTTGGGCAAAGACGCATGTGACGAGTACATTATATATATGTTGGGCGGCACAGGCAGGACTTTTCTATCACTATGGCATACAGAAATACAAACTTCCGATGAAGAAGTTTGGTATATTCAAGCAACATCCGCTCAAACCGATGGAACCAATCTTCCGAGGTTTTGATGACGAGTTCATGATGCCACATTCCCGCCACACGGAGATACGCAAGGAAGATGTACTGAAAGTGCCTGAACTTGTGCCTTTGGCAGACAGTGAGGATGCCGGACTGAGTATCATCATGGCGCGTGAGGGTAGGGAGTTCTTCGTGACAGGTCATTTGGAATATGCCTACAACACCATAGACAACGAGTATAAACGTGACTTGGGAAAGCGTGATGATGTGGCTATGCCGGAAAATTATTATAGGGACAATAATCCCGATAATCCGCCAGTAGTTACATGGCGTGCGGCAGCCAATCTTTTCTATCATAACTGGATAAACTATTATGTTTACCAAAAGACACCTTATAATATAAATGATATAAAATGACGCGCAAACTTGAATTGCTTGCTCCGGCAAAAAACTTAGAGTGCGGCATCGCAGCCATTGACTGCGGTGCTGATGCTGTTTATATAGGTGCCCCTAAATTCGGCGCACGCGCAGCTGTCGGCAATTCCTTGGATGATATCAAAGGGTTAACCGACTATGCCCATCAGTTTGGTGCAAAGGTATATGTCACTCTCAATACCATCGTTTATGATCATGAACTTGCAGAAGTGCGTAGGCTTGTTGCGGACATAGCAGAAATTGGTATCGATGCTGTCCTTGTACAGGACATGGCGGTGCTGGAGATGGTGAAAGAAGCAGGACTCGTGGTTCATGCCTCTACGCAGACAGACAATCGTGACAAGGACAAGGTGGCATGGATGAAGTCTTTAGGTTGCGAACGAGTGGTATTGGCTCGTGAACTGTCATTGAGAGAAATCAGCGACATACATAAGGCTCATCCTGATGTGGAACTTGAGGCTTTTGTGCACGGAGCACTCTGTGTGAGCTATTCAGGAGCATGCTATGCATCGCAATATTGCTTTGGTAGAAGTGCCAACAGAGGTGAGTGTGCGCAGTTCTGCCGAATGAAGTTTGACTTGATAGATGCCGACGGACGCGAATGGGAGCACCAGCGCCATCTGCTGTCGTTGAAAGATATGTGTCAGATAGACCATTTGGAGGAACTGGCTGATGCGGGAGTTATCTCGTTCAAGATAGAAGGCAGACTGAAAGATATCAGTTATGTGAAGAATGTAGTTGCCGCTTATAGCCAGCGACTCGACAGAATATGTGAAAAGAGAAGTGGCGATTATGCTCGTGCTTCACTTGGGAAGGTAACTTATGCCTTTACTCCTGATCTGAAGAAAACTTTCAACCGTGGATATACCAACTATTTCCTTAACGGTCGTGTGGCAGACATATTTTCTCCAGATACACCAAAAGCTATAGGGGAATATGTGGGAAAGGTTAAGGAGATAAGAGGAAAGTCGCTGAATGTGGCAGGACTGTCAAATTTCAGCAATGGCGATGGACTATGCTTCATAAACAGCAAGAAGGAACTTGAGGGATTTCGTGTCAATAGGGTAGAGGGCAACAGGTTGTATCTCCTCAACATGCCGACGGAATTGCGTCCGAAGATGGCACTCTACAGAAACAATGATGTGGCTTTTGATAAGGAACTGGCACGTCAGGGTACAGAGCGCCGCATCCCTTTGATGCTGACACTTTCTGCTACTCATGATGGAATATCGCTTAAAGGTGAAGCAGAATGTTTGCCTGTGGTGATGGTGGAAGAAATGATGGAGAAGCAACCTGCGCAGAAACCTCAACATGACAACATCATAAATCAGTTGTCGAAGTGGGGCAACACCATCTATATGGCAGAGCGAGTAATCATAAACGATAACCTCGACAAATGCTTCATTCCTTCAAGCAAGTTGTCGTCATTGAGAAAAAGGTTGCATGATGCGTTGTCTGACAGAGATAATGACAATACGTCACATAAAATAACAAATGACAAAGCAGAGATACCAAGTGCAATGAATGGCAAACACGCACTTTATTTCAAGAATGTCAGCAATGAGGTGTCGCGAGAATGGCATGAAGAGCGAGGCATAAATGATTATTCAGAGTCTCTTGAAACCAAGAAGGCGGACTTCTCACTGCCACTCATGCAATGTCGTCATTGCTTGAGATATTCATTGGGCTATTGTGTGAAGCGAGGAGGTCAGAAACCGCAATGGAAGGAACCACTTGAATTGCGCTTGGGTGATGGACGAAGATTTCGCCCACAGTTTGATTGTAAAGAATGTCAGATGAACGTATATGCGGAAAAGTGCTAATGTCATATTGGTGATACTCATGATCCTCACGCTTTGTGGTTGCTACCGCAAAGCGGAGGATAGGAATATAGTATTGGAGGATAGCATTGAAGAACTTGCAGACTCCAACACATATCTGCTGAACCGTCACTATACACGCAACTACAATTTTGTGGTGAATAGCGACTCGCTAGTGCTCCAAAGTCAGCAACCCGAGGAGAGAATATCAGATTTGCAGATAGACAGTTTTACAGTCTATAAGCATCAACATCTAGTAGTGGCAGACATTCGTGTGATTCCTGACGATACGGTGGACTCCGTTTGGGTGCAACTGGCAACAGACCGAGCCATGTTCGGTTGGGTGCACGAACATGAGATGATAAAGAAGGTCGTTCCCGATGATCCAATATCACAATTCATCAATACGTTTTCCGACATACATATTATCATATTTCTTATCTTCCTCGTAGTCGTTTCAGTATTCTATCTGGCACGAACTTTGCGAAGTAAGAATGTGCACATAGTTCACTTCCGTGATATTGACAGTTTCTTTCCGATGCTGCTTTGTCAGATGGTGGCACTCTCAGCCACTCTCTACGCATCCATCCAGACATTCGTGCCGGATATGTGGCAACACTTCTATTATTATCCAACACTCAATCCTTTTTCTGTGCCGTTGCTGATCGGAATCTTCCTAGCAACAGTGTGGGCGATACTGATAATAGGTATAGCCGTGGTAGATGATGTGTACCATAGACTGAAATTTGTTGATGCCACGCTCTATCTTGGTGGTGTGGCAGCCATATGTGCCGTTAACTATGTCGTATTCAGCATTACTACATTATATTATATAGGTTATCTCTTGTTGGCTGTGTATCTCTATCTTACTACGAAAAGATATTTTGGTAGCAACGATAAACCCTATGTTTGTGGCAATTGCGGAAGCAGGATAAAGAAGAAAGGCAAATGCCCATATTGTGATACATGGAATGAATAGTGAGAAAACGCAAAGGTGGATGGCAAAAAGCTTACAAAATGTTTTGCTCTTTCGTCTAATTATATTAATTTTGCTCTTGATTAAAATCAATCATTCAATTATTATAAAATAAAAATGAAACCAACATTATTCCTCCTTGCTGCAGGTATGGGAAGCCGTTATGGCGGTCTTAAGCAGCTCGACACTCTCGGCCCTAACGGTGAAGCTATAATGGACTATAGTATATATGATGCTATACAGGCTGGCTTCGGCAAAATCGTTTGGGTAATACGCAAAGATTTCGAAGAGCAATTCCGTACTCAGATTCTTGCAAAATATCAGGACCATATCCCTTGCGAACTCTGTTTCCAAAGCATTGACGCTCTGCCTGAAGGATTCACTGTGCCAGAAGGTCGCACAAAGCCATGGGGTACAAACCATGCTGTGATGATGGGTAAGGACGTTATCAACGAGCCATTTGCCGTTCTCAACTGTGATGACTTCTATGATCGTGATGCATTCAAGGTGATGGGCAAATTCCTAAGCGAACTGCCAGAGGGTTCTACCGGTAAGTATGCTATGGTAGGTTTCCGTGTAGACAACACACTGAGCGAAAGCGGTACAGTAAGCCGTGGTATCTGCGAGAATGATGAGAAGACACATCATCTTACTTCAGTCGTAGAACGTACAAAGATAGAGCGTCATGACGGAGTGGTGCAGTATCTCGATGAGGAGGACAAATGGGTGAGCATTCCTGACACAACACCTGTGTCAATGAATTTCTGGGGATTCACTCCTGACTATTTCGCTTACTCAGAGGAATATTTCAAGGAATTTCTCTCAGATCCGAAGAATCAGGCTAACCCTAAGGCAGAGTTCTTTATTCCACTGATGGTAGACAAACTCATCAAGGAAGGAAAGGCTACTTGCGAGGTGCTTGACACTACATCAAAGTGGTTTGGTGTAACTTATCCAGAAGACAGACCTGAAGTTGTGGCTAAGTTGGCAAAACTCCATGAGAATGGTCAGTATCCTAACAAGTTGTTTTAATACTTAAGAGCAAGTTGTTTTAATACATATGAATATAGACATATTGGATAAGGAGCAGTTAACGCTGCTCCTTTCTGTTCTCTCTGAAACCAAGCGCGCAGTGGTGATAGGCCACAAGAGTCCTGACGGCGATGCCTTGGGTTCGTGTCTCTCATGGGCAGGTTTTCTGCGAAGTCAATATGGAATTGATGCTACAGTGGTAGTGCCCGATGCATATCCTGACTTTCTGCATTGGTTGCCCGACAATCAGACGGTGGTGAGATATGACAAGAAGGAAGAGGAGGTTAAAAGTTTGATGAATGAAGCAGACTGTATCTTCTGTCTTGATATGAATACGCCTAGTCGTGTAGGTGATATGGCAGAATTGCTGACCTCGTCGAAGGCGAAGAAGGTCATGATAGACCATCATCTTGATCCTGATATGGAGACAGCCCTCACCATCTCACATTCCGAGATGTGCTCCACTTGCGAACTCGTATTCCGCATTGTTTGGCAGTTGGGTAAGTTTGATGTTATGGACAGTAAGTGGGCAATACAAGTGTATTGCGGAATGATGACAGACACGGGAGGCTTTACATTCAATTCCACGCGTCCTGAGATATTCTTCATCATCAGCAACCTTCTCACAAAGGGTATTGATAAGGATAAGATATACCGCAATGTATTCAATAACTACTCATCGTGGGCAGTACGCCTTCGCGGTTATATCATGGCGCAGAAACTCAATGTCCTCGAAGATCTGCATGCATCCTATTATGCCATTTCGAGAATGGATATGGATGAATATCATTTTATTAAAGGGGATGCAGAGGGATTGGTTAATATTCCATTGACGATCAAAGGAATGAAACTGTCTATATCTCTGCGTGAGGATGACCGCAATGATAATCAGGTGTGGGTGAGCCTACGCTCAGTAGACGACTTCCCTGCAAATGAGGTGGCAGAGAAATTCTTTAATGGCGGTGGGCATCTTAATGCTGCTGGTGGCCGACTTGACTGTTCGCTTGATGAAGCATGCAAGGTAGCCCGCAAGGCTATACAAGCTTATTCGGAGCAGTTAAAAAAATAAAAACAAGTTGTTGAGACTCTTAATTAGAGTATGACTACTTAAAGTTGTTGCTCATTTTTCCGTACCTTTGCACGGAATATGAATATCAATTAAAGATGAGAAAAATATTTGCCGTAGCATTTGCATGCCTGTTTATGGGACTTTCGTTCGTTTCTTGTAGTGACACTGAGACATATGCAGACAAGAAGAAAAAAGAGACAGCAGCCATAAATGCATACATTGCAAACCACAATGTGAATGTTATTTCAGAGGAAACCTTTGCAGCCAATGGTTATAAGACAGATGTTTCGAAGAATGAGTTTGTACTTTTCCGCAGCAACGGAATATACTTGCAGATTGTAAGAGAGGGTTGTGGCGAGAAACTTAAGAGTGGCGAAACGTCAGATGTCCTCTGTCGCTTTACAGAGCGCAATCTTCTTGGTGATTCCATACAGCTCTCCAATGACTTGCTTTATTATGCTGCTGTTCCAGAGAAATTGTCAGTGACAAATACTTCCGGAACATTTACTGGTTCATTTTATACAGACCAAAGCCTCATGTACTCGGCTTATTCCAGCGCATCCGTGCCTTCAGGCTGGCTCTATCCCCTTACCTATGTAAACCTTGGTAGGCCTGTCAATGAAGGTGATGAGATAGCAAAGATAAATGTCATAGTGCCATCCTCACAGGGACAGTACTATGCATCTATGAATACATACCCTTGTCTTTACACTCTGACATATCAGAGAGGCATCTAAAAACGTGGCTAAATAAATCTAACTAACTAATACATTATTAATATGTCGTTGATAAAGTCCATTTCCGGCATCCGCGGTACTATAGGTGGCCGCACCGGTGATACGCTCAATCCTTTGGATATAGTAAAGTTCACCACTGCTTATGCAACATTCATCCGCAAGAGCGGACACTCACAGAGCAACACCATTGTGGTGGGACGTGATGCCCGTATATCGGGTGAGATGGTGAAGAATGTAGTCTGCGGAACCCTCATGGGTGTAGGCTATGACGTTATCAACATAGGACTTGCATCAACGCCTACTACCGAACTGGCGGTGACGATGAACAAAGCCGCTGGTGGTATCATCATAACAGCAAGCCATAATCCCCGTCACTGGAATGCATTGAAATTGCTTAATGAAAAGGGCGAATTTCTTACTGCTGCCGATGGCGCAGAGGTGCTCGCAATAGCTGAGAAGGAAGATTTTGAATATGCTGATGTAGACAATCTCGGTAGATATACTGAGGATGACTCTATGGATAGCCGTCACATAGATGCTGTGATGGCATTGAAACTTGTAGATGCTGAGGCTATCAAGAATGCTCATTTCAAGGTGGCTGTAGACTCCATCAATTCTGTAGGTGGAATCATATTGCCAAAGTTGCTCGACAGGCTTGGTGTGGAATATACATTCCTCAATGGCGAGTCAAACGGTGATTTTGCACACAATCCAGAACCGCTGGAGAAGAACCTTACTGGTATAATGGATCTCGTGAAAGGGGGTGGCTATGACATGGGTATCGTTGTAGACCCAGATGTAGATCGTCTTGCTTTCATATGCGAGAACGGCCAGATGTTTGGCGAAGAGTACACTCTCGTCAGCGTAGCAGATTATGTTCTTTCGCATACACCTGGAAATACAGTAAGCAACCTTTCTTCTACACGTGCTTTGAGAGACATCACAGAGAAGCATGGTGGAACATACAACGCTTCTGCTGTAGGTGAGGTGAATGTGACAACAAAGATGAAGGCTGTGGGTGCGGTCATCGGTGGTGAGGGCAATGGTGGAGTTATCTATCCTGAAAGTCACTACGGACGTGATGCCCTCGTTGGTATTGCACTCTTCCTTTCTTCGTTGGCGCACAAGAAAATGACCGTTAGCCAGTTACGCGCTACATATCCTGACTATTTTATAGCAAAGAACCGTATTGACCTGAATGCAGGAACAGATATTGATGCAATTCTTGCTAAGGTGAAGGAAATGTATAAGGACGAACAGGTGAACGATATTGACGGAGTGAAGATAGATTTCCCAGATAAGTGGGTGCATCTCCGCAAGTCAAACACCGAACCGATTATCCGTGTCTACAGCGAGGCTGCGTCTATGGAGGAAGCTGACGAGCTGGGTAAGAAGATAATGTCGGTTGTCAATGCAATGATTTAACGATACATAAGAATAATGACTAATCTTTTGATCTCATTAATGCAGATAGGGGTGGATGGCAATTTCCACCAGATTTTGAAAGACAAATTCATTGAGGGAAATGCTTTCTTCATGTCTTTGGTAGCATTCGCCCTTATCTTCGGACTTGCCTTCTGTATAGAACGCATAATCTATCTCTCTTTGTCAGAGATTAACGCACGAAAATTTGTCAAGGAGATAGACGAGTTTATAAGCAATGATGACATCGAAGGAGCAAAGGAAAAGTCACGCAACACAGTAGGCCCTGTAGCAAGCATAAGCTATCAGGGCTTGCTTCGTGTTGACGAGAGGCTGGAAGATATTGACAGAAGCATGGAGTCGTGTGCCAATGTGCAACTGTCATTGCTTGAGAAGGGTTCGGCATGGATAAAACTGTTCATTGCCATAGCACCGTCGTTGGGTTTCCTCGGCACGGTTATCGGTATGGTGATGGCATTCGAAAATATCGAAAATGCCGGAGATATTAGCCCCACTATTGTGGCAGAAGGTATGAAGGTGGCACTTATCACTACTATCTTTGGAATTATAGTGGCAATCATTCTGCAGCTCTTCTATAATTACATTCTTACAAAGATAGACCGTCTGACAATGCAGATGGAAGAGAGTGCTGTGTCGGTGCTTGACTCTATAAGCAAGTACAAGAAGCGCAAGGCTGATAGCGATAGTGTAAAGTAATACCTGTTTTTTTGCATTACGTATTATGGATTTCGTTGATGTCGTACTCTTTCTAATATATGTCACATGCATAGCCGTCGTGGTGTGTGTGGTGTGGTCGTTTTATAGGAGAAACCGCCGTAGTGCAGGTCGATTGGCAGTGCAGAATGGCATCAAGGTGCGACTGCTCAACATTTCCGTATGGTCTGCCCTTGTGGTTTTTGCGTTGATGGCATGGTTGCTTGGAGATGGTAGTGCCGTTGATGCCATTGTCATCACACTGTTTCTTTCTTTTGCCGCTTCTCTGGTCGTTACTTGTTGGTCATTCATTAGAAGAAAATGAAACTGCGCAGAAGAAAGAATGAAGTGCCGGGGTTGAATACAACCTCTACTGCAGACATATCCTTTATGTTCTTGATATTCTTTCTTGTGACCACTTCCATGTTTGTTGACAAAGGAGTGATGCGCAAGCTTCCGCCAAAGGAGAAAGAAAAACAGGAGCAGAAAGACCTCGCTGTAGACAAGAAGAATATTATGGCTCTAAAACTTGATGCCAACGGCAATTTGTCGGTAAACGACTCTGCTGTTGCCATAGGGAGTCTCAGTGGCATGTTGTCTGACTTTATCATAAATAGAGGAAAAGAACATATTATCACCATAGAGTCTGATGCCAACTGCAGATATGATGCCTATTTCCATGTGCAGAATGAAATGGCAAAAGCATATCAGACAGCACGTGAGACCATAGCAAAAAGAGATTATGGCAGGTCGATGTCACAGTTGACAAGCAATGACCGTGAAGCTGTATTGGAGAAATGCCCACAGCGTGTGGCAGAAAACTATAATGAAGGAGAGTAAGGACTATGAAATTAAAACGTCATGACCATTCCGTACCGGAACTGAATATGGCAGCTATGCCTGACTTGATATTCACCGTGCTCTTCTTCTTCATGATTGTCACCCATATGCGTGAGAATACTGTTCATGTGAAATATGACCAGCCAGAGGGTAGTAGTCTGCAAAAGGTGGGACATAAGAGTTCTGTCATTGACATCTATATAGGCAAGGACTATAAGAGTGGCGAATATAAAGTGCAGATCAACAATGATATTGTGGAGATAAGTGATCTTGCATCTCAGTTGACAAAAGAACGCTCAAAGATATCTTCCGATGGTATGGAATATCTCACCGCATCCATTCAGGCAGACAAAGATGCTCCTATGAGTATCATAAACAAGGTGAAGTCAGCTCTTAGGTCAGCGCATATATTAAAGGTAAATTACTCAGCAAAAGACAATGAAACAATACTTAAACCTTCTCGATAGAATCCTCACAGAAGGAGTGACAAAGACCGACCGTACTGGCACTGGCACGAAAAGCGTGTTTGGTCATCAGATGCGGTTCAATATGGCAGACGGATTTCCTCTCCTTACTACGAAGAAGCTCCATCTGAAGTCTATTATCCATGAATTGCTGTGGTTTCTTGCAGGCGACACGAATGTGCGATATCTGCAGGAGAACGGTGTGCGTATTTGGAATGAGTGGGCAGACGAGAATGGCGAACTGGGACCAGTCTATGGTCATCAGTGGCGTTCATGGCCAGACTATAAAGGAGGTACTGTTGACCAGATAGCCAATGTTGTAGACTTGATAAAGAATCATCCTGACTCGCGTCGTATGGTGGTGAGCGCATGGAATCCTGCCGAGATAGACCAGATGGCATTGCCTCCATGCCATTGCCTGTTCCAATTTTATGTTGCTGACTGCAAACTATCTCTGCAACTCTATCAGCGTTCTGCAGACACCTTCCTTGGTGTGCCATTCAATATTGCCTCATATGCCCTGCTGTTGCAGATGATGGCACAGGTGACGGGACTCCAACCAGGTGAATTCATACATACCACAGGCGACACCCATCTCTATCTTGATCATCTGGAGCAGGCAAAACTACAGCTCACTCGTGAGCCTCGTACATTGCCACGAATGATTATCAATCCTGACGTTAAGTCTATATTTGACTTTAAATACGAGGATTTCCAACTTGAAGGTTATGATCCACATCCACATATAAAGGCCACTGTGTCAGTATGATGGTTATGTGTGAATATGTGTAAATTATTACCATCCAGTTTGTTTATGTTATTTTTTTGCACTAACTTTGTATCATAAAGAATAAATTATCATGCTAAACAGTAACATAGACGAACTGGACAAGAAGATTCTCCGATTGGTGGCACAGGATGCACGTGTGCCTTTTCTGGAGGTTGCAAGATTGTGTAATGTGAGTGGTGCTGCCATTCATCAGCGAATGCAGAAGCTGCAGCAGAACGGTATATTGAAAGGAAGCCAGTTTGTGATAGCTCCTGAGGCATTGGGATTTGAAACCTGCGCCTACATTGGACTTTATCTTCAGGATCCATCTCATTTCGACCGTGTTGTTGATGAACTTCGTAAGATTCCTGAGGTAGTGGAATGTCATTACACTACAGGTTCTTTCGACATGTTCATAAAGATATATGCACGTAACAACCACCATCTGCTCACTATCATTCACGACAAACTCCAGCCTCTTGGACTTTCCCGTTCAGAGACAATTGTAAGCTTTAATGCTGTCATCAGTCGCCAGTTGCCTGTGGCAGATATGTTTGAAGATAAAGAAGTAAAGTACTAATATTCCTTTCTTACACACGCATATGTCGTCTTGTATGGAAAAGAAGATGATCACCATTCTCGGACCTACTGCTTCGGGCAAGACTGACGTCGCCGTCAATCTTGCAAGGCAGATTGGTGGTGAGATTATATCTGCCGATTCCCGTCAGGTCTATCGCAAGATGGACATAGGCACGGGTAAGGATTTGGCAGATTATGGTGATATTCCTTACCACCTTATAGATATATGTGATGCAGGAACGAAATATAATCTTTTCCAATATCAGGAAGACTTCCATAAAGCCTACGAAGATATAAGCCGTCGTGGGGCATGGCCTATTCTATGCGGAGGTACTGGTCTGTATCTAGAGTCAGTGCTTAAAGGCTATAGTCTCTCGCCAGTACCTCAGAATGAGACGTTGCGTGCAGAACTTGCAGGGAAGAGTCTGGAAGAACTCACAAGTATGCTTGTGGCACTTAAGGAGAAGACGGGTTCTACGATGCATAATCAGACGGATGTAGACACAACTCAAAGAGCAATACGTGCGATAGAGATTGAAACATATAATCTCACGAACCCTTTGCCAAAGAGAGAGCGCCCAGCTGTAGACTCGTTGATAATCGGAATAGATATCGACCGTGACGAGCGCCGTCGCAAAATAACGTCACGTCTAAAGTCGCGTCTTGACAACGGAATGGTGGAAGAGATTCAGGGAATTCTTAACAGTGGAGTGAAAGCTGAAGACCTGATATATTATGGTCTTGAGTATAAATATGTGACAGAATATTGCATTGGCAAACTGTCATATGACGACATGTTCCGCTCACTTGAGATTGCCATCCATCAGTTTGCCAAGCGTCAGATGACATGGTTCCGTGGTATGGAACGTCGTGGTTTTACTATCCATTGGATAGATGCAATGTTGCCTATTGACGAAAAAGTGACAACAATTGTGAACTTCTTGACATAAGACAATTGTGATAAAATGAGATTTATCACAATTTTATTATATTTTCCTTTGCTCATTCCATTAAAAATTGTAATTTTACCTACGCAATCATATTTGTAGCGACGAATGTGACTGTGACTGATAAACTACAATCCTAAAACACAACTAACATATTGCCTATGGCTTATTTGAAATTTGAAAGAGCATTGATGACAAATCTTGACGAGTCACTCCGAAGAGAGGTTCTACGAACCAATCGCTCTGGAGCTTACTCTTGCTCTACTGTCGTTGACTGCAACACTCGCAAATACCATGGACTGCTTGTTGTTCCAGTTCCGGAGCTCGATGATGAGAACCATGTGCTTCTTTCATCCCTCGACACTACAGTAGTGCAGCACGGAGCTGAATTCAATCTCGCTGTCCATAACTATCAGGGTGATGTATTCTATCCCAACGGTCATAAATATATCCGCGAATTTGACTGTCAGCAGGTTCCTACCACCATCTATCGTGTCGGTGGAGTAGTGCTTAAGAAGGAAATGGTTTTCCAACATTATGAAAGCCGTGTACTCATTAGGTATACACTCCTTGATGCTCACTCTGCCACAACTTTGCGTTTCCGTCCTTTCTTGGCTTTCCGCAGCGTGCGCCAGTTTACTCATGAAAACGCTACTGCCAATAGAGAATACTCACAAATAGAAAATGGTATCAAGACTTGCATGTATGCAGGCTATCCCGACCTTTACATGCAATTCAGCAAAAAGAATGATTTTATTTTTACGCCCGACTGGTATCGTGGTCTTGAGTATAGAAAAGAGAAGGAGCGTGGCTATGCTAGCAACGAGGATCTTTATGTACCTGGATATTTTGAGATGCCGATAAAGAAAGGCGAGTCGATAGTCTTTGCTGCTGGTGTAAAGAACATCAAGACATCTTCCCTCAAGAAACTTTTCGATGAAGAAGTTAGCGAGCGTACTTTGCGCGACAGCTTCTATCATTGTCTCGTAAATGCTGCACACCAGTTCCATAATAGAGTATCCGACACGGAGCGCTATATTCTGGCAGGCTATCCTTGGTTTAAGGTTCGTGCACGAGACACCTTCATCGCACTCCCAGGACTTACAATATCCATTGGTGAGACCGACTATTTCGAGATTGTTATGGACACTGCTGTGCGTGGCATATATGAGTTTATAGCTGGCAAACCTCTCTCGGTGAAGATTTATGAGATGGAACAGCCTGACGTTCTCCTTTGGGCTATATGGGCGATACAGCAGTATGCACGCGAGGTGGGCTCGGAAAAGCAGATAGATAAATATGGCAAAGTGGTCAACGATATTGTTGACTATATCCTCGATGACAAACATCCTAACTTGCATGTAGATGCCAATGGACTTGTTTATAGCAACGGAAAGGATAAACCATGCACTTGGATGAACTCTACAAACCAGTGGGGACAGCCTATAGTACCAAGATCTGGATATATAGTGGAATTCAATGCATTGTGGTATAACGCTCTGAAATTTGCAGAGAATATGTCGCGCAACGTTGATGACCATAGCAGAGCAGATAAACTTGGTGAAGCTGCCGAACAGTGCCGTAAGTCATTTGTAGACACTTTCCTCAATGAATATGGCTATCTCTATGACTATGTAGACGGAAAGGATGCTTCTTGGGAAGTGCGTCCAAATCAGATATTTGCCGTGGCATTCAGCTATTCTCCGCTTGACTTGCAGCAGCAGAAGAAGGTGCTTGACATCTGCACACGCGAACTCCTCACACCGCGAGGTCTGCGATCACTCTCCCCAAAGAGCGGTGCTTACAATCCTGTCTATGCAGGACCACAGGTGCAGCGCGATTATGCTTACCATCAAGGCACAGCTTGGCCTTGGCTTGGTGGTTTCTATATGGAGGCTTGCTTGAAGATTTACAAGCACACACGACTCAGTTTCATACAACGACAGATGATTGGATACGAGGATGAACTCTATTTCCACACCATAGGTACAATTCCAGAACTCTTCGATGGAAATCCACCATTCAAGGGTAGGGGAGCACTGTCGTTTGCCATGAATGTGGCTGAGATTCTTCGCACTATACGATTAATGGAGAAAATGTCATTCTATAATAAATAAGAGGAGGAGCATAAAATGAAAGTACTGATGTTCGGTTGGGAGTTTCCTCCTAAAATATACGGTGGTTTGGCTGTCGCTTCCTATGGTATTACCAAGGGACTGAGCCTTCAGGGTGATGTGGAAACGATGTTCTGCATGCCTAAACCTACAGGAAACGAAGAAAAATTTCTGAAGATTATCAATATGAGTCAGGTGCCTGTGGCATGGCGCGATGTGCAGTATGATCAGATAAAAGACCAGATGGTGGGTCATACGGCAGAAGACTATTACCGCTATCGTGACCATATATATGCAGACTTCAATAACCTTGGGGTAGACTATATGGGATGCCTCAACTTTGCTGGCGGTTATCCTGACAACCTTCAGCAGGAGATAAACAACTTCTCTATCATTGCGGGTGTGGTTGCTCGCACAGAGGAGTTTGACATCATCCATGCACACGACTGGTTGACTTATCCTGCAGGAATACATGCCAAGCAAATAAGCGGAAAACCTCTCTGCATACATGTGCATGCCACGGACTTTGACCGATCACGAGGCAAGGTCAACCCTACTGTCTACAGAATAGAGAAAGACGGTATGGACAATGCCGACTGCATCATGTGCGTATCGGAACATACCCGTCAGACAGTCATCAATAACTACGGACAGGATCCACGCAAGTGTATTGCTATGCATAATGCCGTCTATCCGTTGAGCGATGAGATAAAGGCCATCGAGCCGCACAAGAATCCTAAGGAAAAGGTCGTTACCTATCTCGGACGCATCACGATGCAGAAAGGTCCTGAGTATTTCGTGGAGGCTGCTGCTTCTGTGCTCCAGCGTACAAAGAATGTGCGTTTCTGCATGGCAGGTTCGGGCGATATGATGGAAGCCATGATAAAACTTGCCGCACAGCGTGGCATTGCCGACAGATTCCATTTTCCTGGTTTCCAGCGTGGCAAGCAAGTGTATGAATGCTACAAGAACTCCGATGTATTCGTCATGCCGTCAGTGAGCGAACCGTTCGGCATAGCGCCTCTTGAGGCCATGCAGTGCGGATGTCCTTCCATCATCTCTAAGCAGAGTGGTTGCGGTGAAATCCTCACCAATGTGATAAAGGTGGACTATTGGGACATCAACGCTATGGCAGATGCCATCTATTCCATCTGCACTAACGATGCTCTCCATAAGTATCTGCAAGACGAAGGTCTAAAGGAAGTGGACGGCATCACATGGGAGAAAGTGGGCTTGAGAATACGCAAATGCTATGACCGACTGATTAACCGATAAAACAATAAAAGGAATAACGATATGAAAACAATTTGTCTTTATTTTGAGATACACCAGATAACTCACCTGAAACGCTATCGCTTCTTCGATATAGGTACTGACCATTATTACTATGACGACTATGAGAATGAGCGCAATATCAACTTCATGGCTGAGCGCAGTTATGTGCCGGCTCTGACAGCTTTGCTCGAGATGTGTCGCGAGCACAAAGGCTTCTTCAAAGTGGCTTTCTCTATCTCTGGTGTTGGTATGGAACAGCTTGAGGTTCACGCTCCTCAGGTGCTTGACCTCTTGCAACAGTTGAATGAGACAGGATGCGTGGAATTCCTTGCCGAACCATATTCTCACGGTTTGTCTTCACTTGTAAATGCTGACAGTTTCAAGGCTGACGTGAAGAAACAGCGCGACAAGATAGCAGAATATTTTGGCAAGAAACCGGTAGTGCTTCGCAACTCGTCTCTTATCTATAGCGATGAGATTGGTGAGCAGGCAAGCAACATGGGATTCTGTGGTATGTTGACAGAGGGCGCCAAGCAGGTGCTCGGCTGGAAGTCACCACATTATGTCTATAGTTGCGCTTATGCTCCAAAACTGAAGTTGCTGATGCGTGATGTCAATTTGTCTGATGACATCTCACTCCGCTTCAACAACTCTTCATGGGAAGGCTACCCATTGTTTGCAGACACTTACATCAACAAGATAGCTGACTCTGGTGATGACGGTCAAGTATACAACATCTTCATGGAACTTTCTGCCATAGGCGTGGCACAGCCCTTGTCAAGCAACATCCTGGAGTTCCTCCGTGCCCTGCCTGCATGTGCAAAGAATCGTGGAGTGTCATTCTCTACTCCTTCCGAGATTTGCCAAAAGGTGAAGAGTGTGGGCACTATAGATGTGCCTGATGCAGTAAGCTGGAATGACGAGGAGCGCGACACATCGTCATTGCTTGGAAATGACCTGCAGCGTGAGGCATTCAATAAGTTGTATGGCATAGCAGACAGAGTGAGAATCTCAAATGACCCACGAATCAATCAAGACTGGGATTATCTGCAGGCGAGCGACAACTTTCGCTTTATGAACACCAAACACTCGGTACTTGGCATAAACAGAGGTATTTACAGTAGTCCGTTCGATGCTTTCACTAACTATATGAATATCCTCGGCGACTTCATTTCAAGAGTCAATAGTCTCTATCCTGATGAACTTGACAACGAGCAGCTCAACTCGCTCTTGACAGCAATAAAGAATCAGGGCGACGAGATAGAAATGAAGGATTCAGAGATTGACCGTCTGCACACAAGGCTACAAAAGCTTGAAGCAACCATCGCTAAGTTGAAAGAGGAAAGTGGTGAACCGGCGAAGAAGCCACGCACTCGCACTGCAAAGCCAAAGGCGGAAAAGAAAGTAGAAGAGAAGGCTTAATCTTCGGTTAATATTATCTATATAAGAATATCTGAATGTAACAGGGGAGACAATCCGACAAGCACGGATAGTCTTCCCTGTTTTTGTATACGTCCATATCCCAACGCACGTACGTCCATCGCCCAATGCACGTACGTCCATCGCCCAACGCACGTACGTTCGTCAGCCAATGCACGTATGTGTGTTTTTATCGTAAAAGTTGTCGTAGTATATAAATCTGTCATGACAGTTGTGACAATTTGTCACGCGTGACATTCTTGGCACGCTTTTGGTGAATAGCATGGTGTCCGACAATACGGATAAGAGAATAAACAAGGGCTCCATGTGAGAGTCAATATAAACATAAAATATAGACTATGAACATTAAACCATTGGCAGACAGGGTTCTCGTTAAGCCCGCTGCAGCAGAAGAGAAAATTGGTGGAATTATTATTCCTGATACAGCTAAGGAAAAGCCTTTGAAGGGTGAAGTCGTAAGTGTTGGCAACGGCACCAAGGACGAAGAAATGATTCTTAAGGCTGGTGATCAGGTGCTCTATGGTAAGTATGCTGGCAATGAACTGGAATTTGAAGGTGAGAAATATCTTATCATGCGTCAGAGCGATGTGCTCGCAGTTCTCGCTTAATCCATGCGGATGAAAAAGTGATGATAAAATAAGAATTAAAATAAACAAGAATATTATTATGGCTAAAGATATAAAATATAATGTTGACGCTCGTGACTTGCTCAAGAGAGGTGTTGATCAGTTGGCAAACGCAGTGAAAGTGACACTTGGTCCTAAGGGTAGAAATGTGGTTATCGAGAAGAAATTCGGTGCTCCACAGATTACTAAGGACGGTGTAACCGTGGCTAAGGAAGTGGAACTCGAGGATAAGTTTGAGAACACAGGTGCACAGCTTGTGAAGAGCGTAGCCTCAAAGACTGGTGATGACGCAGGCGATGGAACAACTACTGCAACTATACTTACTCAGGCTATTGTGACAGAGGGTCTTAAGAATGTTACTGCTGGTTCTAACCCTATGGACTTGAAGCGCGGTATCGACAAGGCTGTGAATGCAGTTGTGGATCATATCAAGAAGAATGCCGAGCAGGTGGGCGACAACTATGACAAGATAGAGCAGGTGGCAACAGTTAGTGCCAACAACGATCCTGAGATTGGCAAACTCTTGGCTGATGCCATGCGCAAGGTTTCTAAGGATGGTGTCATCACTATCGAAGAGAGCAAGAGTCGCGAAACATATATCGGTGTTGTTGAGGGCATGCAGTTTGACCGAGGTTATCTGTCAGGCTACTTCGTTACCGATACCGAGAAGATGGAGTGTGTAATGGAGAATCCTCTTATCCTTATCTACGACAAGAAGATAAGCAATATCAAAGACTTTTTGCCAATCCTTCAGCCAGCAGCAGAGACTGGCCGTCCACTCCTTGTGATAGCAGAGGATGTTGACTCAGAGGCTCTTACCACACTTGTTGTAAACCGTTTGCGTGGTGGACTCAAGATTTGTGCAGTAAAGGCTCCAGGTTTTGGCGACCGTCGCAAGGCAATGCTCGAAGATATCGCCGTGCTCACTGGTGGCGTAGTAATCAGCGAGGAGAAGGGTCTAAAACTCGAGCAGGCTACTGTTGATATGCTCGGTAGTGCCGATAAGGTTGTCGTTGGTAAAGACAATACAACCGTTGTCAATGGTGCGGGCAATAAAGAGAATATTCAGGCTCGTATCACTCAGATTAAGAACGAGATACAGAATACCACATCTTCTTATGACAAGGAGAAACTGCAGGAGCGTCTTGCCAAACTGTCAGGTGGCGTAGCTGTTCTTTATGTTGGTGCAAACTCTGAGGTAGAGATGAAGGAGAAGAAGGATAGAGTAGACGATGCTCTGTGTGCTACACGTGCCGCTATAGAGGAAGGTATCGTAGTGGGCGGTGGTACTACCTATATCCGCGCTCTCGACGCTCTTGCTGACCTTAAGGGTGACAACCAGGATGAGCAGACAGGTATCAACATCGTGAAGAATGCCATCGAGGCTCCTCTCCGTCAGATAGTATTCAATGCTGGCGGCGAAGGTGCAGTTGTAGTGCAGAAGGTGCGTGAAGGTAAAGGTGACTTCGGTTACAATGCCCGCAAGGATGAATACGAGGATTTGCGCAAGGCTGGTATCGTAGACCCTGCAAAGGTGGCTCGTGTGGCTCTTGAGAATGCTGCTTCTATCGCAGGAATGTTCCTTACAACCGAATGTCTCATCGTTGACAAACCAGAACCAGCGGCAGCTCCACAAGCACCAGGCGCAGGTATGGGTGGCATGATGTAAACATAAAACAATATTGAAAATATGAAAGTGAAGTGGGGGTAAGGCAATACAGTTTTACCCTCGCTTTTTGCATTTTTTAGCAAGATGCTTGTGAGATTAAATTCTTTTTAGTACTTTTGCTTACCCATTTAGTTGATATGAAGAAACTCCTTGCTATATATGTCATTGTGATATCGCTCGCATTGTCAGGTTGTGATTTTATGGGCACGACTGACAAGGTGTATGATGCTATTGACAGTATAGAGATAGTGCGCTATGACCGTGTGGAGGCTCGCTATCTCACTACAGGCGATTTTGCTGCCCTGCAGGAGATGAACACAGTTTATCCGAAGCAGACAAGGGCTTTGATTGAAGACTTGCTTAATCTTGGCACAGTCAACAATGTGAATATCAACAAGAATATGCTTGAGTATTTTCAGGATAGCACTCTTCAGAACATTATCTACACTGCTGAGTCGGAGTTCGCTGACATGAGAGATTTGGATAAAGGTCTGAAGTTGGCATTTCGAAATCTTAAGAAGGAAATTCCCAATGCAGATATTCCTACTTTCTATGCACAACTTGGTTCGTTGGATCAGAGTATTGTTGTAGACGACAATGCCATAGGAATTTCACTTGATAAATATCTAGGTAAGAATTATCCTGCTTATCTGCGCTTTTATGACGAAAGTCAGCGTAAGACTATGTCGCGTGAGTATATTGTGCCCGACTGTATGCTTTTTTATCTTGTCAGCAAATACGGCATGCACAATTGTTTTGGTGTTAGCCAGCACGATCGCGATGTGAATATGGGTATTATCATGTATGTCACCAATAAGATGGTGGGTCGCAAGGCATTTGATAATGCTCTTGTTGACAGAGTGTGCAAATACATGAAGAAGCACCCTGAGATGTCTATCCGTAATATTCTTGAGACTGCAGATTATTCCGGTATTTGATTACGGAATATAACAATTCGTCTGAAAAATATTACGAATACTAACAAATGAGATAAAATTAATATCGGTTTTGTTGGTTGTTAACAGAATAATAGTTACCTTTGCGCAACATTAAGGGAAAAAGATATTATTCTCCTTCTTGAGGAGGTTATATGATGGTTGAAAAAATACACATATTATATTAAATAGGATGAAGAATCAGTTAAGAAGTTCTGTTTGCACAGAAGGTAGACGTATGGCAGGAGCCCGCGCACTATGGGTAGCAAATGGAATGAAGCGCGAACAGTTTGGCAAACCTATCATAGCCATTGTGAATTCATTCACGCAGTTTGTACCTGGTCATACTCATTTGCATGAGGCAGGACAGATTGTCAAGGAAGAAATAGAGAAGATGGGCTGCTATGCAGCTGAGTTTAATACAATAGCCATTGACGATGGCATTGCCATGGGACATGACGGTATGCTCTATAGTCTACCTTCGCGTGATATTATCGCTGATTCAGTGGAGTATATGTGTAATGCCCACAAGGCTGACGCAATGATATGTATCTCCAACTGCGACAAGATTACTCCGGGTATGCTCATGGCTGCAATGCGTCTGAATATACCTGCTGTTTTCGTTTCCGGCGGTCCTATGGAGGCAGGAAAATATAAAGGTGAGAACCTCGACCTTATAGCAGCTATGGTGAAGGGTGCTGACCCTACTGTCAGTGATGATGAACTGGCAGAGGTGGAGAATAGAGCATGTCCAGGTTGTGGTTGCTGTTCGGGAATGTTCACCGCAAACTCGATGAATAACCTTACCGAAGCTATCGGTCTTTCTTTGCCCGGCAATGGTACTATCCTTGCCACACACGTAAACCGTGTGGAATTGATGAAGGAAGCTGCCCGACAGATAGTGAAGAATGCTATGGCTTATTATGAGGATGGCGACAACAGTGTGCTTCCTCGTTCTATAGCTACGCGTCAGGCTTTTCTTAATGCCATGACGCTCGATATAGCCATGGGAGCGTCTACAAACACTGTACTCCATCTGCTTGCTGTGGCACAGGAGGCAGAGGTGGACTTCACAATGAAGGATATCGATGCTCTCTCACGTAAGACCCCTTTCCTTTGTAAACTTGCTCCTAACAGTCAGAAATACTCCGTGCAGGAGTGTGGACGCGCAGGCGGTATGATGGGATTGCTTGGTGAATTGGCTAAAGGCGGACTTATAGACACCAATGTGAAGCGTGTGAACGGACATACTTTGGCAGAAGACATCGACAAGTACTCTATACTTAAAGCAGATATCGATCCAGAGGCTAAGCGCATTTACTCGAGCGCACCTGCAGGAAAGTTCTGCAATAAGCTCGGTGCGCAGAATACCAATTATGAAACTCTCGACACAGACCGTGCTGGTGGTTGCATACGCGACATAGAGCATGCCTACACTAAGGATGGCGGTATGGCAATCCTCTTTGGTAACATTGCTCAGGATGGATGCGTGGTGAAGACAGCTGGTGTAGACGAGTCCATATGGAAGTTCTCTGGTCCTGCCGTAGTGTTCGACTCTCAGGAAGACGCTTGCGAGGGCATTCTTGGCGGCAAGGTGAAGAAAGGCGATGTGGTGGTAATAACACATGAAGGTCCTAAGGGTGGTCCTGGTATGCAGGAGATGCTTTATCCTACATCGTATATAAAGAGTATGCACATGGGTAAGGAGTGTGCCCTCATCACAGATGGACGCTTCTCAGGCGGTACGTCAGGTTTGTCTATCGGACATATCTCGCCAGAAGCTGCATCGGGTGGTAATATCGGCAAGATAGTTGATGGCGATATTATAGAGATTGATATTCCTAACCGCAGTATAAATGTTCGCCTTAGCGACGAAGAACTTGCTGCTCGTCCGCAGCAGCCATTAAAGCGCAATCGTGTAGTTTCCAAAGCTCTGCGTGCCTATGCACAAGCAGTGTCGTCTGCAGACAAGGGTGGTGTAAGAATAATAGACTAATATGGAAAATATAACAGGTGCAGAGGCGTTGATGCGTAGCCTCGAGAATGAAGGAGTGGAAGTGCTCTTCGGTTATCCCGGTGGAGCCATCATGCCGACATACGATGCACTCTATGATCATAAGGAAAAAATGCACCATGTGCTCGTGCGTCATGAACAGGGTGCGGTGCATGCAGCCCAGGGTTATGCCCGTGTGAGTGGAAAAGTGGGTTGTGCCATAGTTACTTCTGGACCAGGCGCCATGAACACCATTACGGGTGTGGCAGATGCCATGGTAGACTCCACTCCAATGGTTGTCATCTGTGGTCAGGTGGGAGCAGCTTTTCTTGGTACTGACGCATTTCAGGAGGTAGACGTTATCGGTGTTACCCAACCAATAACAAAGTGGGCATACCAAATACGCCGTGCGGAAGATGTGGCATGGGCTGTTAGCCGTGCATTCTTTATAGCACGTAGTGGACGCCCAGGTCCTGTGGTGCTCGACTTTGCAAAGAATGCACAGACTGGCTTGGTTAACTATGAACCGGTGAAGGTGGACTTCATTCGTTCCTATAAGCCAGTGCCTCAACTTTCAATGACTGCCGTGGAGCATGCCGCACAACTGATAAACAATTCAGTGAAGCCGTTTATGCTTGTAGGTCAAGGCGTAGAATTGGCTAATGCGCACAAGGAACTTCTTGAACTTGTAGAGAAAGCGCAGATACCTGTAGGAACGACTATTCTCGGATTATCTGCCATGCCAAGCGACCATCCATTGAATAAGGGCATGCTCGGTATGCACGGCAACCTTGGTCCTAATGTGATGACCAATCAGTGTGACGTGCTCATAGCTGTTGGCATGCGATTCGACGACCGTGTGACAGGTAATCTTGACACATATGCCAAGCAAGCAAAGGTCATACATTTTGATATCGATCCAAGTGAGATCGACAAGAATGTGAAAACCGATGTAGCTGTACTCGGCGACTGCAAGGAGACACTGCGTGCTGTCACCCAGCTTGTAGATGAAGCTACTCACCAGTCATGGTGCGATGGTTTTGCTCCTTACGAGGAAAAGGAATACAATAAAGTTATTGACAATGCCATACATCCTAAAGAAGGACCTCTGCTCATGGGCGAGGTGGTGAGAAAGGTTAGTGAGGCAAGTCATAATAAGGCTATATTAGTTACGGATGTCGGTCAGAACCAAATGTTTGGTTGCCGTTACTTCAAGTTTACCGAAGGTCGCTCAGTAGTGACATCGGGCGGATGTGGCACGATGGGATTCGGACTACCGGCAGCAATAGGAGCCACTTTCGGCGCTCCCGACCGCACAGTGTGTCTCTTCGTGGGCGATGGAGGTCTGCAGATGACCATACAGGAGCTTGGCACAATAATGGAACAGCGTTCACCTGTGAAGATAATCCTGCTCAACAACAATTTCCTCGGAAATGTACGCCAGTGGCAGTATATGTTCTTCAACAAGAGATATTCCTTCACTCCTATGCTCAATCCCGAGTATGAACAGATAGCGGGAGCATATGGCATACCTTCGCGCACCGTCATAGACCGTGCTGACTTGGATGATGCCATACAGGAGATGCTCAATACAGAGGGCGCCTTCCTGTTGCAGTGTGCAGTGAAAGAGGAAGACAACGTGTTGCCTATGACTCCTCCTGGAGCCAACGTGGACGAGATGTTGTTGGAGATAAAAGATTAGACGAAATCAAAATGGAAAACGAATATAAAGAAGGTGAGCCAAGGCGCACTTCTGGCATGAGTGACGGCATGTGTGGTGATTGCCGTACATGTAGCCGTAATTGTGACGAAAGGGTGGAGCAGGAGATTTCCCATGATGGGCAGTCTTTCTTCACTATGATTATATATTCCGAAAACTTTGCTGGTATACTCAATCAGATAACGGCAGTGTTTACACGTCGTCAGGTGAACATTGAGAGTCTCAACGTGTGTGCATCGAGCACGCCAGGTGTACACAAGTATACTCTGACTTGTTGGTGCACGGAAGAGATGGCAAAGATGCTGGTGAAGCAGACGGAGAAGAAGATAGATGTACTTAGAGCAGACTATTTCCGTGATAACGAACTCTTCTTCATCGAGTCGTGTCTGATAAAGATAAGCACTCCGATGTCACTGGAAAACCCAGAGGTGAGCAAGATTATACGCCGTAACGGTGCAAGTATTGTGGAGATGAATTCTACATTCAGCATCGTGGAGCGCAAAGGCAAGAGCCATACAATCACCCAACTGTATAACAGTCTGAATGAGTTAGGTGTCGTGCTGCAGTTTGTACGTTCCGGACGAATTGCCGTAACACGTAGTTGCATCGAACATCTTGACCTTTATCTCGAAGAGAGGGAGAACGAACGCGTATGAACTTGCCAAAGGTAGGAAGATATAGGAATCTTGCAGAGCCATTTCATTGTGACATGAACATGGAGTTGTTCATGGGACATCTCGGCAACCATCTGCTCAATGCTGCTGACTTTCATAGCAATGACCGCGGTTTTGGCATGGTGTTTCTGCAGAGCATACATAAGACATGGGTCTTGTCGCGTCTTGTCATAGAGATGAGTGAGATGCCAAAGATTTATGATGAGTTTTATGTGGAGACATGGGTGGAGAGTGCCATACGCTATTTCACCAACCGTAGTTTTCGCATAGAAGGCAAGGACGGCAAGTCAATAGGCTACGGTCGCTCTATATGGGCTATGATAGACACAGACTCGCGTCAACCTACAAATCTGATGGACATTCGCAATGGAGAGATTCTCGACTGGGTGGATGCCGAAAAGGAGAATCTTGCTGGCAAACCTTCGCGAGTGAAGATGTCGGACAAGGCTGTGCTTGTGGGTGAATATGTGGCAAAATATAATGATGTGGACATCAACGGACATGTAAACTCCGTGAAGTCTATCGAACATGTGCTCGATCTGTTTCCTATGGAGGCATATCGCGACAAACGTCTCTCACGTCTTGATATAGCTTATGTAGCAGAAAGCCATGCTGGCGACACATTGCGTTTTTATATGGAAGACGGAACTACACAGGGTGAACATCTTGTGAGAATAAGCAAAGTGACGACAGACGGTGAGACAGAATGCGTGAGAGCTCACGTAAAATTTATAGATAGATAATGTTAAACCTTTAAATACAAAAAGTAAAGAACTATGGCAAAAATGAATTTTGGTGGTGTTATCGAAGAGGTGATGACACGTGAGGAGTTTCCTTTGGAGAAAGCTCGCGAAATACTGAAAGACGAGACTATCGCAGTTATCGGTTATGGTGTTCAGGGTCCTGGTCAGGCTTGCAACCTTCGTGACAACGGTTTCAATGTCATCGTAGGTCAGCGTCAGGGCAAGACTTTCGAGAAGGCTATCGCTGACGGATGGGTGCCAGGCGAGACTCTCTTCTCTATCGAGGAAGCTGCAAAGAAGGGTACTATTGTGATGTGTCTGCTCTCTGATGCTGCCGTAATGTCTGTTTGGCCAACACTCAAGGAGTGTCTGAATCCAGGCGACGCCCTTTATTTCTCACACGGTTTTGCTATCACATGGAATGACCGCACAGGTTGTGTACCACAGAAAGATATCGATGTAATTATGGTTGCTCCAAAGGGTTCAGGTACATCTCTCCGTACAATGTTCCTCGAGGGTCGTGGTCTTAACTCATCATATGCCGTTTACCAGGATGCTACAGGCAAGGCTCTTGAGCGTACACTCGCCCTCGGTATCGGTATTGGTTCAGGTTATCTCTTCGAAACAACATTCCAGCGCGAGGCTACATCCGACCTTACAGGTGAGCGCGGTTCACTGATGGGTGCCATCCAGGGTCTGCTCCTTGCTCAGTATGAGGTGCTCCGTGAGAACGGCCACACTCCTTCAGAGGCATTCAACGAGACAGTAGAGGAGCTCACACAGTCGCTCATGCCTCTCTTCGCCGAGAAGGGTATGGACTGGATGTATGCTAACTGCTCTACAACAGCTCAGCGCGGTGCCCTCGACTGGTATCCTCGTTTCCACGACGCTATCAAGCCAGTTGTTGAGCAGCTCTATCACTCAGTGAAGACTGGTAATGAGGCTCAGATCTCTATCGACGCCAACTCTAAGCCTGACTATCGTGTAGGTTTGGAGAAGGAACTTGCTGCTCTGCACGACTCAGAGATGTGGCGCACAGCAGAGGTGGTTCGTAAGCTTCGTCCTGAGAACAACTAAATCCATAATGCCGATTCCTTGACTTAAGGACGGTAAGATAAAAAACGCATCGGGCGGGAAGTCATTTGTCATGAATGGCCTCCCGTCTTGCGTGTGTACCAGTCATGTTGGCATGATGCACCTGCTTTATAACGTTAAGTAAACATAAGTTTTAGAATTAACACTTTGACATTTGGGGCATAATATGTAACTTTGCACCCATATAGTGAAATTTTAATAGACAAAAAACATGGCACAACAGGAAGATGTTTTCAAGAAGATAGTAAGCCACTGCAAAGAGTATGGCTTTGTATTCCCAAGCAGTGATATATATGATGGTCTCGGCGCCGTATATGACTACGGTCAGAATGGTGTGGAGCTGAAGAACAACATAAAGAACTACTGGTGGCAATATATGGTGCGTGTACACGATAATATCGTGGGCATAGACTCAGCCATATTCATGCACCCAACAATATGGAAGGCTTCCGGCCATGTTGACGCTTTCAATGATCCTCTCATCGACAACCGCGACTCTAAGAAGCGCTATCGTGCCGATGTGCTCATCGAAGACCAGATAGCAAAATATGAGGACAAGATAGAGAAGGAAGTTGCAAAGGCTCGTAAGCGTTTTAAGGACTCTTTCAATGAGGAGCAGTTTCGCTCTACATCGGCTCATGTGCTCGAGTGGAAGGAGAAGCGCGACAAATTGCATCAGCGCTATTCTGACGCGATGAATGCCAATGACCTCGCCGAACTGAAGCAGATTATCCTCGATGAGGAAATCGTATGTCCTATCTCCGGCACACGCAACTGGACCGATGTACGCCAGTTCAACCTTATGTTCAAGACCGAGATGGGTTCTACCTCAGAAGGCGCAAGCACCATCTATCTGCGTCCTGAGACAGCACAGGGAATCTTCGTCAACTATCTCAACGTGCAGAAGACTGGCCGCATGAAGATACCTTTCGGTATAGCACAGATAGGTAAAGCATTCCGCAACGAGATTGTGGCACGCCAGTTTATCTTCCGTATGCGTGAGTTTGAGCAGATGGAGATGCAGTTCTTCGTAAAGCCTGGCACAGAACTCCAGTGGTTTGAGACCTGGAAGAACCGACGTATGGCATGGCATCAGGCACTCGGTTTTGGTGCAGAAAACTATCGTTTCCACGACCATGAGAAGTTGGCTCACTATGCCAATGCAGCAAGCGACGTGGAGTTCCATATGCCATTCGGATTCAAGGAAGTGGAGGGTATACACTCGCGTACTAATTTTGACCTCTCACAGCACGCTAAGTTCTCTGGCAAGAAGATAGAATACTTCGATCCTGAGGAGAATAAGAGCTACACTCCTTATGTCATCGAGACAAGTATCGGTGTAGACCGCATGTTCCTTAGCGTGATGTGCCATTCTTATGAAGAAGAGCAGTTGCCAAATGGCGAGACACGTACAGTGCTCCACTTGCCAGCAGCTTTGGCTCCTGTGAAGCTCGCAGTGTTCCCATTGACAAAGAAAGACGGACTGCCAGAGAAGGCAAAGGAAATAATCAACGACCTGAAGTTCCACTTTAACTGCCAGTATGAGGAGAAAGACCAGATTGGCAAGCGCTATCGTCGTCAGGATGCCATCGGTACTCCTTTCTGCGTGACTGTTGACCACCAGACATTGGAGGACAACACAGTGACTCTGCGTCACCGCGACTCTATGGAGCAGGAGCGTGTAAACATCGCAGACCTGCTTGGCATTATCCGCGACAAGGTGTCAATAGAATCTCTACTGAAGAATCTTGAATAAATGAAACTACTGAAGAAATATTTCCTCATGATGCCAATGCTGTTGTTCTTTGCCACAGCATTGGTGTCGTGTTCAGAAGCTGACGACTCGGTGGAGGAATATCCAGACTGGCAAAACTATAATACCACCTACTTCAATAACATCTATGCCACAGCGAAGTCTGCCATAACATCAGGCGACTCTGACACGTGGAAGATATACAAGTCGTGGTCAATGCCAAAAGACACCACCACATTCGTGTCGGGACCAGAAGATTACATCGTGGTGAAAGTGCTCGAAAGTGGCATTGGATCAGGATGTCCACTCTATACTGACAATGTGTGGGTACACTATCAGGGACGCATCCTGCCGTCCACCAGCTATGCCTCGGGCTATGTCTTCGATCAGTCTTATTATGGCACATTCAACGAGAATACGGCAGTGCCTACCGAACTCAGTGTCAGCAGCACTGTAGACGGATTCTCCACAGCCTTGCAGAATATGCACATAGGCGACCATTGGCAGATCTACATTCCATACCAGTTGGGTTATGGTACATCGTCAAGCAATACCGCCATACCAGCTTATTCTGTATTGGTCTTCGATGTACGCCTCGTGTCGTATGCTCGATCTGATGCTGAATAGCATTCTCTGAACGTTTTCTTATTGAACGATAATAAAAAAGGCGACTGTTTACCCCATTTGTCTATGCTTAGACAGGGTAAGCAGTCGCCCTTCCTGTGATGTATGCTTTGTCTATTATGGCTACTTCATTACTCGCTCCACCTGCTTCTCTAACCATTGATTTTGCTCTTCGATGGTCATGTGGCTATTGTCGAGCAGTATGGCGTCGTCAGCCTGACGCAGAGGACTCACTGCGCGGTGGGAGTCTATGTAGTCGCGCTCCTGCACATTCTTCAGAATCTCTTCGTAGTTGGCATTCTCGCCCTTGTCCGTCAGTTCGTCATAGCGTCGCTGGGCACGCACCTCAGCAGAAGCAGTGACAAAGATTTTCAGTTCGGCATCGGGAAACACTGTTGTACCTATGTCGCGTCCGTCCATGACGATACCCTTCTCCTTGCCCATACGGCGCTGCTGCTCCACCATCTCCTCGCGCACGAACGGAATGGCAGCTATAGGGCTAACATGATTTGACACCTCCATGAGGCGTATTTCCTTTTCCATATCTTCGCCATTCAAACAGGCATCAGCCTTGCCAGTAGTCTCGTTAAACTTGAAACTGACTTCTATTTCGTGCATCCTTGCTTTAAGTTCATCAGTCTTCACGTTACCGTCGGCATCAAAGAGTCCATTGCGCAGTGCAAAGAGCGTGACGGTGCGATACATGGCACCTGTGTCGACATATACATATCCGAGACGTTTTGCCAACTGCTTTGCCATTGTACTCTTTCCGCACGACGAGTGGCCATCGATAGCTATAGTTATCTTTTTGTTGTTCATTTTAGAGTTTATATGATAGATTTATGATTACACTTGAATTGCCCACGTGATATTTTCCCCAGGAGAAGTTCACCCCGAAACGCTCAAGGTTAAGACCCGCACCGAGAGAGAATCCTGCTCCGTGCGAACTCTCTTCGTCACCCGTACCGATGCTCATCTCACTGGCACGACGGAAATTGTAGCCGCATCCTGCCCATATGTTGTTTGAAAGGAGCAGATCGGCACCTATCACGAGATGATCCTTGAATTTATAGCCAGTATGGTTGACGTCCACCAAAGTGGCATGCAGACGTAGCGGAGTGTTTGGGAAGCGCTTGCTGACACCAATCTGCAAGTCGAAAGGCATCGGCTCGTAATCATCTTCATAAGCCTTGAGCTGTCCGCCGAGATTCTTTGCCACCACAGAAAGAGAGAAATTCCCATTGGCATTGAGATAATTCAAACCAAGATCCACACCGACAGCCATAGAGTTGTAGTTGCCGATATATGAAGTGATGATTTTTGCTGTGACTCCGGCAGAGATACGGTCGGTCAACATATATGCAAGATAGCCAGCCAGTGAAATGTCCTTTGCATTGAAGTCGCCTGTAATGGTGCCATCGCTGTCGGTCTCCTTCATGCTTCCATAATCCATAAACTGTCCTGAGAAGGCAAGTGAGGCGTGCTCAAATGGAGTGAAATTATATGAGGCACTCAGCGTGTTGGCTCCCTGCATATAGTTCATGTAGTTGAGACCGATGGTCTTGTTGCTCGCATTGGTGAGCAAGGCGGGGTTGGAGAACATCATCGAAGCGTCGTCGTCATAGACGGTTATGTTGTCTCCTCCCAATGCGGCAGAGTGGGCACTGACGGGAATGCGGAGAAAATTATATTCTGTCCGGCTTTCGTTCTGTGCTCTGCAATTTAAGGCATAAGCCATGATGCCGAGAAGGAGTAGTTCTTTTTTCATCTAATATGTTCTAAATAATGGGCAAAGTTACTCTTTTTTGAAAAAACAATGTTACTTTTGCATGTAATTAATCCCATCCGAAGAGTGAGGATATAGAGAGTCTTGCAGATAACATAACGTTATAGACTCGGAAAAATTGCAATGCCAGACATAAAAAACGATGTTGGAAGAGAAAAAATCAGAGAAAGCAGATATAGAAAGCAGGAGAACGGAGATATTTCTCGTTGCTCTTGTGCTCATTTTGTCGTGTCTGCTGACTGCTCTCGAATGGGATACGAGCATTGCCGACATGGCAGATGACGAACCTATGGAAGACCTCATTGAGGACATAGACATCAATAAACTGAAGAAAGACCATGATATGGTGGCTGCCATCTCGCATACGGACAATCCTGCTGAGGTGACTAATGTCAAACCATCGGAAATGATTGCCACAAGCAGTCAGACTCAACCTACCACAAGTAAACTCGTTGTAGGTGACGGACAGGCTGAGACTCCAGAAGCAAAGGTAGAAGAGGTGAAACCTCAGACAATGGAGACAAAGGAAGAGGAGCCTGAGGGATTTAAAGTGGTGGAAGTGTTGCCTGAGTTTCCTGGTGGAGCCACAGCATTTATGAAGTGGCTGACATCAAATCTGAAATATCCGCGGTCTGCCCAAAATGCAAAGATAAAGGGTAGGGTGGTGGTCAGCTTCATTGTCGACAAAGATGGCGCGACAAAGAACCTTCGCTTGGAAAAGTCGACCGACAAAATACTTGGTGCGGAAGTGATTAAAACCATGAACAAGATGCCGAAGTGGAAGCCTGGAACCCAAAACAGCAAACCATGTACGGCAATGATAGCGGTACCTATTAACTTTGAAATATAATGTAAACATGTATACTTCAGTAGAAATCCAGCATTTGGTAAATGAATTTATCGCTCATCTGCCTAATGAGCGTAGTCCAAAATCTCTCTATGAACCGGTGGAATATGTGCTCTCGGCAGGTGGAAAGCGCCTAAGGCCAGTGCTCCTGCTCATGGCTTATAATCTCTACAAAGACGACATAGAAACCGCC
The DNA here is from genome assembly GCA_963601795.1 of bacterium. Taxonomy (GTDB): domain Bacteria; phylum Bacteroidota; class Bacteroidia; order Bacteroidales; family Bacteroidaceae; genus Prevotella. The sequence continues at coordinate 49,022 of CAVCGK010000004.1, read as the reverse complement.
ATGTGGACAGCGTGCGGACTAGAGACTTATCACAACTATACCCTCCTTCACGATGACCTCATGGACAAGGCTGACGTGCGACGCGGACGTATGACTGTGCACAACAAGTGGAATGAGAACACGGCAATCCTCTCAGGCGACTCCATGCTCGTGCTTGCATATCAGCGCATAGCGAAGTGCGACAATACAAAACTCCGTGAGGTGCTTGACTGCTTCACAGAAACTGCTCTTGAGATAGGCGAAGGACAGCAGTATGACATGGATTTCGAGACGCGCAATGATGTATCGGAAGAGGAATACATAGAGATGATACGTCTGAAGACTAGCGTACTGTTAGCTTGTGCCCTGAAGATTGGTGCCATATTGGCTGGTGCAGATGCAGAAGACCAGGAAAATCTCTATCGCTTTGGTGAGAATATTGGTTTGGCGTTTCAATTGCAAGATGACTATCTCGATGTCTATGGCGACGAGAAAGTTTTTGGTAAAGCTATAGGCGGTGACATATGTAACAACAAGAAGACCTACATGTTTATTAACGCATGTAACCTAGCAAAGGGCGATGACAAGGCGCAGCTAGATGCATGGCTTTCTGCAGAAACATTCGACAAGGCAGAGAAGATAAAAGCAGTGACGGATATATATAACAAAATAGGTGTAGACCGTCTTGCCAAAGAAAAGATGGAGCACTATCTTGACGTGGCAAAGGAATATCTGTCGAAGGTAAAGGTGTCAGACGACAAAAAGGTAGAGATAAAAGAGTATGCCGAAAAACTGATGCTCAGAAAATCATGATAGATACACACGCACATCTTGACGGCGAGGAGTTTACCACTGACAGGGCAGAGGTCATAGCACGAGCAAAGGCTGCTGGTGTTGAGCGGATTTTCATCCCTGCCATTGACTATAAAACATGCCATAGCGTGGTGGACTTCTGTCGTGAATACGAAGGCTATGCTTATCCTATGCTTGGCTTGCACCCTGAGGAGGTAAAAGCTAATTATAAAGAGGAACTTGAGAATATCCATAGTTACATACAAGAGCAACTTGCCTTGGATATCCCCGTCTTAGCTATAGGCGAGATAGGTCTCGACTACTATTGGTCTCGTGAATTTGAAAAGGAGCAGCTTGATGCTTTCCGCATACAGATGGAGTGGGGCATAGAGATGAACCTTCCGCTGATGATTCATTGTCGAAAGGGGCAGAATGAGATGGTGCACCTTCTCAATGATTATAGAAGACAACTGCAGCGTGGAGGCGTGTTCCATTGTTTTACAGGAAACGAAAAGGAAGCGGAACAGTTATTGCAATTCGACAATTTTGTGTTGGGTATTGGTGGTGTGTTGACATTCAAGAAAAGCCATCTGCCCGAAGTTTTGGCAACTACCGTTCCGTTGGAAAGAATCGTTCTCGAAACCGACGCCCCTTATATGGCGCCTGTTCCCATGCGTGGCAATAGGAATGAGAGTAGCTATGTGAAGCACGTATTGGAGAAATTGGCTGATGTATACGGCGTTTCGCCAGAAAAGGTAGATGAGATAACTACAGCCAATGCCCTGCGGATATTTAGTATTTAGTGGGAGATATTGTGCACTCGCCGTACCCAGGTGAGCAGTTGATAGCAATTATAGTAGGGTGCAGTGCCTCCACTGCACCCTAATCTTAATTACAAAATCTTGTGATACAACGCGATGATGTCCTCCTTTGTCACTTCGCGAGGATTTCCTGGAGTACATACGTCAGTAATTGCCTGTTCTGCAAGTGCAGGGATATCGGCCTCAGTTATTCCGAGTTCTGACAGATGCTGAGGAATACCTACAAGCTTTGACAATTCCTCGATAGCATTGCATGCCGCCTCTGCTGCCTCATGGTCTGTCATGCCATCTTTGTAGGCACCCACAACCTTTGCTATCTCCACATACTTCGGTACACTCACCTCCATGTTGTAACGCATGACGGTAGGCAAAAGTATAGCGCAAGCCACACCATGAGGAACATCGTGGAGAGCACTCATAGGATGAGCCATGCCGTGGTCTACGCCAAGACCAACATTAGAGAATGCCATACCTGCTATATACTGTGCTACAGCCATACCATTGCGTCCCTCAGGATTCTTTGGGTCATTGACTGCTACAGGCAGATATTTATATATCATCTCAATGGCCTTAAGTTCAAACATGTCGCTCATTTCCCATGCTGCCTTTGTGATGAGGCCCTCTATAGCATGTGTCATGGCGTCCATACCTGTGGCAGCCGTCAAACCCTTTGGCAAAGAATACATCAGTTCGGCATCCACGATGGCTACGGCAGGAATGTCGTTAGGGTCTACGCATACCATCTTCTGCTGGCGCTTCTCGTCGATAATCACATAGTTGATAGTCGTTTCAGCTGCAGTGCCGGCTGTTGTCGGGAGAGCCACGATAGGCAAGCACTTGTTCTTTGTGGGGGCCACGCCCTCGAGAGAAACAATGTCGGAAAACTCAGGGTTGTTGACAACGATACCGATACCTTTAGCTGTGTCCATAGATGAACCGCCACCGATGGCTATGATGAAGTCGGCTTCCGCTTTCTTGCAAGCTTCGATGCCCATGGTAACGTTTGTAACTGTAGGATTAGGTTTCACATCGTCGAATATCTCGTAAGCTATTTTTGCCTCGTCTAGAACATCGAGCACCATTTTTGCCACGCCGAATTTCATCAGCCCTTTATCTGTAACTACCAATGCCTTTTTCCATCCACGGCTGGCTATCACCGTGGGGAGTTCTTTACGTGCACCAGGACCGAAGTATGACACTTCATTGAGAATAAATCTGTTCACCATAATTGTTTTTTTTGTTTAAGGTTGTTTTTTATAGAATGTTTTTAGTCACATTTATCCTAAGGATGTTGCAAATGTAGGCATTTTGTAGGGTAATTCGTATAGATAAATGTGGCATTTCTGTTTCTTGAAATGTTAATGTTTGGTAAAGACATATGTCAACGTTCAGTTTTCTATTATAATTAGTATAACTTTGCAAAAGTTTTTAGGGAAAGGTGCTCGAGTGGTTGAAGAGGCACGCCTGGAAAGCGTGTAAACGGCGAAACCGTTTCGGGGGTTCGAATCCCCCTCTTTCCGCTAAATATATGGGGTGTATACTTAATTCTTAGTGATATACTCCTTATTTATTTGATTACCAATGGATTAAGGCTATTCGTTGGATTGGCGAAAGTATGTATACTTAATGCAAATGCTTTTGTCTCTGCAGTTTTTGAAGCCAATTTGTGCATGCTGATGTGTATGTTTTTGTGCATGTTTTGCTGACACCGCATTAACATGATTAAAGCAGTTTCAAAAAAGATGATTACAACTAATTATCAGACTTATGGAACATCTGGGTTTAACCTCAGACTCCGCATTTACCAAGATGGTGAAACAAGGTATGTGAACTTATACTACTCCTCATTTGCTATTTATCAACCCTTCAAGATTATGTTAGAAAAATATTGCTGTCCGCTAAAAAAAAACATGCTTACAAAAATTTTTTAGCGGACAGTAATAATTAGTGGCCTTCGTCAAAGAGTATCTGATAGTCTCGTTTTGCAGCAGGTAGCGTCCAATCTTCGGGTACAAACTTCCAATTGTGATTAGGTTGAGGGTCTAGCACCTTCATCTTCTTTATCTCTTCCATAAGGTAATAGCGCTGGTCACGTGGACTCTCCCATATGATACGACTTTTAAGTTCGCTATGTGGGATACCCGCACCCTTGGTCAAGAGTTCGCCTCCGCCGTTACCACGATATGAGTTGAGTGCCACCTTGTACCATGCCTTTTCGTCAAATGGCTGTCCGTTGCTCATACGTAGGATCTTCACCTTCTGCCCGTAAGGCTTCGTGACGTCCACTTCATAGTCGATTCCGGCAGCCGAATCAAAGTTGAACGAAGGATTCTTGAAGTGCATCTTTGAACTATTATTTTCCGAAGTTACTAGCAATAAGAGATGGTCATCGGCGCTCTGCATCGTGTTAACCCATAGGTTGTAGCTCATCTCCAGGTGTTTGCGTATCTCTTCACCAGTGAGGCGCATCACATAAAGCTGATTCTCATACTTGTATAGGTTGAACATGTCAGCCACAGTGATTTCGCCTTCTTTAATCACGGCATCGTTCATCAAGGGTGCATTCAGCGCCACGTCAGCTTTGGTAATCTGTAACTCAAGGTTGAGAATGAGATCATTGAAAGCCGAGTTGCCAAAGAAACAATCCTTTGCAGAGATGGTTTTCTTAAATGTGCCGATGGGCTGGTTTGCCCATTGCTTCACTTCATTGATTGGATCGGCGAAGTAATCCATAAAGTCTGCATCTGGTGTGAGTGTTTTCACATCCACCACAGCGCCTTCCTTCTTAGCCACACGATAACGCTTGCCATCTTTGACTAGCTTCAGGGTAGCCTGTGCCACATTGTACGCTTTGTTAGCAGGGTTAAGGCAGAGTACCTCTTTACCTTCAGGGTTGACAACTATTGAGTTGTGCGTCATGTGGTCGTGTCCAAAGAACACTACGTCAAAGCCAGAAACCTGCTCTGCTACCATCTGCGATTCGTTCTCGGTATAGTCGTCGCTCTTGATGCCACCATTCCATCCCGAGTGGAACAAGCCGATGATTACGTCGGGGTGCTCTTTTTCCTGCAGCTCCTTGATAGTCTGTTTGGCAGTGGTTATCATATCATCAAAGCGCAGTCCGCTCCATAGCCCTTCTTTTAGCCAACTTGGTATGGCGGGAGTGATAAGCCCCACAACAGCCACCTTGACCTTACCATCTTTGCTGAATATCTTGTAGGGCAGAGTGTAAGGTTTGCCGTTTGCGGTGTTGATGATGTTTGCGCATAGCATGGGACACTGGGTCTCCTTCACCCATTTGTCATATACGGCATGTCCTGTCTCTATATCATGGTTGCCAAATGTCTCTGCGTCATATTGCAGATAGTTAATCACTCTAGCCACGATGTTGGGTTGGGTAGTTGCTACATAATTATAATAGTAGTTGACTGGTTGTCCTTGGAGGATATCACCATTGTCAAGCAGATACACGTGTTGCTCGCCATATTGCTGACGTAGACCGTCTACATAGGTCTTCACTCGTGCCAAGGAACCTTTATTGGGCCTGTTGTTGATGAAATCGTAAGGGAAGAGACATCCATGTACGTCAGATGTCTCTACAAATTGTAAACTGATGGTGTCCTTCTGTGCCATCGCGCTACATGTGAAGAGTCCTGCCATTAGGCAACATAAGATATGCTTGTTCATGTTGATGAATAAATTTTTATGCAAAGTTACGGCAAAATTGATGTCTCTGCAAGTAAATTCGATTGCAAAGTAACTAAGCTGTTGTGTCAAATTATGTTAGGGGGGAGTTGTATAAACAGATAATCGCCGGGACTCTTCTCGAGCTCCGGCGATTACCTATGTTTAACTAAAAATCCTTTTTCGTACAAATGGTAGCCTCACGGCCTCCATTGTCCCTGTTAAACAATCTGTCTAATTACCTTAAACTAATAACTAAAAACCTAAATCTATTACTACTAACCTAAACAATCTATTAACCTTTTCCTTAGCTCGTAGGGGAGTGTTTCCGGATATTCTTGCTTCAGAATTCCTTTCTTCCCTAAAGCTGATGCAAAGGTAGTGACATTTTTGTGTGTGCGCAAACAATTTGATGTTTTAATATGAAAAATCCCTTTCTTGTTGATATGTGTCAACCGAAAGGGATTAATCGTAACATATTTGTAAAAAGTTATTTCTTTAGCTTCTTTATCCGTCGCTTAGGCTCAGGATAGTCGGGACATAACTTTATGGCCTTCTCATAGTTGCGTATGGCAGCTTCCTTCATGCCCTCGTCTTCACATTCCCTGCCCATCATACAGTATTCCACTGCCAATGTGCGGATGGTCTCCTCGCGCTCTTTCATCTGCTTGATGAGTTGTGCCTTCTCCTCCTTCAGTTTGTTGATGACATTAAGTTTGCGCCTAAGCAATCGTTTTGCAGCAGGTTTTTCTATGTCATAGCGCGAATGTATGGCAAGGAAGAAAGCGTCGAGAGCTTCCTGCATGTTGCCTTCCGAGAAAGCCACGGAGGCATCATGATAGAGTTTGTCGGCACGGCTCTGCTTGAGTGCAGTGTTTATGCGCGACTCGTCGTTATAGCTTTTTGCGAAGTTTGCCACCTCAGGTCTTATGAAAACATCGCTTCTGCGCACAGGCTTCTGCAGACTTATTCCCTCGAGAGATGTGCATCTTGACAGGGCAACATAAGTCTGACCTGCGGCAAACACTCCGCCAGTGAAGTCTATCTTCACATTCTTAAAAGTCAGTCCCTGACTCTTGTGCACGGTTATTGCCCATGCCAGTCGGAGTGGATATTGTGTGTAGGTGCCTATTTCTTGTTCCTCTATCTTCTTCTCTGTTTCGTTGAAAGTATATTTCACATTGCTCCACACTTCGCGTTCCACCTCCACGTCCTGGTCGTTGTCGGTATGTACATATATCAGTTCCGACTCGTCGTCAGAGAATCCGATGATGACACCAAGAGTGCCGTTTACCCACCGTTTGCACTTGTCGTTTTTGTTGAACATGATCTGTGCGCCTAGTTTCAGTTCCAGTTCCAGCGGAGTGGGGAGACTGCTCTCTGGAAACTCTCCTTTCACCACACCTCTATATATTACGGGTGAGTCGGGCAGTTCCTTCAGCTTCTCCTCATTTATGTGGTCCACCACATCACGTCGTGTAGACAGGGTGATGGAAAGTCCCTCGTGTGTGACGTCATGTCCCACGCAGGTGTTTACCATAGCAAGGTCACTTTCGCTTACATGCGAAGTGCGTATGTTGTCGAGTATGGAAATGAATTTTGGGTCGTTCTGTCGATACACCTTCTTGAGTTCGATGCTCACAAGTCCCATCTCTCGAAATACGTGGGCATTGAAGAAATATGGACTAGGATAGAATTCCTGCAGCAGTCGGCGTTCGTCCTCCTTTACCACAGGTTCGAGCTGATATACATCGCCCACAAGCAGAAGTTGCTTGCCACCGAAAGGTTCGCGCATGTTGCGACAATAGATTCTCAGCACCTTGTCGATGAAATCTATTATGTCAGCCCTCACCATACTTATCTCGTCGATGATGATGAGTTCGAGTTCCTGAAGGAGTTTGCGCTTTTCGGAGTTATATTTCAGAGTGTCCCTTATCTTCTTGATGCTAAACTGCGTGTCATTGGGAAGAAGAGGGTAGAAGGGAAGTTTGAAGAAACTGTGGAGTGTGCACCCACCGGCATTTATTGCTGCTATGCCAGTGGGAGCCAGCACCACGCTTTTCTTCTTTGTGTTGTTTGCTATATAGCGAAGAAAGGTAGACTTTCCCGTGCCTGCCTTTCCCGTGAGAAAGAGCGAACGCCGTGTGTACTGGATAATCTGGAGTGCATTCTGCAACTCCGGATTGTCCTTGTCCACCACGTCTTTCTTGTTGTTCGCCTTACTGTCCAAATTATATCAATCTTTCATAAGTGGGTTCTGAATATTTCCACTTATTAGAGTTCGTCTAATATCACTGCCTCCTCAGTACGCTTTGGCAGTTGCTCCTCATTTTCTTTCTTCTCATGTCGCTCGTGAGGCAAACCGAGATGGTCTTCACCCTCCACGACATCTTCATATTCAAACTTCAGCGAGTCGCTGTCGAGAGTGTCTTTCTTCTGAGTATAATAGCTTGCGCAGTTATACATCGAACTTGTGATGTTGTCGTCAGTAGGCGATGCGAAGTGTCCGTGATAGCGGCTATAGCTTGGGTCTTCCATCACCGACTGCAGGAAGTAACCGCAGATAGGCAATGCCGTGCGGCTGCCCTGTCCGAGTGCTCCCGTGCGGAAGTGTATGCATCTGTATTCGCCTCCTACCCATGCTCCGCACACCAGTTTAGGACTCACGCCCATGAACCAAGCGTCGGAGTGGTTGTTGGATGTACCAGTCTTTCCGCCAAAGTCAGTGTCTTTAGCCTTGCCTACATATCCCCAAAGACTCATCGATGTGCCACCAGGTTCACGCATACCAGCCTGAAGCATCTGCTGCATGAGGAATGCACTCTTGTAGGGGATGACCTGCTCTTCTGTGGAAGGAGCCACATAGACCTCCTTGCCCTTGTTGTCTACCACTCGGGTAACGAGCACTGGTGTGTGATGGCGTCCGTTGTCAGCCACCGTGCAGTAGGCATTGACAAGTTCGAGAAGGTTTACATCCGAACTGCCGAGAGCCAATGATGGAGTCTCGTCAAGTGGACTTTTGATACCCATATTGTTTGCAGTGTGCGATATTCTGCTTATGCCCACCTCCTGACCGAGTCGCACGGCTATGGAGTTGATGCTTCGTGCGAAGGCACTCTTCAGAGGCATGGAGTCGCCAGTGAAATAGCCATTGGCATTTGATGGAGTCCAGCTCACCTCTTTCTTCTGCTTGCTGTCCCACACCTTCATGGTGAAGAATTCGTCGCGTCGCTTGTCGCAAGGTGTAAGACCTTGATTCATGGCTTCGGTGTAGACAAAGAGTTTGAAGGTAGAACCTGGCTGGCGCATAGCCTGTGCCTTGTCATATTTCCATGACTTGAAGTTGATGTCGCCCACATAAGCCTTCACATATCCCGTCTGTGGTTCCATTGCTACAAACGAGCAGTGCATGAATTTTACCATATATTTCACGGAGTCTATCACCGAGAGATACTTGGTGGTCTCAAGCGAGTCGCTGTCCCATGTGAACACCTTCACAGGGTGAGGTTGGTTGAGATAGTATGACACCGAATCGGGATCATTTGGATATTTCGATGTGAGATATTTATATACAGGTTGACGTTGCACTATGCCCTCGATAAATCCCGGTATTGTCTTGCCGTGCTCATCCACCCAAGGGTCATTGTTGCCCCAGTGGTTTTTGAAGTTGCGCTGCACCTGCTTCATTTGCTTTGCCGCAGCCTCCTCGGCATACTGCTGCATCTTGGAGTCGAGAGTAGTGTATATCTTCAGACCGCTAGAGTAGAGGTCATATCCGTTGTCCTCGCACCAGTCCTTCAGTTCGTCTGCCACAGCCTCACGGAAATACTGAGCCTTGCCGTCGTAGTTGTTCTCCACTGTGTAGAGAAGTTCTATGTCTCGATTCTTGAGCGAGTCGCATTCGCTCTGCGAGAGGTCGCCATGTGTGCGCATGTTCTCCAGCACCTGGTTGCGACGCTTCTTGCTGTTTTCAGGATTTATCTTAGGATTATAATAGGTCGTAGCCTTGAGCATACCCACGAGAACGGCTGCCTGGTCGGTGGAGATGTCCTTAGGCGAAGTCTTGAAGTAGGTCTTGCAGGCAGTCTTTATGCCATATGCATTGCTACCGAAGTCCACGGTGTTGGCATACATTTCAAGAATATGCTTCTTGTCATAGACCATCTCCAGTTTTGTGGCGATAATCCACTCCTTGGTCTTCATTATGAGCATCTTCACACCAGGAATTTTGCCGAGCAGACCAGTGCTATATTGTGTTCTCACTCGGAACATGTTCTTTGCCAACTGCTGCGTGATGGTCGAAGCACCACGTCCGCCCCTGCCTGTTACTGCATCCTTGGCAGCAGCAAAGAGTCCCATCACGTCGATGCCATGATGATTGTAGAAACGCTCGTCCTCAGTGTCGATGAGACATTTCCAGAAAAGAGGGTTCACTTCTTCATAAGTGACCGGCGTGCGGTTCTCATTGAAGAATTTTCCTATCAACACACTGTCTGCACTGTAAATCTCACTTGCCTGTGATGTCACAGGATCCTTGATGCGGCTAAAACCAGGCGACTTTCCGAAAAGCCAGAAGAGGTTGATGTCTACTGCGCCGAGATAGAGCATGAAGAATACTATGAGCGAGCAAACTGTCGCCAGAGTCTTCTTCCACCATGGTGTGCCCATGTAGAGGTGCTTATACCAGCGGAGGAATTTTATGGTCTTATGCCAACATGCTGCAAGGAAATGCAGAACCTTGTTTGATTTTTCCATATGTCTATATTATTTTTATGTCATCGTCGGGATGAAACCACTTTATCTCTTCATCGTGGCGAAACCATGTCACCTGCTTGCGCATATAGCGACGTGTGTTTGATTGTATGCGTCTGATGGCTTCTTTGAGGTCTATATCGCCATCAAAATACTGAAACATCTCCTTAAAACCTACTGTGTTTAGGGAGTTTAAGTGGCGATATTTATATACGTTTCTTGCTTCCTTTTCCAATCCTTCGTCCATCATCTTCTCCACGCGGAGGTTTATCCTCTCATACATTTCCTCACGTGGGCGGTCGAGTCCTATCTTTATGATATTAAAAGGTCGTGTCTTCTTCACTCCCGTGCGAAAACTCGTATAGGTCTTGCCCGTCATATGGCATATCTCGAGGGCATGGATGATGCGTCGTGGATTGTTGTGGTCCACTATGGCGAAATATTCGGGGTCTACTGTTTCCAGTTCCTCAAGCATGGCTCCGATGCCTTCCTCTGCCAACCGTTGCTTGTAGAGGTTGCGTGTGGTGTCGTCAACAGTAGGAATGTCGTCGAGACCTTTGCACACGGCATCGATATACATCATCGAACCGCCACTAAGCAAAGCCCAGTCGCCATGGCTAAATTGCTCTTCCAGCAGAGCCATGACGTCCGACTCATATTGTGCTGCCGAATAATATTCGTGGATGGAGTGGGTGCCTACAAAGAAATGCTTTGCCTGCTTCTGTTGCTCCTCCGTGGGAGCTGCCGAACCGATCGGTATCTCCTTGAAAATCTGACGAGAATCGGCGTTGATTACAGGAATGCTTAACTGCTTGGCTATTGCCAAGGTCTTCTCTGTCTTGCCAACGCCTGTGGGGCCTGATATCACTACCAGCGTCTTCATGACTCCTTCCTGTCTTATCGGATAAGGCCTCTCTGTGAACTTTCCACGAAGTTGATGATGTAGTTCAAGTCTTCATCATCGCCCATCTGTCTAATCTTCTCTATCGCTTCCGAGCGCAGTTCCTTGCCGTAGATGAGTCGGTAAGCATCATGTATGCGCTCTATGCGCTCGTTAGAGTAGCCACGTCGGCGCAGACCAACGAGGTTGAGTCCGCAATAGCGTGTAGGTTCCTTGCCCACGATGATGTATGGCGGCACATCCATAGGGAGCTTTGCGCCACCCTGTATCATGACATAAGAACCGATATGGATAAACTGGTGTGCGAGCACGCAGGCAGAGATTATGGCATAGTCGTCGATAGTGATTTCTCCTGCTATCTTCGTGCTGTTGCCGATGATGCATCCGCTTCCCACCACACAGTCGTGAGCGATGTGTACATCCTCCATGAAGAGGTTGTTGTTGCCGATTACTGTCTTCTCCTTAGAAGCCGTACCGCGTGATAAAGTGACGTTCTCGCGTATGGAGTTGTTGTCGCCTATGATGCAATAAGTCTTCTCACCGTGAAACTTTAGGTCTTGAGGTTTTGTCGACAGACTGGCACCGGGGAACACCTCATTACCCGAACCCATGCGGCAACCCTCATGCAGGATTACATGGCTGACAAGATTGTTGTTGTCACCCATCTCCACGTCAGCGTCAACCACGCAGAATGGTCCTATAGTGTTGCCGTCACCGAGTTTTGCATTAGGATGCACGTATGCCAATGGACTGATATTATTCATGTCAAGTGAATATTTTTTTTATTGGACTTAATATCTATTTATTTGCTGTAATCTGAGCTGTAAAGGTGGCTTCCGACACAACCTTGTCGCCCACGAAGCAATAGCCCTTCATGGTGGCTATGCCGTGGCGTATGGCTGATGCCATTTCCACTCTGAAGAGGAGCGTGTCGCCCGGCACCACCTTCTGACGGAATTTCACATCGTTGATGGCGAGGAAGTATGTGGAATACTTTTGTGGCTCGTCCATGGTGTTGAGCACCAACAGTCCGCCACACTGTGCCATAGCCTCTATCTGAAGCACGCCTGGCATCACTGGTTCACCTGGGAAGTGTCCCTGGAAGAAGCCCTCGTTGAAAGTGATGTTCTTCAGTCCCTCGATGTAGTCGGCACCTATACCTATCACCTTGTCTACCAAAGCCATAGGATAGCGGTGGGGTAGGAGCTCGTGTATGCGCTTGACATCCATCAGCGGTTCTTCCGTTGGGTCATAGATAGGAGCTTGCACGGCATGCTTCTTTATTTCCTTGCGGATGAGACGTGCAAACTTGTTATTTATGGTGTGTCCCGGACGTGTTGCCACGATGCGTCCCTTTATCGGTTTGCCGATGAGAGCCATGTCACCAATGACATCAAGCAGTTTGTGGCGTGTACATTCATTCTCCCAAGTGAGCGGACGATTCTGTATGTAGCCTATCTTCTCTGCATCCATGTGTGGCGCCTTTATCAGGTCAGCCAGTTTGTCGAGATTCTCCTGGCTCACCTTGCGCTCATATATCACGATGGCATTGTCGAGGTCGCCTCCCTTGATGAGATTTTGCTCAAGCAGAGGGATTATGTCGCGCACGAAGACGAAGGTTCTCGCCGAAGCTATTTCTTTAGGATAGTCCTTGATGTCGTCGAGGGTAGCAAACTGTGAGTTGATGAATTTTGAGTCAAAGGAGCACATGGCAGTAACGCTAAACTGCTCGTCAGGCAGAATTGTTATGCAACTGCCTGTCTTCTCGTCCTTAAACTCCATCTTCTTGCGGATGACGTAATAGTCCTTCGGCAGACTCTGTTCCTGTATGCCTATCTGACTGAGCTTTTCCACATACTGTATGGCAGAACCATCGAGGATAGGAAATTCAGGACCGTTTACCTGTATGAGGCAGTTGTCAATGCCGAGGGCATAGAGAGCCGACATGGCATGCTCCACTGTCGACACGCGCACGTTGCCCTTGCCCAGCACTGTGCCACGGGTTGTCTCCACCACATTCTCTGCTATAGCCTCTATGATGGGTTCGCCCTCAAGGTCTATGCGCTGTATCTTGTAGCCGTGGTTTTCGGGAGCAGGATTGAATGTCACCGTGAGGTTGAGTCCTGTGTGAAGTCCTTTGCCGAAGAGCGAAAAGCTTCCTGCAAGTGTCGTTTGCTTTGAGAAGTCCATTTGTTTATGGTTGTTTTTATTTTTCTGTATTCAGTTTCTTTTCCAGTTCTGCTATCTTCTTCTCCATTGCCGACATCTGTCTGTACATGTCGGGGAGTCTGCGGAAGATGGCCTGCGAACGGAAATATTGTGTCTGTGGCATTGGAGGTGTACCGATGAGAGTCTGGTTGCCCTCAAGATTGTTGGGCACTCCCGACTGTGCTCCGAGGAACACCTTGTCGCCTATGGTGAGATGTCCTGCCAGTCCCACCTGGCCTCCCATCATGCACCATTTGCCCACCTTGGCGCTTCCTGCCACGCCCACCTGTGCCGACATTACGGTGTTTTCACCTATATCGCAGTTGTGGGCTATCTGCACGAGGTTGTCGAGTTTCACACCCTTTCTAATATAAGTAGACCCCATGGTAGAGCGGTCCACGCATGTGTTGGCACCAATCTCCACGTCGTCCTCTATGGTCACGATGCCAATCTGTGGAATCTTAGAGTAGCCGTCAGGGGTAGGGGCAAAACCGAATCCGTCGCCACCAATCACGCTTCCTGCATGAATGGTCACGTGGTTGCCAATCTTGCACTCGTGATAGATGGTGACATTAGGATAGATGATGCATCCGTCGCCCAGAGTCACGTTGTCGCCGATGTAGGCATGAGGATATATCTTGCATCCGTTGCCTATTGTCACGTTCTCGCCGATGTAGGCAAAGGCACCGATATAGCAGTCGTCGCCATACTTTGCGCTCTCTGCTATGCATGCCAGAGTGCTCACGCCCGACTTCTGAGTCTTTGTAGACTCATAGAGCTGGAGCAGTTTTGCCACACTCTCGTAGGCATTCTTCACGCGTATGAGAGTGGTGCCCTCGGGAACAGGGCTTTCCAGTTCGAGGTCCTCGTCGATAAGTACTATGGTAGCGTGAGTGTTATATATATAATGTGTATACTTCCTATTGGAAAGGAAGGTGATGGATGCAGGTTTGCCATCTTCTATCTTTGAGAAAGAGTTGACAGCCGCATTTTCGTCGCCCTCAATGTGTCCACCGAGGAAGTCTGATATGATTTTAGCTGTGAATTCCATAAATTTTATAATTGTTATGCAAAAGTAGGCAAAATAATTGGATTACATAGAATATTGTGAGAAAAAACGTCACTGGACGCAGTGACCTTACTTCATCCATGTGAGTTGACAGTGGTAATCATAGGAGGCGAAGCGTCCTCGCTTTGCCATGATTGAGAAAAATGTTTGGTTTTAGGGTATAGAGAGGGCTTGGGAATATGTAAATATTGAAATATTGAAATATTAAGTTCTTTCTTGGAGCTTGCGGGTGCAGTGAGGACACTGCACCTACTATGAATACTTTTGTAAGGAAAAGGATGGCATGTTGTAAGCTGTTACGTGCGTCGATGTTTTGGCATATGTCACAAACCTTTGCGACATATGTCAAAAAGGTTTGTGACAATTGTCATAAACTTGTGTGACATATGTCAAAACATCGACGCACCTATGTCCTTACAATCATTGAACTGTTTTCTTACAAACATTGAGTAGTTTTCTTACAAATACTAATCATAGGAGGTACGGCGCCCTCGCCGTACCAGAGTGAGTTGACAATAGTAACTATATAAGAAGACGTGTCCCTACTCTCATTCATGCAATATAGTTATTTATGCTTGGCTTGTATATCTATCGCTCTATATGACTCCTTTACTGTAGACTTGGAGTTACTGGGCAAAAACAAACATCGCCCTTTTATTCGCAGACGGTGAATAAAAGGGCGATGTTTGTTGTAAGAATTAGACGTTGAAGTAGAAGTCGATGCCAAGTGGACAGACGTAATATTTCAATCTTTTATTGTATATATCATTTTTATTGTTAGCTGATGGTAAGACCAGGATGTAAAAATTCCATATTGAGTTGCATGTCCTTTGCAATCTTCCTTAAATAATAGAATGGAATTTCTACCTTTGTTGAGTGTATAACGAGTACCTTCTATGGAAGCAGAATAGTTGCCATTTTTATCCTTTTTGACAGTTAGCCCATCTTCATATTCTTCGTAGCGTCTAATTAGATCTGTCCACGTGCTATACCTTTTGTCACATGTTGGATCTATATTGACGTCAATTGTAGGATCAATGGTAAATGTCGTTTCTTGATCATCAGGATTATCTGGTGTACTTGGATTGTCTGGCGTACTTGGAGTATCTTTTTTATATTCTTGTTTGATAGGGATGTTTGTGCTAGCTTCGTATGAAAACTGCGTCTGTTCCTTGCTAATGTATACATCATGCCAATTTCCATATCCGCTAGATTTTGGAATGGTAACGGTAAGGGTGGCTGGACAACCTTGTGTGATACTATAAGTACTGTTAGGATTGTGGTTAGGTAGTCTGCTGGCAACGAAATCGAATGACTCTTCTATATTTTTATGAAAAAAATATTTAGGAGCTATTTCAAAATGCAATGTTTTGTCTTCATTGGTATAACAGACAAAGGCATACAAGTTATTGCTTATCTTTTCAAATTCACCATCAAGGCATTTGTAGTTAATCGTGCACAATGCTTTATCATGAGACATAAGGGAAAGCTTTGAGTTAGTTGATGATAAGATTCCTGTCAGCTCATCTGTATAATTTTGTTTGTTTCTTATCTCTACATTATTGATGGCGTCCGTCTCGCCATTATCAAATTTTATAGCAATTGTTTTGTTTGTAGAGTTATAATTATATGTGAACGTTTTTTCATTATAAGTACTGTTAGGATAATAATCGGGGTTGATGAACATGGTGCCAGATAGGTCAGCCCTAAAAACAAAGTAATATTTAGGTTCAGAAGAATAATCGTAGTCAAACCTGCTCCATGTTCCGACTATACTAGGATTGCTGAAGTCTGTGCCATCTTGTGTGATATAGAAGTAGGTGTTGAGCAGTTCTTCTCCAACATCATTGGTCAGGCTAACTAGCATTTTATATTGGTCAGTGTTGTCGTATCGAAAAGGATCAATCTCAAACTTGTATTCCTGATGATATTCGTTTTCACAGCTCATATGAAATCGTGCATTATTGCCCGAAATATTATCCTTAATCATGTTGAGGCTGTAGTTAGGACAAGATTCATGCCAAACATATATGGCGTTAAGTTTAACGCTAAAGTTCCCTCCAAAACGGTTACATTTATAATTTAAACCATATTTGCTTTCTGATTCTTCTATGCCATTTGCGCTAATTTCAACAAACCAACGAGCTTCTCCTGTTGGAATGCAATGAATATTTTGTCCTTTGTGTTCAAATGCCAATTCTCCATTTTCAATTTTTACATTGGATAAAATTTGTGAGGGGCTTTCTTTGCCATCAGTGAGAACTAGATTGATGGATTTTGTGGCTACATCCAATGAGTAACTATAACTGTGAGTTTCATC
The DNA here is from genome assembly GCA_963601795.1 of bacterium. Taxonomy (GTDB): domain Bacteria; phylum Bacteroidota; class Bacteroidia; order Bacteroidales; family Bacteroidaceae; genus Prevotella. The sequence goes on along the minus strand of CAVCGK010000004.1, from coordinate 32,496 downwards.
TACATAATCCTCATTGTTTATATTTCTTGTGGTGACATACAATCCTGTACCATCGGCTTTGAAAACATAATATGCATTGTAATGATTTACATCTTGCCATGTGCCTATTAGTAAGGAAGAAAAATCGGATGTCTCTTTTGGACTATCGCTTGTTGGCGAACAAGCAATAAATGCAGTCAACAATAATATGATTGACAAAATTGATAAAATAGTTCTTTTCATGATAAATATGTATTTTATAATTGATAAAAAATCTGTTATATTTATAATTTACCAGTACCATGACACATAGAACATATTTGTTGAACATGATGAGCATTTGTTCTTTTGTGACATGTTGGACATGTATATTTTGGTTGTGTTCCATAGGTTGCTACAATCTTGCATCTGTATCCTATTCCGTTACAATATGGGCAGATTGCCTGCTGTTGATAAGGGGTGAGCCTCATGTTGGAATTTAGATCTTGTGGATTGTAGTTTTTTGTTATTGTGAAGTTAGAGAAAGAACTGCGAGATATGGTTTGAAAGTTGTCGGTACTTCTAATCTCAATTTGAAAACTAAGTTGTGTTGTTCCCAAAGGTGTTGTAATAGCATTATATGGCAAAAATAATTTGAAATCTTTCCATTCTGTATTCTCGTATGGGCAATTTGTATTTGCAAAAGCACAGACTTGTCCGTCTGTGGCCCTAAAGCCGTTAATTCCTCCATATAATTTACCACCTCCTGCATCATAACCTTGATATATAAAAGCTACAATATTAATATTCCTATTTGCCATTCCATCAACATGGAGATGTGAGTGAATTAGCATTCCTAATGAGCCATTTATATATTTATTGTGCTCAATAGCTTCAACAGTAATGTTTCCAGTTTGTGCCTCAATTTTTTGAATTTGGCTAATGAGAAGAAGTATAAAAACTAAAAGTTTTCCTATTTGTTGCCTTTTTTTATCCATAAAACTAAAGATTAAGATGTTTCATATTCGGAATTGTCATTCTTTATTTTCTCGATAAGTGCGTTGGGTATATATGCGGTGCTGATGAGGCACACGCCTTCTATCTCTACTACCACCCTCTGCTGCCCAGACACTCTCGCCACCTTACCGACACCCCTTCTTTTGATTCCTCAGGGAGGACATTGGCGGTAAAACCAATGCGAGATGGTAACTTGCCATCTTTTTTGGGTGTCACATTAGACAATGTGCTCATACTTCTTAATGTTTAAGAACGTTAATGTTTGACGCAAATTTAATGAAAAATCCTTGTTCTCAAAACCTTGTTTTGTATCAGGGAGCTTTATATGGCGACTGCTTGGCACAGACGGTCAAGAAAGATGATTAAGCGGAAGGTTATTCTTAGGGTGCAGTTTGTTCTCTTTTGGCATTCCCATAACATCCTCTCATATTTTTAAAAAATATCTCCAAAAACATTTGCTATTCTCAACTTTTTTATCTAACTTTTCGCGACATCGAAACAACTACAAGCTATAATTCTGATATGGAGAAATCTAAGAACTATATGATAATGTTGGTAGCCTTTTGTATCATTGGGCTGCTTTCCTGCTCCCGGTCGGAGCGGGCGGATAACTCATGGTATGCGCCCATCGACGAGTTTGTGAAGGAACACGTCTCCTTGATGCAAAGCAACCCCGACTCGATGGCACAGCTCGTGAGGCAGTTGAAATGTGATGGCGCCCCAGAACTCTCTGAACAGTGGAAAAGGCTCATCATCGCCAAATGCTGTTACATGAAGGGTGCCGACACAGAGAGCCTGTCGCTCATCGACTCGGTGAATGCCTTTTGCCTAGCTCACCCCGACCGTAAGTCTACCTACAAAATCCAGTCGTATGCAGACAATCTGCATGGTGTGCTTTTTCAGGCAGCGCAGCAGCGAGACTCAGCCTTGGCTTATTATGTCAAAGCCTATCATGGGTTGATGAGGCTCGCTGAACACAACGATGCCATCGACATCTGTATTAATGCGGCAGATGCCTCCAGACAGATGGGCAAGCTGGCAGATGCCTCTTCATGGTACCGCCGAGCCAACTTCCTTGCAGACTCCTTACATCTCAATGAAGCGCAAAACAGTATCCTCGCAGGGTTGGGACAGGTGTACAATGACTTGCAGAATTATCAGCTAGCCCATTATTATTTTCGCAAGGCGGAACGCCAGTATCCGCCTCGGAGTCCTAAGGATAGCCATTTCTTTTATAACAGTTGGGGCAATGTGTACAGCAGCCAGGGCAAGCCAGCCGAGGCATTGGGCTGCTTCCGTAAGGCACAGAAGGCAGCCATGCAGATGAACCAACCTTTCATGACGGCTGTGGTGGATGTCAACCTAGGGCAGACTTATCTAGAGCTCAACCAGATGGACTCTGCTCGGAAATATCTTGATGCCACGATGCGATTCTTCTGTGCAAAGCCAGACATGGAGAGCGACCTGCAGTTTTATATCGATGGTCTCAATGCGTCGCTTGCCATGCAGCAAGGCAACCTTCCGAAGGCTTCTGCTCTCCTTGCCAAGCCATACGTGCTCTCCAAGATGTCGCCCAACTATCTATACCTTTATCATAGGGGGCTGGCGAATCTTTATGAGCGAAAGGGACAGTATGCCAAGGCTCTGGAATACCAGAAACTGATGAAGCAATACGACGACTCCCTGCGCAATGCCACGATGCTTGCCAATGTGAGTGAGAATGAATTACGATTCAAGCAAGATACTGCCATCGTGCGCCGTGACTTGACGCTTAGCGCCACCCGGTCGCAGGCTCGTTCGTCAAGAATCATTATGTTGCTGGTTATCAGTTTGCTCGTTATCGGTGTCATTGCCCTTGTTGTGTACTACCGTTACAAGGCTTTGCGCCATGCCAACCAGCACCATCAGGAGATGAATCGCATGCTGGCATTGAAGATGGAGAACGTACGCAACCGATTCTCTCCCCATTTCGTTTTCAATGTACTCAATGTGTTTATCTCCAATCTTCCGAAGGAGGTCAATGTCAAGCCGTTGCGTCTCTTGATTCAGGTGCTTCGCTCCAACCTGCTCACTTGCGATAAGTTGGCGGTGAGTCTGGACGAAGAGTTGCAGATGGTAATGAGTTACGCTAGCTTGCGCCATGAGACCCAGCCGTTCCTTCCGCTGCCACAGGTTGACATAGCCAGCGAGGTTGACCACTCGCAGCTGCTGCCTTCCATGATAGTTCAGATTCCTGTGGAGAATGCCTTGAAACATGCCTTTGTGGGGATGGAAGAGACAGGGGAGCAACCTCGGTTAGATATAAAGATTTGGATGGAATTTGGGATACTGCGCATAGATGTGCTGGATAATGGAAATGGTGGCCTTGGCAGAATGCAAACCGAGAGGATGCCCAATTCGGCAGTTAGTACAGGTACGGGATTGCGCATCTTGAACAATACCATCGATATGCTCAATGCTGCCAACGAGAGGAAAATCTTCTTCCGAATGCAAAGTTGCAAGGGCGATGTTGGGCAGTCAACGATGAAAGGAACCCGTGTAAGTATCGAGGTGCCTTGTGACTATGATTTTACGTATGAACGAAAATAAGATATGTGTATGGTAAAGGTTATAATTGTGGATGATGAGCCACAAAGCGTTCTGCGTTTGCAGAGTGATTTGAGGCAGTTTGGGGACTTTGATGTCATCGCTACCTCCTCGTCGCCTTTGTCGGCAAAGACTTTGGTTACGAGTATGCAGCCTGATGTACTCTTTCTTGATGTAGAGATGCCTGGGCAGACAGGGTTTGAGGTGTTGCAATCCATTAGGGAGGAAATGCCAGAGGGGCTTGTCGTTGTGTTCTATAGTGCTTTCGATAAGTACATGATAGAGGCCTTGCGTGCCTCAGCCTTTGACTTCCTGTTGAAGCCTTACCTGCAGGAGGAACTAGGGCTGGTGGTGACTCGTGTTCGCGAGAAGGTAGGCAATAAGGAACCCCTATCCGATATGCAGCCCAGCTTAGCTCCATCTGTCAAGCGCACAGCCATACAGACCATTTCGGGCTTGCTGATGGTGAAGCCAAAGGATGTGTTTAGTTGTATATTCGATGAGGACAGTCGTCTATGGAATCTCAGAATGGTGGATGGTAAGACCTATAAGTTGAGGAGGCAAACCACGGCGAAGACGATTTTGTCCATCTCTTCCTCTTTCGTACAGGTTCGCCAAGACAGTATCGTCAACCTCGACTACCTTGTCAGTATAGAGAACTTTACCCTACGTTGCATATTTGCGCCTCCTTTCGACCAAGAAGAAATGCTTGTTTCACGTCGCTGCTGCAAGGCAGTGAAGGAGCAGCTGGAGATACTGTAAGACTGCTTGCTTCACTTCTTCACTTCTTCGTTATAAGAAACCTACCTAATGTTTCTCTTCATTACGCACATGTAGAAAAAGTTTTGCCGAAAAATCCATCATATCCATCACCCTTGTCAGATTTCCAAAAGAAAAAATGGAAAAAACTTGCATTTGGGCACATTTTTTGTATCTCTGCAGTCATCAAAGCTACGCTTGGCCCTTTTACGCAAGCAAAACTACCGCAGCGTTCCTTTGTGGAGAATGTTAACAGATTCCACAATGGCACAATAACCACCGTGAAACCTAAATTTAAGGAATATGTATAAATATCTCATCTCTCTTTGTTTACGAAGAATATTACTTGTCATCGTAATGTCCTTCAACATCTAAAACAAGGACAGTGATGACATCGTCATGGATTATTACCCGAATAGCAGGCGGAGGGCTTCCTCCACCTTTCTTACTTTGTGAATCTTTACATTGTATTTGCCAGTGTCAAGTCCGCGGATGTTGTATTCAGGAATGATGATGTCAGTGAAACCGAGCTTGCCTGCTTCAGAGATGCGTTGCTCTATGCGGTTGACTGGACGCACCTCGCCACTAAGGCCAATCTCGCCCGCCATGCACCAGCCACTTTCTATCGGGGTGTCAACATTGCTCGACAAGACGGCAGCCATGACGCTGAGGTCCATGGCTGGGTCGGTGACGCGTAGTCCTCCGGCAATGTTGAGAAACACGTCCTTCTGTATGAGTTTGAAGCCCACGCGCTTTTCGAGTACAGCCAGGAGCATGTTGAGACGTCGCTGGTCGAAACCTGTGGCAGAGCGTTGTGGAGTGCCATAGATGGCGCTCGACACAAGAGCCTGAGTCTCTATGAGAAAAGGACGCACACCCTCTATGGCAGCACTTATGGCTGTGCCCGAGAGCGACTCGTGGTCGTGGGAGAGAAGAAGTTCCGAGGGATTGGACACCTGACGTAGTCCTGTGCGCTGCATCTCATAGATGCCCAGTTCGGATGTCGAACCGAAGCGGTTTTTCATACTTCTTAGTATGCGGTACATGTAGTGTTGGTCGCCCTCAAACTGTATCACCGTGTCCACGATATGTTCCAATATCTTCGGTCCGGCTATGGTGCCCTCCTTGTTGATGTGACCAATGAGAATCACTGGCGTGCCACTGGACTTGGCAAAGCGGAGTAGGGCAGAGGCACACTCTCTCACCTGCACTATGCTGCCACAGGAACTGTCCACTTCCTCAGTGGCTATGGTCTGTATGGAGTCGATGATGACGATGTCGGGCTGCACTTCTTTTGCCTGCTCGAAGATGTTCTCGAGCGATGTGTCGCACATGGCAATGAGATTGTCGGACATCTCTCCCGTGAGTTCTCCCGAACCCTCAAGCAAGCGGTCGGCACGCATCTTCAACTGATGCAGACTCTCCTCGCCACTCACATAGAGAATGCGCTTGTCGTGGAGCTTTAGTGTCGTCTGCAGCACGAGAGTACTCTTGCCGATGCCAGGTTCGCCGCCAAGGAGGATGATGCTGCCATGCACCAGTCCACCGCCGAGCACGCGGTTAAGCTCTGTATCATTCATGTCGATGCGCGGTTCATCCTTTGCCGTCACCGTGCGGAGGGGGAAAGAGTTGCCCTTGCCACCAGCTACAGATGACACCACACCCTGACGGATGCTCTGTGCCGCCGAACGTGCTGCATGTGAACCTGTCAACTGAGGTGCTACGCGTATCTCCTTAAACGTGTTCCACTGATTGCAGGCAGGACATTTGCCCAACCATTTGGATGACTCCTGTCCGCAATTCGAACAGACATACATAGTCTTGTCTTTTGCCATGGCTTCAATTTTTAGACAAAAGTACATAGAATATTTCTCATTGCAAAAAAGAATTGTTACTTTTGCTGAGAGTAAGAACTATTGAAAAATTGAAAGATTAGTAGTTGACGTGTCTTCACGTCAATTACAATAGTTATCTTTGTCTGCTGGAGGGGATGCAGTGGGGATCACCCTCTACTATTGAAAGATTGAAAGATTAAAATATTGAAAAATGCATATGATATATAGAAAATATTTAGCTCTCATGGCAGTTTGTCTGCTTATCCTCTCGTGTGGAGGCGCTGGCGACAAGCAGGCGAAGTCGGGAGCAAAGCAAGCAAGCCATAAGGCTGACATGCGCGTGGCTGTGATGCCCACGATGGATGCACTGCCACTCTTCATAGCAAAGGAAAAGGGACTCTTTGAGAAGGAGAATCTCGATGTGGCACTCATGCCCTTCAAAGCTCACATGGACATAGACACCGCCCTTGTGGGAGGAAGCGTGGATGCTGCCTTCACCGACATCATAAGGGCGCAGCAGCTTATTGACACGAAGAAGGCGAAGCTGCATTATCTCACTACCACAGAACTGCATTGGGCATTGATAACCAACCGCACGGCGCGAATAAACCGTCTGGAGCAGTTTGGTGACAAGATGGTGGCAATGACGCGCCTTTCTGCCACCGACTGGCTTATGCAAAAGACTTTTGATGATGTGAAGACAAAGGCACAGGTGTATGGTGTGCAGATAAACGATATCGACGTGCGTCTGAAGATGCTCCTTAACAACGAGATGGATGCAGAGTGGCTTCCCGAACCTCAAGCTACGATGGCTATGGAGGCAGGTCACAAAAAGGTGATTGATTCTGACAAATATAAGTTGAAGCTCGGTGTGCTTGCCGTCAGGGACTCCAAGAAGCGTGACGCAAAGATGGAGGACAAACTGAAGAAGATATACTCCATGGCATGCGACTCCATCAACCGCAACGGGGTGAAGGCATATGCCAAGGTGATAGCAAAATATTGCAATGTGAGCGAAGAGGTGGCGGTAAAGACACCACAGCGCACATATACGCATGCTGAACAGCCACGCGAGGAGACGCTCAAGCTGGCAAAACAATATAAGAGAAGATGAGCGAAGATTTGTCCAAGATAGGCAATGCCATAGTGGCTGGAAGTCTCGATGAGGCTCTCGGCATGATGCATGATGTGGCAATAAGGGAAAACCGAAGCGACATCCTGCAGGAGACGGATGCCATGGCGTCGACCTATGGCTATATGAAGCGATATATGCTCAATCCTGTGGACGATGCCCATAGAGACGAGATTTACAATGGATTGCGCATAAAGGCATACGAGACTTTGGCAAAGTTGCGCTCAGCAGTCTTTGTGCGCGACAATGCCACCCTTGCGAGCGCATGGAAACATTCGCTCGCCCATCCCGTAGACTTGGATGAGGTAGGCGCAAAGTTTGACCGCATAGCTCAAGACTTGGCGATAAGCAGTCTGTCGGGAAATGATGAAAGCAAGACGAGATCCCTTCATCAGCAACTCTTCGACTGCCGTCAGAGTGTATTCAATTCACTCGTCATGCCATTCCCCTTGACACAGGCTAATGTGCAATCATTGGAGAAGATTCTCCTATCGCCATATACAGATGCTGCGAATGGCAGGATTGTAATAAGTGCCTTATTGTTAGCGCAATATTTTGTTTTCGATATATGGAGGTTTAAGCTTCTTGCGACTGTATATTGCGAAAGCACCAATGACGATTTGCGTCAATATGCGCTTGTGGCAATGGTGCTCGGCAGACCAGGCAGGAAGTCGGGCGAGATGTACAGGAAGGAACTCAATGATATCTTCATCCGTCTGTCGGAAGTGCCTACGGTAAAGGAAGACTTGGCAGAACTGCAGATGCAGATGCTGCTCTGCCTTGACACCGAGGAGGCTGGCAAGACCATAGAGAATGAGATAATGCCATCGTTTAAGGCAAGCGCAAAGCAGTTTGACAGAAAGAAGAGCGAAAAGGAGATGCTCGACGAACTGCTCAGACCTGATGCCGATGACCAGCGGATGGAAAAGGTGGAAAAGGGAGTGGAAAGGTTGAGAGAGATGCAGAAGTCGGGTGCAGACATCTTCTTCGGCGGGTTTGCCAAGGCAAAGCGGTTCTCGTTTTTCTATACCCTCGTCAACTGGTTTACACCCTTCTATGTAGAACATCCGCAGATTACATCACTGCATTCGGGTAACGTATCCAAGGATGCCATATCAATACTTGTCAATTCGCAACCCTTCTGCAATTCCGACAAATACAGTTTTATATTGGCATTTTCTGCCGTGTCGTCGCAATTGCCCAAGGAGGTGATAGAGGTCATATCACGTGGCGAAACAATAGCGTCGGAACTGAAAAAGCAGTTGCCCGAAGGACCGTCGTTTACCCGACTGATATATCTGCAGGATCTCTACAGATTTCATAAACTCTTCTCAAGCAAGAGTGACTTCCATGACCCATTCGCTTCGGACATGAGTCTGACATTCTTCAATTGGGACATGATGGCAACTCTCTTGGCTGACACGGGATATCCGCTCAAGATAGCACGCCAGTTGCTCCACCGCAACTGCTTCTCGTCGCTCGATATACTGTTGGATATCTACAAGAATGAACTTGATATATCGTGGTTGAAAGTCAAGGCTTTATCGGAATATAAACAAAGTCATTACCGCTCGTCGCTCTATTGGTTTGAGCGTGCGCAGATGATAGAGCCCGACAATCAGTTGCTGCTCAAGAGGATGGCAGATGCAGCCTATAAAGCAGAGGATTTCGCCAAGGCTGCCAAACTATATAATGACTATCTCGCCAATGCAGCGGAGGCAGACAATACCGATGAAGAATATTATCGGCTTGCCCTCTGTCACATAGAGATAGGGCAGGCTGACAAGGCGAGGGAAATACTCTTCCGCCTCTATTTCAATCATGAGGAAGACGACCGCTACAAGGTGAGTCTGGCACGCATACACATGATGAATGCCGATTATGTGAAGGCCATCGCAATGTATGGCAACATAGCCGACGGTTCGCTTGACATGAAAGACCGTGTGCTCCTGGCCACCGCCTATTGGCTGGATGGTCAGAAGCGACAGGCGCTGGAGGAATATCGCAAGTGCATGTCTGCGGAGTCGCTCTCGCAGTCGGATCTCTATGACTTGATGAAGAATGAGCAACTGAAATGTGGTTTTGCCCTCTGCGACACAGACATGCGCATACTCGTGGACACGATATGCGACAAGACTATCAACTGATTTATACACACTTAATAAATATATGGAGCTTATGCAGAAGTATGCAGAATATATCACCCAAATAGAAATCGACTCGCTGTGGTCGGGAGTGAAGCACATCCGCTGGAATCTCAACCGTCAGGTGAATATCCTGAGCGGAATAAATGGAGTGGGAAAGAGCACCATATTAAATAAGGTGGTGCGTGGATTGGCTCAGGGAGGCGAGTTTCCCAGCCATATGCTCAAGGGCGTGAGGTTGAAGGTGGTGCCCGAAGATGCAAAGTGGATACGCTATGACCTGATACATTCTTTCGACCGTCCGCTTCTCAACCGCGACATGGTCACAAAGATGGACATATCGCTCACCACGGAACTTGACTGGCAGATATTCCAGTTGCAACGCAAATATCTTGACTATCAGGTGAACATCGGCAACAGGATAATCTCCGTATTGCAGAGTGGCGATGCAGATGCGGCACAGAAGGCGAGCGAGATATCACGCCCGAAGACTCTATTCCAAAATCTCATTGACGAGTTCTTCTCCGAAACGTCAAAGAAGATTATACGCACGGAAAACGAGATTCGCTTTTCGCAGATAGGTGAGGTGCTGACTCCTTATCAACTCTCCTCTGGCGAGAAGCAGATGCTCGTGATCTTGCTCACCGTGCTCGTGGAAGACCTGCAACCCTATGTACTCTTTATGGACGAACCAGAGGCTTCACTGCATGTGGAGTGGCAGCAGAAACTCATAAACACCATCCTCAAGCTCAACCCCAACGTGCAGATAGTATTGACCACGCATTCGCCTGCCGTGATAATGGACGGATGGCTTGACGCTGTGACGGAAGTGTCGGAAATAGAAATAAAATAAAGGAAAAGAGCATAACACTATGCCGGGACTGGGTTCATATATAAACTCCTCTTATCTCTCTGCCGCCAATAGGTTGAACGGCAAGAAGAGTTGTCGCAAGGTGATAGCCTATGTGGAGAGTTATGACGACGTGTTCTTCTGGCGATCCATACTCTCGCAGATGGAGACTCCCGAGGTGAAGTTTCAGATTATGCTTCCCACTCGCGGCAGACATTTAGGACGTGGCAAGAAGGCTGCGCTTATGTCTGCTTTCAAGGATAGCGTGGGACCTGACATGATAGCCTGTGTGGATGCCGACTACGACTACCTGAAGCAGGGAGCGGACTCCATGTCGGAGATGGTGTGTGGTAATAAGTATGTGTTTCATACTTATGCCTATGCCATAGAAAACCTGCAGTGTTGGGCTCCTGCCTTGCGAGAGGTGTGCGTGATGGCTACTCTTAATGACTATCCCGACATCATGGACTTTGAGGGTTTCTTGAAGGCTTATTCCAAAATTATCTATCCGCTCTTCGTGTGGAATATCCTTAGTGCAAGAAAACCTAATCTGTGCCGTTTCTATATGCCCGACCTTTTGGCTGTGATAAAGACTGGCATCGTGACGAAGAATAGGGTGGAGGAGACGCTGAAAAGGGTGGAGACGAAAGTGACGTCAAAGCTTCATCAACTGCAGAAAGTGGCATCAGAGCAGGTGCGTCGCGAATATAAACGGCTCTCGGAAGAAGAGATGCCACGGCTTGGAGTAATCCCAGAGGACACATATCTCTATATACAAGGACATCAGCTCTTTGATGAGACCATAGTGCCGATGCTTACCAAGGAGTGCGACTTTCTCGTGTCGAACAGAGAAAACGAGATACGCACGCAGAGCAAGCACACCACGCAGTCGCAGAATGAGATATCGTCATACGAACATTCGCTCGAGGGAGTGTCGACAATGCTTAGGAAAAGCACTTTTTATCTGCATTCGCCTCTGGTGCAGAAGATATACCAACGGTTAGAGGAATTTATTAAAGAAAACAATGGAGATTAATGAGGATATGTCTACATCAGACAAGGTGAAACAGATAAAACAGAGTTTCCGTCTGTATATGAACGGCGTGACGGCAGAGTCGCTCCGTCAGAAAGGTTTGCAATACAAGATATGTTGGGGAGTGTCGCTTCAGCACTTGCAGGAGATGGCAGCGGAATATGGCAAAGACAAGTCTCTTGCCGAGGAGTTGTGGCTTAGTGGTGTCAGGGAGTGTAAACTTTTGGCAATACTCACATATCCCATAGATGCTTTTGATGAGTCGACAGCCGAGCGATGGCTTGATGACGTGACTAATCAGGAGTTGGCAGAAATGCTCTCATTCCATATCCTGCAGCATGTGTCTTATGCCAAACCTCTTGCCATGAGACTACTTGCCAGTGGCAACGAGATGCATCTCTTGTGTGCTTTCAACATTCTCTCGCGACTGTTTATTAAGTTCTCATGTCTTGATGCGGATGAAGCATCCATGTTTCTCGCCAAGGCTCAGTCATGCATAGATAATGGCAGTTATGCCTTGAAGCATGCGGCATCCAATTGTATGCTGCATTATGAAGATGGAATAGTATAGACTTAAAAATGTACTTAAAGACAAAGGGCGGCTCTCACGAGCTGCCCTTTATCTCATTAGGTGTTAGTTTAATTGTCATTTTAAGGTAAAAAGATTGTTTTCAGGATAACGATGCAAATGTAGTCTCTTTTTTTCGACTGTGCAAACTTTTTCCATCTTTTTTTTAATGTATTTTATTGTGTTCGCACACAAAGCACACAAAGTTTAATAAAAGGATGATTGTTAAGAAAAATTGTTGAATTTTCGTATTAACTTGCTCTCTCCGTACCTTTCTTCCTCTCCATCCATATTTCTATGGAATTGATGATGTTTTGCCATAGAATGTAACATCCTGGACCTACTGACGACAGAGGATGAAGGAATGCGGTGGCTATCCATATGGCGAAAGCCGTGTTCTTTTGTCCAAGACTTTGACCAGCTTCTATGGTCTTGTCGAAATAATGTCCGATGAAGCGTCCTGTGGCAAACTGTATGATGCAAAGAAAGAGACTCATGCCGGCAATGATGCTAATGAAGAGTAGGGAAGAGTGGTCGCTTGCGTCAAATATATTCATCATCGTGGTGCCACTTACTATGACGAGCGAACCTCCCCACATGTAGTAGCTAAGGTCTTTTACTCCTGTTATAATCTTGTGCAGACGTTTTGCGAAGTGTTTCACTATGAAAGCCAAGAGCATTGGCATGAGCAATACAGTGCTAACACGCCACAATATCTTTAGAAACAAAGGAAAGAAGGCGATGTCTGCAGAGCTACCCACTTCCGGCAGTAGTGGGAAACAAAGTGGAATGAGAAGTGCGGAGATGAAATTTGAGAGGAATGTATATGTGGTCATCTCCTCCAGGTTTCCTCCCAGTTTTGCTGTCACCACGGCTGCTGCCGCTGCACACGGGCCGATGATGCAGACGAGGATAGACTCCATAAGGATGAGAGCCTTGCCAGTCATGCCGAAGCCTACAGTGAGTCCAGTAATCATGAGTACGAATGCCACTTGCTGCAGACCTATCCAAAAATGCCACTTCACAGGCAGGAGTTTCTTGAAGTCCACCTTACAGAAAGTGACAAAGAGGATGAGAAACATGAAGTCGGGTATCACGTTGTCATTATATGGCGCATACCAGTGGGCTATAGGTCGTAGGCAAGGGATGTAATGAAACAGAAGATAGCCTATGATGCCCGTAGCTATTGCCACAGGTAAAATCCAGTCCTTGAGAAATTTCTTCATTCTGCTTGCAATCATGATATGGTTTGTTTATAACGAAACAACCGCATGGAGAGCGGTCGCGCCACTTTCCATGCGGTTGCATTCAAGATTTATGTACTCTTGTTTTATTAGAGTGATGGAGTAATTTGTGAAATCCATGCATCTATTCTTTCGGAGGTCTTGTCGCCTTCGTTGTCGTTGTCGAGAGCAAGTCCGACAAACTTTCCGTCAACGACAGCCTCGGAGTCTTCGTAATCGTAGTCGCTGGCATCTACGCTACCAATGATAGTTGCACCAGCTCCCTTTGCTGCCTTATAAAGTTCTGACATACCACCACAGAATGTGTCGCAATAAGACTGTGAGTCGCCACAACCGAAGAGAGCCACTGTCTTCTGACTGAGGTCTGCGCCCTCGAGCACTTTCACTCCGTCATACCAGTCGTCCTGCAGTTCGCCACATCCCCATGTGCTTGTGCCGAGAATGAGGTTGTCATTGTCAGCCACATTGTCTGCAGAGAAGTCCTGCACATTGATTGCTTCACATCCGAGTTTAGCGGCTATGTCTTTAGCGATGCTTTCACATGTTCCGGTAGAGCTACCGAAAACCACAATTGTCTTCTTCATATTATATACTTCCTTTACATTAAATTAACTTCGATGCAAAGGTACTATGATGGCAGTTGTGGCACAATACCTTATGTTAGGTATTTGTCTTGTCTACATTTTCAGTGGCATACCTTACACGTGGTGCGCATCGCCTATTGAAGGCTTAATAGCTACGTGCGATGATGACGCGAGCCTTTGAAGGCTTGCCACTCACCATGTCGACGCCAGGAGTCTGCTCGTAGCCGAAAGGCACGCAGCGGATAGTAGCCTGAGTCTCCTCCTTGATCTTTGCCTCGGTCTCGGCTGTGCCGTCCCAGTGGCAGAGGAAGAATCCGCCGTCCTTCACCTTGGTCTTGAACTCTTCGTAGTCGTCACACTCATAGATGCGTGCGTCACGATAAGCCTTTGCCTTTGCGAAGATGTTGTCCTGAATGTCGACGAGGAGTTTCTCTACATATTCAGCAATGCCCTCGAATGAGCGGCTCTCCTTCTCGAGAGTGTCGCGGCGCATCACCTCGATGGTGCCGTTCTCAAGGTCGCGTCCGCCCATTACAAGGCGTACAGGTACGCCCTTAAGCTCATAGTCAGCAAACTTGAATCCAGGACGCTTGTTGTCAGAATCGTCAAGCTTCACTGTGATGCCCTTAGAGCGCAACTCGTCAATGACAGGCTGCATCTTCTCACTAACCTGCTTCTGCTGGTCGGCCTTTCCGATAGGAATGATAACCACCTGCAGAGGAGCGAGGCGTGGAGGCAACACAAGGCCGTTGTCGTCAGAGTGAGTCATGATGAGTGCACCGATGAGACGTGTAGAAACACCCCATGATGTAGCCCATACATATTCAGGTTTGTTTTCCTTTGTGAGATAAGTCACGTCGAAAGCCTTGGCGAAGTTCTGACCGAGGAAGTGGCTCGTACCGCTCTGCAGAGCCTTGCCGTCCTGCATCATAGCCTCGATAGTGTAGGTGTCGAGAGCACCAGCAAAGCGCTCAGTCTCGCTCTTTACGCCCTGCACTACAGGTACTGCCATCCACTCTTCAGCAAACTTGGCATACACCTTGAGCATCTTCTGTGCTTCAGTCTCAGCCTCTTCGCGTGTGGCGTGAGCAGTATGGCCTTCCTGCCACAAGAACTCCGATGTGCGGAGGAATGGGCGGGTACGCATCTCCCAGCGCATCACATTACACCACTGGTTGCACATTAGAGGCAGATCGCGCCAAGAGTGAATCCAGTTCTTGTATGTATTCCAGATTATTGTCTCCGATGTAGGACGGATGATGAGTTCTTCCTCGAGTTTTGCCTCAGGGTCAACGACTACGCCGTCATGTGTTTCGTTGGTCTTCAAACGGTAATGTGTTACTACTGCACACTCCTTGGCAAAACCTTCCACATGCTCAGCTTCGCGTGAAAGGAATGATTTTGGAATGAGAAGAGGGAAGTAAGCGTTTACGGCACCTGTCTCCTTGAACATGGTGTCAAGTTGATGCTGCATTTTTTCCCAAATAGCATAGCCGTAAGGTTTGATAACCATACAGCCGCGCACTGCGCTCTGCTCTGCCAGGTCGGCCTTAACAATCAGGTCGTTATACCACTGGCTGTAATTCTCACTCCTCTTGGTGAGTTCCTTCAATTCTGTTGCCATAGATAACTATAAGTTCTATATATATTATATAATGTGTATTCGTTATGTCTGCAAAATTACAAAAAAATGTCGGTACACATATACTGACATATTAGTTTTGTGCATTGTTTGTTTGACATTTTATTTTGTTATTAGTGTGTTTTGTCGTAACTTTGCATCGTTATGCATACAGTTGTCATAAAGGATAAAGTAATAAGAGAAGCCGCAGAGAAAGGCTTGTCTGAGTTTCTTGATGCAGTCATCAAGGCCATTAATGATGCCATAGGCGGTGATCTCAATGCCGAGACTATGGCAAGTCTAAATCCGTCGCAGATAACCTTGCTGGCGTATGACATCATGCGCACCGAACTCATGGAGGGCGGTTTCGTGCAGTTGATATATAACGGCTATGGTCCGTTCATCTTCAAGAATCCTTTTGCCAAAGTGCTGAAAGGATGGGGACTGCAGGAGCTAGGCAGAATTGTGCAGAAGGCTCACAAATATTATGGCATATATCACAGTCAGATAGAACAGGTGACTACCGACGAGGACTTCATGGCTCTCTATGAGCAGTGCCCAGAGTTTGACGAGTTTGATGACGATTTCGTGGACAACGAGACAGTCTATACCAGTCAACTGGCATATTATGTGGATGAACATATCTCTGACTTTGTGACAGTGGAGGAATAAAAGAGAAAGACAACTATGAACAAGACGCAACAGGAATTACGCAAGAAGAGTCCCGTGCAGATAAAAAACAAGAAGGCTTCATTTGAATACTTCTTCGTTGACGAATATACGGCTGGCATCGTGCTTACCGGTACGGAGATAAAGTCTATCCGTCTGGGAAAAGCGTCGCTCGTGGATACATATTGTTATATAGACAACAACGAGATATGGGTGAAGGGTATGAACATCTCGCCCTATTTCTATGGATCTTTTGCCAACCACGAGATGAAGCGTGACCGCAAACTGCTGCTCAACCGTCGAGAGATACACAATCTGCTGGAGGCTTGCAAGTCGCCAGGCTACACCATAGTGCCTACGCTCGTTTTTATTGACGAGCACGGCAGGGCTAAGATGGATATCGCCTTGTGCCGAGGTAAGAAGATGTATGACAAACGTCAGAGTCTGAAGGAAAAGGAAGACAGAAGGGAGATGGATCGTGTTAGAAAGAGCTATTAAAGAGAGAATCCTGGTGCTCGACGGTGCCATGGGAACAATGACCGAGGGATATGGTGTCACCACGGGTAATACCGATGAGTTGTCGCTATCGCATCCCGATATCATTCGCGACATTCATCGTCGCTATCTTGAGGCTGGTGCCGACATTATCACCACCAACACGTTCTCTTCACAACGCATATCTCAGGCAGACTATCATCTTGAAAACAAGAGTCATGAGATGGCGCTTGCTGGAGCAAGACTCGCCAGAGAGTGTGCAGATGAGTTTTCTACGGAAGACAAACCACGCTTTGTAGCAGGAAGTGTTGGTCCTACAAACAAGACGGCCTCCCTGTCACCGGATGTCAACGACCCTGCTGCAAGAGAGATATCCTATGACGAACTGCTCGACGCATACAAGGAACAGATAGACGGACTGGTGGAAGGTGGCGTGGATGCCATTCTCATAGAAACGATCTTCGACACTCTCAACTGTAAGGCTGCCATAGATGCTGCCAACCAGGTTATGCAGGCGAAGAATAAGAAACTTCCTATTATGGTGAGCGTGGCTGTGAGCGACATGGCAGGACGCACATTGTCTGGTCAGACGCTGGAGGCTTTCCTTTCGTCACTTTCATCATATGATATCTTCTCTGTAGGACTCAACTGTAGTGTGGGTGCAAAGCAGATGAAACCCTTCCTGCGTCAGTTGGCATCACGTGCACCTTATTATATTAGTGCTTATCCGAATGCGGGTCTGCCCAATGAACTCGGAAAATACGACGAGACGGCAGAATCGATGAGTCCGCAGATACAGGAATATCTCGACGAAGAACTTGTAAACATCATCGGTGGATGTTGCGGTACGGACGACACTTTCATCCGTGCATATGCTGACCTTGTGAAGGGACAGACTCCTCATAAGGTGCATCCACGCTATCGTCAACTGCATCTCAGCGGACTGTCATCGTTCGTGCCACAGGAGAACACGTTTACCAATGTCGGTGAACGCTGTAATGTGGCGGGTAGTCGTAAGTTCCTTCGCCTTATCAATGAAAAAAACTATGACGAAGCATTGTCCATAGCCCGTAAACAGGTGGAGGACGGAGCGCTTGTGATAGATGTTAACATGGACGACGCGCTGCTCGATGCCAAGGAAGAGATGGTGCATTTCGTCAACCTTATAGCATCGGAACCTGAAATCGCAGCCGTACCTCTTATGGTCGACTCTTCCGATTGGAATGTCATAGAGGCCACGCTTAAGTGTATACAGGGAAAATGTATCGTTAACTCCATCTCGCTGAAGGAAGGTGAGGATGCGTTCGTTTCTCATGCTCGCACGATAAAGCGCTTCGGCGCTGCCGTGGTGGTGATGTGTTTCGACGAGAAAGGACAGGCCACAACCTATGACCGCAAGATTGAGATAGCCGGAAGGGCATACAAGATACTTACGGAGAAGGTAGGCTTCAATCCGCTTGACATCATCTTTGACCCAAATGTGCTCTCCATAGCGACGGGTATAAAGGAGCACGACAACTATGCCGTGGACTTCATCAATGCCACCCAGTGGATAAGAACTAACTGTCCCGGAGCGCATGTCAGCGGTGGTGTGAGTAACCTTAGTTTCGCATTCCGCGGAAACAACTATCTGCGCGAGGCGATGCATGCCGTGTTCCTTTATCATGCTACGAAGGTGGGTATGGATTTCGGTATCGTGAATCCTGCCGCCAAGGTGACATATTCCGATATTCCCGACAATCAACTGAAACTTATTGAGGACGTCGTGCTCAATAGGTATGACGGTGCCACGGAGACTCTGCTCTCGCAGATATCCACTGTGGTGTCGGCATCGTCTGGCGATGCCAAGACTACGGACAATGCTGCCGACAACTGGCGCAATGATGGCGTGGAGGACAGATTGTGTTATGCTCTGCGCAAGGGCGTGGCTGACCATCTAGAGGAAGACATCGCTGAGGCTCTGATAAAATATCCTAAAGCTGTGGACATCATCGAAGGTCCGCTGATGAGGGGCATGAATGAAGTGGGCGAACTCTTTGGCGAAGGCAAGATGTTCCTGCCACAGGTCATTAAGACTGCACGCACCATGAAGAAGGCTGTAGCAATCTTGCAGCCATATATCGAACAACAGAAAACTACGGGCTCGGCAAAAGCTGGTAAGGTGGTGATAGCAACTGTGAAGGGCGACGTGCACGACATTGGAAAGAATATTGTGGCTGTCGTCATGGCATGCAACAACTTTGATGTCATCGATCTCGGAGTAATGGTGCCTTCTGAAACTATCATCGAGACGGCTAAGAAGGAACATGCCGACATGGTGTGCCTTAGCGGACTGATAACGCCTTCGCTTGGTGAAATGGTGAATGTGGCAACGGAGATGCAACGTGAAGGACTTGATATTCCTGTCATAGTGGGCGGAGCTACCACATCTGAAATGCATGTGGCACTGAAGATAGACCCTGTCTACGACGGTATCGTGATATGGTCGAAGGATGCGGCGCAGAATGCCGTGTTGGCAACACGACTGACTAATCCTGCTGACAGGGAGGTGCTTGCCGATGAACTGAAAAAGAAATATGAACTTATGCGCGAGGAATACAATAACAGGAGCAAGCGACCGCTTGTGTCCCTAGAGGAAGCTCGCAAGCGTAGTACCAACATATATGAAACAGACAAAGATTAAAACTATTGCGTTTGACCTTGGCGGAGTTATCATCACTATCAACAATGACGAACCCGTAAGGAGATTCAAGGAGATAGGTGTGGCTGATGCTGACAAATTGCTCGATCCTTACAAACAATCCGGATTCTTTGGTGACCTGGAAGAAGGAAAGATTTCGGAAGAGGAATTTATCGACAAACTCAGTGCCCATGCAGGAAAGAAGATTACATGGGATGAGTGTCTCTATGCATGGAAAGGATTTGTAGATGGCGTCAATCCCGACAAACTTCGTGCTTTGGAAGAACTGAAGAGTGAGGGCTATAGGGTTGTCATGGTGTCAAATACCAATGGTTTTATACAGTCGTGGGCTGACTCGGAAGATTTCTCCGAACTGCATAAGCCGGTGAGCTACTATTTCGAAAAGATGTACCGCAGTCATGAGATAAAGTGTATGAAACCGTCAGAAGAGTTCTTTGCCTTTGTCTTGGAGCAAGAGCAGACTCCAGCGGAGAATATATTGTTTGTAGACGACAGTCAGAGCAACTGTCAGGCAGCGGAGAAGATGGGATTCAATACTTTCTGTCCTGTTAACGGCAAACCGTGGACTGATGAACTGAAGAAGATACTTGATGCTTGATGTGGCTATTGCCGACATGATGGCGCAGGTTTGAAAAACATATATAAGATGAACAATAAGAAGAGAAGATGGCACTGCATCCCAGGGCAGATCACCGAAATGGACAAGAAAATCCTATACTGGGAGGATAGAGGAAAACTGGTGCCTACACGTGACTTGATAAAGACTCCAGAACAGATAGAAGGCATACGCCGCTCGGGAGAGATTAATACCCTCGTGCTCGATACCGTGGCAAAGGAAATACATCCGGGTATGAACACGCAGGAGATAGACGACATCTGTATGCAGGTGTGCAAGGATCACAATGCAATTCCTGCATGTCTCAACTATGAGGGTTTTCCGAAATCTGTGTGCACAAGTATCAACGAAGTGGTGTGTCACGGCATACCGAAGGAGGAAGATGTGCTTGAGGAAGGCGACATCGTGAATGTGGATTTCACCACCATCCTCGACGGTTATTATGCTGACGCTTCGCGCATGTTTATCATCGGCGAGAAGACAACACCCGAGAAGGAACAGCTTGTGCGTGTAGCTAAGGAATGCTTGGAGATAGGTATGGAAGCAGCCAAGCCTTATTGCTTTGTAGGCGACATCGGTCATGCCATAGAGAAGCATGCCAAGAAATTTGGCTATGGTGTGGTGCGCGACCTATGTGGGCATGGAGTAGGACTGAAGTTTCATGAAGACCCTGAAGTGGTGCATTACGGACACAAGGGTACGGGCATGCTCCTCGTACCAGGTATGGTGTTCACCATCGAACCTATGATAAACATGGGCTCATATAAAGTCTTTATCGATGATGACGACCCATACGGATGGGAAGTGATTTCATGGGACGAAAAACCGTCAGCACAATGGGAGCATACACTCGTGATGACGGAAACAGGAGTAGAGATTCTAACATACTAAGAAGAATATGGATAAACCTATATATATATTAGGTATAGAGTCAAGTTGTGACGACACTTCGGCAGCCGTACTCAGAAACGGCGTTCTGCTGAGCAATGTCACAGCCTCACAGGATGTTCACATGGCTTATGGCGGTGTGGTGCCCGAACTGGCATCGCGTGCCCATCAGCAAAACATCGTGCCAGTAGTGGATCAGGCTATAAAGCGTGCTGGTATCACTAAGGAACAGTTGTCGGCAATAGCTTTCACCCGCGGTCCGGGTCTTATGGGCTCATTGCTCGTCGGTGTGAGTTTCACTAAAGGACTGTCGTCATCGCTCGGCATTCCTATGGTCGATGTAAACCATCTGCAGGGTCATGTCATGGCGCATTTCATCAAGGAGAGCGACGATGACAATAGCAATCCCCCGTTCCCCTTCCTCTGTCTTCTCGTCAGTGGAGGCAACTCGCAGATAGTGCAGGTGGATGCATATAATGACATGAAGGTGCTCGGTCAGACCATCGATGATGCTGCTGGCGAGGCTATAGACAAGTGTTCGAAAGTGATGGGACTCGGCTATCCCGGTGGACCAATCATCGACCGACTGGCACGACAGGGCAATCCGCATGCCTATAAGTTTGCCGAACCCCACATCCCTGGACTCGACTACAGTTTCTCAGGACTCAAGACATCATTCCTTTATAATATGAGGAAATGGGTGGCAGAAGACCCTGATTTTATTGAGCATCATAAGGAAGACATAGCTGCGTCGCTCGAGTTCACCATCGTAGACATACTGATGAAGAAACTCAAGCAGGCTGTCAAGCAGACTGGTATCAAGCATGTGGCAGTAGCAGGAGGCGTGTCAGCCAATAATGGTCTGCGTAATGCATTCCATGAAGCGGCAAAGAAATATGGATGGACTGTCTATATACCGAAATTCAGCTATACCACCGACAATGCAGCAATGATAGCCATAACAGGATATTACAAATATCTCGATGGCGAATTCTGTGAAGTGGCAAAGCCCCCATTCAGTAAGGTGACATTCCAATAAAGAGCGCTTAAAAGGGTGTAATCGTGGGTAAATCGGTGAATTTTAGCCTAAAAAAGATTAAAATGACGATTTATTTAGGTGATACTCTTGTGGTTTCGAGTATTTTTTGTAATTTTGCAGACTGTTTGGAATAGGTATCATTAAAGAATACTAAAATTAGAGATAGACATGTCTAAGATTTGTCAGATTACAGGAAAAAAAGCTCAGGTGGGATGCAATGTATCACACTCTAAGCATCGCACAAAGCGTACTTTCGATGTGAATCTTTTCACAAAGAAGTTCTACTATGTAGAGGAAGCTTGTTGGATTAGCCTTAAGGTAAGCGCATCAGGTTTGCGCCTTATAAACAAAATAGGTCTTGACGCAGCTCTCAAGCAGGCTGTAAACAAGGGTTATTGCGACTGGAAAGACATTAAAGTTATAGGAGAATAATCATTATGGCAAAGAAAGCAAAAGGAAATAGAGTTCAGGTTATTCTTGAGTGCACTGAAATCAAGAACAGTGGTATGGCTGGCACAAGCCGTTACGTTACCACAAAGAACCGTAAGAACACCCCAGAGCGTCTTGAGTTGATGAAGTATAATCCTATACTCAAGAAGATGACTCTCCACAAGGAAATTAAGTAATAAACCATAAACTTGTTTGTCTAGGTTGACTGGGCAGATGAATTAAATAGATTAACATACTATGGCAAAGAAAGCGGTCGCAACCCTTCATGAAGGTTCAATGGATGGACGCGCATACACAAAGGTCATCAAGATGGTGAGAAGCCCAAAGACTGGCGCTTATATCTTCGATGAGCACATGGTTCCTAACGAGGATGTTAAGGACTTCTTCAAATAAAGAAAGTATTCTTTAGAAACAAAGATAATAGAGTAGGGGAAAGCACGGAAATATGTGTTTTCCCCTTAATTGTGCCGCTATATCATATATCGATCTTTAGTAGGTGTAAACTTTCCTAAACCTTATTTTGCATTAATGGAGCAAGTTTCTCTTTTCTTTACTACCCCACTCACTACAATATCTGACTCAGTTACAGATCAGTTTAGTGATATAGAGGAAGTTGCGCATAGTGGTTTTAATATTCTCATTCGTGCAAAGCGTAAAGGTCAGTGGTTGATGTTGAAGGCACTCGCTCCAGACGTACGCCACATGGAGGTGTATCATCGTCTACTACACAAAGAGTTCGACATCTTGTCGAGCTTGCACCATCCTGGAGTGGTGAAGGCTTTCGGCATCGAAGAGTTAGATGGCTATGGGGAGTGTCTAGTGATGGAATTGATTGATGGGCAGACCTTGCAGCACTGGATGGAAGAGCAAAATTCGCTATCTGCCCGCAAGCGTGTGGCGCGTCAGTTGCTTGCCGTGATGGAGTATGTGCACGACAGACAAGTGGTGCACCGCGACCTGAAGCCCTCCAACATCATGATTACACGTAGCGGCGGTATGTTGAAGTTGATAGACTTCGGACTGGCCGACGCTGACAGCTACGCCATCTTGAAGGAGCCGGCTGGCACGTCCGGCTATGTGTCGCCTGAGCAACAGGCAGGAGGTCCAACTGACGTGCGTAATGATATCTACAGCATGGGTGTAATAATGCAGCAGTTGCGTCCAGGGTTCACCTACCGTATGGTAGCCAAGCGATGTCTGCTCCCACTGGATAAACGTTATGCCAACGTGGCGGAGATGAGCCACCACACGCGTCTTATCCACCGAAGCAGCGTTCTCGCATGTGCATTTGCGGTGGTTATAGTATGTGCAGGATTGGTAGGAGCTATATGTAGTAAGATGACGAAGCCTACCCAAATGTACGATGTCGTGGCACAATTTACGGTAGGCAATCTTGAGTATAAGTCGTGGGGTGGTGGACTGGTGACGGTATGTGCCGCCAACGACAAGGATTCTGTAGTTGAGATACCTTCCTCGGTAAACTATCAAGGCATGAGCTATCGTGTGGATGAACTGGAGGACAGTGCCTTTGCTGATTATCCCCAACTAAAACGTGTGGTGTTTCCAAACAATCCCCAGCTCCATATGATGAAGCATGTTTTCGACGGTAGCCCTGCTTTGGAAGGTTTGTGTTTCCGAAGCAAGGTTCCACCTATGTTGGGCAATGCGATATGGCCCGTGACAATCAAGGATGTTTTCAATGCCTCAGACATGAAGCGTATTCGCCTGTATGTGCCCAAGGGAAGTAGGGATGCTTATCGCAATTCTCCCTGGGGAAAGTTTGAACAGATAGAGGAATATATTTAGTACCAAATTTCTATTTGTGGCGACTCATCTGCATGATTGGGCATGCACATGCCTATCTTTGCCCCGATGTAGGTTGGGTCGCAGATGTAGTATCGTTTGCCATTGTATTCATATGATGTGCCATTTTCTAACGGTTCGGTGAATGCCACGGCTGTGCACTCATGGCCTGGAAAATGGATTAGGTGTACGTCGAGTCCCAGTATTTCGTGGACTATATATGAGTAGAAGATGGCGCGGTCCTCGCAGTCGTTCATCGGATAGAAGAGCGATTCTTCCCAATAGAAATATTTTTCTTTGCCAAATTGTTCTTCGTCGGTAGCATATTGGAAACCCTTCTGAATGAATTGTAGAATGCGGTTTGCTGCACTTTGTTCCGACAGTCCTGCCACTTGTGTGCGGATTTGCTCCACCACATTATCTCGCAATTTTTTGTCTATCACGGAGGCTGCTACGGTAGGAATGTCTACAGAAGGGTAGGCGTCGAGTAGGGGCATGATGCCTGTATACACCTCTCCCTCCACTCTGATGCCAGCAGCTTCGCATTTGAAGTGTTTCGTTTCATCTCCTATCTGTACCGTCCCTGTAAACTTCAGTTCCATGTCTTTGCCTAGGTCTGCGTCTTTTGGCAGTTCACATGTGCGGAACGATCCTATGCTTTCAATGTCGGGATAAATGAAATATTTCTTTTCATCGATGGTGATGAATGATTTTTCATATACATGTTCAGCATAAGGTATAAGCATGGTGACATTGCTGCCGCCCATGGCTAGTCGTATGTTGTAACCACAGTTAGCCAGTACATATTGTAGGGCTATGATTTTCTCATTTTTACTGGCATTAGGCATTGCAGTATCTATATATTTCTCCACAAGTAATGCCGAAGCCCAGTCGCTGAGTCCCATGCGTCGAGATTCTTCAGCGAAAGATTGTGTGAGCTCTTTGAGGTCAGACTTCTTGAGCATCTTCCAGTAATTAGTCACATCATCGGTTGTGGCAATATTCATAGATGCTAGGTTTGTAATCTTCTGCAAGCGAATGTCCTCTCCGTAGAAATCTATGCTGATTTGAGGTTTGCTAATCGGTACACTTATGTATGGGATATAAGGAAGAGCTGGCATCACTGGGAGATTTGATACCGTTGGCGTTGTCGGTATTTCCATTGGATGCAATGGCAACTTTGGCTTCACACTCACCGCCTTTTCTGGCTCTTTTGGAACTTCGTATGTAGGTGGAGTTTTTGGTTTCGGTTCAAGCGGCAACTTCTCAGCATTGAATTTATCATACTCTTTCCATATGCCTTGCAGATACTGATCGTAGTCGGTGAGGATGGTGTTGCGAAACTGGCTGTAGTCATCCATTATGGATTGTCGTGCCTGTTTGAATTGTTTCACGAAGTCCTCCTCTTGAGAGTAAATTGGTGTGGCGTGTAGCGAAAGCAACAATAACATGCTCAGTGTGGGATATCCTTTGTTCATAGACTCTTCAGTGTTATAGGGTTAGAAATTTCCCGGACCTATGATTCCCCAGTCTCTGTTTGAGCGAGGCAGGTTGGAGTTGATGTTCGGATTGCGCTCGGGCTGCCATGTCCTCACCTTGATGGAGGGGGTCTCCGGGTCGTTGAAGTCTACCATAAGGAAGAGGTAGCCCTGGTCTCCGTAGTTGGAGGAGTAGTAGTCCTGCTTAATTTGGATGCCGTATGTCTCGCCGCCGGCTCCCATCTTCACCACGTCGTTGTCTGCGAATCGGATGTTGATGAACTGGTTGCTTTGGAAGCACATCTTCAGTTTTCTCAGATATTCGCTCTTGGTCTGGCGGGTGTACTTGATTAGCGGTTTGTTGTCACCGAAGGTTGTGGCTTGTCCCTCGATATTGAGCTTTGGATTCTTCTTTATGATGTGGCCAGTGATGATAGTGGCATTGTCGTCGAATACGCTCTCCAAGTAGTCGAGACGTTTCAGAGCGAAGGCAGTCTTGTAGTTCTCCAAGAAGGTGGCGATAACCATCTTGGCATAGTCGCTCCAGGCACCTACGCCCTTGTTGAAGATGTCTGTCTTCGCCTGACTGCCCAGTCCGAAGGCCACGCACTCTATCTTCCTGTCCTCGTCGAAGGTGAAGGTCACGTCCTCCACAAACTTGCGCTTGTTGTTCTTGAAGGAGAAAGCCATCGGGATGCTGCGACACACCACGCGCTTGCCCATCTTGTAGAAAGAGAACTGTGGGTTACCAAGGAGGCGAGCCTGCCCGTAGTTGAGCAGCTTATGGTACATCTCCAGACCGTCCTCCGAGAAACAGTCGTTGGCGCTGTCGTAGTCCTTGGTCTTGATGGCGTTTACTACCCTGCCCATAATCTTTGCGAGTGCCTTCTCGTCTTCCACCTTGGTGAGTTCCTCCAGGTTGGCGGCAGCCTCAGTCTTCACTGTCTTATCGAAGTCCTTTTTTGCCTCGGCTGATATGGCGGTTTTCTTGTCGAGGTTATTGATGTATGTAAAAGCATTCTTGAAGGATGTGCCCTTGAAGAGATGCATCACGCTTTCCAGCTCCTTGTCTATCTGAGCTTGGTCGGCGTACTCATACTCGTACTTCAGCTGCAGACTATTGATGTTCACGCCCGGGCGCAGCTCCACCACTCCCATACCGTCCTTGGCACTGTAGAGGTTGCTCCAGGTCTGTCCGTCGAAGTATGTGTAGTCGAGGCTTGCCACTGGTTCCCCCTTGTACTTGATGAAGAGGTTTATGTCGTTGCCGTCCTTGCTCGCTATCTTGGTGGAGATATTGCCCAGCACTTCCTGTATTTGTTGTGGAATCCATGTGACTAGCAGTCGCTGCACGCCGTCTATGGTCATCTTCACGCTGTTGGGGTACTGCAGGCTGCGCACCATGGCGAAGGCCCAGTAGTAGTTGCGCAGGGCATCATCTATCTTTCCTTTCTCCTCGGCACGCATGGCGGAGCGCACGTAGTCGAATACTTTCTCTTTGCGCTGGTCGAAAATCTTGTTGATCTCGCTCTTGCGGATGTATCTCAGCACGTGGGTCTGCGGAGCGTTGCTGATTACGAGGTTGTTGGTGTTGGTGAGTGTAGCCTGTGCGTAACTGTTCATCACCGACGTCACCGCTGTCTTGGAGTCGAAACCGTTATTTGTGTTAAACTCCTCCTCCTTGATTTCAAAGGAGGAGGAGATGTTGAGGGAAATCTTGCTGATGAGATCGGCGAGAGCAGCCTGGTCTGCGGAGTTGTAAGTATCGCCCCATCCTTCGCCGCATAGGTACTCGTTGTTTGCTTTAAACTGCTCCGCCCGCTCTTCTACGTTTTGTGCAGGACTGGCGAGTGGCAGCAGGATCATCAGAAAGGTCCAAATCGTTTTGTGCATAAGTTTTTATGGTGTATCTATAAATTGCCACCGAATATTTACAGGTTTAAATGTTTTGATGTTTTGTAATCAATCTAATTTATAGAACCACCATTTATTCCTTAAACCCTTCCTTAATGAATTCTCCTACTTTGGATGCATAATGTTGTGCTGCTGCCGATTCCTTTGCAGCTAACTCAAAAGCACGAATGCGTGCCTTGCTAGCACTTGACTCATTGACGATGAAGAAGGTCTGCATCTCATAGCTACCGTCGCCATTGGGACGGATGAGGCTGAAGCTTTCCTGCATCTCGCCTTTGATTTCCTTTTCTACGAGCGACTGGTAGGCGGCGTAAAAGTGGTCAAACTCCCCTGCAATGCTGTCGCTGTTGGTTCCCATGTCGCTCACAACTCTTCCCTTCACGTGGCTTTCTGCCTGGCGGGCGTAGATATTGCAGGCGTTGTTGATGGCGGTCTGGTGACCAATGTTCTTCGACTGAAACTTGGTGGCGGTTCCTATAATCTCGCGTGCGTCTTCGCCTCCCTTCTCTAACTTGTCGTAGTGGGAGAGTAAAGCCACTTCCAAAGTCTTTGATGATCCATACAATTCCCACTTTCCTTTCTTCAGTTCCTTCAGCTTGTTCTTGTATTCCTTCTTGATTTTCTTTGCAAGAATACGGCTATACTGTGTCTCTGATTCCTGGTTTTGTGCTGTGACAGGACAGCTGACAGAGAGCATAAGTGCAGCTGCTGTCATCATGATAATCTTCTTCATGTTGCCTATGTAATTTATTGTTACTTTTATGTTTATTGCCTCTATGGGCAAATTTACAATGATGTTTTTATAATGTAGCGGTTCAATTTGTTTCAATTTATATTCATCTGACAGCCACCTTCTTCTTGTTTACTATATAGATGCCGGCTGGCAGACTGGTAATCTGCTGTATCTCGCTAGCCTCTATCTTTACGCTCTTTACGAGCATGCCCGTGGTGCTGAACACCTGTACCGTGCGAGCCTTGTCGCTCCGGATGTAGAGGGTAGAGCCGTTAGTCCAAACGTTGAGTCCTGCCATTTGCTTGGTAGGAATGTCGTCGATGCCAGTAGTAGAATCATCGTGATTAAAGAAACTACTGAATTTTGCTGCCGCTTCAGCAGTAGTGAGATAAGCCTCGAACGGCTTTACATCCACGAAGTTCTCTGCGAAGATACTGCCCGGACGATAGCCTTGGTATTCCTGTCCCACGTTGAGGGCGTAGACACCGTTCTGCTTGCCTATCTGCTCGAAGCTTGTAACAAACTCACGACTATTGTTCTTTGTGCTAGCCTGTTCGGTAGCCTCGATGTTAACGTCGCTGGCGGCGAATGTCACCTTGCCTCCCAGGATATATTCGTCGGAGTAAGCCTGCGAGTTAGGCATACTTATTATATAAGGTGTATTAGCCTTAATGGTAGCCGTAGCTTGGAATCCACCGTTAGGAGCCAACTCGTAGAGCCAGAATGGTCGAGCCTCCTTGTCGCCCTTGGCGAATGGAGCGATGTTGCCATTGGTCTCGTGGGTGATGGTCTGTGCGTCGAAAGGCAAGGAGATGGTCTCCCAACCTTGGCAAACGCCAATCTCCGTCTCCTGCTTGAAGTCTCTTGTGTAAGAAATCTTCTTGGCGGTGAAAGGTTGTGGCGCATAGAAGTTGCCATCCGAAGTCTGTTCTGCGCTAGGCTCAGAGAGCACGATGTTGTCGGCGATGCCACCAGCCACCACGTTGTTGATGGATGCTGGTGCATAACTCTTCGTGTTCACGTAGAGCAGCAGGTTAGGGTTGTCTATGCCAGAGAGTACCTCAGTAGGCATATTGTTGTTGGCATTCCAAATGACAGCACTCAACTGTTTGTTGCCCGCAAACAAGTCGCTTCCACAAGATGTGAGAGAAGCAGGAAGGCTGGCTGAGCGCAAGTTCATGTTGGCGAAAGCCTGGTTAGGCAGCGTATTGCCATCCACGTTTACCTTGTTGAGGTCGAGATATTTTATGCCAGACATTGCTTTGATTGTTGCAGCATCGGTGAGATTAATATTGCCGAGCACCTGCAAGCTGTCAGACAGTGCCTCTCCGTTGTTCCATTCGAATGCCTTGCTAAGGCTACCTGCCGTCTGTACCTCCACTTGGCTCTTGCCGTCGTAGTAAGCAGGAATCTCGTAGGTTGCCACCTCAGAGTTGTTCATCAAATCCTTGGTAGAAATAGCTTTGATAGAGCCGAGGCTTGTAATGTAGATACCTTCATTGGTGTATTTCTTTGCGTCCTCTAGGTTTGGTTCAGTACCATCCTCTGTATAGTAGATAGTCGCATTTGCTACTTCAGATTCTAGCTTGACCTTTCTTCCATCATAAATGATTTGTGGTTGTGGGCAAGTTTGCGTATCAAATATTTCTATATTGAAACTCTTGATGTAAGAGTCTGCCATACCATCACAGATAGCGATTGCCTTTACTACTCCATTGTATGTGATTGGAATAGGTCCTGTATATAGGTTGCTTTCCTTGGATGGCATAGAACCATCTGTCGTATAGTAAATACTTGCACCACTTTGGGTGGTTGTAATATTGAGGGCGCCTCCTGTCATTCTGAATTCCGGGTCGACAACCCAATTCTTGCTGGCTGTCAGACGGATACTGGCATCTTTGTCTTGAGTGTAGATTATAGCATAGTATGTACCTTGTTGCAAGAACAAAGTGTTGTTACTATGCAAATCTTGTGCAGTAAGAGTGGCTTTGTTTACACCATCCTTATAGAGCATCATTTTACAATCTGAAGATGTTCCTAGGTAATATGAATTATCTGTAGGTATGTTGAACTTTACAACTGTAAATTCATCTTTGTCTAGCTTCTTGATGCCAAGAGTACGTTGCAAGTTCATTTCATTTGCATTTACGATAACTTGGTCAGACATGGTTGAATCAGCATAAACGATTTCTCCCCACTCTCCTCGTTGGTTCTTGAACTGGGCAAAGTACACCATTTGGATGTTTCTAATGGCTTTTACCTTATCTTCATTCTCTAGTATTTTGAATGTGTAGCTCTCAACATTTGCAGCATCTTTGGCTTTCAACATAGGTATATCTATGTCAATAGATGGGATGCTACTGATGCTTGTGATAGACTTCTCTGTCTCATTCACTACAGTTCCTGCACGATAACCAGCAATTAGTTGCTCTGTATCTGGAGCTTCGATATTGCTTTCTATTGTGTAGAAAGAGAGTTTTTGTTCACTGCTCAACTTGTTGTCGGCACTTTTGAATCTATAAGAGATAGTATGCAAGCCTCCCGTTATATTAGATACGTCAATATTAGTCTCAATCTCGTTGCTTGTATATTCTTTTTCCTTGATAGTAGACATATCACCATCAAGCCAATATTGGTAAGCTACAATCTTGTTGTCTTCTTCATTGATTGAATCATCCAATTTAGGGAAGAGGACATAAAATGTTGATGTTGCAATCGTTTTCATACCTCTTTGGTCTGTTGTCGCAAAGTAGAAGCTATGTAGCCCATTTTCTAATTGGCTGACGTCATAAGAACAGGTTATATTCTCTGTAGTATATTTTTGTTCTGTCTTATGCTCAGAATCGTTGTCTATCCAATGTTCGTATGAAATGATAGAAATGTCATCATTTTCCTTTTCTTCTTGTTCGATGCCTGTATAGAAAGGGATGCTGTTGATTTCTCCCCAACCTCTTTCTGTATTTTTAAATTGGATATGACAAATGTGCTTGCCTTTAGATAACAAATTAGCATCAATGTTCAAATCAAAGTTCAAGTCATCAATGAGCTCTACTTCTTGTTTGTTGCTTTCTTCGTCATCTATCCAATAGCGACATGCTACAACCTTGAATTCATCTTGGTCTGGCTCGATAAAGGAGTCTGCTATTGCAGATTGTGTGCAAACAAACTGCAATAAGGTTATAAGCATGATGTATGATAATCGTTTAAACATAAGCAAAGTATTTATTTTGCGGTTGCACTTACATTGATGGTGACAGTCTTTGTGGCTCCATCAACTTTAGAACTTTTGATGCTGATGGAAGGTGCGTGAATTGTTAATGAGTATGGATTTACGCCACCCTCTATGCCTACTGGTGTTCCGTCTAAGCCAACTCTTCCTGCACCGATGAGTTCGGTAGACGAGAGACTACAGTTGAGGTCATTATCTGTAGGAATGAGAGTTTCTGTGGCAAGCCAACAATCTTGTTGTGGAACATTTTTCATAGGATCATATCCACTGCGCCCATGGTACAATGTGTTCACCAACATACCTGTTGCGGAGTGGTAAGATGTAGAACCATTTGCAATGCTATTGATGATGCTGTTGACAAATATGCCATTAAAGTCGGCTCCAACTTTTGATATGTTGCAGTTAATAAACTTTAACGAAGTTGTTTCTTTCAAACCTGTACCACCATATAATTCTTCAATCTTGCAGTTCTTGGCAACTAAATTGCCGATTGCAGGTTGGTTGTTTATTTGAATACGATTAAGCATACATCTATCGAATGTTACATTCTCTACATTCTTTTCGGAATCGATATAAATATCGTTTCCATTCTTGCATTTTTTAAAGGTGATATTTCCTATGTCAGCTCTCAGATTCAATACTTGGGTTAGGTAAACGCCCTCAAATGAAATATTATGAATCATTCCATTATCTTGGTTTGTGATAGATATTTCGTTTCCTTGTATTACACTGCTGTTTTCTCCCCAATAGTTGCTTTCGTCTACACCAGCTCCAATGATGTGGATTGATTTAGTAATACTAAAACTATTACCATGGGAGAATCTACCTTTTGTTAGAAATATGGTATCTCCTTCTTCTGCTGCGTTTATGGCGTTTGGTAATTCAGATGATTGAAAGGTTTGCACCATTTTCCCATTGTGTCTCAAGATGATTAGCCCTTCTTCAGCATAAACTCTGTTGTTTGTCAAAAATATGCAGAGCATTATAAGTGATAATATCTTTTTCATAAATGTGCTATTTTATTGTGTTACAGATACGTTTATCTTGATTTGCTTTCTATGTTAAAATCCAAATGTTTTGACCATTATTTTTGATTTATGCTGAAATTCTATAATTTTGGTCGAAGACCTTTCTGTTTTTGACCATAGCC
>CAVCGK010000003.1:0-157206 GCA_963601795.1 bacterium | reverse complement strand
TTATATATAATATATTTAAGGGATTTTGGTTGCAGTGGGGACACTGCAACTACTAACAGATGCATTTCATAGGAGTTGACGTGTCCTCACGTCGACCCGCAAGCGAGAAACACAACTTTATTGCGTGGTAGGACTCGGTTGCAGAGGGGACACTGCAACTACTACTTTACAACTAATTGCTTAGGGTTGCAGTGGGGACACTGCAACTACTATGATTACCTTTATTTGCTTGGGGTTGGTACGGCGAGGGCGCCGTACCTCCTAATTTAATGCACGTACGTGCGATGGCTGATGAACGTACGTGCATTAAGCAACGGACGTACGTGCATTGGCTGTTGCACGTACGTCCGTTGAAAGTAAGTCGTATGTTACGGTATAGTCACAGGAGCGTCAGAATAATTATTTCTGTTGCTCAAGCGGAAAGAGTCCATAGAGTTCGGCGTCTATCTTGTCAGTGATAGACTGGAAGGCTTTGGGGTCGGACTCAAATTTGCATGTGTCTCCGTCTATGATGATAAGATTTCCCTTATATGTCTTTATCCAACCCTCATACAAATCATTTAGTCCCTGGAGATAGTCAATGCGTATGGACTGTTCGTACTCACGTCCACGCTTTCCTATTTGGGCTATCAGATTAGGAATGGTAGAGCGGATATATATCATCATGTCAGGGAGTTTCACCAGCGACATCATAAGATCGAACAAGTCGCTATAGTTTTGAAAATCCCTGTCGGTCATGTATCCTTGGTTATGCAGGTTGGGAGCAAAGATGCGTGCATCCTCGAATATGGTTCTGTCCTGTATAATGGTTTCCTTATTGTTGGCTATCTCCACCACCTCAGCAAAACGTTTGTTGAGGAAATATATCTGCAGATTGAATGCCCAGCGCTCCATGTCGGCATAGAAGTCGGACAGATAAGGATTATTGTCTACTGACTCGAAGCGCGGTGTCCATCCGTAGCGCTTAGCCAGCATTTTTGTCAGCGTGGTTTTGCCACTGCCGATGTTTCCTGCTATTGCTATATGCATAATGATATTATTGTTTTACTTGTCGGAAAAGAGTCCAAACAGTTCGGCATCTATCCTGTCGGTGATTTTCAGAAAATCCTCTTGATTGCTTTGATAGTCCATACCTGTGACGTCAACAATCATCACCTTTCCTTTGTATTTTTCCTTTATAAACTCCTCGTAGCGCTCATTGAGCCCTTTGAGATATTCCAGCGGAATGGTCTGCTCACACTGGCGCCCGCGCTTCTGTATGTTCTTCACAAGATGTTCGAGTGGAGCGCGCAGATATATCATGAGATCAGGCATCTTTACTATCGACATCATCTGTTCAAAGAGTTCCATATAGGCTTCGTAGTCGCGGTCGGACAACTGTCCCTGGGCATAATTGTTTGCTACGAACACATACACGCCCTCGAAAATCGAGCGGTCCTGCACGGTGGTAATCTCTGGATGGGCGGCTATACGTAGCACATCCTTGAAGCGCTCCTTAAGAAAGAACACCTCAAGATTGAATGCCCACCGCTTTATATCCTTGTAATAATCATCCAGATAAGGATTGTCCATAACTGGCTCCAGACGGGCTTCCCATCCGTAGTGGCGTGCCAACATCTTTGTCAGAGTGGTCTTTCCGCTGCCTATGTTTCCTGCTATTGCTATATGCATTGTAAATGCAAAATTAAGAAATATATTCCATATCCGCCACTGCCAAGATATGTTTATTCCAAGAAAAATACAGTTTCATTACAAGTTATTGGAAATAATGATGTACCTTTGTATTTAGGTATAATATCTAAAAACTGACCTTTATTACGATGGACAAGTCAGATAATGTTGGCAACATTGCGGATGTTGCGCCCGAAGAATTTGACATGGCAAAGCTCGACCTCAGTGTGGAGCATCTTGTTGCTACTCTCTCCTCGCGCATTGGGGAAGAAGATTTGCAACGAGTAAGAAAAGCCTATGCCTTTGCCAAGGAAGCTCATAAAAACCAATATCGCAAAAGTGGCACACCTTATATAATACATCCCGTGGCTGTGGCGCGAATAGCGGCAGAAGAGTTGCGGCTTGATGTTAACTCTGTCATCTGTGCTTTTCTACATGACGTGGTGGAAGACACATATCACACCATAGAAGACATACGCGAGAACTTTGGCGATGACGTGGCATTCCTTGTAGATGTGGTGACAAAGAAGAAAAAGAGCAACTACAGCATGTCAAAGCAGTTGGACAACTACCAACAGTTGCTCAACTCGCTGCACTACGACATACGTGCTCTGATGATAAAAATCTCCGACCGCCTGCACAATATGCGCACTTTGGCATCGATGAGACCCGACAAGCAAATGAAGATTGCAGGCGAGACAGACTATTTCTACGCTCCTCTTGCCAACCGCCTCGGACTCTTCGACGTGAAGACCGATCTTGAGAACCTGTCATTCAAATACCGGTGTCCACATGAATATGAAGCCATAGAGACAGCCTTGCAGAATGACATGGAGGCAGACAAATCACGGCTTGACATCTTTTGCGGCAATCTGCAGAAACTGCTTGCGAGCAAGGGTGTAGAGGTGAACGCAAAGGTGTATTACAGAAGACCTTACAGCATATGGCGCAAAATGCGCGCACAGGACAAGGACTACAAGCACATAGACAACCGCTACTACATCCGCATCACTTTCAACAACGAAGGCGACACTCTCTGCGAGAAAGACCGCTGTCTGAAGATTTACTCCATCATCACTGATGTATACAAGGAAAAACCACAATCGTTTGTCAATCAGATAGACCAGGCAAAGGAAAACTCCTATCAATCTCTCAATGTCATGCTCCTATCAGGTAAGGGGGTGTGGGAGGATGTGCAGATATGCTCGGAGCATATGGTTGCCACCTCGCGTTTGGGATGCATGGCAAGTCGCACTGAAAGCAATGTCGGGGAATGGATAGAGCGCTTCAAGCGTGTGCTTGAGGACATTGCCGTACAGAGCATTGGCAACACATTCATTGAGAGCGTAGTCACCAATCTTTATTATGACGACATCATGGTGTTCTCACCTAAAGGCGATGCCATGGTGCTGCCAGTGGGTTCCACAGCCATAGACTATGCCTTCGAACTCCACACGCAGATTGGACTTCACGCCCAATATGCGCGCATCAACGGCAAACTGTCGTCCATACGCACAGTGCTGAAACGTGGTGACTGCGTGGAAATAGGTGTGTCGGAAGAGATTATGGCACGTGCTGACTGGTTTGACTCTACTTCTACATATAAGGCGAAGCGTGCGCTGAGAAATATAATACAACAAGAAACGGAGAGCCACTTTGTGCGTTGTCCACTATGTCGCCCTATACCTGGCGGTGAGGTGATAGGTATAAAAACGCCTGAAGGACATGTACAGATACACAACCGCTCTTGCCGTGACGCAATACGTCTGGCATCAAAACACGGTGATGACATAGTGTCGGTAGATTTCCCAGAGAATCCTAATGTAACCTACCCTATCACTGTCATCGTGCGTTCTATAGACCGCTATCATCTTCTCATTGACCTTCTTGAAGTCATCACTGGTCAGATGCAACTGCAACTGGGCTCGATTCACTCCACCATTGAAGACCATATCGTAACTACCACACTCACCTTCTTCGTGCATAGCATAGCAGAGAAGAACGAGACGATAAAGAGTCTATATAACATAAAAGGTGTGGACGAACTTAGGGAAAGCAAGAAATAAAGGTGTTTCGACACCTATAATTACAAATGTTGGGTTGTAATACGGCGCACTTGCCGTACTGCAACCCAACGTTTTTTGTTTAAGAAAATCAATATTCTTCCCAAGCCTTGATGTCTATCTCGTCGAGACTCACATTGCAGAATGCATTGATGAATGCAGAGGCAAGACGTGAGTTGGTGAGCAGAGGAACATTAAGGTCGATGGCTGCACGGCGAATCTTATATCCGTTGGACAACTCATGACTGGTCAAGTCCTTAGGGATGTTGACCACCATGTCTATCTCGTGGTTATGCAGCATGTCGAGAGCCTGAGGCTGCTGACCTTCCTCTGATGGCCAGTAGACACGGGTATTTTCTATGCCCTGCTCCGCCAAATATTTGGATGTACCGCCAGTGGCAAAGAGTTTGTATCCCTTCTGCTGCAACAAGCGGGCAGCATCGAGCATCTCTGCCTTCTGCTTTGCCGTACCCGTAGAGAGGAGGATATTCTTCTCTGGTATGCGGTGACCTACAGAGAGCATACTCTTAAGCATAGCTGTTGACGAGTCTTCGCCGATACAACCTACCTCACCCGTAGAGCTCATGTCTACGCCGAGCACTGGGTCAGCCTTCTGCAGACGATTGAATGAGAACTGCGAAGCCTTGATGCCGACATAGTCGAGGTCGAAGAGGTCCTTGTTAGGTTTCTCCACTGGCAAACCGAGCATCACCTTAGTGGCAAGGTCGATAAAGTTGAGCTTGAGCACCTTGCTGACAAATGGGAATGAGCGTGACGAGCGGAGGTTGGTCTCGATGACGAGGATGTCGTTGTCCTTAGCCATATACTGGCAGTTGAAAGGACCAGAGATATGCAATTCCTTAGCTATAAGGCGTGATATGCGCTTGATGCGACGCACTGTTTCAATATAGAGTTTCTGTGGTGGGAACTGCAAGGTTGCGTCACCAGAGTGCACACCTGCAAACTCGATATGCTCTGAGATGGCATAAGCTATCACCTCACCATCCTTTGCCACAGCATCGAAGTCGATTTCCTTCGCATTCTCTATAAACTTGCTCACTACTACAGGATGCTCTGATGACACATTGGCAGCGAGTTTGAGGAAACGCTCCAATTCGTCTCTGTTAGAACAAACATTCATGGCAGCTCCCGAGAGCACGTAACTTGGACGCACGAGCACAGGGAAACCTACACGGTCAACAAACTCATTGATGTCGTCCATGGAGGTAAGTGCCGACCACTCAGGCTGGTCTACACCGATGCGGTTGAGCATGCTCGAGAACTTCGCACGGTCTTCTGCATTGTCGATATCCTTGGCACTTGTACCGAGGATAGGCACATTCTGTGCATCGAGTTTCATTGCCAGGTTGTTAGGAATCTGTCCACCTGTAGAGACGATGACTCCATGAGGATTCTCCATCTCAATGATGTCCATCACGCGCTCGAATGTCAGTTCGTCGAAATACAGACGGTCACACATGTCATAGTCCGTAGACACTGTCTCAGGATTATAATTTATCATGATGGAGCGATAGCCTGCCTTGCGTATGGTGTTGAGAGCCTGCACTCCACACCAGTCAAACTCTACTGACGAACCGATGCGGTAAGCACCCGAACCGAGTACTATGATGGAACGCTTGTCACTCTCAAACTTTATGTCGCTTTCTGTACCAGCATAGGTAACATAGAGATAGTTTGTCTGTGCAGGATATTCTGCCGCAAGGGTGTCTATCTGCTTCACTACCGGCAGGATGCCATACTGCTTACGCAGGTTGCGTATGACGAGCATCACCTTGTGCATGTTGCCCATCTCCTTTTCGAGATGCACGGCACGGCCTATCTGGAAGTCAGTAAAGCCATATACTTTTGCCTCGTGCAACAAGTCCTTGTCGAGCACATTGACGCTCGTGCATTTGCGCAGACGCTTGTCGATGTCAATGATATGCTCCAGTTTATAGAGGAACCATTTGTCAATCTTTGTCAGCTCATGTATTTCATCTATGCTATAACCCTTGAGCATCGCCTTGGCAATGATGAAGATGCGCTTGTCGGTAGGCATACGCAGAGCCTGATCTATGTTGTCAATTTTCAGTTCGTGGTTTTCCACAAATCCGTGCATGCCCTGACCTATCATGCGGAGACCCTTCTGAATGGCTTCCTCAAAGTTGCGACCTATAGCCATCACCTCTCCCACTGACTTCATGGAAGAGCCGAGTTCCTTGTCTACGCCGTGGAACTTAGACAAGTCCCAACGTGGAATCTTGCAGACCACATAGTCGAGTGCGGGTTCGAAGAATGCACTGGTAGTCTTTGTGACAGAGTTCTTCAGTTCGAAGAGTCCATAGCCCATACCGAGTTTGGCAGCCACAAAAGCAAGAGGATAACCCGTAGCCTTGGAAGCAAGAGCCGAACTGCGGCTCAGACGCGCATTCACCTCAATGACACGATAATCCTCACTCTGAGGGTCGAAGGCATACTGCACGTTGCACTCTCCCACTATACCGATGTGACGGATAATCTTTATTGATAGCGCACGGAGCTTGTGATATTCAGAGTTGGTGAGGGTCTGCGATGGAGCGATGACGATAGACTCACCAGTATGGATACCAAGCGGGTCGAAGTTCTCCATGTTGCAGACTGTGATGCAGTTGTCATAACGGTCGCGCACCACTTCATATTCGATTTCCTTCCATCCCTTGAGACTCTTCTCCACAAGCACCTGTGGTGAGAAAGAGAAAGCTTTCTCTGCCAACTTGTCAAGTTCCTGCTCATTGTCGCAGAAGCCAGAACCGAGTCCTCCAAGTGCATAAGCTGCGCGGATGATGACAGGATAGCCAAGTTCGGCAGCTGCGCGGCGTGCATCTTCGATAGTCTCGCAAGCCTCGCTCTTGATGGTCTTTACGTCTATCTCATTAAGTTTCTCAACGAAGAGTTCACGGTCCTCGGTGTCGATGATGGCCTGCACAGGAGTACCCAGCACCTTTACGCCATATTTTTCGAGAATGCCCGACTTATAGAGTTCCACACCGCAGTTGAGTGCAGTCTGACCGCCAAAGGAAAGGAGAATGCCGTCAGGATGTTCTTTCTCGATGACACGCTCTACGAAATAAGGTTGCACAGGCAAGAAGTAGATCTTGTCAGCAACACCTTCGGAGGTCTGCACAGTGGCAATGTTTGGATTGATGAGCACTGTCTCTATGCCCTCTTCACGCAATGCCTTCAATGCCTGCGAACCAGAATAGTCGAATTCACCAGCCTCACCTATCTTCAATGCTCCAGAACCGAGGAGCAGAACTTTCTTTATCGTTTCGTCTTTCATGCGGGTTTACTTAAGGAGATTAACAAACTTGTCGAAAAGGAACTCTGTGTCTACCGGACCTGAGCAAGCCTCCGGATGGAACTGTGCCGAGAACCAAGGGTTCTTCTTGTGGCGTATGCCCTCGTTGCTGCCATCGTTCATATTCACGAAGAGTGGTTCCCAGTCAGCGCCGAGAGTGCTGCTGTCTACGGCATAACCATGATTCTGCGATGTGATGAAGCACTTGTCTGTGCCCACCTCACGCACTGGCTGATTATGTGAACGGTGACCATACTTCAGTTTGTATATAGTGGCACCCGCAGCCTTCGACAGCAACTGGTTGCCCATGCATATTCCCATGCAAGGACGCACCTCAGGGTTGGCAAGGAATTTGCGGATATTAGCCACGGCAGCCTCACACATGTCAGGATCGCCAGGACCATTGGCAAGGAACAGACCATCGAAATCCAATTCATTGAAGTCATAGTTCCATGGCACACGCACTACCTCTACGCCACGCTTGAGAAGACATCTTATGATATTTGCCTTCACACCGCAGTCTACGAGAACTACCTTCGGAGCTTTACCCTCCACCTTCACTGTCGGCTGATAGGTGATGACCTCCTTGCAAGACACCTGGTCTACAAAGTTCACTCCCTCATAGTCAGCCTCAGGGATGTTGTCAGGATCATCATCAAAGATAATTTTTCCCATCATCACACCGTGCTCACGGAGCACCTTTGTCAACTGTCGGGTGTCGATGCCTGTTATTCCAGGCACATGCTCACGTTTGAGCCAGTCGGCAAGACTCTCCTTGGCATTCCAATGGGAATATTGCTCACTATAGTCGGAAACGATAATGGCAGAGGCATAGATCTTGTCACTCTCCATGAATGTTGGTATTCCATTATCCTCGACAGAGAACTCAGGAACACCATAGTTGCCTACAAGGGGATAGGTCAAGGTCATCAACTGTCCTGCATACGAGGGGTCTGTGAGGCTCTCGGGATAGCCCATCATGGCGGTATTGAACACCACCTCACCGGCAACAGGAGCATCATAGCCGAAGCTCTTGCCAGCAAAGCGTGTACCGTCGCTAAGCACTAAGGTTACGTTCTTCATTTATAATATGTAGTTTCTACTCTTTAGTTATAGAAATGTAAGAAAACTCTCTTTTTCGCAACAGATGCCGGTACATGCCACACATGGCAACCGGCATTTACAAAAGGAGCTAAGAGGCAATGCCTCTCAGCTCTTTTTATTATTTTAAGATATTGTAAAGCAATGATGCCACCGAAACGAGGATACTCGTGAACGAGAACCACAACGTGGTGGATTGACCAATGTCAGAGTTTTTCGCCTTTGTTTTGTTTGGCGTAACATAGATAACATCATTCTGCTGCACATAATAGTACGGTGAATTGATGATATTGGCATCAGTAAGATCAAGACGGTGTGCAGACTTCTGACCAGTCGCATCCTCACGAATGAGAAGCACATCCGTACGTGTACCATATATACTTAGGTCACCAGCATTAGCCAGAGCCTCTAATACACTCATCTTCTCCGAACTAACATTGACAACCTTAGGCGATGTCACTTCACCTATCACTGTGACACGATAGTTGGACATGCGCACAGTCACTATGGGGTGTTCATCAGCAGAAAAGTTTGGAGCAATCTTCTCTGCGATGTAATCCTGCAACTCCTGCTTTGTCATTCCAGCAACATGAATCCTGCCAAGCTTTGGAAAGTTGATCATTCCCTCATTGTCGACCAAATAGGTAACGAGTGCCTGCTGGGTTGAAAGATTTGTCGAATTGCCAGAGGTCTGCTGTACAGAAAGATTGAATGCTACTGCCGCAGAAGGGTCAGTAGAGTTGACAGTAATGGTCAGCTCATCCTTAGGCATGATGCGCGCAGTGTAAAGACCTTTTGAAGCAGCAAGACTAATGCTGTCAATGTTTTGGAAATAAGCAACGTCCTTTGCACTACGACAACTATAAATCATTGTCAATGAAGCAATGGCAAAGAAAAAAGCCAGTAATTTTTTCATATTTTAGCTTGTGATAAGTTGTTCTTTGCAAAATTAAGGTTATTTTTTCGTATGAACAAATATTGTAGAGAATAATTATCATTTGTATAATATTTTTTGACGGAGTCATTTGACATGTTGCAAAATTGTGTAATTTTGCCATACTACGACCTATAAGGCATCACATATTAATATTATATTATAAGAACATGAAACAATTTCTGTTGGCCGCAGCAGTATTCTTTTCTTCCACAATGTGGGCTGCCGACGGCATGGAGAATGCATCCGAGATGGGTGCAAATGAGAAACCAGACTATGGATTCAAGTTGTCTGACTATGCCAGCAAACCAAAGTTTGGTGCTTATGTAATAGGATCCTACAAATACACAAGCCAGGAGGGAGCGAACGACGGACCCGGATTCAACGCCAGACTAATCCGCGCCTATGTTGATGGTAGCATCCTCAACGACTTCCAGTATCGTGTGCAGGTAGAACTCAATGGCTCGCCACATGTGAAGGACTTCTACTTGGAGTGGACAAAATACAAGGAGTTCCGCGTGAAGATAGGTCAGTTTAAACGTGCCTTCACATTCGAAAACCCATACAACCCATGGGACGTTGGTGTGGGTGACTACTCACAGGGTGTAAAGAAACTTGCTGGCTTCGGCGACCGTTGTGGTGAATCGAGCACAGGAGGACGCGACCAGGGCGTGCAGGTGCAGGGCGACCTCTTCCCAATTGGCAACGACCGTCATCGCCTTATTCATTATCAGGCAGCACTCTATAATGGCAACGGAATAAACAAAGCCGACAACAACGCACGCAAGGACATTATCGGAACTCTGCAAGTGCAGCCTATAAAGGATCTCTATATCGGTGTGTTCGGATGGAAGGGAAATTGGAGCAACGGCACAGTGACAGTGAACCGCAACCGCTATGCTATAGGTGCGAAATATGAGCACAACAACTGGTCGGCACGCACGGAATACATCCATTCAAGTGGTCACAAGGCATCTGAATATAACGAAACGACAAAGACATGGAGTGGCACTGGCGAGGCTGATGGTTTCTATGCCACAGTTGGCGTGCCCGTGACATCATGGTTTAAGGTATTCGTGAAGTATGACCAGTATCGCGACCAAGCTACAGACGACACAAAGCACACCATATACTCCATAGCGCCTAACTTCCGTCTGCACAAGAACCTCAACTTCCAAATACAGTATAATCTGCACAACGACAAGACAGCTGCAGACAAAGACTATAGTGACATCTGGTTTCAAACTTATGTAAGATTCTAAAGGAAGACAGGTAAACGAGACGTTTGTCACGTGACAAACATAAAAAGAGAGGGCTGGTAAAAACAATGATATTTTACCAGCCCTCTTTATTTTAGTATTCTTATAGCACCAGATTAGATAGACTTGAAGAAGTCGTTGCCCTTATCATCGACAAGGATGAAGGCAGGGAAGTTCTCTACACGAATCTTCCAGATGGCTTCCATGCCAAGCTCAGGATATTCCACGCACTCGATGCTCTTGATGTTCTGAGCTGAGAGATAAGCAGCAGGTCCACCTATCGAACCGAGATAGAAACCGCCGTGCTTCTTGCAGGCATCAGTTACAACCTGTGTACGGTTACCCTTGGCAATCATTATCAGTGAACCGCCGTTATCTTGGAACTCATCTGTGTAAGGATCCATACGATTGGCAGTAGTTGGGCCCATTGATCCGCAAGGCATTCCTGCAGGAGTCTTTGCTGGTCCTGCGTAGAGGATAGGATGATCCTTGAAGTACTGAGGCATTCCTTCGCCTGCATCAAGACGAGCCTTGATCTTGGCGTGAGCAATGTCGCGAGCTACGATGATAGTACCAGTCAGGCTGACACGTGTAGAAACAGGATACTTTGACAATTCCTTGCAAACATCCTGTATAGGCTGGTCGAGGTTGATAGCCACTGCATTGCCCTCACCTGCATTGCGCAGTTCCTCTGGGATAAGCTCATATGGTTTGTCGTCCATCTTCTCGATCCAAACACCGTCCTTGTTGATCTTCGCCTTGATGTTGCGGTCAGCAGAACATGACACACCGAGACCGATAGGGCAAGAAGCACCATGTCTTGGCAGACGTACTACACGCACGTCATGAGCAAAAGCCTTACCACCGAACTGTGCACCGAAACCGATGTTGCGAGCTTCCTCGAGGAGCTGCTTTTCCAATTCTACGTCGCGGAAAGCACGACCTGTGGCATCACCAGTAGTAGGCAGAGAGTCATAATACTTAGTAGAAGCGAGTTTCACTGTGAGAAGGTTGCGCTCAGCAGAAGTACCGCCGATAACAAAAGCGATATGATAAGGAGGACAAGCTGCTGTGCCGAGGCTCTTCATCTTCTCCACGAGGAAAGGAACGAGAGTGCCAGGATTTTGGATGCGTGCCTTTGTCTCCTGATAGAGATAAGTCTTGTTGGCAGAACCGCCACCCTTTACCACACAGAGGAAACGGTATTCCATGCCCTGTGTAGCTTCGATGTCGATCTGTGCTGGAAGGTTGCAACGGGTATTCACCTCGTCATACATATTGAGAGGTGCATTCTGCGAGTAGCGCAGGTTGTCGGTAGTGTAAGTATTAAATACACCCTTTGACAGAGGTTCCTCATCCTCGTAGCCAGTCCATACCTGCTGACCCTTTTCGCCGTGGATAATTGCAGTACCTGTGTCTTGACAGAAAGGAAGCTGACCCTTGCATGCCACCTCGGCGTCGCGTAGCATTGTGAGAGCCACATACTTGTCGTTTTCTGAAGCCTCAGGATCGCTGAGGATGGCTGCCACCTTCTCGTTGTGCTCACGACGAAGCATGAAGTTTACGTCGTGGAAAGCCTGTGTGGACAATAACTCGAGGGCCTCAGGTGCTACCTTCAGGATAGGTGTGCCCTCAAACTCGCTCACTGAAACGCCTTCCTTAGAGATGAGGCGATACTCAGTGGTGTCTTCTCCCAACTGGAACATCGGAGCATACTTGAATTCTACAGTGCTCTTTGATGTTGTCTTTTCGTTTGAATTGCTCATGGATAAATGTGCTTATGTTTTTTAGTTTATAAAATAATCAATAGCCGAATATTTCCTCAAGACTGATGTTCTTCACAGGCCCGATATTGCGCAGTGACTGCATGTCGAGTTCCTTCTCATCACCGAGAATATAGTAGTGAAGAGGCTGTCCTGCCACGTTTGCCTTCTCGAAGTTTACCAC
Source organism: bacterium (assembly GCA_963601795.1). GTDB lineage: Bacteria > Bacteroidota > Bacteroidia > Bacteroidales > Bacteroidaceae > Prevotella. The sequence continues at coordinate 144,894 of CAVCGK010000003.1, read as the reverse complement.
GTCATTCATTGTCAGTGATGGCAGTTTCTCATATACCATCCTGTTGACATTAAGGTCAGTGCCCGACTTCTTAAGTCTGAGGTATGACTTGATGAGGTTGTATTTTGTCACTCTGTTTGCCGCAATGCTTTTCATGATAGACTGCTTGGCAATCTCCAGTGCGGCATCGTTTTGTGGCAAGTTGTCAGTGATATCCTTAAACACTTTGATGCAGTCAGTCATCTTGTCATTCTGCGAGATGATGTGAAGTCGCATGTATTCAGGGTCGCCAGCCTTTGCAGGAGTGATGTAGTTAGCTGTGGCATTATATGCAAGACCTCTTGTTTCGCGCAGTTCCTGAAATACGATGGTGTTCATTCCACCGCCAAAATACTCGTTGAACAGTGTTATCACTGCATCCTCGTTAACATCATAATATTTTTGCTTCTGATTGAGCATGCGCATATAGATGTTCTTTGCCTCATATGGTGCGATGCATATCTCGGTAGAAGGAGTTGACACCCAGTCATATGGTTTGTTGACTGGAGCATGAACGAGTTTTTTCGCAGATGTATGGTTCTTTGCGAGGATGGCAGACAGTTCCTTTTCGGATGAAGGACCGTAATAGAGCACTGTGTGCTTGATGTTCTTGAGATTGCTGAGAAGACTGGTGAAGAGTACAGGAGATGCAGACTTAAGGTCAGCCTCGCTCATCACGTCAGTATAACTGTTGCGCTTGCCGTGCAGACCATATTCCCACAGACGATAGAAGCATTCGCGCTGTGACAATTTTGCATCATTTCTCGATGTTATTATCTGCTTTACAAACTGGTCGTAAGCCTCCTTGTCAGGTGTAGCGTTATTTAGCATCTCGTTGAGCAGAGACAGAGCTTTAGGCATATTCTCGTTGAGTCCGCTGAGAGTTATAGTTGTCTCGTCGTCGCCAACGCTGATGTCATAATAGCATGCGAGTTTGTAGAATTCCTTCTTTATAGCCTCTGCTGACATATGGCTCGTGCCGAGAAGGTCGAGATAGGACGCCGCGATGCTGTAACGGTTGTCAGCCTGTTTGCCGAAGTCATATTTGAAGGCAAGTGTGAAGAGAGAGTTGTCGTTGTTGTGTACATAGATGACAGGCAGTTTCTTGCTCGTTGTAGAGAAGGTCAGTTCCTTCTCATAGTCAGCAAATTTAGGCTGTATAGGATTTACCTTTTCTGCTGTCATCTCCTTCACGAAGTTGCTTGCATACTCGCGGTTGGCAGGAATAGGAGTGATGGCAGGTTTCTCTATCTTCTTTATGGAAGTGTCCTCGCCCTTACGCTTTTCTACATACACATATCCGTCGTTGAGATATTTTGTAGCGAAAGCTATAAGGTCTGCCTTAGATATCTTTGCCATACGGTCGAGAGATTCCACCTCCTGCTTCCAGTCCAAACCGTGGACAAAAGCGTAGGTTATAGTGGAAACACGATTGCGGTTATTATCTAACTGACGAAGGTAATCCAGTTTCATGTTGTTCACTGCAGACTCTATCAAATCGTCGTCAAAGTCTCCCTTCTTGAGTTTATCAATCTCTGCGAGGAGCAGTTTGCGTGCTTCAGCGAGAGTTTGTCCTTCATTTGGCATAGCGAAGAGCACCAAGGCAGAGTAATCCTTCATCTGAAGCAGTTCGGCAGCAGCTTCCTGTAGTGCCATCTTATGGTTGATGTCAAGGTCTATAAGTCCTGCGTTGCCATTGGAAAGAATCTGCGACAGCACCTGCAGAGTGTCGTTCTGAAGGTCGGCAACCCCCTTGAATCTCCATCCAAGGATTATGTTCTCTTGTTCAAGTCCCATGACATATGTCTCTTGTGGAGAAGTGTATACAGGCTGTGCAGCAAACTGTCGTCCTGACACGTCTTTACCTGGTTTCCAACTGCCGAAATACCTATCTATCATGGCTATTGTCCAGTCAGGATCTATGTCTCCCGAGATTACGATGGCAATATTGTTGGGCACATAGTAGCGGTCATAATATTTCTGTATTTCCACTAGCGAAGGATTCTTCAGATGGTCCTGAGTACCGATGGTAGTCTGTGTGCCATAGGAATGAGAAGGAAACATTTTTGCCAGCAATGCCTCGTAAGCCTTCTCGCTGTCATTGGCAAGACCGATGTTATATTCCTCATACACAGCCTCAAGTTCGGTATGGAATCCGCGCATTACAAGATTTTGGAATCTGTCTGCCTGCACCTTTGCCCAACGCTCCAGTTCATTGGAAGGCACATTCTCCGTATAGCAAGTGATGTCAAGACCAGTGAAGGCATTGGAACCCTCGCTACCGATGAGCGACATCAGTTTGTCATACTCGTTGGGAATATTATAGCGTGCGGCAATCTGTGAGACAGAGTCTATCTCATGATATTTCGCCTTGCGGGCGGCAGGATCAGTAATGGTGCGATAATCCTCATAAAGAGATGTAATCTTATCTATGTATGGTTTCTCTGCAGAGTAGTCGGTAGTGCCAAACTGCTTAGAACCCTTGAACATGAGGTGCTCAAGATAGTGGGCAAGACCAGTGCAGTCGGCAGGGTCGTTTTTCGATCCTGTGTTTACTGCTATGTGAGCCTCAGCACGAGGTTTCTCCTTGTTTACCGACAGATAGACCTTAAGACCATTGTCGAGAGTGTAGATTCTCACACCCATAGGGTCGTTGGCTACAGTATCGTATTTATAGTCCTTACCATAAGCGGAAAAGACAAGAGATGCTATAAATAAAAATAAGGTGAAACGTTTCATCAGATAAAGTCTTTGTGATGATTTCTATTTGTCGTTTATTATAGGATAAAGGAAATCGTTATATGGATATTTCTTCACATGCAGTTCACGCACCTTGCGGTACATAGTGTCGCGGAACTCATCCACATTACATTTCGTCTTGGCAGAGATGAAGATGCAGTTGTCATTGAGCTTTGCCATCCATGTACGCTTCAGTTCCTCCAAAGGAATCTCGTTCTTCTTCACAGGCGTGAGGTCATCGGGATCCTTCTCTGTCCAGTGATAGTTGTCTATCTTGTTGAAAATAATGATACATGGTTTGTCGGAACATCCAAGCTCTCCGAGAGTCTGGTCTACCACCTTTATCTGCTCCTCAAAGTCAGGATGCGATATGTCAACAATGTGAAACAAAATATCTGCCTCTCGAGTTTCGTCAAGAGTAGACTTGAATGAGTCCACAAGGTCGGTAGGCAACTTGCGTATGAATCCCACAGTGTCGGCAAGCAGGAAAGGAAGGTTGTCGATTACGACCTTGCGTACTGTCGTGTCGAGAGTGGCGAAAAGCTTGTTCTCAGCAAACACTTCGCTCTTTGCCAGCATATTCATGATAGTGGACTTGCCTACGTTGGTATATCCCACGAGGGCCACACGTATCATTCTGCCACGGTTCTTTCTTTGCGTAGCCTTCTGCTTGTCAATCTCTACGAGGCGTTCTTTTAGTAATGACATACGACCAAGGATGATACGACGGTCCATCTCCAACTGCGTCTCACCAGGTCCACGGAGTCCCACAGAACCCTTTCCACCACCGGAACCAGAACCGCCACCCTGGCGTTCAAGGTGAGTCCACAGACGCTGCAGACGTGGGAGCATATATCTATATTGTGCCAGTTCTACTTGCGTCTTTGCCTCAGCCGTCTGCGCACGCATGGCAAATATGTCGAGGATAAGACTTGTACGGTCGAGAATCTTCACCTGCAGTTCACCCTCTATGATGCGAAGCTGTTTGGGAGAGAGTTCATCGTCAAAGATGACCATACCGACCTCCTCGTAAGGAGTGCCGTCATGATGAACCTGTTCTTCCTCTGCCCTCTTGGCACAGTCTCTGACATATTCCTTTATTTCCTCAAGCTTTCCTTTTCCTACATAGGTGGCAGAGTTGGGGTTGTTAACTTTCTGGGTGAAGCGCTTCACGACTCTCGCTCCTGCCGTGTCGGCAAGAAACTCCAGTTCATCCAGATATTCAGCAGTCTTGTTCTCATCCTGCTGTGGGGTAATGAGACCCACGAGCACAGCAGTTTCAGTCTTTACTTCAGATATTACGAATTCTTTCATTATTATAATAAGGAGTGATGCAAAATTACAATGTTTTTGTGTAATGGCAAAGAAAATACAATCCATTTCGTCAACTTCCTCGGGTTTTGTTGGGCGCTTTGGTAAACTTTATATAAATTTGTAGACGAATAACTTAACTTAATATGAAAAGACTAACCCTAATGTTCGCTTCTTTGGCGTGTACACTGATGCTTTCCGCACAGGTGACAGCCGATTACAACGTAGTACCGCAACCCCAGTCTGTGACCTTGACCGGCAAGACGGCATTTGTCATGGACAAAAACACCCGCATTGTCTATCCTGAAGGCAATGAGGAGATGGAGCGCAATGCCCGTTTCCTTAGCGAGTATGTGGAAAAGAATACAGGTCTGCACCTGTTCCTGTCGACAAACTCTGCCAAACCTCAGGCTAACTCCATCGTGCTGACACTCAACAATAAAGTGACTGGCGAGGAGGCATACAACATCAGCGTGGACAACAAGAATATCGTTGTCAGCGGTCTCACATCAGCAGGTGTGTTCTATGGAGTGCAGACTCTGAGAAAGTCGCTCCCTGTAGAGCAGGTGTCGACAGTAACATTCCCTGCAGGAAAGGTTGCCGACGCTCCCCGTTTCTCTTATCGCGGTATGATGCTCGACTGTGGTCGCCATTTCTTCCCTGTAGAATTTGTGAAGGAGTACATCGACCTCATCGCGATGCACAACATGAACAAGTTTCACTGGCACCTCACAGAAGACCAGGGATGGAGAATAGAGATAAAGAAATATCCTGAACTGACATCTAAGGGTAGCGTACGTGCACAGACTACTCTCGGTCATAACTCGCAGATTTATGACGGACAGCCTTATGGTGGTTACTATACACAGGAGCAGGCAAAGGAAATCGTGGAATATGCACGTCAACGTCATGTGACAGTCATACCTGAAATTGATATGCCTGGACACCAAAAGTCTGCTCTTGCATGCTATCCTGAACTTGGTTGCACTGGTGGTCCTTACGAGGTAGGTCAGAACTGGGGCGTATATCATGACATCCTCTGCCTTGGCAACGAGAAGGTTTACCAGTTCTGCGAGGACGTACTTTCAGAAATCATCGATATCTTCCCTTCAGAACTGATACACATCGGTGGTGACGAGGCTCCTAAGATGCGTACTGCAAAATGTCCTAAGTGCAAGGCTCTCATGGAGCGCGAGGGCTTGACAACAAACAATGTGCAGGGATATTTCACCAACCGAATAGAGAAGTTTGTCAACTCTAAGGGCCGTCGCATCATGGGATGGGACGAGATCCTCGAGGGAGAGATCAACCAGAGTGCTACGATCCACTGCTGGCGCGGTCTGGAGCATGGCATCAAGGCTGCACAGGAAGGTCATGACGTAATCATGTCGCCTACAGCATTCTGCTATTTCGACTACTATCAGGCTGACCGCAAAAAGAGTGACGAACCTGAAGCTATCGGAGGCTATCTGCCTTTGGAGCGTGTATATGAGATGGACGCAGTGCCAAGTAGCATCTCTCCTGAGAACCGTAGCCACATCATCGGTGTGCAGGCAAACCTTTGGACAGAATATATCCCATATCCTTCTCAAGCAGAATACATGGTGTTGCCACGTATGGCAGCTCTTGCAGAGGAGCAGTGGTGCCAGAAGAAGGGCACATTCGAAGCTTTCGTACCTCGTCTGACAAGACTTGCCGACATCTACAAGGCATACGGCTATAGCTATGCACGCCACACTTGGCCTGACACAATATGGCCAGAGGACCGTGGTTTCTAATCTCTTCGAATGATTATTGAACACTAATAAAATACACCTTGAATGGATTGAAGTCTGACGAAAGTCAACGTGATGTCATAGAGGCACAGACGGGTGAACATCTTGTGCTGGCGCCTCCAGGGTGTGGCAAGACACATATTCTCACGGAGAGGATACGTGTCGCCCGTGAACGTGGGGTTGAGTATGGTGACATGCTCTGCCTCACGTTTACTAATAGGGCAGCACGAAGCATGAGGGAACGAATACAAAGCCATATTGATGACAAGGGTGTGGCAGATGTATATGTGGGCAATGTCCACCGTTTCTGTTCTCGCTTTCTTTTTGAGTATGCCCTTCTTCCTGCCGAGACAAGTGTTATAGATGATGATGACACAATAAGTATCATTGCCCGCTTTATGGGCGAAGACGAGTCTGTCATATCATCTACATTCCGAAGAAGAAAAGAATGCTTTGATGCCGTTCATCTTGCAGCGATGATGCATCAAATAGAGCATCACCATCCAAAGGAACTGCGCCTTCATCCCGAATGCTTTACCAAAGATGATGTAGCATCCATGCAGCATATATGCAAGGTGCAAGGCAAACTATTTACTCCAACCACTATGGCGGAGGTATATCGCGATGCGCGCGGTTATCGTGATATAGTGAAGGGTGAGGGGTTTCTTACCGAATGGCAACAGCCACTCATGGCGATGTTGAGGAAAATGGAGGTGGCAGACTATTACGACAGATATAAGAAAGACAACCGTTTGGTCGATTTTGAAGATCTGTTGCTCCTCACATATGACGCATTGACAGATGATTCTCTACCTCAACGGTCTTCACAAGATTTCCCATACAAGCAATACACATGGTGTCAGGTGGATGAGGTGCAGGACTTGAACCCTCTCCAAATGAAGATTATTGACTTGCTAATGAATCCTACGTCGCCTGACCGCAGTATGGTGTTTCTCGGCGATGAGCAACAGGCGATATTCTCGTTCATGGGAGCAAAGATGAGTACGTTACAACAATTAAAGGAACGATGCAAGGATAATATCCATCATCTGTCAGTAAACCACCGTTCGCCCAAATATCTGCTTGATGTATTCAATACCTATGCCACCGAGGTCCTTAATATTGACCGCGCATTTCTTCCTAATACTGATTATTGCCCAACTGTAGTGGGCAACGAACTATCGATAATGTGTAGTAAGACAGTGGAGGAAGAATATTGCGATGTAGCACAACAGGCTCTCAGACTCTTGGAGCAGAATTCACAGGAAACAACGGCTGTGATCGTGGCTTCCAATAGTGATGCCGACATCATCAGCAATCGTATGGATGAGATGGGACTACGTCACTTCAAAGTTAGCGGTACAGACATGTTCTCTTTGCCAGAGGTAAAACTCTTACTAGCTCACCTGGCGGTTTTTGCCAACGAACATAATTTCATTGCGTGGGCACGATTGCTCAAAGGCTTGCATGTATACGAACAAAATGCTTCGGCACGGTCGTTCGTTCGCCAGTTGTTTGACCGTGCGCTGCTGCCTACTGACCTTATGCTCCGTCAGGACAGCAGTTATGTGATGGACTTTGCCAACATATACGAGAACAACGAGATAGTGGTATTTGACACTGAGACGACAGGACTTGATGTCTATGAAGATGATATCTTGCAGATAGCAGCTGTCAAGATGAAGGACGGAGAGGTTGTTGCCGGTTCGGAGTTTTCTGTACATATAGAAACAGACCGACCGATACCTGCAATGCTTGGTGATATAGTCAATCCTATTGTTGAGGAAAGAAAACACCATAAGTTGCTTTCACATGAAGAGGCATTGAGTGTCTTTATGCAGTATGTTGGCGATTCCGTACTATTAGGACATAATGCTGATTACGACTATAATATTCTTGCCAATAACCTAAAACGCTATTTGCCAGATTGTAGTCTTACGGAGAGATGTCCTGTATATTTCGATTCCCTTAAACTCGCACGACTTCTCGAACCGCAGCTGCACCAGTACAAGTTGAAGTATCTCTTACAGGTGCTATCACTCGAAGGTGTGAACAGCCATCTTGCCGATGCCGACGTGGCAGCAACGGTGAATGTAGTCAAGCATTGTTATAAGCGTGCAAAGAAGATAATACCAAATCAGCAAGAATTTCTCGCCCAAAGAACAGTCAAGGAGAGAGCCACAGATATGCGTCGAAAGATACTCCCGCTATATCGTGCCACACTGAGTCGTTTGCATAAAAGGCAAAATGCGGAAGATGAAGCCCTCATAGCAAAGGAACTGCGTAATTTCTATTCATACCTTGAGCGTGAAGCAATAATCCAACCTGTGAGGAATGTGGAATATATGTTCCGCTATGTTACAAGCGAACTCGTGGATAAAGAGCAAGACCACGACTTGATAACGCAGATTTCAGCACATATACTCGAATTGTCAACCCTCAAGGAGAGCGACCTTTGCTCTACTGACATTGTGGATGAACGAGTGTTTGTTTCCACTGTACACAAAGCGAAAGGACTGGAGTTTGATAATGTCATCATCTTTGATGTCAATGATGATCGCTACCCAGGCTTCTTCTCCAAAGACAATCCCAATGCCATTGAGGAAGATGCGCGTAAACTCTATGTAGCCCTAACAAGAGTGCGTCATAGAATACTCATTACCTTGTCTGCCGAGAAACGCGACAGAGGATACCAAGTAAGACAACGTGACATAAGTCGATTCCTAAATGCCATTCTGCCTTATTTCCGTCAGCAATTCCCTACGGAACATTCTGATAAAGCATTGTCATAATGCATGTAATGTATTCTAGAGTATGCGATATTGTAAGGTCGGAATTGCAAAATTTCCAAAAAATATCAAATCAAACATTATTATTACATAAAAAAGAGGTAATTTTGCACTCGGTGTGTGGATACTTCCCATGCCGTCAATATTACTATAGTATAATTATTAAATAGGTTTTATGTATTTCACTTTGTTTATCACCGTCATACTAACAGGTGTAGTGCTGGTAGTCGGTGGCACATTGGTGGCTAAGATTCTCGGTCCACGTACATACAACAAAGTAAAAGGCGAGCCTTATGAGAGTGGTATTCCGACACGCGGAAGTTCTTGGCTTCCAATGCATATCGGTTATTATCTCTTTGCCCTCCTTTTCCTTATGTTTGATGTAGAGACAGTGTTTCTCTATCCTTGGGCTGTAGTTGTTAAGCAGTACGGTCCTATGGCTCTCGTGACCATCGGATTCTTCATGCTCGTGTTGGTATTTGGCCTTGCTTACGCTTGGCGGAAAGGAGCTTTGGAATGGAAATAAAGAAGCCCGCTATCAAGAGCATTCCCTATGATGAATTCAAGGACAATGCCACTCTAGAGAAAACACTTAAGGAGTTGAACGACGGAGGAGTAAATGTCGTTCTTGGTAATCTCGACAGTCTTATTGACTGGGGACGTTCCAATTCTCTTTGGTCTCTGACATTCGCTACATCTTGCTGCGGTATCGAGTTTATGGCAGTAGGTTGTGCGCGTTACGACTTCGCCCGCTTCGGTTTTGAGGTGACACGTAACTCACCGCGTCAGGCTGACCTTATCATGTGTGCCGGTACCATTACCCATAAGATGGCTCCTGCTATGAAGCGTCTGTATGATGAAATGGCAGAACCGAAATATGTTGTAGCCGTAGGTGGTTGCGCTATTTCTGGTGGTCCTTTCAAGTCAAGTTACCACGTAGTGCGTGGCATCTCGGAAATCGTTCCTGTTGATGTCTATGTGCCAGGATGTCCTCCACGTCCGGAGGCTATCCTCTATGGTATGATGCAGCTTCAGCGTAAAGTGAAGATAGAGAAATTCCTTGGCGGTGTCAACCACAAGGAGAAGTCACCTAACCCAATTGTCATCAAGGATATTCCTGCCAAGTTCATTGAGGAGCTGAAAGCTCAGAAGGACAAGGCTTTGGAATGTGCAAAGAAGGCATATGAGAATACATTCAAATAAGGAGGAATCGGAATGAAACTGAATAATATAGAATTTCCATTGAGCCAGTTTGCTGCAGAAATGGGCAAGCTCAAGGCAGAGAAGCATTTCGACTACCTCGTTACTATCGTAGGTGAAGATTTTGGTGAGGAAGGTCTCGGTTGTATCTATATCCTTGAGAATACCGACTCTCACGAGCGTATATCAGTAAAAGCTATAGCAGACAAGACTGACGGATACATCCCTTCAGTATGCCACATTTGGCGTGCCGCAGAGATTTTGGAACGTGAGGTTTATGACTTTGTAGGCATCAAGTTTACTGGTCACCCCGACATGCGTCGTCTCTATCTGCGCCAGGACTTCAAGGGACATCCACTCCGTAAGGACTTTGACATGAGTCCTGAGGCTAACACCTACACTCTGGAAGATGACAATGAGCCTAATCTGACTCGCGAATATTATCTCGATGCTGACGGACGTCTGCAGGAGAAAGTGAAGCCTCTGTTTGACGAAGAAGAGTTCGTAGTTAATATCGGTCCTCAGCACCCTGCTACCCACGGTGTGCTTCGTCTGCAGACATCTCTCGACGGTGAGACCATCAAGAGCATCAAACCACATCTCGGATATATCCACCGCGGTATAGAGAAGATTTCTGAGAGTTACACATATCCTCAGACTCTTGCCTTCACCGACCGTATGGACTACCTGTCAGCCATGATGAACCGTCATGCTCTCGTAGGTGTCATCGAGGAGGCTATGGGTGTAGAGGTTAGCGACCGCATCAAGTACATCCGTACCATCATGGACGAGTTGCAGCGTATTGACTCACATCTGCTCTATTATGGTTGCTGCGCTCAGGACCTTGGTGCCCTGACAGCATTCCTCTATGGTATGCGTGACCGTGAGTATGTGCTCAATGTGATGGAAGAGACAACAGGTGGACGTCTGATACAGAACTACAACCGCATTGGTGGTGTTCAGGCAGACATCGATGTTAACTTCGTGCGTGACGTAAAGAAGCTCTGCCAGTATTTGAAGACAAAGTGGCAGGAGTATGAAGATGTGTTCACAGGAAACGTTATTCTCAAGAACCGCTTCATCAATGTCGGCACATTGACTAAGGAAGATGTTATCGACTTCGGCTGTACTGGTGGTACAGGACGTGGTGCCGGTTGGGCTAACGACGTTAGAAAGAACCATCCATACGCTATGTACGATAAGGTAGAGTTCGACCAGGTATTGTTCTCTAAGGGTGATTCCTACGACCGTTACCTCGTACGTATGGAAGAAATGAAGCAGAGTGTACGCATCATCGAACAGCTCATCGACAATATTCCTGAAGGAGAGTTCTACATCAAGCAGAAGCCAATCATCAAGGTTCCTGAGGGACAGTGGTACTTCTCTTGCGAGGGATCGCGTGGTGAAATCGGTGTATATCTCGACTCACGTGGCGACAAGAGTCCTTACCGTCTGAAGTTCCGTCCTATGGGACTTCCACTGGTATCAGCTCTTGACACTGCTTGCCGTGGCGAGAAGATTGCCGACCTTATTGCTGCCGGTGCTTCTATGGACTATGTGATTCCTGATATCGACAGATAATATACACTATTTATATTATAAAGACGAATATGTTTGACTTTTCACAAATAACAAGTTGGTTTGACATGCTGCTCAGAGTGACGTTCTCGTTGCCTGATTGGCTTGCCATCCTTATTGAATGCGTACTCGTAGGAGTGGGATTGTTGCTCGCCTACACCGTTCTCGCTATCATCATGATATTCATGGAACGTAAGGTGTGCGCAGCTTTCCAGTGCCGCCTTGGCCCTATGCGAGTAGGTCCTTGGGGAACATTGCAGGTTCTCTGCGACGTACTGAAGATGCTTGTCAAGGAAATCTTCTGGGTTGACAAGGCTGATAAGGTGCTCTATTGCATCGCTCCTCTGCTCGTTATTGTCGGTTCGGTAGGTGCTTTCGGATTCCTTCCTTGGAACAATGGTGCTCTTGCTCTCGACTTCAACTGTAGCATCTTCCTTTACACGGCAGTATCAAGTATAGGTGTTCTCGGTGTGTTCCTCGCTGGTTGGGCTTCCAACAACAAGTACTCAGTAGTGAGTGCCATGCGTGGTGCATTGCAGATGATTTCCTATGAGATATCTCTCGGACTGTGTCTTATTGCAGCATGCGTGCTCACTGGCTCTATGCAGATAAGTGAAATTATAAATGCTCAGAGCGCACCTTTCGGATGGTTGCTCTTCCAAGGTCATGTGCCTGCTATCATTGCTTTCGTTGTATTCCTCATTGCAGGTAATGCCGAGGCTAACCGTGGTCCTTTCGACCTCGCTGAGGCAGAGTCAGAGTTGACAGCAGGTTACCATGTAGAGTATTCAGGTCTGGCTTTCGGATATTATTATCTCGCAGAGTTCCTCAACCTGTTCATCGTTTCTGCTATTGCAGCTACAGTATTCCTTGGTGGATGGATGCCACTCCATATCGGTATCGAAGCTTTCGACAGCGTAATGGATTACATCCCAGGAATCGTATGGTTCCTTGCTAAGGCATTCCTCGTGGTATGGCTTCTCATGTGGGTGAAGTGGACATTCCCACGTCTCCGCGTAGACCAGATACTCAAGCTCGAGTGGAAGTATCTCATGCCAGTAGCTTTGTTCAACCTCGTGCTGATGACCGCATGTGTAGCATTCGGCATCACTGGCCATATGTTCACAGGCATTGCTGTAGCAGTTATCATCTGCTTGTTGGCAGTTATCGTTATTAGCCGTGCAGTGAAGAAGGCAGCAGAAGCTAAGAAGCAGCAGAAGTTGGTAATAGATTAATCACCGCTATAATCATATAATTATTTAAAGAAATGGCAAAAGAAAAATCATATTTCGGCGGTGCTATAGAGGGAATAAAGTCCTTGCTCACCGGTATGGACATCACCATGGGAGAGTATATCACTCCTAAGGTGACTGAGCAATATCCCGAAAACCGCAAGACACAGCATATTGCCGAGCGTCATCGCGCCACATTGGTGATGCCTCATGACGAAAACGGCAAGAACAAGTGTGCTGCTTGTACCATGTGTGAGAAAGTTTGTCCTAACGGCACAATCAAGATCAAGTCCACAATGGTGACAACAGCCGATGGCAAGAAAAAGAAGTTGCTTCTCGATTATCAGTATGACCTTGGCGACTGCATGTTCTGCCAGTTGTGCGTGAATGCTTGTAACTTCGGCGCTATCAAGTTTGTCAATGATTTCGAACAGTCTGTATTCGACCGCAATGTACTTGTTCAGCATCTCAACGTTGCTCCTACTGAAGAAGAAATGAAGCAGTATGAGGAGAATGCCAAGGTAGCAGCAGAGAAGGCTGCCGCAGAAAAGGCAAAGAAGGAAGCTGAGGAAGCTGCCAAGAAGGCAGAGACAAGTGATGTCAAGGATGCAGCTGCAGGTGATACAAATAAAGGAAAGGAATAAGATATGGCAAATATAATAACATTCGGCATTCTTGCCGTGATTATCATTTGTGCCGCAGTCATCAGCGTGTTCTCAAAGAGAATCATGCGTGCTGCCACGGCACTGCTCTTTGTCCTGTTCGGTATTTCCGGAATGTACTTCCTGCTCGACTACACATTCCTCGGTGCCGTACAACTCAGCATCTATGCAGGTGCTATTACAATGATTTATATCTTCGCAATCCAGCTCGTCAGCAAGCGCACACTGCAGGGACTGAGAGAACAGCTTAGCGGTTCGCGCGTCTTGGCAGGAGTTGCTGTGGCACTCATTGGATTCGTTATGGTTGTGGGAATACTTCTCAAGAACAAGTTCCTCTATGCAGCGACACTCGTTCCTGACACAGAACTTCAGATGAAGACCATCGGTACAGCCCTCATGGGAGCTGGCAAATACCAGTATGTACTTCCTTTCGAGTTCATCTCTCTGTTCCTGCTTGCATGTATAATCGGCGGTTTGATGATAGCCCGCGACAATAAAGAAAAGGAGAAATAGACATGTCAATACCAGTAGAATTTTATTTCGTGCTCTCAGCACTGTTGTTTTTCATAGGTTTCTTCGGTTTTGTAACCCGTCGCGACCTTATTGCCATGTTGATTTCTGTGGAACTTGTGCTCAATGCTGTTGACCTCCAGTTTGCAGCATTCAACCGTCTGCTCTTCCCATTGGGCAATGAGGGCATGTTCATGTCCCTGTTCTCTATAGGTGTCAGTGCGGCCGAGTCTGCGGTAGCCATTGCCATCATCATCAATGTCTATCGTCTGTTCCATAGCGATTCCGTGGACTCTATCAAGAACCTGAAGAATTAATCAACACTCACAATTAATATTAAAACAGAAAAATGAATAATTTCAGCTATACAATCTGGATACTTCTTCTGCCGCTGCTTTCATTCCTTGTTGTGGGTTTGATTGACTATTTCAGAGGAAAGAAGGGTTGGCCGCACAAGGCAGCAGGTCTTATAGGAACCTGTTCGCTCGGACTTGTCACTATTCTGAGTTATGTGACGGCATTCCAATATTTCTCAGCTGACCGTGTGGACGGAGCGTTTGCTACGCTTGTGCCTTACAACTTTGAATGGCTTCCACTTGGCAGACTGCACTTCGACATGGGTATCTTGCTCGACCCTATATCAGTAATGATGCTCGTCGTAATCTCCACCGTATCTCTCATGGTGCATATCTATTCTTTCGGATATATGCACGGAGAGAAGGGCTTCCAGCGTTACTACGCATTCCTCTCATTGTTTACATTCTCAATGCTCGGACTTGTAGTAGCAACAAACATCTTCCAGATGTACATGTTCTGGGAGCTTGTGGGTGTAAGTTCTTATCTCCTCATCGGTTTCTACTACACTCTCCATGCTGCAGTACATGCATCTAAGAAAGCGTTCATCGTTACCCGATTTGCAGATATGTTCTTCCTCATCGGTATCCTTATCTTCGGTTACTACACAGGAAGCTTCAACTTCTCCTTCGCAGGTGAGATTACTTACTTGAATGGTGTTCAGGCATTCACTACATGTGAGGCAACACGTGCCGTTGCTGCTGGTGGCTTCATTCTTCCTACAGCCCTCGTTCTGATGTTTATCGGTGGTGCAGGTAAGTCGGCAATGTTCCCTCTGCACATCTGGTTGCCAGATGCTATGGAAGGTCCTACTCCAGTGTCAGCCCTTATCCATGCTGCCACTATGGTCGTTGCTGGTGTTTACCAGATAGCAAGAATGTTCCCATTGTGGATTGACTATGCTCCTAATCAGTTGTCGATAGTTGTTGTCGTAGGTGCTTTCACTGCATTCTATGCAGCAGCCGTAGCTTGTGCACAGAGCGATATCAAGCGTGTGCTTGCATTCTCTACCATCTCTCAGATAGCATTCATGATGGTGGCACTCGGTGTCTGCACATCACTTGACCTCAACCACGAGGCACATGGTGCACTCGGTTACATGGCTTCCATGTTCCACCTGTTCACACACGCCATGTTCAAGGCTTGTCTGTTCCTCGGTGCTGGTTGTATCATCCATGCCGTTCACTCTAACGAGATGTCAGCAATGGGCGGTTTGAGAAAGTACATGCCTATCACACATGCTACCTTCCTCATTAGCTGTCTTGCTATTGCAGGTATACCATTCTTCTCAGGATTCAGTTCTAAGGATGAGATTATCTCTGCTTGCTTCGCTTACTCTCCAGTAATCGGTTGGTGGATGACAGCAGTAGCTGCCATGACAGCATTCTATATGTTCCGTCTCTATTACGGCATCTTCTGGGGTACAGAGAACAAGGAGCTTCATGCAGCCCACACTCCTCATGAGGCACCATTGACAATGACATTCCCATTGATATTCCTCAGTGTTATCACTGTAGGAGTAGGTGTATGGACCACACTCGCTGGTTTCGGTGTCATCAATCCTGAGATGAGCTTCGGTTCGCTCGTTACCGCATCAGGTTTGGTATATGGCATCCACTTTGATCCACAGATAGCAATCACCTCTACAGTCATTGCCATCGCTTCAATATGCCTCGCTACCTATATATATAAAGGTGAGAAACAGCCTATTGCAGACAAGATGTACAAAACATTCCCACGTCTGCACAAGTGGGCTTACCACCGTTTCTATATGGACGAGGTTTATCAGTTTGTTACACACAAGATTCTGTTCCGATGGGTATCACGTCCTGTACAGTGGATTGATGAGCATATCATCAATGGTCTTATCGACTTCACTGCATGGGGAGCGAATGCTGCCGGTGAGAGCGCTCGCTCTTGGCAGAACGGCGACGTACGCAATTACGCCGTATGGTTCCTCTCAGGTGCAGTAGGATTGACATTGCTATTGTTGTGCATTTAATTACGGAGGAAACAAAAAGATGAGTATATTAACTTTATTCGTAGTAATTCCTGTTCTGATGTTGCTCGGTCTTTGGGCTGCACGCAATGTCAATCAGGTTCGTGGCGTGATGGTAGTAGGATCTACTGCGCTCCTCATTCTGTCCGCATACCTTACAATAGACTTCATACAGCAGCGTGCTGCGGGAGTTACCGACATGATGCTTTACACATATAGCACAGACTGGTTCCCTTCACTCAACATCAAGTATTCTGTTGGTGTTGACGGCATCTCTGTAGTGATGCTTCTTCTCTCAAGCATTATCGTGTTCACTGGAACATTCGCATCATGGAAGCTCAAACCGTTGACCAAGGAGTTCTTCCTTTGGTTCACTCTGCTTTCAACAGGTGTTTATGGTTTCTTCATCTCTGTAGACATGTTCACCATGTTCATGTTCTATGAGGTAGCCCTCATCCCTATGTACCTTCTCATTGGTTTCTGGGGATCAGGCAAGAAGGAGTATGCAGCCATGAAGCTTACCCTAATGCTTATGGGAGGTTCTGCCCTCATCATTGTAGGTCTTATCGGAATCTACTATTTCAGTGGCGCTACCACAATGAACATCCATGAGATTGCAGCTTTGCACAACATCCCGACACATGTACAGTATGTACTGTTCCCATTTGTGTTCATCGGTTTCGGTGTGCTCGGTGCACTCTTCCCTTTCCACACATGGTCACCTATTGGTCACGGTTGTGCTCCTACTTCAGTGTCAATGCTCCATGCTGGTGTGCTCATGAAGCTCGGTGGTTACGGATGTTTCCGCATCGCCATGTATCTGCTTCCTGAGGCAGCTCATGATTTGGCTTGGATATTCCTTATCCTCACCACCATCTCTGTTGTCTATGGTGCATTCTCTGCATGTGTGCAGACCGACCTCAAGTTTATCAATGCTTACTCTTCAGTGTCACACTGTGGACTCGTGCTCTTTGCACTTCTGATGATGACCCGTGTGTCATGCACAGGTGCTATCCTTCAGATGCTCTCTCACGGATTGATGACAGCACTTTTCTTTGCTCTCATCGGTATGATCTACGGTCGTACTCACACACGTGACATCCGTGAACTTGGCGGATTGATGAAGATTATGCCATTCCTCTCTGTAGGTTATGTAGTGGCAGGTCTTGCTAACCTCGGTCTTCCTGGTTTCTCTGGTTTCATTGCCGAGATGACCATCTTCGTAGGTTCATTCGAGAATGCAGACACATTCCATCGTGCTTGCACCATCATAGCTTGTACCTCTATTGTTGTGACAGCTGTTTACATTCTCCGTACTGTAGGTTTCATCCTCTTCGGAAAAGTAACCAACAGCCATTTCGAATCTCTCACCGATGCTACATGGGATGAGAAGTTCGCTGTATGCTGCCTCATCTTCTGCGTAGCTGCTCTCGGTTCTTGTCCTTTCTGGGCAAGCAATGTCATCAGCGATGCAGTAGGTCCAATACTTTCATCATTAAACGTTGTCGCACCGGTATAAATACTGATAGAAATGAATTACAGTCAATTTTTACATATGATTCCTGAGGCTACGCTGACGGCAATCTTGATAATTACATTCATCTGCGATTTCTGTTCTGCACATAAGTCAAACCGTCGCTGGTTCAATCCTCTCGTGTCGGTGCTTATGCTCTTGCACATTCTTGCAAATGTCATGCCAGTAGCAGAGATGACTGCCTTCGGTGGCATGTATCACACTTATGCTGCAGCAGGTGTCATGAAGACCATCTTGGCAGTAGGCACACTCATCGTACTCATCCAGAGCCGCACATGGTTGTCACGTCCTGACACTGAGTATAAGGAAGGTGAGTTCTATATGATCGTTATCTCCACACTCCTTGGTATGAACATGATGGTGTCTGCCGGACATTTCCTCCTGTTCTTCCTCGGTCTTGAGATGGCATCAGTGCCTATGGCATGTCTCGTTGCTTTCGACAAATATCGTCAGAACTCAGCGGAAGCAGCTGCCAAGTTCATTCTCACTGCTACATTCTCAAGCGGTGTGATGCTCTATGGCATCAGCATCCTCTATGGAGCGGTAGGCACTCTCTACTTCGCAGACATGGCAGAGAAGATCACCATGACTCCTCTCACTATCATGGGTCTTGTGTTCTTCTTCAGTGGTCTTGGCTTCAAGATTTCTCTCGTGCCATTCCACTTCTGGACAGCCGACACCTATCAGGGTGCTCCTACTACTGTGACAGGTTATCTCTCGGTAGTGTCAAAGGGAGCTGCAGCATTCACTCTCGCGGTTATCCTCATGAAGGTGTTCGGCAACATGACAGAAGCATGGCAGCCACTTCTCTATGTGGTTATCATTGCTTCCATCACCCTTGCCAACATCATGGCTATACGTCAGGATGAACTGAAGCGCTTCATGGCATTCAGTTCCATCTCTCAGGCTGGATACGTAATGCTTGCTGTCATCGGCAACACTGATATGGGCATTGCTGCATTGTCTTACTACATTCTCGTTTATGTGGCAGCCAACCTCGCAGTCTTCACTATCATCAGCATCGTGGAGCAGCGCAATGGTGGCAAGACAATGATAAGCGATTACGATGGTTTCTATACCACCAACCCACGCCTTGCCCTGCTCATGACCTTCTCATTGTTCTCACTCGCAGGTATACCTCCATTCGCAGGAATGTTCTCGAAGTTCTTCGTGTTCATGGCTGCGCTGAAGGCAGGTTCTTTGGCTGCATATGTGGTAGTGTTCATAGCATTGCTCAACACTGTCATAAGCCTCTACTACTATCTGCTCATCGTGAAGGCAATGTATATCAACAGTTCTGAGAAGGCTCTGCCTACATTCCGCAGTGACTGCAACACCCGTCTTGCGCTCTTCGTGTGCGTAGCAGGCGTATTGCTCTGTGGTGTAGCAAGCTTCTTCTGGGAATGGGTTAACGCTGCACTCTAAGCTGATAGTATAAATATAGCACGCGAACATTGTTTGCGTAGTGATAAAGGAGAATCCTTGCACTTTGTTTACATTTGTAGACAAAGTGCAAGGATTCTCTTTTTAATTTGGTTAATAGTTTGTAACTTTGCATGTTGTAAAGTTTATATATAGAAAACACACACAAATAATCATGAATAAAACATTTACTTCATTTGTAAAGCTGACTGTTTTTGCAGTATTGCTTTCTTTACCTGCATTTGCTTATGCCGATAAGGAGGCGTGGGTGGAATGGCAGGAGAGTACCAAAACCCTTACCTTCCGTTATGATGACCAGAAAGACTCGACCGAAGCTACAGGAAAATACGGTCTTGAGTCTACTACACAGTCCATTCCGGGATGGTCTGAAAACTACGGTGGCGTTTCCCAAAAAGTGGAAAAGGTGGTATTTGACAAGAGTTTTGCCGATGCACGTCCCGAATGTTGCTATGCGTGGTTTTCTGATATGGGAAATCTCAAGACTATAGAAGGCATCGAAAACCTCAACACATCTGCCGTGAAAGAAATGGATGGGATGTTCTTCGGCTGTACGTCACTGACATCCATTGACCTCAGCCATTTCGACACGAGCAATGTTGAGACTATGTCCAGGATGTTCTTCGGCTGTACGTCACTGACATCCATAGACCTGTCAAGTTTCCCGACGGACAATCTTGAAAATATGTATGGCCTTTTTGCCAACTGCACCAAACTTGAGAAAGTTATTCTTCCCGCCCATGACAATCCAAAACTTACATACACAGATTTGATGTTTTCATTTTGCTCTTCTTTGAAAGAGATAGACCTGTCAAAGTTCAAGACGCCTTCTCTTGAAACGGCTTGTTGGATGTTTGCAGGATGTTCCAACTTGACTTCGGTAGATTTGAGCAGTTTTGACACCTCTAATCTTGAGGATATGTCAGGTATGTTCGATAGTTGTATGAAACTCGAAGAAGTCGTACTTACGTCATTTGACACTTCTTCAGTTACAGATGCATCTGATATGTTTAAATCTTGCTCTTCTTTGCGGTATTTGTATGCGAGCGACAAGTTTGCACTTTCTGAATCTTGTGACAGTGAGAATATGTTTTCTGGCTGTGTGTCACTTCCCAATTATGACAACAGTAAGGTGGATAAGTCCATGGCAAACACCACTGATGGATACCTTACAAAGATAGCAACAGGCTCACAAGCTTGGGTGGAATATGATGAAACAAGCAAAACGCTCACGTTCCATTATGATGACCAGTATACGGAAAGTGACAATCAATACGAGATTCCAGAAGACACGTCAAATACCCCAAAATGGTATGAACACCGCACAGATATTGAGAAAGTCGTGTTTGACCAAACTTTTTCCTATGCACGTCCTACCTGCTGCTATGGTTGGTTTGCTAGTATGGAAAAACTTGTCACAATAGAAGGTATAGAAAATCTGAATACTTCCAAGGTGGAAGATATGTCCTGGATGTTTAATGGTTGCGAAAGTCTCACAACACTCGACTTGAGGCGTTTCAATACATCCAATGTTACATGCATGGACAAGATGTTTTATGAATGTTCTTCCTTGTCAACGATTTATGTAGGCAAATCCTTTGTGCTGTCTGAAGAGTGTTCTGGAGATAAAATGTTTTGGGGTTGCAGTAATCTTAAAGGATTCGACAGCCAGAATATAGGCAAAGAAATGGCTAATTATGACACAGGCTATTTCTCGAAGTATCCAGGTCCAACGGAGCCTTGGGCAGAATACGACGCTACGACCAACACCCTCACCTTCTATTACAATGGTGAGAGAGAATATTCTGATGCCACGATGACCTGCCTGTATAACCTTGCTACCGACATGGATAGTTTCGAGTATCCGGGATGGTATAGTTATGTTGACAAAATCACAAAAGTGGTCTTCGACAAGTCCTTCGCCGACTATCGTCCACAGTCGTGCTTGGGTTTATTTGCCCAGATGGATCAACTTGCCGACATAGAAGGAATGGAAAACCTCAATACGTCAGAGGTGAAGAATATGTATGCTATGTTTTCCAATTGTGCCATAACGTCTCTTAATCTTTCCAGTTTCAACACTTCATCTGTCGAAAACATGAAATATATGTTTAACAGTTGTAAGAAACTGGAGGCGGTAGATATGTCCAATTGGGATACGTCCAAGGTTAAAGATATGACAGATATGTTTGGATACTGTGATTGTCTTACATCTGTAGACATATCACATTTCAATATGTCTGCCGCAGAGAATTTGTATGGCATGTTTGAATACTGTTGCTCTTTGGAGAGCGTAAGAATGCCACAGTCAAGAACACCAAAGGTTTACAGTACATCACAGATGTTCCGTTGCTGTGAAGAGTTAGAAGAACTCGATCTCAGTTGGTTCACTACTGACACTTTGGGTGCCGCAACTCAAATGTTTGCCAATTGCTCAGCACTGAAGAATATCTATGTTAACGACAAGTTTGAGCTGTATAAAAATTGGAGTGGTAACTACATGTTTAAGGGTTGCACTCTGCTCCCTAACTATGATGCCAGCAACTGTGGCGAAGCGAAAGCCAACTATACTGACGGCTGTCTAAGCCTTCGTCGCCACTTTACAGTAGGTGCAAAGTCGTATAATGCCGACGGTGTGGATGCCGTTTGCTATGACAATGTGGACTTCGGTGACAAAGATGCGTTCTCTTCTGATTTTGATTTCACGTTTGATACAGCCAATACGGCATCTTATAGTCGTGAAGTCAGCAGCAACTGGGCTACCCTCTGCCTGCCATTCTCGTTTGATGCCGCTTCCAACAAAGGCGTGACCTGCTACAGAATAAGCGAGGTCGGTGCTGACAAGATAACAGTTGAGCAGATACAGGAAAGCGTTACAGCTGGCGAGCCTATACTCGTTTATACTACCACGGGTAACATCTCCATTAGCAGCAATGCTGGTGCAGAAGTTGTGAAAGAGCCTGTTACGTCTAATTATTTGGTCGGAACATTTGATGAAAAAGAAGTTGCAAATGCCGCCAACAACTATATTATCTCAAATAATAAGTTCTGGAATGTAGCATCTCTTCTTTCTGATTCTTCCGCAATGGGAGTAAAGGCTTTGCCTTACCGCGCCTACATCACTACTCCTGTCGGCGAGTCAAAGTCAATTAGTCTCGACATCATCACTGATGAAACAAACGGCATTAGTGACATAAATGCAGATGACACTCTCAATCTGCTCAATGGTTCAGACCTCTATGACCTGCAAGGCCGTCGTCTCAATTCGCCTGCCAAGGGCATGATGATAGTGAAGAAGGGTGGCATCACGAAGAAAGTATTCGTCAACTAAATGCTGACGATATAGCTGAAATGTCGCTAAAAAGTGGTAACTTTACACAAGATTACTATTACGAAAGAATATCACTACTATATGAGAAACTTAAATCTTATGACTCTGGGCGTAGCTCTTGCAGCCTCGTTGCTCACAGCCAATGCCCAGGAAAAGAGCGAACAGAGTTTCGTTCACGAGCAGTCTGAAGTTTCAGACTATGTGTGGCCTGAAGACCCACAAGTTATACAAAACCTCAAGCACTGGCAAGACCAAAAGTTTGGTGTGCTCATGCACTGGGGACTCTACAGTCAAGTTGGCGTCGTGGAGTCTTGGTCAATATGCTCCGAAGACTGGATTCGCCGTGAGCGTTTTAATGACTATGAGAAGGACAAGCAGTGGTATTGGAGTCAGAAAGACTCCCTCAACCCTGTAAAGTTCAATCCTGACCTTTGGGCTGACGTGATGAAGAAAGCTGGTATGAAGTATATGATCTTCACCACCAAGCATCATGACGGATTCTGTATGTTTGACTCCAAATACACAGACTTCTCCATTGCCCACGGACCATTTGCCAACAATCCTCGCAAGAATGTTGCCAAGGAAGTCTTTGATGCTTATCGCAAACAGGGTTTTATGATTGGATGCTATTTCTCTAAACCAGACTGGCACAGCAAGTGGTTTTGGAATCCATATTACGCTACACCGCGTCGCGGCATCAACTACAGCATTAAGCAGCACCCCGACTGGTGGCAAAACTATGTGCAGTATACGAAGAACCAGTTGTCGGAGTTGACCACAGACTATGGCAAACTTGATATGCTGTGGCTTGATGGTGGTTGGATAACAGGCGAGCAGGTAGGTCTTGACTCAATTCTTGTGGAAGCCCGCAAACGCAACCCAGGACTGATAAGCGTGGACCGCACCATACGTGGCAAGAACGAAAACTATCAGACACCTGAGCAGGGCATACCAGCAACACAGTTGAACATTCCATGGGAAAGCTGCATCACCCTCAGCCATGCATGGGGATATATTCCAGGTGCAAAGTTCAAGACTCCAGCCAAGGTCATCGGCATTCTCTCTGAGATTGTAGCCAAAGGCGGATGTCTTGCCCTCGGCGTAGGTCCTACACCTGAAGGAACTATCCAACCAGAAGTGCAGGAGATATTGCTCCAAATAGGCAAGTGGATGAACAAGAACGGTGAGGCAATCTATAACACCGTCACCACTCCTCATTACAATGATGGCAAGGTGTGGTTCACAGCATCAAAGAACGGTAAGACGCAGTATGCTATCTATGCCATCGAGGATGGCGAGTCGACACCTGCAACAGTGACATGGACTGAGAACGAGCCAAAGGGCAAACTCACACTCCTCAATACTGGCAAGACAGTGAAATACACTGCCAAGGACGGTAAGGTGACAGTGAAACTGCCAGCAGGTCTGAAGGCAGAACCACTCGCATTCAAGTTTAATACAAAATAATTAGTGACATACACGTACGTGCATTATGCGATGCACGTACGTTCATTATGCGATGCACGTACGTTCATTATGCGATGCACGTACGTTCGTTGCCCAATGCACGTACGTTCGTTACGAGATGCACGTACGTTCATATTCATTGAAATTTTAGCGGACGACATAATAACACCGTTCTACAAAGCAAAAGCGGGAGGCAAAATAAATTGCTTCCCGCTTTTGTTATTATGTGATATTCTAAAAATATATTATTGATGAATCTTTAGAACGTAACAAGTCAACCACTTACTGCTGAGTAGTAGAAGGAGTGTCGTTGATTTCCCAACCTACTGCAGAGGCACCGAGAACAGCAGCAGAAGAACCGTCGAGACCGCTTACGAGGAACTTAGCCTTACCCTTGAAGATGTTGAGCACATTGTCATTGTAAGCTTCGATGATAGGATTCATGATGAGATCGCCAGCCTTTGTCAGACCACCGAAGAAGATGAATGCCTCAGGAGAAGAGAATGCTGCGAAGTCTGCACAAGCCTCACCAAGCATTCTGCCTGTGAACTCATAGATGTCGAGAGCCACCTGGTCATTCTTTGCTGCAGCAAGAGAAACGTCGAGAGAGGTAATCTTCTCTGGATCCATCTCGCGGAGAATTGATGGTTTGTCTGTTGTAGCAAGAATTTCGCGTGCAGTACGAGCCACACCTGTAGCCGAGCAGTAAGCCTCGAGACAGCCAAAGCGTCCGCAACCACAAGCACGACCGTTCTGACGCACATGGATTACGTGACCAAGCTCACCTGCGAAACCGTCGCAACCGTAAACGAGCTGACCGTTAACAACGATACCTGAACCAACGCCTGTGCCGAGAGTTATAACGATAAAGTTTTTCATACCACGTGCCACGCCATAGGTCATCTCACCGATAGCAGCAGCATTGGCATCGTTGGTAAGAGCCACAGGAATGCCGAGTTTCTCGGAGAAGAGATCTGCCAAAGGCACTACTCCACTGCGTCCCCACTCCAGGTTTGGAGCAAACTCTATAGTTCCGTTATAATAGTTGCCGTTAGGAGCACCGATACCCATAGCTTTGATGGTATCAATACCACCCACCTGGTCTATAATGAGCTGCAAAGCTTCACAAGCAGCATCAACATACTCCTTGGCTGTAGGATAGCCCTGAGTCTTTATCGATGTTGTGGCCTTTATCTCGCCACGGCTATCAACGATACCGAACACCGAGTTGGTGCCTCCCAGATCCAAGCCGATAACATATGGCTTTATCTCTGTTGTTGTTGTTTCCATTCTTGATGTGTTATTTTAGTTAATAATGATTCGGTTGATATAAGTTTTTGTAAGGTGTTGCAGACGCAACACACCTATAGCACAAAGGTAGGCAAAAAAACATAGAATACAAAAGGTTATGATAGAAAAAAGGGCATATAAATAAAAATAGGAGAACATTTGGAATGATTGTCGGGAAAATGAAGTAACTTTGCGTTCTAATATGTCATTATGAAGACAAGTATTCTCTCAAAATAATGGAACTGATATTCCCTATCAACATCATAGAATTAATCTTCAAGGGAATACTCATAGGCGTCATAGCATCTGCGCCTATGGGACCTGTTGGAGTATTGTGCGTGCAGCGCACACTTAATAAGGGCCGTTGGCCGGGATTTGCCACAGGCATAGGTGCCGCCATCAGCGATGTCATTTACGCTCTGCTGACCGGTCTTGGCATTAGTTTTATACAGGACTTCATCACTCAGGAAGACACATTCTATGCACTGAAGATTGCTGGTTCGGCAATACTTCTCATCTTCGGCATCTATTGTTTCCGCAGCAAACCGAAACCGGTGCAACTCATCAACAAGCGCAACACGTCGCTCTTCTACAATGCCCACACTGCATTTTGGATAACATTTGCCAATCCGCTCATCATCCTGCTCTTCATCGCATCGATGACACAGCTCTCGTTTGTCGTGTCCGATCATCCGCTGGAGATGGGCATAGGCTATCTGAGCATCTTCACGGGAGCATTGCTTTGGTGGTTTGGACTGACTTGGCTGATAGACAAGATCAGGGGCAGATTTAATGACGACGGCATTCTGATCATCAACAGAATAATAGGCGCAATAGTGATTCTCGTGTCGATAGTATTCCTCATCGGAACAGTATTTAATCTCTATTCCCTTTCATGGTATTAAGATTATGATAATAGCACAGAAACTCAGAAAAGAAAACATCATCGAGTATATCCTCTACATGTGGCAGGTGGAAGACATCATCCGCGCCTATGGATGCTCGCTGAGCAAGATGAAGGAGGAGTACATATCAAAGTTTGAGGTCACTGACCTGGAACTGCACGAAGAAATCGTGGACTGGTATGGCAACATCATCCGCATGGTAAAGCAGGAGGGCAAGAAGGACGGAGGCCACATCTCCATCAACACCATATTGGTGCAAGATCTCAACGACCTCAACGCACAACTGCTCGCCAGTCCAAAGTTTCCTTTCTACAATGCAGAATACTACAAGGTGTTGCCGTTTATCGTAGAACTGCGCAACAAGGGAAGCAAAGACGTGTCGGAGATAGAGACTTGTCTCAATGCCCTCTATGGAGTGATGATGCTCCGTCTGCAGAAGAAGGAAGTGTCGCAGCAAACACAGAATGCAGTAAACGAGATATCCACATTCCTCGGCATGCTGTCAGACTATTATATAAAGGATAAAACAGAAGGTCTGCGTTTCGACGATGACGAGATGTAAGACTGCCGGACAAGACAAAGATAGAACGTATTATGAATCAGGAAATAGAAAGAAGACGTACCTTTGCCATCATCTCACACCCTGACGCAGGTAAGACCACTCTGACGGAGAAGTTCCTACTCTTCGGTGGTCAGATACAGGTGGCTGGCGCAGTAAAGAGCAACAAGATAAGAAAGACCGCGACATCCGACTGGATGGACATTGAGAAGCAGCGCGGTATATCGGTAAGCACCTCCGTCATGGAGTTTGACTATCATGACTACAAGGTGAATATCCTCGACACTCCTGGTCACCAGGACTTCGCTGAAGACACCTATCGCACTCTCACAGCCGTAGACTCTGCCATCATCGTGGTGGACAGTGCAAAGGGTGTGGAGACACAGACGAGAAAACTCATGGAGGTGTGCCGCATGCGCAATACTCCAGTGATGATTTTCGTCAACAAGATGGACCGTGAAGGACGTGACCCGTTTGACTTGCTCGACGAGTTGGAGCAGGAACTGCAGATAAAGACCATACCGCTGTCATGGCCTATCAACCAGGGTATACGCTTCAAGGGCGTATATAATATATATGAGAAGCAGCTCAACCTCTTCGTTCCCGACAAGCAGCGTGTGACAGAGAAGGTGGCAGTGGACATCGACTCAGAAGAACTCGACAAGCGCGTGGGTGAGGCTGACGCCGAGAAACTGCGTGAAGACTTGGAACTGGTGAGTGGCGTATATCCTGAATTCAAGCTTGAGGACTACCGCAACGCAGAGGTTGCACCAGTGTTCTTCGGTTCGGCACTCAATAACTTCGGTGTGCAGGAGTTGCTCGACTGCTTCGTAGAGATAGCACCATCGCCAAGAGCCACCAAGGCTATGGAGCGAATGGTAAATCCTGACGAGAACAAGTTTACAGGATTTATCTTCAAGATAACGGCAAACATCGACCCTAACCATCGTTCATGTATCGCCTTCTGCAAGGTATGCTCGGGCAAGTTCGTGAGAAACCAGCCTTATCTGCATGTGCGTGAAAATAAAACCATACGCTTCTCCTCCCCTACTCAGTTTATGGCGCAGCGCAAGTCTACCATTGACGAAGCATGGGCTGGTGACATCGTAGGTCTGCCTGACAATGGCATCTTCAAAATTGGCGACACGCTGACCGAAGGCGAGCAGTTGCATTTCCGCGGTTTGCCCTCATTCTCTCCTGAACTGTTCAAATACATAGAGAACGATGACCCGATGAAGGCTAAGCAGTTTCAGAAGGGTTTGGAGCAGTTGATGAATGAAGGTGTGGCACAGATGTTTGTCAACCAGTTCAACAACCGTCGCATCATCGGCACCGTAGGTCAGTTGCAGTTTGAGGTCATCCAGTATCGTTTGGAAAATGAATACAACGCGAAGTGCCGTTGGGAACCAGTACACCTCTACAAGGCTTGTTGGGTGGAGAGCGATGACGAGAAGGAACTTGACAACTTCAAAAAGAGAAAATATCAATATATGGCGAAGGATAAGGACGGACGCGATGTCTTCCTCGCTGACTCAGGCTATGTTCTCTCCATGGCACAGCAGGACTTTGAGAACATCCGCTTCCACTTCACCAGCGATTTCTAACATAGGAGGTACGGCGCCCTCGCCGTACCCACTAAGGAAAAAATATTGAGTTTATGGTATGGCGAAGGAGCCGTACCGCCTAATACAACAGCAAAGAGCCGTTAATCCACGAAGGACTAACGGCTCTTAAATTATTAGTAATCTCAATCAATGTAATGTGTCATTTATCATCGTGCTGAAGTAAACTCATTGAGGAAGCGCACATCATTCTCCGAGAACATGCGGAGGTCGGATACACGATACTTCAAGTTGGTGATTCTCTCTACACCCATACCGAATGCATAACCAGTGTAAACCTTAGAATCTATGCCACAAGCCTCAAGCACGTTAGGATCTACCATACCGCAACCGAGGATTTCCACCCATCCAGTGTGCTTGCAGAATCCACAACCTTCACCACCACAGATGTGGCAAGAGATATCCATCTCTGCTGATGGCTCTGTGAATGGGAAATAACTTGGACGAAGACGAATCTTTGTGTCAGGACCAAACATCTCACGAGCAAATATCAGCAATGCTTGCTTCAAATCTGTGAAGCTCACATTCTTGTCAACATACAGGCCCTCCACCTGATGGAAGAAGCAGTGTGCACGTGCAGATATCGCCTCATTGCGGTATACTCTACCAGGGCACAGCACACGGATTGGTGGTTTGTGTGTGCTCAGATAGTGGCTCTGGTCATTTGATGTATGCGAACGGAGCAGAATGTTCTTTGTCACATCGAGATTGCTCTTCTCCACGAAGAAGGTGTCCTGCATATCACGTGCAGGATGGTCAGCTGCGAAGTTGAGGTTGGTGAAGATATTTTGGTCGTCATCAATCTCAGGACCGCCAGCCAAAGTGAAGCCCATACGCTGGAAGATGTCAATGATTTCATTCTTCACGATAGTAAGCGGATGGCGTGTACCAAGTCCTATAGGATAAGATGTACGTGTAAGGTCGAGGTCTTCCGTACCTGTCTCCACTGTCTCGAGCTGCTCGCGCAAGTCATTAATCTTTGTCTGCACGGCATTCTTCAACTCATTAATCTTTATACCTATCTCCTTCTTCTTGTCGGCTGCCACACTGCGGAATTCGTCCATCAGTGCATTCATCTCTCCCTTCTTACTGAGGAAGCGGAGGCGCAGTTGTTCAAGTTCTTCGGCATTAGTGGCCGTAAGAGTGTCCACTTCCTTGAGAAGTGCTGCTATCTTGTCAGAAATCATATTGCTAATTTTATTTTATGCAAAGTTAGCAAATTCCATAGAAATAAGGAAACCAATCCAAAATAAAGTAGTAATTTTGTATGGATTTAATGTAAGGCGGGTTCTAAAAATTATCTTTGATGTATTTTGGATTTTAGCCGAGCAGATTTTTCTTTCTTCTTGAAGGAGTATAGCGGGCTAGACGACTGAAAGGAAAAGAAAAAGATGCCGGATTAAATCAAAAAGGCACAAAGAGCAATCCGTCTAAAGAAGAACTTTAACCATGCGTGTAATTTATAGAACACGCCGTATTGATCTGATGAAAAATCTTTTGTTTGTTGCGATATTCTTCGCAGTATGTGGCATGCTCGGCTTATCGTCATGTAGCAGCAACGGCAGGAAATCTTCGCAAGACTCACTCTTCATTGACACTCTGACCAGCGACTCCACTGCTGAGGACTCCGCGGAAAGAATCATCACTGACACACCGATGCCAAAGGCTGCTGACGAATTGTTTGACGATTTCATATTCAACTTTGCAGCCAACAAGAAACTTCAGTTCAGCAGGATAACATTCCCTCTCGCCGTCATCAACGGCAAAAAGACAAAGACATTAAGCAAGAAAGAGTGGAAGATGGAGCATTTCTTCATGCGCCAGGACTACTATACGCTCATCTTCGACAATGCCGCACAGGCAGAGGCAGCCAAGGACACCAACATCAACCATGTCATTCTTGAGAAGATTTATCTTGACCGCAAGATTGTCAAGCAGTATATCTTCAACCGCAAGCAAGGCGTGTGGATGATGGACTCTGTCAACACGACGAACTTCTCTAAGTCACCTAACGCATCGTTCCTGCATTTCTACAGCAAGTTTGCTTCTAACGAGGAGTTCCAGATAGAGAGCGTCAACGACCCTTTGCACTTCCTCGGTCCTGACCCCGACAATGACTTCGACACTATGGACGGCATACTCATGCCGGAGCAATGGCCATCGTTTGCTCCTCCCCTACCCCAGAAGATGATCTACAACATCATATATCAAAAGCAGGGAAGAGGTTCCAACCAAAAGATATTCATTATCCGAGGCATTGCCAACGGCATTGAGACGGAACTGACATTCAAGCGCAAGGCTGGCGAATGGAAAGTCACCGAACTGCATATGTAACCCCGACTGACACTGGTCACACCAACAATCGACACACCACTATGATTGACAAGGAAAACTACAGTCTTCTGAAGCATAACACATTTGGCATAGACGCTAAATGCAAACGCTACATAGAGTTTACATCTACCGAAGAGGCTACAAAAGTACTGCCCGATATCTGCAATGACAACTATATAATAATAGGTGGAGGAAGCAATGTGCTATTGACAAAGGATTTCGATGGCACGGTGATACGTTCGGGTATAATGGGTATAGAAGAACATCTCTCTGACGGTTATGTCATCATAAGATGCGGAAGTGGAGAGAATTGGGATGGCATAGTGGATTATTGTGTACGCAAAAACTACTATGGAGCAGAAAACCTGTCGCTCATTCCAGGCGACGCAGGAGCCTCAGCCGTGCAAAATATAGGTGCTTATGGAGCTGAAGTGAAAGACTTGATAGAAACCGTAGAGGCTGTAGAGATTGCCACTGGCAAACTTGTGACATTCACTAATGCCGACTGCCAATATGCCTATCGCCATAGTCGCTTCAAAACGGAGTGGAAGAACAAGTTCTTTATCACTCATGTGAGCTATCGCCTGTCACTCAGCTTCGCTCCAAACATTGACTACGGCAACATACGCAAGACCTTGGAGGAGAAAAATATTCTCCAACCTACGGCATCACAATTGCGCGACACTGTGATAGAGATACGCCGTGCAAAGTTGCCTGACCCAGAGATACAAGGCAATGCAGGTTCGTTCTTCATGAATCCCATTGTCAGCAAGGACACTTATGAGCATCTCGCCTCTCTCTACGAGAATATGCCACACTATCCTGCAGGCGAGGACAAGGTAAAAATTCCCGCAGGATGGCTCATCGAACAATGTGGATGGAAGGGCAAAAGCCTTGGCAAGGCTGGTGTGCACGACAAGCAGGCACTCGTGTTGGTAAACAAAGGCGGAGCTACGGGCAACGACATTGTCCTGTTGTGCGAAACAATACGCCATGACGTAAAGGAGAAGTTTGGCATTGACATCCGTCCGGAGGTAAACATCATCTAAAAGAGCATGACAAACAATCTGCTGAAAGTAAAGACTCCGGAAGCGACACTTGCCGACCTGCCTGACTACGTCGGTCCTGACCGTCCGCGTCTGCGTTTCCTCGGCACCGGCACATCTGCCGGAGTGCCTATCTTAGGATGCAAATGTGAGGTATGTCAGAGCAAAGATCCACGAGACAGACGTTTCCGCACAGCGGCATTGCTCGAGACAAAAGAGGCGCGCATTCTCATCGATGCAGGTCCCGACATTCGCCAACAGCTGATGCCACTCGACTTCTATCCATTGGATGCCGTATTGCTCACACATATCCACTATGACCATGTGGGAGGTCTTGACGACCTGCGCGGATTCTGCATCTTTGGTGACCAAAACATCTATGCCGACAAGAACACCGTGGAAGGTCTGCATAGACAACTCCCCTACTGCTTTACAGAAAACCTTTATCCTGGTGTGCCTTTATTGAAACTTCATGAGACAAAACCTGGCAAGGCATTCAAGATAAAGGACACCGAGATTATACCATTTGAGGTGATGCACGGCAAACTGCCAATTCTCGCCTACAGGATAGGCAACATGGCATATATCACCGACATGAAAACCATCAATGACGACCAGCTCGTTTACCTTGAAGGAACGGAAACTCTCGTTGTCAATGCTCTGCGATGGACAAAGACGCATCATAGCCATATGCTTGTGGATGATGCCATAGCCTTTGCAAGAAAGGTAAAGGCAAAACAAACCTATCTGATACATGTCACTCACCAGATAGGACTCTATGACGATGCCGAGGCAAAGTTGCCCGACGACATACATCTTGCCTATGACGGACTGGTCATAGATTTATAACCAGCACTGTCATAGGTCATTTCTATCATTAGTTTACACTATATGTCAATCCCTCCTTAGAGTCTATGAAACTCACGAGTTTATGATTGACATTCACTCCTTTTGACTTGGCACGAAGCATCATCGTGTTCTTGTATTTCGGATAATACACACTGAAATACAACGGCACATCTCCCTCATTGGCATCAAGCACTGTCGTGAGGTCATCGACAAGCTCCTCTGTGAGGATGTCAGACTTCACTGAGATGGTAAACTTGTCAATGCACTTCTCCTTTATATCCGACATATAGCTCACGCTACCCAAACGGAACTCATAATATTTGCTTGTGGGATAGCGTTTCTTGCATGTCGCCTTTATATACAAGGTTACACCGACAACGAAATAACCGCTCCACATCCCCCAGTCGTCAAAGACTGCCACTTCACCCGAACCGCTATAATCCTCGAGTGTCACTATGCCGAAAGGCTTGCCCGTCTTTGTCGTTCCAGTGCGCACTGCCGACACTATACCGCCAAAGACTATGCTGTCCTTCTGCGAAAGGGCTTCCTTATCCTCCAGTTCGGTGGTGACCGTGTTGCACATCTTGTCCAATATAAAACTGTAGTCATCGAGCGGATGGGCAGAGAGATAGATTCCCACAAGGTCGCGCTCACGGTTGAGAAGCTCGATAGAACTCAGTTTGGTGTAGTTCTTTGGTACTGGTGGCTTGCCTACGGTCTCATTGAAACCTTCAAAACCAAACAGTGATGTCTGGGCCTCAGCCAAGGCATTCTGATAGTTTTGTCCGAAGCGTGTCAGAGTGTCAAGGAACTTGTCACCCTGAGTGTTTACCACCTCCATATACTGCTCACGGGCTATACCGAAACTGTCGAATGCGCCACTCAACACGAGCGACTCATAGCAACGGCGGTTCACCTGTGAAAAGTTCACGCGCTGGGCAAAATCATATATATCAGTATAAGGACCGTTCTTCTGACGCTCCTCGATGATAGCCTCAGCAGCAGCCTCACCCATTCCCTTGATGGCAGCAAGACCAAAGCGGACCTCACCCTTCTTGTTTACACCAAAGTTAGAGAAACTCTCGTTAACATCAGGACCCAAAGCCTTAATGCCAAGCGAGTTGCATTCGTCCATGAGCTTCTTTATTTCCTTGATGTCATTCTTGCGCCTCGTCATGATGGCAGCCATAAACTCGGCAGGATAGTGTGCCTTGAGATATGCTGTCTGGTAAGCCACCCAAGAGTAGCATGCGGCATGCGACTTGTTGAAGGCATAGGATGCAAACTTTTCCCAGTCTGCCCATATCTTCTCCAGCACCTTCGGGTCATGGCCATTGCTCTTTCCACCTTCGATAAACTTAGGCTTCATGGCATCTACGATGTCCTTCTTCTTCTTACCCATGGCCTTACGGAGAGCGTCACTCTCGCCTCGGGTGAAGTTTGCCAACTGACGCGACAAGAGCATCACCTGCTCCTGATAGACAGTAATACCGTAAGTGTCCTTAAGGTATTTCTCCATGCAGGGGATATCATATGTGATAGGCTCCTTACCGTTCTTTCGCTTGATAAACGACGGAATGTAGTCCATAGGTCCCGGACGGTAGAGAGCATTCATGGCAATGAGGTCTTCGAAGACTGTAGGATGCAGTTCCTTGAGATATTTCTGCATACCAGGCGACTCAAACTGGAACGTACCAATGGTCTGTCCCTTCTGATATAGCTGGTATGTCAGTTCGTCATCGATAGGTATGTTGTCAAGGTCTATCTCAACGCCTTGTGTCTGCTTGATAATCTTCACTGCCTCCTTCTGCTCCGACAAGGTCTTCAGACCAAGGAAGTCCATCTTGATAAGACCTGTGGACTCTATGACATGGCCGTCATACTGAGTCACGGCAGTCTTCAGACCAGGGAAATCCGGGTCGTCGGCAGTAGACACTGGCACATGGTCGGAGATAGGGTCACGGCAGATGATGAATCCACAGGCATGGATACCCGTACCGCGCACTGTTCCCTCAAGCATGCGTGCATACTTTATAGTGTTGCTCTCACGAATGTCGGCACTTGTCTCGGCATCACGTATCTCAGGCACCGTCTTCACCACATTTGTAAGATTCATCTTCAGTCCGTCGGGCAGACGGTCAGGGATAGCCTTACACCATCCGTTGGAAATCTCAAGAGGCACATTCTCCACACGCGCCACGTCACGAAGCACATTCTTCGTAGCCATCGTACTGTAGGTGATGATATGCGCACAATTTTCCTTGCCGTATTTGTCCATTACCCACTGCAACACCTTGCCACGGCCATCATCGTCGAAGTCGGTATCGATATCAGGAAGCGACACACGGTCTGGATTGAGGAAACGCTCAAACAGCAAGTCATATTTCAGTGGGTCTATCTTAGTGATGCCCAAGCAATAAGCCACCACCGAACCGGCAGCAGAACCACGGCCAGGACCTACCCACACTCCAAGTTGCTGGCGTGCAGAGTTGATGAAGTCTTGCACGATGAGGAAGTAACCCGGGAAACCCATGGTCTTCATGATATGCAGCTCAAAGCGTATGCGGTCTTCCACCTCCTCTGGTATGCCATAGGTACCTTTTATAAGGGTGTCGGCTGTCAGATTGTCAGCAGTGCCGGAACCATAGATGCGCTGTGCTCCCTCATATGCAAGTTTTGCAAGATAGTCTGCCTCAAACTTGATGCGGTATATTTTGTCGTAACCGCCAAGTTTCTTTATTTTCTTCTGACCGTCCTCTTCAGGCAACTGGTTTTCACCATTCTCATCGCAGGTGAACTCCTTGAAGAGGTCATCCTCACTAAACTTCTGTCGCCATTGTTCCTCAGTACCAAAGTCTTCGGGTATAGGGAAGAAAGGCATGATAGGGTCACTCTCTATATCATAGGTTTCCACCTTGTCGAGAATCTCGCATGTGTTGGAGAGTGCCTCTGGTATGTCGGAGAAGATGTCGTTCATCTCCTGACGCGTCTTAAACCATTCCTGCTTGGAATAGAGCATACGCGTAGGGTCATCAAGGCTCTTGCCAGTATTAAGGCACAGCAGGTGGTCATGAGCCTCTGCCGTCTCCTCATTCAGGAAGTGGCAGTCATTGGTACACACCAGTTTGATGCCATATTCACGTGCCAATTCTATGATAATCTTGTTTGCACGCTGCTGCAATGGATAGGTCTCACGGTTTGCCCTCTGATTAGGATTTTTCACCTCATGGCGTTGCAACTCAAGATAATAGTCATCGCCCCAAAGTCGCTGGTGCCACTCTATAGCCTCGCGTGCGCCCTCTATATCGTCACGCAATATCTTAGCCGGCACCTCACCTGCTATACAGGCAGAGCAGACAATCAGTCCTTCATGGAATTGCTCAAGGTCCGCACGATCTGTACGCGGACGGCCATAGAAACCGTCAGTCCATGCACGCGACACGAGTTTTATAAGGTTTCTGTATCCCGTCTCGTTTTTTGCCAGCACTATAAGGTGATAACCGCCACGGTCGCCCTTGTCACTCTCCCTTTTATCCTTTCCTCTGCGTGCCACATACATCTCGCAACCGAAGATAGGCTTAAAGGGTTCCAGCCCCTCCTTTTTCCTTCCCTTATTGATTTTATTGCAATAGTCGAAGAGTTCCTTGATGCCAAACATATTGCCATGATCGGTGAGCGCCATACCGCGCATACCGTCAGCCACAGCCTTGTCCACCATCTTGCCGATGGGCGACTGGCCGTCAAGAATAGAATAATAAGAGTGAACGTGCAGGTGTATGTAGTCTACCATGTAAGAAATGTGTTAGTCTTGCGAAATTACTCTTTTATTGCCACACCGCCAAAAGATTAATTCGGAATTGTTGCACGGATTAAAAAAATATGACTATCTTTGCAATTATAAGTAATAGCGAACAATGACAAAAAAGATAGAGAAGCTCAAAAAACTAAAGAAAATACGTCTTCACCGTGAAGGCACCGACACGCTGGTGTGGGGAGCGATATTCATCGTTTCCGTAGCATTATTGCTGTGGCGTTGCCAAGAAACTCACATCCCATTCTGGATATTCACCATCGTATTTGGTATATGCTACTGCGTGGTAATCAATTTCTTCCGTTGTCCGAAGCGCAAGTTTCCAAGCGACAACACCGACAACATC
This sequence comes from bacterium, assembly GCA_963601795.1. Classification (GTDB taxonomy): domain Bacteria; phylum Bacteroidota; class Bacteroidia; order Bacteroidales; family Bacteroidaceae; genus Prevotella. The sequence goes on along the minus strand of CAVCGK010000003.1, from coordinate 108,193 downwards.
GTCGTGGCTCCAGCCGACGGCAGAATAGTTGTTGTGGAGGAAGTGGAAGAGACTGAATATTTCCACGACCGCAGAATCATGGTCAGCATCTTCATGAGCCTGTTTAATGTGCACGCCAACTGGTTTCCCGTTGACGGCAAGGTGATATCAGTGAAGCATCACAACGGCAATTTCCATAAGGCATGGCTACCGAAGGCAAGCACTGAGAACGAGCATGCCGACGTGCTTATTGAAGCTGACAACGGCGAGCGCATACTCTGCCGTCAGATAGCTGGTGCCATGGCACGACGCATTGTCACATATGCAAAGGAAGAGGAATACTGCTTCATCGACGAGCACCTCGGATTCATTAAGTTCGGTTCAAGAGTTGACCTCTACTTGCCATTGGGCACAGAGATATGTGTCACTATGGGACAGTTTACAACTGGTGACCAAACAATAATAGCAAAACTGAAATGAAATCACAGTTTCCAAACACCGTCACCGCCTGCAATCTCATATGCGGATGCATAGCGGTAGTATTTGCCCTTAAGTCAGATGCCTCCACCGCTCTATTGTTTATAATATTGGGTGCAGTCTTCGACTTCGGTGACGGATTGTCAGCCCGTGCCTTGAAGGTGTCTTCACCCATCGGCAAGGAGCTCGACTCTCTCGCTGACGACATCACCTTTGGATTTGCCCCTTCAGCGATAGTATTCAATGAACTCACGGTGCTTGACTATCCGTCATTCCTTGGCGGACTGTCAGCATACATCCCCTACTTGGCATTCATCATGGCAGCATTCTCTGCCGCACGCTTGGCGAAGTTTAATCTTGACGAGCGACAGACAACATCCTTCATCGGACTGCCTACACCTGCCAACGCACTCTTCTGGAGTTCGCTCATCGTAGGCTATCACTCTTATTTCGAGAATATTGAGTATGCACCGCTGATAATATTGCTCATGACCTTTGTCAGCAGTTATCTTCTGATTTGCGAGATGCCGATGTTTGCACTGAAGTTCAAGCACTGGGGATGGAGCGATAGTGACAACAAGGTGAAATATGGCTTTATAGCCTTCAGCGTAATAGCATTTATTGCCTTTTCTGTAAGCGGAATGGCAGTAATGAGCATTGCCGTAATCATCTTGGCATACCTTTTGGTATCATTCATAATGTGGCGCAAAAGCAACCGCCAGTAACATTTATGATAATATTAAAACTCCTTTCGCTGTTCTTCATCGCAGTCCTCTTCGCAGGGTTGTTCTTTGTGTTCACTGTTGTACATAACATCAGGACACTGCTCAACTTGCGCAAAAGAACTTCCACCAGCAGTCATTCTTCCAGTCAGCAGTCCACGTACTCAGGAAACCAACAATCCTCATATGCTGGAAGCCAGCAATCATCATACACAGGAAGTCAGCAATCCTCTTATTCTACAAACAGCCACAGAGGAGGCGAAACTATCTACAATACGTCTTCACAACGCAAGAGAAAGATTATTCCGCAAGATGAAGGTGAGTACGTAGACTTTGAAGAAATAAAGTAATCCCTAATAGATAGTAGTTATAGTAGGTGCAGTGTCCTCACTGCACCCTCTCCATATTTATTACGATGGTTGACGTGAGGACATGTCAACTACTATAAATACTATCTTTCCATTTTTCAATCTTTCAATCTTTCCATATTCTTTCATTCTCTACTCTTTTGGTAGTCTCGTTTGTTTGTCATATATTTGCATAGAGAAAATGATTTTGAAGTATGGCAAGGAAATTATACCCTATAGGAATACAGACTTTCGAGCGCATCCGCAAGGAGGATAAGTTCTATGTAGACAAGACGGAGTATGTGTATCATATGACACATACGGACGGAACATATTTCTTCCTCAGTCGTCCGCGCAGATTTGGAAAGTCACTTCTTGTGTCCACATTCCTGAGTTATTTTGAGGGACGGAAAGACTTGTTTAAGGGACTTGCCATTGAGAAGCTAGAGACAGAATGGAACGAATATCCTGTGCTGCATTTCGACATGAGCGGAGGCAAGCACATGGAGAAGGAACAACTTAACAGGTATCTGATTTATATTCTGGAGAACAATGAGAAAAAGTATGGCATCACATGCGATTCTCCAGATCCCAATGTACGATTGGCAAACTTGATAAATACCGTTTTTGAGAATACAGGCAAGCAGTTGGTTGTGCTCATTGATGAATATGATGCACCTCTGCTGGATGTTATGCATGAGGGCACGCAGTTGCCACAGCTTCGCGACACAATGCGTAATTTCTACAGTCCTCTGAAGGTTGCCGAACCGATGCTCCGCTTCGTATTCCTTACTGGCATCACGAAATTCTCGCAACTAAGCATCTTCAGCGAGCTAAATAACATAAAGAATATTTCTATGGATGAGGAGTATGCCGGCATCTGTGGAATTACAAAGGAAGAGTTGCTCACCCAAATGGGTGATGACATAGATGAACTTGCAGAGAAACTGCAACTAAGTCATGAGGAGGCAATTACAAAACTCACAGACCAGTATGACGGATACCACTTCACGTGGCCATCACCCGATGTATTCAATCCCTTTAGTCTACTCAACGGCATCGCAGACGGCAAACTGAAATCATATTGGTTCGGTTCAGGCACACCAACCTATTTAATCAATATGATGAGGAAGTATGACTTCCTGCCTGTCGATTTAGGAGAGAACGTAATGATTGCAGATACTGACTTTGATGCAGCAACTGAAACGATGACCACTATCATGCCGTTGCTCTACCAAAGCGGTTACATAACAATAAAGGGTTATGACGAGGATAGCGACCTCTATGAACTTGCCATTCCTAACAACGAAATAAGGGTTGGGCTTTTCCGTAGTTTGATGCCTCACTATCTCGAACGTTATTCTACTAACGGCAATACGACAATAGCAAATATGTCGGTACAGATAAGACGGGGAGAGATAAATAATGGTTTACAACTACTTGCCGACTTCCTAGAGACAGTGCCTTACTGCAATAACACCAACTATGAAGGTCACTGGCAGCAGACACTTTACATCATCTTCGCACTGCTATCCGGACACCGCATACAGGTGGAACAGCATACCAGCAAGGGACGCATAGACATAACGCTTGAAACGTCATCGACCATCTATGTGATGGAATTGAAACTTAACGGCAGTGTGGAGGATGCCCTTGCACAGATTGAGACGAAGCACTATGCCGACGCATTCAAGATGCAGTCAAAGCTAGTCGTAAAGGTAGGCATGAACTTCACTCTTAAGGATGGAGTCAACACTCTTGAGTGGAAGGTAGCAGAAGACTGACTATAATGGACTTTTAATAGTAGGTGCAGTGTCCTCACTGCATCCCGTACCATATACCCGATATTCTTGCTTGAGTGACAAAGCGAGGACGCTTCGCCACCTATAGTTACCATTGTAAGAATATAGTTGGGTTGTTGTAAGCTATTACGTGCGTCGATGTTTTGGCATATGTCACACAAGTTTATGACAATTGTCACAAACGTTTTTGACATATGTCACAAAGGTTTGCGACATATGTCAAAACATCGACGCAGGTAATAGCTTACAACAGGGCATTCATTTCCTTACATCAGGGCATTCATTCGGCAAGATAACCGTGATTGATGGGTTGATTAGGTGCAGTGTGAAAATAGGTTTCAAATAGAAGATGTGCCACATTTTAACCGTACATTCAAGCATATTACGGGCATGACTCCAAGAGAATTTAGGGCGAAGCGGTGACACACTATCGGGCTGCCGACTTGCGGGAGTAGTCGGCAGGAGAGATGCCATAGGCTTTCTGGAAACACTTGGAGAAATAGCTTGAATTGGAATAGCCCACCATATACATCACCTCACTAACAGAGAACTTACCCTCACGCAAGAGCACGGCGGCATGTTGCATACGAATGTGGCGTATAAATTCCACTGGAGTCTTGCCCGTCATCTGTTTCACTTTGCGATAGAGAAGTTTAGAACCCAAGCCCAATGTTTCCTGCAGACTCGTCACATTGAAGTCGGAGTCGGCAATATGCTCTTCCACAGCCGCTATTATCTTAGCGAAAAGTCGCGCATCCTGACTGTCGGATTCAGGTTGCACTGCCACCTCGTCCTCATTCTTCTTCACTTTCATCATAGGAGTATTGAATGCCAGTCGCACCGTCAGCGACTTACTGTCTGTAGTTGCAGACACCCCTATGCCGTCGGCATCGGCAAACTCCTTGGCATAAGCCAAAGCACCAAAGTGCACCTCGCCATTGTCTGTGTGAGCCATTGATGTGAAATAGCGGTTGAATATCAATGGCAATTCTGTTTCCCCAACACTTATTCCCGGTACTGTAATGCCAACAATAGTGCGGTCCTTTTCCACAGTCACATTCACAGTAGGCTGGATATTGCCGGCATGCTCCACGGCAAACTCCATCAACCTCTCTGCCATCGCCTGCATGCGTGCCACGTCAGTGTCAACAAATACCGAAGGCACATCCGTTTGGAATCCCACAACGGCTCCCTTGCCATGACCATATCGACCATCGGAAGCCACACGGCGCCAAAAGTCCACTAAGTCTATGCGCACCTTCTCTGTCGCACGTTTCTCCGCCTGACTACCCGTCTGCACATCCAAGCATTCGCTAACTAACCGGTTGATATCCACCACATCACGACGCATCTGCTCCAGACTACTGTTGCGTGCCGCATCAGTCTCGCCATGAAGCATCGACAGCACGGAAGCGAAGATACGGCTAAGCGGTGTTTTTATCTCATAAGAAAGGTTTTCGAAGAATGTCTGACGCGACAGCGATTCGCCAAGCACTCGCTCCTTGGCGGCACGCTCTTCCTTCAGACGGCATTGAGTGAGATAGAACTTCACACCACACCATAGCAAGGCAACAATGATGAGCAGATAGACAAGTTTCATCCACATAGACAGATACCACGGTGGAAGAATCCTCACGTCAAGCGTATACACGTCTTCCGCTCCTGCCAAGTCACCTCCGGCAGTTCGCAGATGGAGTTTGTAATGACCAGGAGACAGTGAGTTGTAATTGATATGCATGTCGGTGGCATCCATATATTGCCATGTGCGGTCGGCACCTTCAAGCATATAGGCATAAAGACACGGAGGCATTCCCTGTGTCGGCATGTCTGTGAAGAGGAAACTGAGATTGTTCTGCCTATGACTCAACGTTATGCCTGCAACAAACGAGGCGCAGCCGTCTTCAGGTACAAAATTCTTTCCATCCACATCTATTGATGAAAGCATAAGCTGACGGGCAGACTTGGGATTGTGGGCTGCAGATGCGGGCAGGGGTAGGATGCAGTCATTACCGCCAAGAATAACGTTGCGCGTTTGTCGGTCGTAATACATGGAAAGCGGAGTGAACGTCTTCACGGCAAAGCAGTCGGTAGATCCGTCTTGGCTTATCACCGTGCACTGTCTGCCACGGAATGCCCATATGTCACCCTCAACATCGGCAAGCATAGACACTACTCCATTAGCGGAACCTGCCACACTCACTGTCAAGTCATTCTTCTTATCCATACCGAAGCGGCGCACGGAGTTGTCCATTGCCGCCCATATGTTGCCCCTATGGTCAGCAATGATGAAGTTGATGCGTGTGTCGGCAGAGGTCATGTGACTCACTTTCATAGTGCGTGTGTCTATGCAGTCAAGGCCGTGGTCATAGAGACTAGCCCATATGCGACCTTTACCATCGAGAGCTAACTGCCAGACATGCAGTCCATGCAAATCGTTGAGGATATGCTTGTCAGCCACCACTGTGCCTTCGGCAGATAGCATTTTCTCTTTGTTGATTACAAAAACACCTGCCATATACGACGCTATCCAGTAGCGTCCATGACCATCGTCCACGATGTCGTAAGCCCAAGATGTGGTGTAGCGACCTGTAGCATCGGTCACTATGACATTCCTAAACTGGTGTGTGAGTGGATTATATATGTTTATGCCGTGGTCGGTGCAGACCAACAGACGACCGTCATTATCATTGGTGATACGGCGCACACGGTTATGCGAAAGTGGAAATTGTGGCGAGTTGAATCTATACCATGCCGAAGCCTTGCCCACTTCATTCGACTTACTGTAACTGCCTTCGCTTGCTATTAGTCCGTTGCTTCCACCCATCCACATCGTGCCATCCTTGTGGCGGAAGATGGCGTAGAGGGCATTGCCGTCGCCATTGCCTATTATGTCAGCCAAAGGAACTTTTCTATTGAGGCGTTCACTGAGGAGCATCGACAATCCCTTGTCGGTGCCTGCCCATATGTTGCCCCAAGGGTCGGAAAGCAGTGACCACACAATGTTGTTGGCTATTGTCCTCTGTTCGCGCGAGTCGTGGGTGGAATGGTTAATGGCATGTGTCTTTGGTGAATAAGCATAGAGTCCGTTGTCTGTGCCGACATAAACCACACCACCATCCACAGTGAATGACTTCACTGAATTGCCCTGCAATGCTGGCACTGCGTTTAGAATTTTTCCATCAAAGGCGTACATTGCGCCCTCTGTGCCAACCCATACACAATGGTTTTTAGCATCATCGCACAGAGCATTCACAAGAGTTTTCTTGTTGTCGGGCATCTTCACGGCATACATTTTGCAGTCATTGTTTACGACTGTCAGTCCACCGATAGTGCCTACCAGCATATTGCGTTTCTGTGCAAGAAGAGAATAGACATTATGAAGATTTTTCCCAATTGGTTGGATGGCGAGAGTATTGGTCTTCATGCGAAACAAACCTTCCGCCGAACCTATCCACACATCTCCTTTCCACATTGTCAATGCTCTAACCTCCGAAAGTTTTCTCTTGGGTGAATCTATATAGCGTCCCTTGCGAATGTCATAAATCTGCACTCCATTATCCGTTCCAAGATATATCAAGTCATTGTCAATGCAAAGAGAATAGACGTGCACATTCTGCAACGCGCCTTGAGTATTATGTGACACTTCACGATAGCCGTCGTAAGAATATAGTCCTTGCTCCGTGCCGAGCCACATTATGCCATATTTATCCTGCGCCAAAGCGGTTACTACCGACGCTTCGTCAATGTCGACATTGCTAAATTGAAACCCTTCTGCCTGCACTATCTGCGGGAAGAAGAGGCACAGGGCGCATATATATATAATGTATAAGACATGTTTCATCGTCAGTATAATTTGAAAAATGACTTGATTTGTGGTGCAATGCAAAGATATAGAAAAATATTGTGACTGCCTAAATAATTGCTTTTAGTTCAGTAAACTTTATTTATGCGAATGAACTAATATTGTACTTGTTTCTTGTTTACAAGGGTGCAGTGAGGACACTACACCTACTATATTTACCAATAAAAACATGTGTCCAATATATTGCTTTCAGAAAACAAATTAGCCAAAAAGGGCTATTTATCAATAAAAAAGAGGCGATTTGTCCGATTTGTATCGTCATTTGTCCAATTTATAAAAACTGATTTATATCAATTCCAATAAATTTGCACCCGCTAAAAAACCTAAGTCGGAACATTCCGCCATAACGTTTTGAAAACGCAGGAAAATAAATTTACCTAAAAATAAAAACCGATATGAATCCAACATTATTTGATTGCATCAAGAGCAAGATGGCGCTATTGCTATTTTGCATGATGGCAGTGTTCAGCATGTCGGCATCGGCACAAAACATCACCATCAAGGGTGTGGTGACCGACGCCGCAACAAACGAACCGCTCATGGGTGCCACCGTCATGGTCACAGAAGGCAAGACGGGAGCCGTGACAGATTTTGACGGCAACTACACTATCACTGTTGCCCAGTCTACAAAACAACTCATCGTTTCCTACATCGGATATGCGAGCAAGACAGTAGCCGTGAAGGGCACAACTATTAATGTGGCCCTCGATTCCGACGACAACCAGTTGAATGAAGTCGTAGTCGTTGGTTACGGTACTGCACGCAAGAGCGATCTCACAGGTTCTGTGGCTACCGTTAGCTCCAAGGACTTCAACAAGGGACTTGTTTCCTCTCCTGAGCAGCTTATCAATGGTAAGGTGTCAGGTGTGCAGATCATGTCAAACAGCGGTTCTGCCTCTGCGGGTAGCACCATCCGTGTGCGTGGCGGTGCTTCGCTCAATGCCAGCAACGACCCTCTTATCGTGCTCGACGGTGTGCCATTGGAGCAGGGCGGTATCTCTGGTAACTCAAGCAACTTCCTCAGTATGATTAACCCTGCCGACATCGAGAGCATGACAGTGCTGAAGGATGCTTCCTCTACAGCCATCTACGGTTCGCGCGCATCTAATGGTGTAATCATCATTACTACAAAGAAAGGTCAGCAGGGCGGACTGAAGATCAACTTCAACACCACCAATAGCGTGCAGACTCGTGCGCAGATGGTTGATATGCTTGGCTACGATGATTTCGTAAATGTCATCAAGACTTATGGTACAGACAATCAGAAGTCACTTCTCGGTGATGCTCATACTGACTGGAATGACCAGGTATATCACACCGCATTCGGCACAGACAACAACTTGAGCTTGAGCGGTAGCATTGGCAAGGTTTTGCCTTTCCGTGCATCCGTGGGCTATTACAACCAAAGTGGTTTGGTTCGCACTGACAATGTGGAGCGCTGGACTGGCAACGTGGTGCTGACTCCAAGCTTCTTCCAAGACCACTTGAAGTTGACCATCAATGCCAAGGGTACTCTTAATAACAACTCATTCAACAATAGTAGTGCCGTATGGGCAGCCGCTACATATAACCCTACTATCCCTGTTTACTCAGGCAATAGCAACTATGGTGGCTACAACGAGGCTCTCGATTCTGAGGGTTATCCTGTGAACGCTGGTGTGCGCAACCCTCGCGGTCTGCTGGACCTCTATGAGTCGAAGAGTAAGGTGAAGCGTTTCATCGGTTCGATGGATGTAGACTATAAGGTTCACTTCTTGCCTGAACTCAAGCTCCACGCCACTCTCGGTGCTGACTATGCCAAGGGAGACGGTACAATCTACGTGCCAGCCTACGCAGCACAGTCTTATAATAAAGATGAGTCTCTCAGCGGTAGCGACTACAAATATGGTCCTCAGAAGAATGAGAACCGACTCCTCACTCTCTATGCAAACTATGCAAAGTATTTCGAGAATCTCAGAAGTAATGTGGATGTCACTGCTGGTTATGATTATCAGTACTGGAAGAGCAGCACACCTGAATATCTCACAAAGAGTGCTGCAGGCACAACTCTGTCAACAGTGAAGGCTTCTGACTATCGTCATGTTCTGCTTTCATACTATGGTCGTTTGAACTATTCCTTCGACGGTAAATATCTCTTGACAGCTACAGTTCGTAGAGATGCTTCTTCACGTTTCTCAAAGAACAACCGCTGGGGTACATTCCCATCAGTGGCATTAGGCTGGACTGTCACAGAGGAACCTTGGTTGAAGGATCAGGAGGTGCTCTCTAACTTGAAGATCCGTGCCAGCTACGGTGTTACCGGTCAGCAGGACGGTATCGGCAACTACAACTATCTGCCTGTATATACATCAAGTGTGACAGGTGCCGAGGCTCTCATCAATAGTCAGTATATCACCACATATCGCCCTGAGGCATACGTGGAGAACCTGAAGTGGGAGACAACAACATCTTGGAACTATGGTATTGACTTCGGATTCCTTGGTGGTCGCATCGGTGGTGCTGTAGACTTCTACACACGTAAGACAAAGGACCTCTTGGCTTCAGTGCCAACAGCAGCAGGTACAAACTTCTCAAAGACAATCCTGACTAACGTAGGTAACGTGGACAGCAAGGGTATTGAAGTTACTCTCAATGCTACTCCTATACAGACAAAGGACTGGGAGTGGAACCTGAGCTATAACTTCACATGGCAGAACATGAAGGTGAAGAACCTCTCGCTCACACAGGGCGGTTCGCAGACAAACGTGAAGGTAGGTCCTTCTATCGACGCATATCAGTTCCAGGTATTGTCAGAGGGCTATGAGCCATATATGTTCTACGTATATCATCAGCTCTACGACCCAGAGACAGGCAAGCCAATTGAGGGTGCATATGCTGACCTCAACGGCGATGGCGAAATCAATGAGTCTGACCTCTATCGCTATCACTCACCAGCACCAAAGTATATCATGGGCTTGAGCACCAGTCTGCGCTATAAGCAGTTGACACTCGGCATGAGTTTCCGTGCAAACATCGACAACTATGTATATAATGGCATGGGCATGAGCACTGGCGCATGGGAGACCGTAAGCTACAACAACTCTCAGCTCAACAACCTCAACACAAGCTTCCTCAAGACAGGTTTCAAGACTCGCCAGTATCTCTCTGACTACTATGTGGAGAATGCTTCCTTCCTGAAACTCGACAACCTGAGCCTTAGCTACAATGTGGGTCAGATTACCAAGTGGGCATCGCTCACCGTATCTGCAATGGTACAGAATGTATTCACCATCACAGGTTACTCTGGTTCAGATCCTGAAGTGCCAAACGGAATGGACAACTCATTCTATCCACGTCCTCGCACTTACTCATTGAGCCTTGGATTCCAGTTTTAAGTGAAGAGTGTAGATGCTTTTCTTTCATATAAGAAACTATTAAAGAAGAAACAACAATGAAACTTAAGAATATATTATACAGTATGGTGTTGGGCACTACGGTGATGACAACGGCTACAAGCTGCGTGTCCGATCTCGACCAATACCCACAGACAGAGACTACCTCAAAGGACGTGTATACCACACTTGCCAACTATGAGGCAGTGCTCGGTAAGATTTATGCCTCCATGGTGACCAGTGGTCAGGGAAAAGGTGGCGACAATAAGGACATGGAGTCTGTGTTGAATGGTGGCAGTGGTTTCGACTACATGCGTATGTTTATCAACATGCAGGAATGTGGCACAGATGAAATGGCAAGCACTTGGCTCACAGGTGAGCAGACCACAGGTTTGACTTATCTCTCATGGGATGCCAACGATGCATGGGTGTCAGACATGTACTATCGCATCTACTACAACATCGCCCTTTGCAACGAGTTCTTGCGTAATGCCAACGCAGCAAGTTTCTCTGGCGAGGAGGCAACAAAGATGACACAGTATAAGGCTGAGGTTCGTTTCATGCGTGCCTTGTTCTATTTCCATGCTCTCGATTTCTTCCGCAATATTCCTATGGTAACAGAGAACGACCCAGTGGGCACTTTCATTCCACCATGCTATACTCCTCAGCAGACTTTCGACTATATCGAGAGCGAGCTCAAGGCTTGCGTGAACGATATGCTTCCAGCATCAACATGCCCTTACGGTCAGGCTTCACAGGGTGCAGCCTACACATTGCTTGCAAAACTCTATCTTAACAGCGAGGTGTATACAGGCGTGGCTAAGTATGCCGAGTGCAAGGAGGCTTGCGAGCAGGTGATGAACATGGGCTACACTTTGGAGAACGACTACAGCAAGCTCTTCAATGCAGACAATGACAAGCGTACAAACGAGATTATCTTCGCCCTGCCTGTTTCTGCCACTCACACTGTGAGCTGGGGTGCTTCTACATACCTGGTATGCGGTCAGCTCAGTATGTCGAATGCCAATCAGACTCCTGGCGACTTTGGTGTAACCAGCGGATGGAGCGAGTTCCGTCTGCGTCCTGAGTTTGTGGATAAGTTTACACAGGACGACATCGACCGCAAGGACAATGGCGACAAGCGATGTACATTCTTCACCGAAGGTCAGACCAAGGATATTACCAGCATGACCGATGAAACCACAGGCTACCTCTCAGAGAAGTGGAGCAACCTGAAGGATGACGGCACAACCTCTTCCAACACTGGTAATGACGGTGTGGACACCGACTTCCCTCTCTTCCGTTTGTCTGATGTCTACTTGATGTATGCCGAGTGTGTGGCTCGTCTGAAGACAGACTGGGATCCATGGGGCGGTGGCACAGATGCCAGCGATCCTAACGTGATAGCATCTCGTAAGCAGGGTGCCGTATATTGGATTAACCTTGTTCGTGAGCGTGCTGGTGCAGCCGACATATGGGCAAACAACTTTGCTGACGATGATGCCTTCCTCCAAAACATCCTGGATGAGCGTGCCCGCGAGCTCTATCACGAGGGCTATCGCCGTACAGACCTGATACGCTTCGGTCAGTTTACTACCAACAAGTACATCTGGCAGTGGAAGGGCGGAACTCACGACGGACAGGCAGTGGATAGCAAATATAACATCTATCCAATACCTAACACCGAACTTACAGCCAATCCAAATCTCCATAACGACGGCTATTAATTCAATGTCAAGTATTGAATGTCAAGTGTTAAATTACAAAGCAAACAACAATGAAAAAGATATTTAGAAACATAATGATGCTGCTCATCGCACTCACCACTATGGTGAGCTGCGACGAGAGTGGCGACAAGATATACTTGGATGGCTTCAAGGCTTCTGACTTGATTATATCTGCATCCGAAGTGGATTTGTCTATCGAGAACAGTGCCGTACAGGTGCTCTCCTTAGCATGGAAAAATCCTACGCTTCTATCAAGCGATGAGACAAAGCCAGCTGCCAACGGCACATTGCTCACATATCTTCAGGCTTCTGCCACAGAAGATTTTGCTACTGTCAAGGAATACACAGTGACAAATCTCTCAAAGAGTTTCACTGGTGGCGACCTCAATTCAGCTGCCAAGGAATTGGGCATGACTGCTGACCAGACTGCTCCTATGTATTTCCGCATCAAGAGCCAACTGGGAGCTAACCTCGATGCCGCTTACAGTAATGTCTGCAAAGTGAACATCACACCTTATACTATAGATATGAGTTACATCAATATCTTGAATACGGACAAGACGAAGACATTGACTTATCTCTACTCTCCAAGTTCTGATGGCATCTACACTGGTTATATGACTGCCTCTACATGGTTGAACTTCTGGGGTAAGGAGAATAATGGAACAACTTGGGGTAACTCATCTACCGATGGCACATTTGCTATAGACAATACTGCAAGTGCATGGAATTTCTGGTTCCCAGGCGTTGCAGGTATCTACTATGCAGTCATCGACACTCAGGCTAAGGAATGGAAGGCTACTCTGCTCAAGTCTGTACAGTTGAATGGTGAGGATATGACCTACGATGCTCCAAACTATGCTTGGACAAAGGTTATTACCACAACGACTGCCAATACTGCTATCAGCATCGTTGCTACAGGTGCAGAATATAATAAGTCAACGGACACTGATGACGCTTCAGCCATCGTAAAGACTATGAACTATACTCTCAATGCCGATGGTTCGATGACAGATGCTGCTACTGCAGGTAGCGTGAACATCCCTACAGCTGGAACTTACACCATTACTGTGAAGGTAGGGGAAAACAGTCAGTTGGCTTACACCATAACAAGTGGTGACAACACCACACCTGAGTTAGAGGCAAACAATACCCTCTGTATGTTTAGCACGGATGGCGGTACTCTATTGGCTGTGATGGAAAAGACAAGCGATGGTGTTTACACTTGCAAGTATAAGCCTTCATCATGGGAAAACTTCCGATTCATCTATGTCGGCGAGAGCAAGGACGACAAGCAGACTTGGTATGGCGCAGATGGCGAGCAGTACAAGTTGACTTCTGCCGATAGCGCTTGGAACATATGGTTTGGTGACGAGGATGGCGAAACAGAGGTTACCGTTACCGCCGACCTCAACACCATGACTTGGAAGTATGAATAATCGCGAGGGCTTGACCTTTGTAATGAACTAACAAAAAAAGGTGGGGGCTATAAGTTCCCACCATAAACAAACAATAATGACAATGAAAAATATATTTGGAAAAGCAGCGCTGGTGGCTTCAGTACTCTTGTTCTCCATTACAGGAATAAGTTGCAGCAACGATGAGAAAGCCACTCCCGAGAAGGAGAAGACATACGACATGACTGGCTTTGCCAAGGGTGCAGACGTCTCTTGGGTTACAGAGATGGAGGCTGCCGGCTATAAATTCTATAATGCGTCAGGTGCAGAACAGGAGTGCATGTCGCTGATGCGCGACCTCGGTATGAACTCCATCCGTCTGCGTGTGTGGGTTGATCCTACTGATGGATGGTGCAACAAGCAGGACGTTCTCGTGAAGGCATGGAGAGCACACAACCTCGGCATGCGTCTGATGATTGACTTCCACTATTCTGACTCTTGGGCTGACCCTGGTCAACAGGAGATTCCTGCAGCATGGGCAGACTATGACCTCGAGCAGATGAAGACAGCTGTAGCCAACCACACCAAGGAGGTACTGCAGTTACTCAAGGACAACGGCATCGACGTGGAATGGGTACAGATAGGCAATGAGACTCGCACTGGTATGCTGAAGCCTATCGGAGGTATCAGCAATAATGACTTCACTAACTTTGCAGCTCTCATAGACGCTGGCTACGATGCAGTGAAATCAGTATATGAGAATGCGCTTTGTGTTATCCACATCGACAATGGTCATCAGATAAGTCGTCTCACATGGATGTTCAATGGTCTGAAGTCAAAGAATGCAAAGTATGATGTTATCGGTGTGTCACTCTACCCTACTGACGATGATTGGGAGACAAAGACCGACGACTGTCTTGCTAACCTCAAGACTCTGGCAGAGACATACGGCAAGAAGGTAATGGTGTGCGAGATTGGCATGGACAACACATCTGTAAACGCTGAAGCTATGCTCAACAAGATGATAAAAGGGTGCGAAGGCATCAGTGACTGTCTCGGTCTCTTCTATTGGGAACCTGAGTGCTACAATGGTTGGGAAGGCTACTCTATGGGTGCTTTCGACACTACTGGCAAGCCAAATTCTTCACTCAACGCATTCGCTTCAAAAGCAGAATAACAAATGAAACGATATCTCTTAACGGCAGCCACACTGGCAACAGTGATGGCTGCCACTGCACAGACAAGACAGGTCATGGATCTAAAGTCATGGCAGTTCTCGCGCGACAGCTTGAACTACAAGGCCGTGACGGTGCCTCACGACTGGGCTATCAATGGTCCGTTCGACAAGAAGTATGACCTGCAGTTTGTTGCCATCGAACAAAACGGCGAGACTGAGAAGACTGAGAAATCAGGACGCTCGGGTGCTCTACCATGGATAGGACGAGGATTCTATCGCACCACAGTAGACATCAAGGACATTCCAGGCACAGCATTGCTCTGCTTTGACGGTGCAATGTCAGAACCGCATGTTTACATAAACGGCAAACTTGCTGGAGTGTGGGCTTATGGCTACAATGCCTTCCGCATAGATGCAAAACCTTATCTAAAGAAAGGACAAAATACCATAGAGGTGAGCCTCAACAACCGAGAGGAATCTTCACGCTGGTATCCTGGTGGCGGATTGTTCCGTCCTGTGAAACTCATCACTACCACACAGTATGCATCAATAGATACATGGGGTAGCTGGTTTCGCACTGACAAGGTAGAAAACGGCACAGCTCATGTAACGGCAAACATCCGTTTGGCTGACTATGACAAGGCTCACAGCATCACAACAAAGCTCTATGATGCTGACGGCAAGTGCGTGGGAGGATTTGAATGTGGTGGTTTCGATGCAGATGGCAATGCTGCTTACCCGATAGAGGTGAAGAATGCGCACCTGTGGTCACCAGAGTCACCTTATCTCTACACCCTCGTGACAGAACTCTATAATAACGAGAAGCTCATAGACAAGACTACTACACGAGTTGGTATACGCACAGTGAAAGTGTCAAAGGATGGCGGATTCCAACTCAACGGCATCAGCCGCAAACTGAAGGGAGTGTGTCTGCATCACGACCTCGGTCCTATCGGTGCGGCAGAAAATAAGTCAGCATTCATACGTCAGATAAAGATCATGAAGGATATGGGAGCCGATGCCATACGCACTGCACACAACATGCCATCATCAATGGAGATGGAGGTGTGCGACTCTTTGGGAATGATGGTGATGGCAGAAAGCTTTGATATGTGGATATATCCTAAGTGCAAGAATGGATATGCCAGATTCTTCAAAGACTGGGCTGACCGTGACATCACAAACCTCGTACTCAACCACCGCAATCATCCATCTATAATAATGTGGAGCATAGGCAACGAAATTCCTGAGCAGTGGAGCGAAGAGGGACGACAGTTGTCAGAGCATCTCCAGGGAATCTGCCATGACCTCGACCCTACCCGACCTGTAACACAAGGTATGGATAAGGCTGAGGACGCAATAAAGTCAGGATTTGCCCAAGTGATGGATGTACCGGGATTCAACTATCGTGTACACAAGTATGACAACAGTATAAAGAGTCTGCCACAGGGATTCCTGCTCGGTTCGGAGACGGCTTCGACGGTTAGCTCTCGTGGCGTGTACAAGTTCCCCGTATTTGCAAGCGATTCCACGACATATGCCGACGGTCAGTGTTCAAGCTATGACGTGCAGTATTGCTACTGGAGCAATCTGCCCGATGATGACTGGAAGATGCAAGAAGACCGCTCATGGACAATAGGTGAATTTGTGTGGACAGGTTTCGACTATCTCGGCGAACCTACGCCTTATGATGAATACTGGCCATCACGATCAAGCTATTTCGGCATCTGCGACCTTGCTGGTCTGCCTAAGGATCGCTATTGGCTCTATCGTTCACACTGGCGCACAGATGATGCCACTCTGCACGTGTTGCCTCACTGGACATGGCCTGACCGCAAGGGAAAGGTGACACCAGTATACTGCTACACATCATATCCATCGGCAGAACTCTTCATCAACGGCAAGAGCCAGGGACGCATAAGCAAGGATCCGACATCAAGACTCGACCGCTACCGCCTACGCTGGAACGATGTGAAGTATAAAGCAGGAGAACTGAAGGTTGTGGCTTATGATGAGAATGGCAACGTTGCCGAGACAAAGACTATACGCACAGCAGGAAAGCCTGCAAGTATCAAGCTCACGGCAGACAAGACGACTCTCTCGGCAGGCAACGAAGACTTGGCTTTCGTGACAGTAGAACTGGTAGACAAAAACGGAACTCCATGTCCTACTGCTACAAATGAAATGACATTCAAAGTAGAGGGAGCGGCAACCTACCGCGCATCTTGCAACGGAGACGCCACATCCCTTATACCTTTCAACTCCACCACGATGCCACTCTTCAGTGGTCAACTGGTAGTGGTGGTAGAGGCAAAACAAAAGGGCGAAGCCACTCTTACGGTGAGCACCAAAGGATTGCCCGATACCACGGTTAGATTCAATATTAAATAGGTTTTGTTAGTTTGCGGCGTGTGCGGAATTATTTCCCACACGCCGTTTTTATGTACTCAGCCATCTCCTCTTTGTGTGAGAGTACACTGAGGAAGAGTTGCCACTGGTTTTGTGCACGTACAAGATTATGCGTAGGATAAGCACATTTCCAATAAACATCACCATTGAGATAGTCGGTAAGGAATCTCACGCACTGCATATAAGGGAACAGGGCAGCAGCATAAGGTAGGTTTTCTATTTCCAATGGAGTGAGGAACGAACCTGCTCCCTGCAGATAACCCTCAGTGAATGCCTTGAAGATGTCCATACGGAAAGCCACCTTACTCAGGTCAGCCTCATCCTCGGCTACGGTATTGGCTGCAGAACGAAGGAAGTCGCCATAATCAGAGAACACGAATCCAGGCATCGTGGTGTCAAGATCAATGACGCAGAGCACACGTCCCTCATCATCAAACATCATGTTGTTTACCTTGGTGTCGCAATGGCAGATACGCTTTGGCAACTGTCCCTTCTCATAGAGCACCTCAGCAAGATTCATTTCTTCATAATATTTTTCTATCTCAGCAATGAAGTCTGCCACGCTGGCTGTGCGTCCTGCCTTGTCGGCAGTCATAGAGTCATGCAACTGGCGATAGCGTAGGCTCAGATTATGGAAGTCTGGGATAGTCTCGCCCAACGTTCCTTCTGGCAGGTCGGCAAGCATAGACTCAAACTTACCGAAAGCCTGTCCTGCAAAGCGTGAGTATTCAGGTGTCACAGCCTCATATGTATGGGCATTGGGAATAAACACCGACACACGCCAATGATTTCCTTCACCATCTTTCCAGTAAGAAGGACCGTCAATAGATGCTATGAAGCGCAACACCTTGCGGTCGATATCGTCCTCACCAGCCTCCTCAAGTTTCTTTCTTATATGCGATGTCACAATCTCTATGTTGTGCTGAAGGAGGTCTACATCAGTAAACACATTGGTATTGACACGCTGAAGCACATAGTCTGGTGTTTCATCAGAAGATGTCGTGACAAGGAATGTGTCGTTGATAAGTCCATTGCCAAGAGGCTTCACACTGGTCACCTCACCATCAATACAGAAGTGACTGAGTATTTCTTTAGGTTCTGTCATAATTGTTGTTCGTTAATGTTGTTATAATTAGGTATAGCAGTCTTGCCTTGCATTAGTTGTGCACGAGAGTACCGATGTTCTCGCCTTCCATCACCTTCTTCAGGTTGCCTGGTACATCCATATTAAACACATAGATAGGCAGATCATTCTGCATACACATGGCAGTAGCAGTAATGTCCATAACCTTCAGGTTACGTGCTATGACATCTGCATAAGTGATATCCTGGAATTTCACTGCCTCAGGATCTTTCTCAGGATCGGCAGTGTAGATACCATCCACACGTGTACCTTTGAGCATCACGTCAGCTTCGATCTCTATGCCACGCAGACTTGAACCAGTGTCGGTAGTAAAATAAGGACTTCCTGTTCCTGCCGAGAATATACACACCTCGCCACGATTCATTGATTCAATAGCTTTCCACTTGGTGTAGAACTCGCCTATCGGTTCCATACGGATGGCTGTGAGCACTCGGTTCTTCTGTCCTACTGCATCAAGAGCACTGGAGAGAGCAAGAGAGTTGATGACTGTGGCACACATGCCCATTTGGTCACCCTTCACACGGTCGAAACCCTTGCCGGCTCCTGTCAAACCACGAAAGATATTGCCACCACCTATCACAATACCGATCTGAACGCCCATATCGGCAATCTCCTTTATCTGTTGAGCATACTGATTGAGACGCTCTACGTTTATTCCCTGTTTCTGTTCACCTGCAAGACTCTCGCCTGAGAGCTTGAGTAGTATGCGCTTAAACTTAGCCATAAGATTATATATGTGTTTGTTATATTATGAATTTCACTTCTTTCAGTTCGTAGTTTCTCTCCTTTCCGTCACTGTCGCACAATAGGAGATGGCCGTTAGGGAGAATATCCTTTATCTCTGCACTGAACCTACCATTGTCGTCTTCATAGTCATGGAAGCCCATGCGTCGGTAAAGGTTTGCTTTGTATTCCTCTGTGATATCATCATAGAGATATTCAGACAAAGCATTGAGTCTACGGTCTAGTTGATGCAGAAACTTGTCAAGGATGATATCTCGGTCCGTTTCCTTACCTATTATATTATACAACGACACAGGATTGGGAGCATCACTGAGAAACGTGCATTGGTTAACATTGATGCCTATGCCATAGATGCACTGCGAGATAACCCTTCCGCTTATTGACGTATCAATGATGGTACCACTTATCTTGCTATCATGCCAATAGATGTCATTGGGCCATTTGAGCGAGAATCCTTCAGCATAATCATCAAGTACATCCTTCACTGCAAGCGCTCCTGCCATAGAGAGAAGAAACTGCCTGTTGGCAGGGATATTCATTACGGGAGTCTTTACCGAGAAGAGCAGGTTCTTACCCTTTTCGCTCTCCCACTTGTTGCTTCCCTGACCATGTCCAGCATTCTGATAGTCTGCCACGACCACCACCCTGTCGTCGTCAAGATGCTTTATATACTCATGGGTAGAGTCAGTAGTATCGAGTTTTATTATCTTCCAATTCATGCCAGACAAGGGTTGAAGGCGTCCTCTATGTGGTGTACAACAGGTTTTGACTCAGGACGCCCCACTATAGTAATAATGTCGAAACGTATCTCCGCATCGATGTTCTGTTCCTTAATGTATGCATTGGCGCAATAGCCTATGCTCTTTATCTTCTTGTGGTCTACAGCTGCCGTTGGTTCCATCACTTCGTCTGTTTGACGTGTCTTCACCTCTACAAAGACCAAGGTGAGCATATCAGGAGTGAGGGCAACGATGTCAAGGTCACGTTTGCCGAGCCGCCAGTTGCGACTACATATGGAGTAGCCTTTTTTTATGAGATACTCTTGGGCATAGTCTTCGCCCCACTTACCAAAGTCATTGTGTTCTGCCATCAGCGTCGCGAACTGAAGAATTTCTGCATAAGAGCCTTGCACTCATCTTCCAATACTCCTGCCGTGACGTTTGCCTTGGGATGCAACGCCTTGGGAGCATAGACAGAGAAACCGCGTTTCTCATCGGACGCGCCATACACCACCCTACTTACCTGCGCCCAGCCAATGGCTCCTGCGCACATCACACATGGTTCTACGGTAACATAAAGCGTGCAGTCGCGCAGATATTTTCCGCCAAGCATATTGGCAGCCGACGTTATCGCCTGCATCTCGGCATGCGCAGTGACATCATGGAGAACTTCGGTGAGGTTATGTGCGCGGGCTATAATGCGGTCATTGCATACCACCACGACACCCACAGGCACCTCGCCCTGACTGTAAGCCTCCTCTGCCTCCTGCAGAGCCTTGCGCATAAACTGCTCGTCCTTATTGTCCGTCATAATGTGTTATTTCACGAGGATGACGAGATATTTGCTTGTGCTCCAGAAACTGTCAGGATTTGTTATGCGAAGCACATACTGCTTGTTAGCATCCTTCTGCAGAGTATAACTACCTGCAGGATGATTTGTCATGATGCTTGCCGACTTGGAGTATAGTTTTATCTCCTTGTCGATTCTTATATCAAGTTTGGTGAAATAACTCTTGTTGAAATTTGACTGTAGCACCTTGCCGCTTTCTATGATATGCTGATCCTTGAGCTCCTTCTTCGTGCCGAACACATACCATGCAGTGTTTAGTTGTTTGTCCTGAGCGGCAATGGTCTTGCTCTTGGCATTGCCCTCTTCGGTCAGGTTATTTACCGAGGTATTGAGGTTATTGACTGTATTGTCAAGTTCGGCTATGTGGATGTTCTTTTGGTCAAGTTCGGCACGCAACTGCTGCAACTCACGGTCTTTTGCATCAAGTTGCTGCACCAGACCATTTATAGTTTCCTTCAGGCGGTCACCCTTGACACTGCTCTCACGCAGTTGCTGGCGAAGTTTTGACACCAGTTCACGGTTGCGCTTCATCTGCTGCGAGATGAATGCCATGTCATCCTTTATGCGTTGCGAACCACTATAACCTTCACTACTTCCCATGACGCTGACGCGGTTTTCAGCTTCGCTTATCTGCTGCAATCCGGTCTGTATCTCATTCATTGTGCCCATCATGTCGTCTATCTCATTGTCCTTCTGCACGATGATGCGCTGCAATGAGTCTACCTTCTCCTGACTGACATCCTTCTCTTGTGCTTTCTTTTCCTGACATGACGACATGCCGATGGTTGCTGCCATCAGTAACAAAACAAATAATCTATTCATAGTTTTCATTTTATTGTCAAACTTAAAAACTAGCCAAAAGTGTCACATTATTACTATAAATGACATACGACTTAGGACAAAGTTAAATATAAAATCTGACAATATCACTTCAAGCACGATAATTTCTTCCTTGTTTGGGTCTTTTAACCAAAGAATCACTTCATTCTCTTCATATCACGGAATGCACTCCATGCTATCGGAACGGAGATGGAGAAGGCAAATACGTCTGCCACAGCCTGACTTATTTCCAGACCGAAAAGACCGAAAAGTCGAGGCAACACTAATATAAGCGGGATGAAGAACAGACCGCTACGAGCTGCAGCCAATATATTTGCACGCACTGGTTTGCGTATGGTCTGCAAGAGCATATTGCTCACTATGATGGTGGCAATGAGGGGGGAATGTCACGAGTTGCCATCTAAGAGCAGGAGTGCCCACGGCTACTACGTCGGCATCATGACGAAACTCGCGGACTATGTGTTCGGCAAAGGCAAAGCCAAGCAATGCCACTGTGGTAAGAAATGCTGTACCAAGTTTGACACAATACATATATCCTTCCTTCACTCTATCGTAAAGGCGGGCACCATAACAGAATCCACACAGTGGTTGGAAACCTTGTCCCAGACCAATGATGGCAGAATAGACAAAATAGCAGCATCTACCCACTATTGACATACCAGCTATGGCACTGTCGCCGAAAGTACCTGCCGACACATTGAGCATCACGGTGGCTAAGCTTCCCAATCCCTGTCTCGACAAAGATGGAGTGCCTCCAGCCAGTATCTCCTTGAACAGAGGTTTCGTCAGATGGAAGTTTTGCCAGTATATGTGGATATTCTGTTTTCTTCGCGTCATAGCAAAGAGTACACAGAAACTGCACAACTGCGATATAAGTGTTGCCACAGCAGCTCCAGTAATGCCCATATTGAGCACAAAGATGAATATTGGAGCAAGCACCACATTGAGGGCTGCTCCTGTCAGGATACCTGCCATGGCAAGTGACGCATTACCTTGAAAACGCATCTGGTTGTTCATGGTAAACGATGATGTCATAAACGGTGCACCGAGCAGGATTATTCCCAAATAGAGTTTGGTATAAGGGAGTATCGTCGGAGTAGAACCGAGCAACACACACAGGCGTTCGAGAAACAGCAATCCTATAACAGCGAAGATTACTCCTGTAAAGAAACTACAGAAGAACCCCGTGGCTGCCATCACAGCGGCATCATCATGGAGTTTTGCTCCGAGCTTGCGCGAGATGTAGTTGCCCGAACCGTGACCAAAGAAGAAACCTATGGCCTGGATGATACACATCACAGAAAAGGACACTCCCACTGCTGCCGTACACTGCGTGTTAATCTTTCCCACGAAATAGGTGTCCACCATATTATATACACTCGTCACCAGCATACTGACAATCGTCGGTATTGCCATTGTCAATATCACTCGATGCACTGGTGCCGACACAAGAAATGTGTAGTTATCCTGACGTCTCTTTATTCTCCTCATAGCACATAAAAACTATCCTGCTCACAGGAATAAGTCTGTGAACAGGATTATTATGGAAACATTCTTCCGATTAAACTTCGTCTATATCTTTGTTTTTGTATTTCTTCTCCTTCGCCTTCTTCGTGGTGTCGCCACCAACCACTATCACGATTTCGCCTCTTGGCTCTGTCTCTGTGAAATGGTCAACAAGTTCCTTGAGACTTCCCCTGACACTCTCCTCGTGCAGTTTGGATATCTCGCGGCATACACTTGCCGGGCGGTCTTCGCCGAAAGTGTCGGCAAACTGTTGCAGAGTCTTGAGCAATCTATATGGCGACTCATAGAACACCATTGTGCGACGCTCTTCCTTGAGCGACTCCAGATGTGTCATGCGTCCCTTCTTCTGTGGAAGGAATCCCTCAAAGCAGAAACGGTCGCAGGGCAGTCCTGATGACACTATCGCTGGTATGCATGCCGTGGCTCCGGGCAGACACTGCACCTCTATGCCTTCCTTTGCTGCCTCGCGGGCAAGGAAGAATCCTGGGTCGCTGATGCCTGGCGTACCTGCATCGCTCACCAGTGCCACTGTCTGTCCGCCCTTAAGTCGCTCTATGACGGCAGCAGACGCAGTATGCTCATTAAACTTATGGTGAGAGATGAGATGATTGTGAATGTCGAAATGCTTCAGCAGGATGCCCGACGTGCGGGTATCTTCTGCAAGAATGACATCAGCCTCCTTGAGGATGCGTATGGCACGCATCGTCATGTCCTCCATATTTCCCACGGGTGTGGGTACAATATATAATATGCCCATAGCGTTTACAAAATTATACAATTAATCCTATCGGGGAAGAAAAGGCATCGTTTCTTTTGCTTTTTTTAAAAGTCTTCGTATCTTTGCGTGACATAACATATTCCTCACAATCTTATTATGGGAAACGACACAAACGGAGAATTACACCGGTTTGGACGCATCGAAGTGATATGCGGTTCCATGTTCTCGGGCAAAAGTGAAGAACTGATCAGACGCATGAAGCGCGCCAAGTTTGCAAAGCAGAACATCGAAGTATTCAAACCTGCCATCGACACACGCTACTCGGAAGAAGACGTTGTCAGCCACGACCACAATGCCATCAATTCCACTCCTGTGGAGTCATCTGCCTCCATACTGCTTCTGTCATCAGAGGTTGACGTGGTTGGCATCGACGAGGCTCAGTTCTTTGACGACGGCATAGTAGACGTATGCAATCAACTTGCCAACCGTGGCGTACGCGTCATTGTGGCAGGTCTTGACATGGACTTCCGTGGCATACCCTTCGGTCCGATGCCTGCCATGTGCGCCATTGCCGACGATGTGACAAAGGTGCACGCCATCTGCGTGAGATGCGGTTCATTGGCATATGTCAGCCACCGTCTTGTGGACAACGAGAAGAGAGTGCTTCTCGGCGAGGCACAGGAATATGAACCTCTCTGCCGCGACTGCTTTAGGAAGATGGAAAAATTGAAAGATTAAAAAGATAGAGTCTATGGAGTCAAAGATATCACTTGACAAACTGCTTCGGTGGGTGGGAATAGCCTTGGTAGTCGTAGCAGTGTTTTTCACTGTAAAGTATCTCAGCACAGTGTTGTTGCCATTCTTCATAGCATGGTTCTTTGCCTATCTGCTCTATCCTATAGTAAAGTTTGTGCAGTATAAGTTGCATGTGAAGGTGCGCGCCATTGCCATCATCATCACCATGCTGCTGACAATAGGTGTCATTGCTGGTGTGCTGTGGCTCATCATCCCGCCTATGATAAGCCAGTTTGACTTGTTGGGCAAGTTCATTTCCAGTTATATCAGGCATCAGACACATACACACAGTGTCATGGCATACATACAGGAGACTCTCATAGACAACCAAAAACAGCTGGAGCAGTTCTTCAAGAGTCCTGACTTCACCAATATGCTTAAGTCTGCCCTGCCAAAGGTATTCTCATTCCTTGGACAGACGGCGAGCATCATATGGAGCATCATAGCGTCATGTATCGTCATCCTCTACATGTTTTTCATCCTCTTGGACTACGAATATCTCAGCACAAAGTGGCTTGCCATATTCCCGAAGAAGGTACGCCCTTTCTGGGCTGACGTGATGCACGACGTGGAATGGGCGCTCAACTCCTACATCCGTGGTCAGGGTCTGGTGTCGTTGTGTATGGGCATAATGTTCTGCATAGGTTTCACCATCATTGACTTCCCTATGGCAATAGGTTTGGGAATACTCATCGGCATCATGAACCTTGTGCCTTATCTCCACACCTTCGCACTCATACCGACAGCCTTCCTCGCATTGCTGAAGGCTGCCGACACAGGTCAAAATTTCTGGGTGATATTCGGTATGGCGTTCCTTGTATTCTGCATCGTACAAGCCATATCCGACTCCGTGGTGACACCTACTATCCTCGGCAAGGCTATGGGACTCAACCCCGCCGTGCTGCTTCTCTCGCTATCAGTATGGGGCACACTGCTCGGATTCATAGGACTCATCCTTGCGCTTCCTCTCACGACACTCATCTTCGCTTATTGGAAACGCTATGTCACCAAAGATGACTCACTTGCAGAAACGCCACAAGAGGAGCAGACTACTTAGAGAAAAAAAACTTGGTACGATAGAAATCATACCAAGTTTTTTTTTGTCATTTAAAGAAAGGTGCCACAAAGGATGAACTACGATTATCAACAATCACCTTGTTCATGTCATAGAGTATTGTCACCTGCTTTTTCTCTTCATCCATAGTGAAGGCATCCATCTGTCCGTTCTTTGGAATAAACTCAGGAATGATGGCTGTCATGTATGAATCGGCATTGTCGAGATGGGCAGCTTCCACATCGCCCAAAGGAAGACGTATGCCAAGGTCTGCCGGACGACGCCCCTCAGCCATGAATATCTCCTGACGCATGAGGTAGACAGTATGGAGCAGTTCTTCCACCGTTGTAGCCTCTGCTATCATATCCTCCGTAACCGATGTTCCCGAGATATAAGGCACAGAGATAAGGTTTGGTGCTGTGCGGTCGAGCACGAGTCCACTTCTCATGGAAGCTCCCTCGCACGCTGCCACCACATAGTCGGTACCGACAGGATAACGCTTTGCTCCTCCGTTATATCTTCCCTCAAGATGGTCATCAAGGTCTGTCTTCACTGGACGGCTCTTGACCAAATTGAGCAAGTCAGCAAGATACGCCTTTGCTTCCGCCACTTTGTTATCGGCAAGCGAAGCCTCAGCAAGGATAAGATAATTCTCCTCTGCCTTGGCAATGTTTATGGAGCACTCGTCGGTAGACTTTATCTGATAGTACTTTGGGTCAAGGAAGTCGAGTCTTGGCAACGGCTGAAACCATGTGCCCCATATTGCCTCCTGTGCAGCATTGGCTACATTGTTTTCTCCATCAAAGTTTACCTGACGGCATAACTCTGCATCAAGTGCAAGCGACTCTTTTGCTTCTATCGCAGCATTCGCCTTGTCGCCCTGACGATAGTACACACGGGCTTTCAGAGTGTGGATAAAAGCCTTGTCCTCATTGCTCTCAGCATAGTCCATAGCTTTGTCGAGAGTCTCGAGTGCCAGTGAGAGATGTTTCTCCCACGACTGCACCTCACCGCCCTCCTCCACTGGCAGACCAGTGAAATACTCGCCAGCGAGAATGTAGGAATATGCCTTGATGTAATAGAGCGTAAATTTCTCCTTGTCGGTAAAGTTGTTGTCGTGTTTTGCCACCACATTAAATCCATAGTTTGCCGACTCACGCAGTGTACCGACATAGCGTTGAAGTTTTATTATCAATTCATCCGAAGGTAACAGATTCAGCAAATCAAACTCCTTACTGCTTCGTGAATAGTTGTTGTAATAGTTGTCCGAGAGTATTTCCATCAACTGGCAATATTCTCCCACAGCAAGTGCAAACTGCTTCTCCGTACCGTTGACCCATGTCTGCATGGCATTGTCAGAATCGAGGAAGTCGTCTTCCACCACATTAGGATTGACAATCTCTCCTGGGCTTACAAGTCCGCATGATGTCACAGCGAGACTTACTATTGCTATATATAATATATGTATGTATCTTTTCATTGTCACGTTTTATTTAGAAATCAAACTTCAGCGAGGCTACATACTGGCGTGGTGACGAGTATGTGGCATAGTTAAGTCCTCCTGTTGACACTGCGCCTTGCGACATGGCTCCTGGCAGTGTGGCTTCTGGGTCTACGCACGATGCCGTGAAGGCAAAGGGATTGTAGACATTGATGGCTATGTTGAGCGACTTCACGAAGAAGCGAGGGAAATGCAGTGTGTAGTCCAAGCCGATATTTCTTATCTTCAGATAGTCAGCCTTGTCAACGAAATAGTTGGTGAAATAGAGCCACGATGCTCCCTGAGTAAGCCCTGCGAGAGCTGTCTGTGGTATCTCACTGTCTACAATGCCACGACGGAAACGGAACTGGCGGTCGAAGGAATGGACATAGGATCCAGTCTGATAGTCACCCGACACATAGAGTTGCAAGTCCTTATATTTCACATTGAGCGACATGTTGCCATAGAAGGTAGGCAGTGTGCTGCCAAGGTCTTGCAACGGTAGCACCTCCTTCAGCGAACCGTCTTCATTGAGCACAGCCTTATTGCCACGAAGGAAACCAACAGGTTTGCCCACCTCCACTACAGTCTGTATGGTCGACGTGTCGAAACCGCCGATGGCAAAGGCTGGCTGACCGCCAGTGCTAAGCACCTCGTTGTGGTTGGTGTTGAAGGAAGCATTTAGCGACACTGTCCAGTCATGGGTTCTCACGGGTGTGACTCCCACGGTAATCTCAAATCCCTTGTTCTCTATGTCGCCCACATTGGCAAGATATGTCGACTGCTGACCTGTCGACGGGAGTGTCGGGATATTGAAGATGGCATCGCGCGTACGTGTGTAATAATATGTAAGGCCGAGCGAAAGACGGTTGTCGAGGAACGAACCGTCGAAACCTACCTCAAAGGAGTGTTTCTTCTCAGGACCGAGATTGGCATTGCCATACTTGCCAAAGGTTGCCGCCTGCTTGCCATCATATGCCGAGATGTTTATTGTCTTCTGATATGCAAAGGCTTCGGGATAGCTTCCTGCCACACCATAGTTGGCAAGCACACGCAGGGAGTTGACAATGTTGAGGTCTGCCAGTCGCTGCATGAAGGATTCCTCCGAGAGGACATATGACAGACCCACCTTGGGATAGAACTGCCAACCCACATTGTCGCCAAAAGCGGTGTTGTGGTCTATGCGCATTCCGAGGTCGAGATAGTAGCGATCCTTAAAACCGAGATTGTCCTGTGCAAAGAATCCATAGTTGTAGAGATAGCTCAACCACTCGTCGGCAGTCACCGTGCCCGCTCCACTCATCACCTGCGCACCGTCGCGCACATTGCTTCCGTTGTAGGATGCTTGATGGTCGCGCGTGCTGAAGAACTGAAATCCTGCAGTGAGTATGTTGCTTATGCCACTCTCCGAGCGATACTTATACTCGCCGTTGGCATCCATTGTCAGTCCGAAATAGTTGCGGTTGTTATTGAGAATCCATCCTGCATCGGTAGTGCCGGCAGGCTTCTCCTGTGTCAAGATGCGATATTCGTTGGTGATAATCTCTTTCGTATTGCTTGCACGATAGTCCACACCCATCGTTGCCTTGAAGGTAAGGTTCTGCAATGGAGTGAAGAGCAGTGTGTGGGCAGTTTGGAATCGCTTCACGTCCTCACGGTTGTTTTGCAGTGCCTCTGCCTTGTCGATAAGCGATTTCAACTGAGAATATTCATAGTCGGAAGCGGCATCGATGTCGGAGTTGAAGTTGCGTGTAGTACCGTCCACATCTGTATATGTGAACGATGATGCCGAACCGCACTCCGTTGTCCACAGTCCAGTGTAAAGACCTTGGTTACCATTTCGACTTCGACGGTAGTTCTCTGCCACAAATCCGAAGGAGTTCTGATATTCGAGCATACGGTTGAACTTGATATGCGAACCGAAGCGGATGTCATACTTCTTCGTGTCGTTGCCGTCATTTATGATAATGCCAGTGTTGCGACTCATGCTTGCACCGAGGCTATAGCCACTGCGGTCGTTGCCTCCGCTGAAGGCTATGCGGTAACGCTGCATGAAACCAGTCTGGTTAAGCAAATCCTTGGTGCGGTTGAAATGATAAAACTGCGATGTGGCGTCCTCTACGCCAAGTTGGGTGGTGAATGATGCATTAAACTTGCCGTCACCGCCTTTCTTCGTATATATGAGTATCACGCCGTTGGCAGCATCCGAACCGTAGAGTGTCGTTGCCGCACCTCCTGTGAGATATTCTATGTGGTCAATATTCTCCATTGACAGGTCGCTCAATGTTCCCGACGAGGCTGCATTGCCCATAGGAATCTGCGAAGCTGAATAAGGAGCAGTAGTGCTGCTTGAAGAAGCCAGCGTAGCACCAGTATTCATATTGTCAGCACGCACACCATCGATATATATCACTGGTGTGGAGTTGCCATAAGCCGATGACAAGCCGCGCGACTTGAAGAGCGAGGTCGTTCCTGCCTGTGCACTGGTGAGGTTTATCTGCACATTTGGCAGAGCATCCTGGAGCATCTGGTCTATGCGTGCCGAAGGCATCTTCTGCAGTTCGGCGGCATCCACCTTTGATATTCTTGACGACAAGCGTCGGCGCTGTATGGCACCGCCCTGACCTGTCACCACCACCTCATCGAGATAGAGAGAGTCGAGTTCTGTATTGATATTGTCACCAACAGTTGTCTTTATCGGATTCACATCCGTCTTTGTCCCGGCATGCATGGCAAGCGGAACACAAGGCAACGCTGCCACACATACTGTAGCAAATATTTTCATCTTAATATAGTATAGTTATAATATTCCACAAATATTTACCAACACCCCACGTCAAGGCCAACCACTAAACATTGATTTTCTTCGCCTTGACGAATTGAGCGGGCAAAGTTCGTTGTTTTGCATCAATCCACCAAACTTTTTAGAGGAAAAGTGTTTATACGATTTAAAACCTTGTCATACATAATGGTATTATTAGGAGTAGTTGACGTGTCCTCAGGTCAACCCCACAAGCTCAATTCACATTTGTGCAAGCCCAATGTTGGTAATATAGCCAAAAAGGAGTAATTTTGCATTGTATAAGAAAAAATACTAAGAAGCATTTATCATTATGACATTATATCCCAAACTGATAATGGATACTCTCGCCACGGTGATGTATCCTGGTACGAAGAAGAATCTCGTGGAGAGCGAGATGGTGGCGGAAGACATCCGCATCGACGGCATGAAGGTGGAATTCACGCTGATATTCCCTCGCGACACCGACCCTTTCATCAAGTCTACAGTGAAGTCGGCAGAGGCTGCCATACACTATAACCTGTCGCCCGACATTGAGGTGACAATACATCAGGAATACAAATCGGCACCACGTCCTGAGGTGGGCAAGTTGTTGCCGCAGGTGAAAAACGTCATTGCCGTAAGTTCGGGCAAAGGTGGCGTAGGCAAGAGCACAGTGTCGGCAAACCTTGCCATTGCACTTGCCAAACTCGGTTACAAGGTGGGACTGCTCGATGCCGACATCTTCGGTCCGTCAGTACCCAAGATGTTTCATGTAGAAGACGCACGTCCCTATGGCGTGGAGAAGGACGGACGCCAGTTGATAGAACCGATAGAGAAATATGGAGTGAAACTCCTCAGCATCGGTTTCTTCGTGGATGCCGACACGGCAACAGTATGGCGCGGTGGTATGGCAACATCTGCACTGAAGCAACTCATAGCAGATGCTGACTGGGGCGACCTCGACTACTTCATTCTTGATACTCCTCCAGGCACAAGCGACATTCATCTCACCTTGCTACAGACTCTTGCCATCACCGGTGCTGTGATAGTGTCGACACCGCAGAACGTGGCTCTTGCCGATGCACGCAAGGGTATAGACATGTATAAGAACGAGAAAATCAATGTGCCCATCCTCGGCATCGTGGAGAACATGGCATGGTTTACTCCTGCCGAACTGCCGGAAAACAAATACTACATCTTCGGTCGTGGCGGTTGCAAGCGTCTGTCTGAAGAGATGAACATCCCTATGCTTGCGAGCATCCCTCTTGTGCAGAGCATCTGCGAGAGTGGCGACGAGGGTGAACCTGAGGCATTGAAGACAGACACCATCACCGGTCAGGCATTCCTGGCGTTGGCACAGAGTGTGGTGACAATGGTAAACAGACGCAACAAAGAAAAGCCTGCCACAAAGATTGTTGAGGTGAAATAATCAAAGAGCATTCCATGAATACCAACTTAATACAAGAGAGTGTGCCAAATCAGTCACACTCTCTTTTTCATATTGTCTATTTCCGTCGTATTATCACATAAAGGATTACGGGCACGCCGATAATAGGAGTCACGGCATTGATGGGCAACACCGTGGCTGACGGCATCACGCTGACGGCATTGCAGAGCAAGGCTACGGCTGCGCCCGTGAGGAGTGTCATGGGAATGATAGTGAGGAAATTGTCTGTCCTTACTATCATTCTCGCTATGTGTGGCACGGCAAGTCCGATGAAAGAAATAGGACCGCAATAGGCTGTGGTAAGTGCCGTTATGCATCCCACAACAAGTAGCAGGGCGTTGCGTGTGCGCTTGATGTTCACCCCGAGATTTTCCGCATAACTGTCGCCAAGCATTATGGCATTGAGGGGTTTTGTCATCATAAAGGACAACACCATGAGTACAATGAGCGCAAGAGAGAGAAACGGCAACTGCGACAGGCTGACTGAAGAGAAATCGCCCATGCCCCACATGACATAACTCTGCAAGTTTTCTGCCGTGGCAACAACATTGAGTATGGTGATGATGCCTGAGATGAGATAGCCCAAGAGTAGTCCGGCAATAAGTAGCACGAGGTTATTGCGCAAGAGGGAATTGAGCACAAGCAAGAGGCATGTCACTGCCAATGCTCCCACTAAAGCCACCGTAGTGACTGACACACCCGAAGAGAGAAACGGCAAACCGAGCCATGATGCACCCAAGGTGACGAGTGCCACTCCGAGCGACGCTCCTCCGCTGATGCCCAACACGGACGGACCTGCAAGAGGATTATGCAATGCTGTCTGCAACAACAGTCCTGCCACGGCGAGGGATGCGCCCACAAGAAGAGCCGTGACGGCTTGTGGCAGACGACTGTCTATAACGATGAAATTCACCATAGCATCGGCACACCGTCCTGACAAAGAGGAGAGCACATCGACAGAGTCAATGTGCACCGAACCGAAGAATATGTTTATGAGGAAGAGCAGCACTACTGCCACTGCCATGATGACTTGTCTTTTCATTTCAGCTTACTGTAATAATGCATCCGCGAGGAGAGATGGAGTTCGGGATGGAGTATGTTTACCATATCCTCCAACAGATAGTCGGGACGGAAAGGGGCTTCGTCGAAATATGCCACCTTGGATGTATTCACTCCCCACACATTACCTTCACGAAAGGCACGAAACTGACTGTAGACGGGTGACATGTCAGCCAACTGCTTCAGCGTCATGGGTTGGTCGCCCTGATAGCGTATTATCCACACCTCAGCATCTTTGGCTGCACTGAGCACCTGCTCCTTTGACATTGCCATCGAACCGCCATTGATATTGATGTCAAATGGCAACCGTCCGCCAGCATCTGCCACCATGCCACCGGCAGTACTTATCTTGGAGGGCTGATACCACATGTTGCCATACATTGTGTCGAAGAAAACGGCTGGACGTGTGGTTGATTTCTTCACACGACTGCTCAGTTCTTTATACCTCTTCTCCACCACTTGATAGAGGCTGTCGGCACGTTCGCCCACTCCCCACAGGCTGCCAAACTTCTTCATCCATGCAGCCCTGCCGAGCGGAGTGGTCTCCATGAAGTCACGGCATTCCACAAGTTGCAGGTTCATGCGGCGGTATTTCGTCAAATCCACACCGTCATAGGCAGACACCATAAACATCTGCGCACCCGAAGCCACAATCTTTTCCACATCGGGCTTCATCTCACTTGAGAAATCTATGCACCTGTCGCCCACTCCGAGCATCTGCATCAGTCCTCGATACGGAGTGGCATCTACAGCCACGAGCGGACACAGCTTCACCGAGTCGCCATCATGGCTACCGGCAGAAAGCACCGTTTCGGGAATACCCTTGACGGCAAGCAGACAAAGAGCCACTGCCAGGATAATTCCCGAAACGGATAATAAAAGAGTCTTGTTGCGAAGCATTCGCTTCATCATCATATTTTATTCTATTTTGTTATTATATCAAAAGTCAGAAACCATCGAAAAAGCCTGCCTTACCAACGAATATCAGCAAGGAGTATGCCAACACCATTGATATGACACCCACCATCAATCCGATCTTCGCCATCTGACTCGTCTTTACAAGTCCTGTGGAATAGGCTATGGCGTTAGGAGGCGTGGATATAGGCAATGCCATGGCAAACGATGCACAGAGGGCGATGCCTACTATCAGGGTGGTGAGTCCACCTATAGGAGCAAGCTGACTTTCCATGCCCTGACCCACGGTGATGAGTATTGGCACCATGAGGGCTGCCGAAGCAGAGTTGGAGATGAATGTTGACAGAAGCCAGCAGATGAGTCCTGCACCGATGAGGACGATGAACACGGGGAACTCGTCAAACGGTATGCTTTCCACCATAGCCTTTGCCAAGCCAGAACCTTTCATACCTGTGCCGAGGGCAAAACCTCCTGCCACCATCCACAGCACTGACCAGTCAATCTGCTTGATGTCTTCCGAAGTGACTATACCCAATGCCGTGAAGGCACCCACAGGGAAGAGGGCAACGACATATGAGTTGATGCCAAAGATTTTCTCACCACACCAAAGGGCTATGGTTATTACCATTATTATATATATGGCGTTTGTCTGCCAACATTTCTTCGCTCCTCCCTTTATGTCGAATTCGAGTTTGTCGGTATTAAACCTATACATCACTGACAATATGACCCATGCTATGAGGAGTATGGCTATCATCAGAGGGAACGTCAGCACCATCCAGTCGAGGAAACCGATGTTTACTCCTGCATCCTTCAAAGCTCCGAGGGCTATGCCGTTAGGAGGTGTGCCGATAGGTGTCGCAATACCTCCGATGTTGCAACCAATTGGTATGGCGAGGGCGAGGGCTATGCGTCCGCGCTCCTTATCAGGCAAGGAACGGAACACGGGAGCAAGGAATGTCAGCATCATTGCTGCCGTGGCGGTGTTGCTGACAAACATAGAGAAAACTGCCGTAACAAGCATAAAACCAAGAAGAACAATCTTTGGGTTTGTACCGAACGGACGGAGCATGACGCGCGCAAGAGTGACGTCGACACCACTCTTAGATGCCACAAGAGCAAGGATGAAACCTCCCATGAAGAGCATCACCGTGGGGTCAGCAAAGGCGGCAATGATGTCCTTATAGGGTATGATGCCTGTCAACTGCGTCACTTCCTTTCCTGCCTTTGTCACTGTCTGCACATCGATGCCACTGTAATATTGCGGATCAATGAGCGTCGCTATGGCGGAGTCGCTCACGGTGAAGAGCATCACCACTATGATGAGTACAGACGTCACCCACGCAGGCACTCCCTCGAGAATCCACATGAGGGCAGCAAACACGAAGATGGCAATCATTCGCTGCTGGATGACAGTGAGGTTTTCAATACCAAATGCCGTAGCAGGCATCATAAGGATAATTAGCGTTACGAATAGTACCAAGGCGATTTTCACGACCCTCAATACCGTTTGGTCGATTGTTTTCATTAGTCAATTGTTTTAGGTTGTTGTCATAGTCATAGCAAAGGTAATTAATTTAATGACAACAACGAACCAAAAGGCAAATTCTTTCGCAAAAATATTTTTGTCAGTCAGGGGAAAGGTGAAATTTATGAAGAGAGAGGCTTTCACGATGTAACAAAACAAGTGAATTGTTGTGAGAAAACATATCACTTGTTGTAAGAAGTCAAGTGCATCGAGTGTGCGACATATGTCAAACGAGTGTGCGACATATGTCACAAACCTTTGCGACAATTGTCATAAACGTTTTTGACATATGTCACACAACTTTGTGACATATGTCAAAACATCGACGCACGTAAATGCTTACAACGGTAATCATAGGAGGTACGGCGCCCTCGCCGTACCAGTAACAACAAAAAAGACATTTGACTTGAGTACGGCGGGGGCGCCGTACCTCCTATATTATCATTACCGTACTTTCTGATATTACAGAGCTAATACCTTCGTTTCCCCTGGATTAAGATGCAGACTCTTCATGCCAGTGACATCTGATGGGAAGAGAGTGGTCTTGGCTTCGCTTGATGTCTCAGAATAGATGGTGACATCGGCAGGATAGGCAGTAGGATTGGTGACCTTAAGCTGCAATGTGCCGTCGGAAGCAATGGCTTTCTCTACCTCTACATTATCAAAGACCGTTACCTCCTGCTTATCTGTCAACACATAGATGCCCGGTATTTGGGTGACGGTGAGCATGGCAGCAACCTCACACCAAGAGCAGGAGTCGAAGATGTTGCCACCGATTTTGCCTTTTCCTTCCCAGTCGCTGAGGTTCACGCGCTCGCAGATGCCACCCCAAGGCATCTTGCCTATCTGACCTTTCTCATGGCATACATACTGTGGCAGACCGTGGGCGATGTCCTCAAGGAGTTCGAGGGCACGCTTGTCGCCAGTGGCACGATAATATTTCATCAGACTGTTGCCCGACCATGTGCATATGCCCGGGGCACTGTGTTTGTTGGCAACACTCGCCCACACCGAACCAGTGGCATGGGCATTAATCTTGCCCATAGGAGAGTCTTTGGGGAAATCGAAATCATAGGACACTGTCCAACTGATGCAGATGGGCAGGAGTTCGGAAGCATATTTCAACCATTCTGCTTCGCCGGTAATGTCATGGAGCACCATGAACGACTCAAACAAACCGAAGGCTGACTCACTGTCAGGGGCTGACAATATCTCGCCAGGACCACCTGTGGTGTAGCCTTTGGTCACATATTTATTATATAGGGCACGGGCATTCTCCTTTGCCACTTCGAGATAGTGAGGATTGCCGTAGGTCTGCGATGCCATTGCCAATCCTGCGGAAACGATGGCTCCAGCGCACGAACCGCCGATGCGGAGGTCGCCAGTCTCTACATCAAGGAACTGGCCAAACTGTCCGTATTTGTCCCATATACGTGTGAAGGCATCGGCATGTCTGCGTGTGCCTTCCATCCAAGAGTCCTTCACCTTTTCACCACGGGCTTTGAGCAGATTAAACTGCATCTGTGCCATGTAGAGCCAGTCACCTTGCGAGCGCACAAAACCGATGTTGTCGTCTACCGGTTTGCCATAACCGAAACCGAAGAATTCCTTGCCGTCACCATAGCCATAGAAGAAACCTGCCTTGGTCTGAGTGCGACTGTAGATGACATCAAGATTCTTCATGGCACGCTCACGCTCATAGTCGGCACCCTTCATGAGGATGGGGTATGTGGCTTGACCGCCTCCTACCCAACCGAGTTGCCACACGAAATTCCATGTAGCCTTTTCCTTCACGTCGCTCAACCAATACATGTCTATCTTGTCATCCCATCGGCGTGTCTGATAGAGATTGTCGAGCAGCGACCACACCTTGCTATATGGCAGCACATCGTGGCGTTCGCTCTTGTTGAAATCCTTGCGCACATCCACGAAACGGTTCATCATGTCGAGAAGTTGCTTAGCCTTGAAATCATAGACACGGAAAGAGATAGCCACGCTCTCGCCCTGACGTATGGTCACGGCAGAGTCTTCCTCCTCATTGCTTCTTATCACAGGGGCGGTGATGGAGAAGGTAGCCTTTGAGCGGTCAGCATTCTCGCTTATCGTCATGCCGTAATAGCCAAGGTTGTTGCCCTGATTGGTCTGCACCATCCATGCCTTCTGCTTCTTCTGTGAGAAATAAGCCATGAGAGGTGTGGAGGCATTGCCCGAGATAAGTTCTATGGGGCGAGAAGGAGTGCCTTTCTTTCCCAATGTTGGATGACGATAGCTGATGGTGGTAGGCATGTCGAGTCGCCAGTCAGACTTGTCATACCAGAACGGAGGATAGTCCACCTTCTTGATGTCAAAGCGGTTGCCGTCGTAGACGATGGCAGGCACGAAGATGTAGTTGTCGGGTGTCCAGTCATTCATATTGAAGTCTACAGAGAAGGACACATCCTGCGCAGTGCCCTGCTGAAGAGTCCAAGTGACGGTGTAGTCGAGGGCAGTCTTGTCTCCCTCCACCATCTTCTTGTCTGCTGTCAGCATCCACTGGCATCCGCGGGAGTCGGTCACTAAGGAAGCGTTCTTCAGGTCAAACGCTTTTGATTCCACCACTTCCCTACCCTGGTGATATCTTACTGTGGGCTTGATGTCACTGGCAGCGAAAACGCTTTGCGAGAATAGCACTGACATAAGAGTCATTGCCACGAAGGTGAGGTTTAGTTTCATAATAGATTATTGTTAGTTAGGTTGTGAATTTACAATAGTGTTAGTCATGCGTTATCAACGCGATACAAAATTAAGAAATAATTTTATTAATCGCAAAAGAGGACTGTAAAAATATAGTAGGTGCAGTGTCCTCACTGCACCTACTATAGTCACCATCAATCATTTAATATTAGAACTACGGCATTTTGGTAAACTTATACGCAAAATGCAGCATGCAGTAGCTTGGTATGGTGTTGCGCCATGTCTCAGTGCGTACCTGAGAGTTCACCGTGTATTGTGTGCTCGACAACTGGTGCAAGAGGTCGAAAGCCTCTGCCTTCAATGTAAGTTTACCCTTGCAGAATGAGCGTGTGAGCGATGCATTCCACACGAGGTCGTTGGTATTCATCGACTTCACGATGTAAGATCTACGGCAATATTCATTTATGTCGGTGGCGAGAGTCATGCCCAAAGGCAACTGACATGTGAGGTTGCCTCCATATTCGAAGTCGTAGGTGTTGAGTGTAGTGAAGTTGTCACGGTTACTTGTTGTGTGCTTCCATTCGCCCTTACCACCGATGCGAACGGTCACCTTGCCCTTCTGATAGCGCAGATAGAGGCTACTTCCCAATTCGCTGTTGAGAGTTTTGCAGAGCGGAGCAATGTTGTCATCATAGGCCAAGTCAAAGCCTGTGCGCTTGAGTTCGTTGAACCACACTCTGCCGTCGAAGCCGAATAGCTGCTTC
Organism: bacterium; assembly: GCA_963601795.1. Taxonomy (GTDB): domain Bacteria; phylum Bacteroidota; class Bacteroidia; order Bacteroidales; family Bacteroidaceae; genus Prevotella. The sequence continues at coordinate 69,884 of CAVCGK010000003.1, read as the reverse complement.
TTGCCTAAGGCTGTGCCATACGAAAACGAGGTCCAGAAGTCCCAGTTATCGTCACTGTTCACATTCTCACTCACATAGGTGTAGCCACCTGTGCGAGTGTTGTATGTGGCGCGAGTATCTATGGTGTTGTGATAGAAGTCGCCAGTCATGAAGAACGATACATACTGCTGGTGCTTTAAGCCTGCGCGTCTTATGTGAAAGCTATAGTTATGCGTGAGCGGTGTCTTGAGGTTGGGATTGTTTATGCGTATAGCCAAAGGGTCGGAGTCATTGGTGTAGGGCATAAGTGTCACATAGTCGGGATAGTCGTTGAGTATGCGATAGTTGAAGTCTATCATCAGTTTTGAATAAGTCTGCAACGTAATCTTCGGTATGATGCGAAAACGACTGCGGGTGGCAGAGGTGTCACGGGTGGCATGATACTGTATGCGCTCATTCTCATTGAGGAAGTCCATTCCGACGCGAAAGTACACACCTTTCTGATTATATCTCGCCTCCAAAGAGCCTCCTACGCTCCTCTTCAGGGTGTTGTAGTGTCGACTGTTGTTTTGGTCGAGCACGCTGGCGAGAGTTTCTGCCGAGGAAGGCAATGTAGAGAACATATCCTCAGGACGCTCTTCCCACTCGCCTCCAAGCTTGTCGAGGCGATAGCTTTGGTCTACATACGACCTGTATTTCTGCTCATATTTTGGTCCGAACATCACTTCCCATTCCGTATTAGGTACAGATATATTATAACCTAAAAACGAACTGAAATTGTACCCGTGGTTATGAGAGTCACGATATATATTTCTCGTATCGAGGTCTGCAGCCTTAACGTATTCGTTGCGATGAAATGTAAAATTGTCGCTTGGCTTGATGTTGTCATACTGTGCCGTAACGTTAAACCAAAGTTTGTCGCCCCACGGAAGACTTGCCCATAATGTCAAGTCGTTGGCAACATTCAGCTGGCGCGTCTTAGAGAAGCCATATCCCAACGAGCGGTTGGTTATGATGTCGTGCATCGTTCCCTGTGCGTTTTGAGCGAATGTAGAGTCGAGAGTCTCGCTGATGCCACCAAAGCGTAATGGGTCGGCAGAATATGTGCCACTGCGACTACTTGAGTTACTCTTGTTGTTAGAATAGCCGACAGACGTGTTCAAATACATGGTGACAGGTCCTTGTATGCTGATGTTATTGCGGGCATCAAGCGAGAAGGCATCGGTCTTGGTGTCCGACACGCTACGCTGGAAGATATTGCCTGAAGAGGCAAAAGTCTCACTAGCGGATTGTGTCACGTCGTGTAGGCTCTCGTAGTTGACGCTGGCGTATCCATAATCTTTCACCTTTCCTCCCTTCGACTCTGTTTCGAAGTTAATGCCTGCCTGTCGTGTCGTTTTCTGTCCCTGTGGAGAGTTTGACGGTGTCCAGTCGCCGTTGTTGCCAGGAGTGCGGTTCTCATTAACATTGTTGATATTGCCAAACGCCGACAGTCGCGTGAGTTTGGTGTAGGACAGTCCGAAGAATCGTGCAAGATAGCGGTCCTCAGTGCCGCCTGCCACCTCTGCGTTGGCAATGTAACCACGTGTATATTGGCGCTTCAGTCCTACGTCCATCACATATTCCTTTGCCTCCACGTCCTTACCTATCAAACTACTCATCTCGGTGGAGCGGTTGTAAACCTTCAAGTCCTTGACGGTGTAGTAAGGGAGATTTTCGAGCATAATCTTGTTGTTGCCTTTAAAGAAATCCTTACCATTGAGCAGAAGGCTCTCTATCTTTTTGCCACCAACATATATGTCACCGTTGCTCTTTATCTCGGCACCAGGCAACTGTCGCACTATGGCATCGAGCATCGAACCATCGGGCACGTTGAATGCGCTGGCGTCGTAGACGATGGTGTCGCCACGATAAGTAAACTTGACTTTTGTCGCTGTCGCGACAACTCCATCGAGTGTCACTTCCTTGTTGACAATCTTCTTGAGCAGAATTGGCTTGACATTGAAATCGGTATTGCGGGCAATATATTTCACGTGATATGTCGTGTAGCCAGTCGTGTAGCCATCACATTCTGCCTTGATGATATATTTGCCAGTCTTTGCCGGTATCTTTATGGCATACTGCAGGTGCTTGCCGTCCCATCCGCGTGTTGTCATGGTATCAATGACGGTGCTGTCCTCGTTCATTACGGTGACATGGGCTTTGAGATTATATTCCGTGAAGGAATCAGACACATTGCCCAAAAGATAGACCGTGCGCTCTTTTTTCTTGGCTTGCTGTTGTTCTGTGGCGTGCATATTCATAGAAAATGCCACGAACATGGTGACAAGCATCAAACATATTGTTCGGTTCATGCAATAAATAGGTATTGTATTAATATTGGGATTATATTAGAATGACATAAATAGCAACGTCACAAAGGTAAAAAAAAAAATCAAAAGCAACAAAAAGAATCAGATAAATAAAGCATACTTGACAGCATAAAGTGGAACATTAGTCATCCACTCCTGCTCTCGATATGGTGACATCGAAAGGCGAAGACCATGGAGATTAGTATTTTCCATAACATAATGATGTAAAGACTTTGCCCTAAGATTTTCTTCTGCCTTTACTTCAATAGGGATTATCTTTGTCTCATGTTGAACAACAAAGTCAATCTCCATCGTAGAGTTTTCATTACTATAGTAATATACGTATGTATGAGGAATGCAAAGTAACTGCTGGAGGACAAAATTCTCACTGAAGGCTCCCTTATATTCCTCAAATACATTATTACCAATGAGTATTTGCTCTGGAGGGGTCTGTGACATAGCACCGAGCAGGCCACAATCAAGCACGAACAACTTGAAGGCAGACAAATCTTCATAAAAAGACAGTGGGATATTTGCCTTTTTTATGCGCGAGACTTTATGGACAAGTCCAGCATCAATGAGCCATTGTATGGCAATCTCAAAGTCATTGGCGCGCGCTCCCTTCTTGACTGCACCATAAATAAATTTCTTATTGTCACGAGCCAATTGAGAGGGAATGGATTTCCATATCATGTTTATACGCTGCACTTGATTAACAGGTGCGTGCTTGGAGATGTCATTACTATAAGCTTTGATAATTTTTTCCTGTATACCTCTGACCGTCCATATATCTTGAGTCTCTACATATGCTGAAACTGCTTCTGGCATACCACCTGTAAAATAATACTGGCGTAGGAGTTCTTCACAAAGAGGACGCAGAAGCCTCAATGTATCCCAATCACGCGAACGCATGACCTCCACAAGTTGTTCTTTACCCATAGCAAGAAGAAACTCTTCAAAATCCATAGGGTATAGATACAAAATATCTACCTTACCCACAGGAAATGATGTTCCCTCATGCAGGGTAATTCCAAGCAACGACCCTGCAACTGCTACATGATATTCAGGAGCATTCTCACAAAAGTATTTCAAGGAAGCAAGTCCCTTGTTTATTTCCTGTATTTCATCAAGGAATATCAGAGTCTTGCCAGGGACAATGCTTTCACCAGAAATAGCACTGATACTTCTAAGAATACGAGGAATGTCATAGTCAGAGAAAATGGCATTTATCTTGTCATTGTTATCACAGTTGATATATACGAGATTGTCATATTCTCTATTTCCAAATTCCTTGAGTATATATGTTTTACCTACCTGTCTAGCTCCCTCCAATATCAATGGCTTTCTACGAGTAGATTCTTTCCAAGCCTTTAATTGCTGATATATAGTCCTTTCCATTGTATATTATAGATTGATTCAGGTGCAAAGTTACACTTTTCTAGGGGAACTTTGGCAGAAGATCCACACTTTTCTAGGGGAACTTTAGCTAGCAATGCACACTTTTCTAGGGGAACATCTCATAAAGAGAGTTTTTAGAACGGCGCCGTACCTCCTAAAATGACAGCGGGTGCGCCGAAAAGGCGCACCCGCTTGATTAGTGCAATTATAAGCTATTACTTTGTGAGAGTAACACTGACTGTCCATATCTTAGTGTCACCATTAGCAGCCTTTATGGAGTACTTGTGAGGAGTAGACCAGTCTGCTGGTACACCGAACTTTGGTGAATTATCAATAGGTGTGACAACCGCAGCAGTAGAGATATCCACTTTCACGACGAAGTTATTGATATTCACATTAGTTCTCTCTGAGTCGGAGAAATTTGTTGGCACATAAAACTCAACATTACAAGTACCATTGTCAGCATCGATATTAGCAGCGGAAGTTCCAAGCTGTTTCTCTATGACCACATTTTCGTTACTTGCATTAATTTTGTCAGTACCAATATAACGGTAGTAACCTTTGACAGAGGTAATGTCATTTCCATCGTATGTATCAAGATCTTCCAGATTGCTCTCCAGACATGATGTGCAGCTCAAAGCCATCATAAATGTGGCTATAATGAATTTTAAAATCTTCATGTTCTTCAATATTTATGAATATGTGATTATACTTGCTTACCAGCCCTCGTTCTGGTCGTGATCGAGTCCATAAGCCTCACGTGTGTCGAGGAAGCTCTGTGCGATAGGGAACAGATAACGCTTGGTGGTGAAATTTCGGTTTGCACTGCCAAGGAGTGTCACCTGATTGATGAGCAACTGCGAACGGTCGCGTGAAATCTCTATCTTGTAAACAGGACGGTCGAGGTCGTAGATGATGTCACCTGCTGCACGGCCATGGTTAGCATAGCCACCATACTTACCCCAGCGCAGATAGCTGAAGTAGATGTCACCATTCTCATTTGCCATCTCTACGCGACGCTCACGGATGTAGTCAGCCCATGCAGCCTCTTCTGTAGTAGCTGTAGATGGAGCTATCTTACCATGCTTTACACGTGTGGCATTGAGAGCTGCTACAGCATTGGTGATGTCACCCTTGAGGAGGTAAGCCTCAGCAAGGTTCATGTAAGCCTCACCTGTGCGGCAAAGGTTATAGTGCAACTGCACCTGGCAATCGAAATAAGCACGTGGCTCTGGGCTTTCGATGTTACACTTGCGCCAGTAGTAACCTGTAGTGGTGTTATACCAGCCACCGTCTTCTCTGTCACGCACACCCATAGAAGCGTTACCACCAAGGTTAGTCTCTATAAGCTCGCCAATCCATGTAGTTCCATCATAAGCGATTGATGAAGCAAAACGTGCATCACGGTTGCTATACATGAGTTCAGAGAGATTGCGTGTTGCTCCTTCCTTCAGCTTGTGATAACGCAAGTTAGCAGGATAAGCATCGTTCAACTGATTCAAGTCCTGTGGTGTAGGAATACGACGCAGATTACCATTTTGCTGCTCATAAGAGTCAATCTGACCTTCAGTAGTTATAGTTGACGGATCGAGAACCTCAACATTGTTCTTATACTGTGAAGTCTCATACCAAGGCAATGCTTCGCCTGTCTCTTCATCAGTCACGAGATACTGGTCCACCAAGTCCTGTGTTGGGAAGTAGATAGCCCATCCCTCAAATGTACGTCCGTTAGCATTCTTAAAGAGATTCGGACAAAGAGAGTTTACACAGTCATCCTGAGAGATGTTAGGATAAGTGCGGATAAGCTCATCGTAGTTACCAATCTTTGTGTTAGCCTTCAGACGATAGTAACCCCAGAGGATTTCTGCGTTGTTCTCGTCAGTTTCGTTGAAGATGCCACCATAGGTGTCAGCGAGCGAGCAATTGTCTGTCACATCCTTTGCATAAGTGATTACCTTGTCGAGGTAATCGCTATTCTTGGTGTAAGCATAAGCGGTGAGGCAAGCACGGCTCAGCAACACTTCAGCAGCATACTTGGTAGGTTCACCAGCCTGAGCAGATGTTGGCATGTCATTGATTGATGCCTCAAGGTCAGAGATGACATACTGATAGCTCTCTTCCACATTCTTTGTCATGGCAATGTTTGCAGAAATAGTGTCAGTACTCTCTATCACCTTGCACAGAGGAACGAAGCGTCCCATCTTGCGGGCAAGGTCAAAGAACACCATACCGCGGAGCAGATGGCCCTTGGCAATAACCTCTTTCTTCTCGCCTTCAGTCATTGTTGTAGATGCCTGAGCCTTCTCTATGATAAGGTTGCAACGGCGGAGCAAGGAATAACGGCTGATACCGAAGTCTGTGTTGCGATCGAGACTAAGCTCGGTAGCTACGCCATCAATACCCTCTCCCACCTGTGAACATTTCACAGCATTAGGAGTACGTGCTTCCCATCCTACGCAGATACCGCTACCAGTAAACATAGTGATAACGTTATCGTATGTAGCATTGACGAAAGCATCAGCGGTGGCTTTTGAACCCCACACTGTAGACTCGTCGAAAGTCTCAGTAGGATGTGTGTCAAGTGTATCTTGGCAGGAAGTGACACCCAAAGCGAGGATGCCGAACATTCCTATCATTAATATATTCTTTTTCATATTTCTTTAGAATCCTAAGTTTAAAGTAAATGCAAGTACTCGTTCCACAGGGTAGCTGTAATTCTCTGCTGAAGCGTTCTCTGGGTCAAGACCATACTTTGTTGCCTCTGAAATGGTGAAGATGTTCTGTCCTGAGATACCCACCTTGGCACGTGACAACCATGTCACATTGCGAAGCACTGAGTGCTTGAGGTCATAACCGAACTGGAAGTCCTTCATACGGAGGTAAGCACCGTTGATGAGCCAGAAGTCACTATACACGTAGTTGTTGTTTGAGTTAAGGCTGGTGTTTGCCATGAGGCGTGGATACTGAGCATTGGTGTTTGTCGGTGTCCATGTGTCTGTCTGATAGCTGTAAGCTACTGGCAAATTACCTGTCTGACCTGTCTTCATAGCTGCAGAACCTGGGATGTACATACCGAATGATGTAGAACCCTGGAAGAGCATGCTCAGATAGAAGCCCTTATACTGGAAGTTGAGGTTGAGACCATACTGTCCACGTGGTGTAGACGACTTGCCAAGACGGCGGTAGTCGGCAGAAGTAATCTGACCGTCACCGTTGGTATCCTCATACTTGATGTCACCCGCTGTCAGATAACCTGAACTAAGTGCGCTGGTATAACCTACGCTGTTGAGCACATCTGAAGCACTTGAATAGTAGCCGAGGTTCTTGTACATTGCTGCATAATAACCCTTCTGCTGCTGTGTGCGAGTATATGGGTTCATGTAAGAAGACTCAGACTCGCTGCGGTTCAAAGCCCAAAGCTGGTCGAAGTAGGTGAAGTTTGCAGAGATGTCATACTTCAAATCGCCAATGTTGCTGCGCCATCCGAGCTGAATTTCCCAACCTTCACGACGATATTCTGAGTCAGACTTTACCTTTGGCAGACCAATACCGATAGAGGTGTTGATATAGCTCTCGCCAGTTGGTGACTGCAGGTAGCCCTTTGTAGAATAGTAGAAGTAGTCGAATGATCCGTAGAGACGGCTGTTAAGGCTAGAGAAGTCGAAACCTATGTCAGTCTGGCGTGTGGTATACCATGTGAGGTCAGGTGAAGGAAGGCTACCCTCTGAGAAACCTGGCACATACTTGCCGTTGATAACGTAAGCCTGGTTGTTGAGACTGTAAGATGTGAGGTAAGCGAAGCGACCTGCACTGCTGTCAAGACCTGTCTGACCATAAGAAGCACGAATCTTCAAAGAGTTGAAGATATTCTTCTCCACGAGGCTCTTCATGAACTTCTCCTCTGTAACAACCCATCCGAGAGCACCACTATAGAATGCACCCCAACGGTGACCAGGAGCAAAGTAGTCAGAACCGTCATAACGGATGCTACCCTCAGCATAGTACTTGTTGGCATAGTTATACTTCAACTGGCCAATCCATGCTGCACGTCCGAGTTCTGACTCTGAACCGCTGTTCTGCATATCGTTGGCAGGACCTACAGACATCTGATCAATGGCGAAGTCATAGTTTGTACGTGATGCACTGTAAGACTCGCCCTTCTCATAATACTGCTCGAAACCACCGAGAGCAGAGATGTTGTGGTCGCCGAATGTTTGTGCATACTCGAGGAATGCCTGGTTGGTGTAAGAATAGCCTGTGCCTGATGTGTGGCTCAACTGTGGCTTACCAGCATACTGAGCAACGTCTGACTCCCAGTCATACTGAGCGGCATCCTTGCGCCAGTTCTTGTTTGTTTCGCCATAGTAACGGTAGTTGCTTGCGAGACGCACCTTCAGTCCGTCTACCCAAAGGCAAGACCAAACGAGTTCGCCCTTACCGTTGATAACGTTTACAATACTTCTCTGATAACCTGCATCACTTGCTGTTTCTGCCACTGGGTTATCGGTAACATTGTAAGGAAGACCCTGGCTGTTAAGACCTGGAGTCATTGGCGACTTGTCGTTTATGTGAGAGAACACATTATAGTAACTACTTGATGTAGATGTGTAAGGATGCTCCTGGTGCTGACGATAACCGTCGATAGCAGCATTCACCTGCAAACCGATAGCCTTGATGTTTGCAGTCTCAGCCAAACGGAATGTGGTACGCTTCATCCAGTGTGTGTTGCTGCGATAGAGTGAGTTCTGGTCGATATGACCTACAGAAATATAGAACTGGTGAACATCATTACCACCTGTCAGGCGAACAGCGTGCTTCTGCTGTGGTGCCCAGCTCTTGAGCACGAGCTTGCGCCAATCTGTATCGCCGAAGTTGAGAGGGTCACTGCCGTCACGCATCTTCTGGATAGCCTCAGCTGTATAGACAGGATTTGTATTGCCATTCATGAGGTCATTGTTAGCAGCGATGTTAGCCCACTCTGCACGCTCATAAGAGTGCATCTTCTTAGGCCAAATGCTTGGCTGTGAATATGACATATTGAAGTCATAGTCGATGCTCACGCGTCCGCTCTTGCCTCGCTTGGTAACAATCTGGATGATACCATTGGATGCTCGAGAACCGTAGACAGCTGTAGCTGATGCATCCTTAAGGATTGACATTGACTCGATGTCGTCAGGAGAAAGGTTGCGGAAGTCTACTACAGAGCGTACAACACCATCGATGACATAAAGAGGATCGCCACCACCACGGATGCTGATTGAAGGAGCAGAGTTAATACCACCACCGCTTGCCTGAACGATAAGACCTGGTGAACGGCCGGCAAGACCTTGTGCGATGTTGGTTACAGGGAGGTTAGACATCTCGTCAGCCTTCACTGTAGAAACGGAAGCGATCAAGTCGCGCTTCTTTGAACTACCATAGCCGACAACCACGAGTTCTTCGAGTGAATGAGAATCTTCTGAGAGTACGATTTCCGCTGCACGACCTGAAGTAAGTTTCACTTGCTTAGCGTCGAAACCTACATAAGTAACGGTTACTGTAGCGGTAGATGTATTAGAATTAAGGGTAAAGTTACCGTCAATGTCTGTAATGGTCACATTGTCGGTACCATTCTGGGTGACTGTTGCACCGATAATAGGTTCGCCGTTAGCGTCAACGACTTTACCTGTAAGTTTGTCTGTCTTGTTTTGTTGAGTAGCAAGCGTTGAGTTGTTTGCAACAACTGCGGGAGTAGTCAGATTGCTGTTAGCCAAGCCTGATTCTCCCCCCCCACTGACACTTTTAGCCACCAGTGCGGAGTGTGTGCCGAAAGCCAATAAGACTATAAGCGCGGCTTTATCAAAATTCTTCATATTTATAACTTTTGATTTGTTTCGAGGACTGTCCTTAAAGGGTCCGTTAGTGCAAATCTGCCATGCATATCACCATGCGTTGAGATTGCGTTAAAGAGAGGTTTTGGTTTTGTTAGATGTTTTGTTAGTTGTTCCTATAAGCGAAAGTTTTGGTTACTGTAATGGTGTTAATGAACTCATTCGCAAGATGTATTCTCGCATGCATACCTAATTAATATTTTGCAAATATAATATAAATTTGTAAAACGAAAGATTAATAGTCATAATTTTGATAAAAATATTGCAAAACAAGACTTATTTACCACTCAAATAGAGTTTTAATACTATTTAAATGCAAAAAAGTGGCAATGGATAGCTTCCTGTATATCAGCTAATCATTGCCACCTTATTATCATCCTATATACCGATTATTATATGGATATATAGTTTCAATTTATTTTACTTGTTTGCGCTTCCGAAGTCGAAATTGCCGTTGTCAACGCCCTCAAAGACATAGACGGAAGACTTTGGCATGGTAATCGTCAACTCCTTGTCGATGTCAACAGGCTGGTTCATCTGCAGACCTTCGATACCCGTAGCACCTACTATCTGGTCAGCAAACGAACTGTGCAGTGTTACCGTTGTCTTGATGTAGTCAGGGATATCGAATACACGACGGAGAGTTGTGGTCAGAGTCTGTGCATTCGTGTCAGGATTGCGCAGTGTCAGTGTGGTGCGCTTGCCATTCCATGCTGCCCATCCATAGATATTTGCCTTCTCGCCGTCCCAAGGATTGCCTCCTACCCAGTGGATGTCAGGCAATACGTCTACATTGCGCTGCTGCCAGTCCATGCAGTCGGCAAGCTGACGCCAAAGAGTGCCAGTCTCGCCAGCATGGTTCTTTATCTCATCAAGCAGCTTGTAGTCGGTATAAAGCTCCACCATAGAAGAACCGCAACCGAATGCGCAACGCATCTCACGCACAATGCCGTCATAGTCCATAGTCTTTGACACAGCACCGAAGCGAGAAAGAATCACGCCGTGAGTCATGAGAGTGTTGATAGGACAGATGGGCGAACGGTCTACGAAGTTCTGATATACGAGACGGTCGCGATAGGTTATCCACTGCTCGCGGTCGTCGCCAACACCAGTCTTGCCGAAGTCGCCCTCCTGACGCCATACGGCATCGCTCACATGAAACCAGAATGGAGAAGCCCATGTGCCTACGGTAGTATTATAGAATATGTCCTTACGCTTCTTGCGCACATCATTCTCTATGCTGATAATGGCTTCACAGTTTTCCAATCCTGCGTCTGTCAGGTCAGGACCTACAGCAGAAGACTGCGCACTGATGCCGTCATATTTGAAGAAGCGGAAGTCATACTTGTCGATCATGTCGCTGGAGCATTTTACGAAATAATCGTAGTAAGCATCATTGCTCAACTGCATGCCACCACGTGATTTCCAATAGCTACGGCGATATTCACCACTTGCTCCATAGCCACCCACAGGACCGAGCCAAGCACCGATGCCGGCGCCCATCTCGCGCGCCATACGGTCTACCTCAGAGAATCCGTCGGGGAAGTTCGGATTGAAAGTCCATGTGCCGTAAGCATCCCATCCGTCATCGAAGACATAAGCCACGGGAGTCTTGTGATACACATCATAGAAATTCTTCTTCCAGTGTGCCACCACGTCAGCACACTGAGTAGCATTCATATTGGCAGAGTAATCGCCGTTTTTGTTCTCAGGGTCTGTAGGATCATATTTTCCCTTGTTGCCGGGAGCATTGTTGCGGTCAATATTCAGTTCATACCATGAATTATAGATAGTCATAGGATGCCATGCCGCAGCACGCTCGCGCTCGCTATAGGCAAGGAACGAACGGCGAGGCTGTCCCTTGGCAACGATGCCGACAACACTGCTGACATTCCATGTCTTGCCAGCCTTAAGAGTGGTGTGGCGTATCCAGTTGCCCTCCACAGGCACCACTGCCTGAGCGTTTACAGTAGAAAAGTCTACTGAGTCAGCACCATTGGTATTGAGTCCCATAGGAGTTTCAAGTCCGGCAAAGATCTTGTCGCTGAGCAGGATAGCACCACGGGTGTTGCCCACAATGACAGGTGCAGACTTTGCCTTCTTGTTGTTGACAGCATAAACCATCGGAGTAATCTGATCCATGCGAACATCCTTGGATGTAGACAAAGACATCTCAGTGCGGATGTAATGTGAACCGTCACGCAGCACCGCATGCCACTCCACAGTAATGCCATTATGAGTGAACACAGCCTTCACACCCTTACCAGCGAAACGCTCGGAACCTTTTGCCGCCGAGTCATCTGCCAGGTAGTTCTCGGAAGTGACACTCTCAAGTTTCATCTGTGAGGAAGAAAACTCTGTGCCGTCAGCCAACTTTATGCGGAAGAGATCTGCAGAAGGGAGCAAGTCCATGGCTTTGCAACCGTCAAACTGCAGTTGTCCGCTCTTTACCGACCATGACGCCTGCAACAGACTGTTCTCAAGCACATACTTCTTGGCATTGGCTTTCAACACTGCCATGCCAGCCTGCTTCTGCTGCGGGAACACCACCTTCTGCGCGTTTGCAGGCAAGGACATGCCACCGCACACGCAAAACACAAAAGCGCCACAGAGTAGTCTCAGATAACGTTTTTTCATTAATAACAGATTTGTAAATTGTTTATGACAATAAGTTTTAATTATAGGTATAGGTATGCACTGCCCTTAGGCATCGGCTACAAAGATACGTTTTTTCGGCAAACTACAATCAAAGTCAAGGAGTTTATTTTATGTTTATGCATACAAAAGACCTTGCGTCAGCACTTTTTGCTGTAACTTTGCATACAAATAACACAAAATATATCACTATGGGAAGAAACAAGTTCTCACAACATGAGATAGACATCATCAGAATGCTTCTCGGAAGAAAGAATTCCGGCACACGCTTCCAGCAGAAGGCGATACGCCATCAACTGAGAGTAAACTTTGAGTTTTACATCTCTGACTTCAATGAGCAGGGAAAGGCGTTTGGACCTGCCGAACTGGACGACGCTCTGCGACGCGGGGCAATAGAGATTCTCGATGATGCCACGATAAAGTCGATGAAGGAAAAGCGAGCACGCGACAAGGCTCGCGATGCCGCCTTGGCAGAAGCTGAAGCTGTGGAAAACGGCGAGGCTACAGACTGGAAAGAGGCCATGAAGGAGTGGGAAGAATGGGAAAAGAACGCCAATTCTTGATATAGGTATAGCGCATAGACTTTGCCCACAATGTAATTTTGCGTAACTTTGCACTCGGAAAGCAAACGTCTTTCTAAGGGGTGCTTGCACATTGCAGGCTGAGATAAGACCCTCTGACCTGACCCAGACAATGCTGGCGTAGGGATAGAAGATCGCGCACAGGAAGAGTGTGCCCCCTTATTGTGTATTATATTAATAAGGTAATATGAACAAACTTCTTTTGTCGGCTGCCATGTTGTCCGCCATGGGCATCAACACTGCCATTGCCGACGAGAATGACTCCCTGAAGATAGAAAATCTGCAGGAAGTGGTGGTAAAGGGTGTAAAGGTACAGAAGGATGCACCGTTTGCCGTAGCAAACATCAACAAGAAACAACTTCGTGAATTCTCACGCACGGGACGCGAACTGCCGTTCCTCTTCTCGCAGACTCCAGGCGTAGTGGCATGGAGCGAGAATGGTGTGGGATGCGGAACATCTCATCTGCGCATACGTGGCGCTGCCGACTCACGCATTAACGTGACTATCGACGGAGTGCAGCTCAACTCTCCTGAGGATGAGTGCGTATTTTGGGCTAACATGAACTCCTATGCTGCTCTGCTCGGCAATGTGCAGATACAGCGCGGTGTGGGAACATCTACCAATGGCGACGGTGCTTTCGGTGGCAACGTGGCTCTCACGACTAAGACTCCAAGCACTGTTCCTTCTCTGGAACTCACTGGCAGCTATGGCTGCTACAACACTTACAACGTGGGCGGCAACTTCTCCACTGGTCTGCTCTGGAAGCATCTCATCTTCGACGGTGCCTATCACCACACTGCCACTGACGGATTTATCGACGGCACTGCCGGCAAGTCAGGTTCTTACTATGGCGGTCTGTCATGGATAGGTGACAACTACGTTATCCGCTACAAGAATATCGGCAACTACGAAAACACTGGTCAGGCATGGAACGGTGTGACTGCGGGCAATGGCGACTATAGCATGAATGCCTACGACAATATTGGCAGCTACAAGGACATGTGGAATGCAGGCATGGGCAAATTCAATGACCTCTATGAGAGCTTCACTCCCAACTGGGACGGCACATGGGTGATAGCACGCCACAAACTCAATGACGGCACTCTGTGGGACAAGACTACTGACAACTTCTGGCAGGATCACAACATACTGTCAGCGGCTGTCAACATCGACGACCACTGGTCTACCACAGCATCGCTCCACTATACCTACGGCTACGGCTACTACGAGGAGTTCCGCTACAACAACAAGTTGAAGAAGTTTGGTCTGCCTAACTTCACCCTTGCTGACGGCTCTACTCTGAAGAAGACTGACTTCATCCGCAAGAAGGGTCTCGACCAAAATGCCTACGGATTTGTATGGAACGCCAACTACAAGGACGACCTGTGGGATGTCATCGGCGGTCTGTCGTTGCAGCATTTCACTTCTTCTCACTTCGGCTATCTCACATACATTGCAAACAGCGAGCTTAGCAAGTATTACCTGAAGAACGGCCGCTACGACTACTACGACTCTGATGCCAACAAGGGTGACGAGAACGTATTCCTCAAGGCTACTTTCCACATCGACAACAACTGGGACGTGTTTGCCGACCTGCAATATCGTCACGTGGAATACTGGACTAACGGTATCAACGACAAGTTTATCGCTAACAGCGACGGCACTTACAGCAACCAGCGCCTGGACATCAACGAGGTGTATGACTTCTTCAATCCTAAGGCAGGCGTAAACTTCCACTCCAACGGTCACCGTGCCTATGCATCGGCAGCCCTCAGCCACAGAGAGCCTGAGAGAAACAACTTCACCGACAACGGTTCTTATCCTGCTCCAAAAGCAGAAGAGCTAACTGACGTGGAGGTAGGCTACAGCTACACTGGCAGCAACTGGAACGTGGGCGTAAACGCTTACTACATGAAATACAAAAACCAGTTTGTGCAGACTGGCGAGGTGAGCGACATAGGCGAGAACCTTACCACAAACATCAAGGACTCTTACCGCATGGGCTTGGAACTGAGTGCCGCTTGGCAGCCTCTGAAGTGGCTCGACGTATATGGCAACGCAGCCCTCTCACAGAACAAGATAAAGGATTTCGATGAGGTGGTGGAAACTTATGATGGCGACTGGAATGACCTCGATGCCACTATCAACCACTATGACAACTCCACACTGGCATTCTCTCCATCGGCTATTCTCAACGGTTTCGTGTCATTCAACTGGAAGGGACTGCAGGCTACATGGCACACCAACTTCGTGTCACGCCAGTATCTCGACAACTCTGAGAGCAAGCAGCGTTCTCTCCCATCATACACACAGAGCGACATCGCTGCCACCTATGCTTTCCACTTCAAGCACATGGGAGTGAAGGAACTGCTCCTCGGCATAAACCTCAACAATGTCTTCGACGCTCACTATGCAGCAGGCGGATGGGTTTACTCTGCCATCGTCGGCGAGAAATACAACAACGACAACCGCTACTGCCAGATTGGCTACATGCCTATGGCGGGCAGAAACATAATGGGTAACATCACCCTGAAATTCTGATACTGAGAAGTCATGGCAGAATATATGGCAAACAACTGGATGGACATTCTCGGCACGACCCTCGGTCTGCTGTATCTCTATCTGGAAATAAAAGAGAACGTGTGGATGTGGATCATAGGTTGCATCATGCCTGTGATATATATCTTCGTGCTCTACGACCGTGGCATCTATGCCGACTGCGCCATGGAGATATACTATTTCCTGGCTGGCATCTACGGTTTTGCCTACTGGCTTCGTGGCAAGAGCCACAAAGGAGGCTTCGTGAAGATAACCCACACGCCTCGCAAACTTGGCGCATGCCTTGCCGTTGGCACCATAGCCCTTTGGGCAGCATTGGGCTTGACGCTCGACAAACTCACCGACAGCACAGTGCCTTACACCGATGCGCTCTCCACAGCAATGTCTATAGTGGGATTGTGGATGCTTTCACGCAAATACATAGAGCAGTGGTGGGTGTGGTTTGTCGTCGACTTGATATCGGCTGGACTATATATATATAAAGGTATATACGGCCGCGCCCTACTCTACTCGATATACACTGCCATGGCGGTCTACGGATACATAGCATGGAAAAGGAAGATGCGGGCTTTATGACCCGCATCCTTCCCATGCCCATGCATGAATCTGGTCTCTATTGAGAGCTATTTATCAACTTTATAAACACAATGAAACAACAACAATTCAACAAGCGCACACCGATTCGCTTCAGCCGTTTCTCACACAAAGGCTATGCTCTCTTCGCATGCCTTGGCAAGGAGGTGCTGGTAGGCGTACTGTCTGTTGCCACCTTGACTTATGCCAAGGCTGACGGCATCAGCACCGAGGCTCCACTTGCGGCAGACTCGCTCAACCGCGACGAACTGAAGCTCGACGAGGTGGTGGTCACAGGATCACGTGCGCCACTGACTGACCTTCAGTCAGCAAAGATTGTTGCTGTCGTGACGAGAGACGACATTTCCCGTGCGGCGGCGACAAGTATCAACGACATTCTTAAAACAGTCACAGGCGTGGATGTCCGTCAGCGCGGTGGCTTTGGTGTACAGACGGACATCTCTGTAAGAGGAGGCAATTTCGACCAGATTACCATTCTTCTCAATGGTGTCAACATCTCCTCTCCGCACACAGGACATCTTTCTGCTGACTTTCCGGTAAGCCCCGACGACATTGAGCGCATAGAAGTGCTTGAGGGTCCGGCTTCGCGTGTCTATGGTGCCAACGCCTTAAACGGTGTGGTGAATATCATCACACGTCAGAAGACTGACAACATCCTCGACGCTAACTTCAGTGGCGGTTCTTACGGCTATGCCAACGGCAACGCAAGTCTGCACTACAACGGCGACAATCTGCAGTCAAGTCTGAGCGGTGGCTACACGCGTAGCGACGGTGCCACACCCAACAGTGCATTCCAGTCGACACGCATCTTCTGGCAGGGCAATGCCACTCTCGGCACGACAAGACTCTCTGCTCAAGTGGGCTACAGTTACAAACCTTACGAAGCAAACACTTTCTATGGTGCTTCGTCTACCGACCAATGGGAAAGCAACGAGCGCAAGATGGCGGCATTGACAGCCGACATAGGTCTCGGCATATTGCATCTTGCGCCACAGGTCTATTGGAACAGATGGCATGACCACTACCAATGGCACCGCGACAATCCAGCCGGAGAGAACTTCCATAAGGTGGATGCTCTCGGCGGAGGACTTAGTGCATGGATAGAGACTGCACTCGGACGCACATCGGCAGGAGCTGAGGTGCGACGCGAAAGCATATGGAGCACAAAGCTCGGACTATTGCAAGACGAGAGCAAATGGCAGAAGAGCAGCGGTCATGACGCACAGGAAAACATTCTATATAAATATCATGACGCAAGGACTGTGAGCACAGCTTTCCTCGAGCACAACATATTGTTGCGCCAATGGACAATATCTCTCGGTGCGACAGCCATACACACTGACCTCAGCGGTTGGGGCGTATATCCTGGAGTGGATATTGCATGGCGACCATCAGACGAATGGAAGCTCTTCGCTTCATGGAATATGGCTATGCGTCTGCCTACATTCACCGACCTTTATTATAGCGGAGCAAACATCGAGGGCAACGCCAACCTCAAACCTGAGAAGACAAGCGACTTTCAGATAGGTGCACGCAACACGGGTCGAGGCTACATTGCCGAGGCACAACTCTTCTATTCACATAAGCGCGACATGATAGACTGGGTGACTGCAAGCGAGAGCGGCTATGACATCTTCAGGTCAGTAAACTTCCGCATGGATAACTGGGGAGGAGAACTAAACTTCTCATTGCTTCCTCAGGAGTTAGCATCAGAGGCGTTCCCAGTAAAGAAGGTATCAGTGAAATATGCCTACATCAATGAGGATTCGGAATATGATGTACACGTGCTGCAGAGCAAATATGCCATGGACTATCTGCGCCACAAGGTGAACATCTCTGCTGACGTCAGGATATGGCGCAACCTTAATCTCTCGGCAACTTGGCGATGGCAGGAGCGCATCGGCAACAACAAGAGTTACGGTCTGCTCGATGCAAAACTGTCGTGGGATGAAAAGAAGTGGTCTTTGTATGTTGACGGAACGAATATCCTCAACAAGGAATATTATGATTATGTCTCCATCCGCCAACCCGGCGTAGTCGTTATCGGAGGCATAAAGATTAGACTTTAAACTACAATTCATAGTTGTAGGGTGTAGTGGGGACACTGCACCTACTATGAATACCATTTATTAGTAGTTGCAGTGTCCTCACTGCAACCACTAGCAAGAAATGGTAAAGTAGGAGGTACGGCGCCCTCGCCGTACCCCTTTTACATTGCTCTTTGGTACGGCGAGGACGCCGTACCTCCTATGGTTACTAATGAAAGAATATAGCCGGGACGTTGTAAGAAAACAGATGGAACGTTGTAAGGAGCTACGTGCATCGATGTTTTGACATATGTCACACAAGTTTATGACAATTGTCACAAACCTTTTTGACATATGTCGCAAAGGTTTGTGACATATGCCAAAACATCCACACAACGGGGTTCTGCAAGAGATGTATCAATTATCTTGCAGAAGGAGTGCATAGTAATTACATTGGGTATACCTACTAAATACTGAAGATATACCTACTAAATACTGAAGGGATGACTAATAATTACAATAGGTACGGCAATTAATTATAGGAGAAACACGGCAAAGAAGTTATTTCCTTGTCTTCAATTCTTTCTCTATGGCTTTCATCTCCTTGGCGAAAGCCTTGTCAGACTGCATCTTCGCCGTCACCTTCGCTATGCCGTGCATGACGGTGGAATGGTCACGATTGCCTATCAGACGACCTATTCTGCCCACGCTGACCTTTGCAAGAGTCTGCGAGAAATACATGGCTATCTGGCGTGCCTGAACGAAATCGCGCTTGCGTGACTTACCGAGCACATCTTCCACATTCACCTTCATGATTTCACAAACTGTGTCGATGATGCTGCTGACATCATATTTCTTTGGAGTGTCACGCTTATATCTGCCGACAACCTTCTCTGCCAAAGCCATGTCAATGTCACCACTAATAAAAATGGAATGTGCAAGAAGTGATGTCACCACGCCCTCAAGATCGCGCACCGATCCGCTGGCATTTTGGGCGATATATTCTATCACTTCAGAAGGGATAACAAGTCCATCGCGACGCACCTTAGACCGCAAAATGTCAATACACAACTTGTGGTTTGGCTTCTCAAGCTCGCACAAAATACCGCAACTGAATCGCGATAGCATGCGGTCGTCCATATTCTTCAGTTCAGAAGGAGTGCGATCGGCAGCAAGGATGATGCGGCGGCCGTTCATAAAAAGGTGATTGAAGATATGGAAGAATATCTCTGATGTCTTTGGAGTTGTCTCCCACACCTGCACATCGTCCACTATCATCACGTCAAACTGCTGATAGAAATGTATGAACTCGTTGGATTCCTTAGAGCGGATACTGTCAGTAAACTGGCGTTGAAACTCACGCGCACTGACATATATCACTTTCTTCTGAGGATAAAGTTCGCAGGTGCGATTGCCTACGGCAGTGATGAGATGTGTCTTGCCACATCCCGACGGTCCATAGACAAACATAGGGTTGAAGGATGTCTTGCGGGGATGCTCGGCAATGGTCTGACCTACAGAGCGTGCGAGTTTGTTGGTTTCACCCTCTATGAAGTTGTCGAAAGTGTAATGCGAATTGAGATTGGTGGCAATCTTCATCGAGACATTCTCCTCGGGAGCTTCCTTGACAACAGGTTGCTGACGTGGTTCGCTGACTGCCACGGCATGATAGCGCAACTGTATTTGTCCGAATCTACTACCGAGAATCTCGCTCAGCAAGGGCAAGAAAGAACCTTCCAGATACCCCACATGAGCTTTGCTGGGTGCCTGGAGAACCAATGTGCGAGTATTGTTGTCAAAACTCTCAAACTTTATTGGCTCGAAGAATGTCTTGTATTGGGTTGGGGAGAGTCTCTGCTGCACATCTGCCAAACAGTCACTCCATAACTCTGATGCAGTTTTTGCCATTGGACTGCAAAATTACAAAGAAAAATCGGAAGATAAGGACAGCTGGCACTGCTTTTTGATGAAAACAAAAAAAAGAGGGTGTATCAAAACTGACAAGTGTCATTATTAAGTAGCTTATAGCCCGTAAATAGAAAGAGGATGTGTCGTTTTTAACACATCCTCTTTCTATTTGTACTATTGGCAAAGCGAGGGCGCTTCGCCTACTATATAACAAGGTTGACGTGGTGACACGTCAACTACTATGATTTATTTGTCTTTCTTACCAAAGATTGAGAAGTGGACATAGCGTTTAGGATGCTCCTTGAGGTCGACAACTAGTTTGTTGGCATTGCCCATAGTGGCATTGAGGTTGTCATAGAGCTGAGGGTCATTGATAAGCTTGCCCATAGTGCCTTCCGTGGAATTGATCTTCTGCATTGTAGACTGCACCTCAGCCAATGTCTTGTCCACATGCTTCATTGTGGCATCCACATCTACGGCAGCAAGTTTTGCTGTCAGCTGCTCAGTGTTGTCAAGCACCTTGCCAGTCTTATCCATCATGCCTGGCACTTTGTTGTTGAGTTCTGCCATGAGAGAGTTGAGTTGCTTTGAGGATGTCTCAAGATTTGCCGTAACATTCTTTGTGTTATGGAGAATCTCCACTATAGCAGGGTCAGAAAGGATGGCATTGAGACTTGTGAGTATGGAGTCGAGTTTCGGCACCATGCTCTCTACAGTAGGAAGCATAGACTTCATCTTCTCGAGAGTACCTTCCTCATTGAGTCCAGGGATAGTCTCGCCTGGTTGGATGTCACTCGAAGTATTATCCGCCAACAGGAGGTTCACCTGAGTATTGCCCATAAGATCGCTCTTCACCTCAGCCGTTGTGCCCTGAGGAATGCGCATCTGCTTTGTTATGTTAGCTATGAGGCGTGTAGGATTCTTGTGGGAATAGTCGTAGATGATGTCTGCCACCGAACCCACCACTACGCCGTCAGCACAGATGGGGCAGTTTTGTTCCACGCCAGCCACATTGCGGAATGTTATGGTGTATTCATTGCTATCGGAAAACAGTTTCGTACCCTTAAGGAAGTTCATTCCAAAAAAGAGTATCACGAGAGCCGCTATGGCTACCAATGCTATTTTTACTTCTTTCTTCATAATTTCTATCGTTTACTTTTCCATTCTCTTATCGCCTGGTTGACGTTCATCTTCTCGCCGTTCTTGAAAGCGATGATGAATGCCTCAGGAAATTTGTCGAGTATCTGCTTGCGCAGAGCATATATCTCGCTGTAGTTTGTCGATGCACCAAGCGTGTACTTATACATGCCGCTCTCTTGATAATAGTCGGCATTGTCTACTCCCTTGAGGTTAGCATCATTCTTTGCAAGTCTGCGTGATGCTGCTATTATCTGCACCTTGAATATCGGTGCGTCATCCTTTGCAGAAGTTTGCTCCTGTTTCACAACGACAGGTGTCTTTACCTCTGGCTCCGCAGCCTTTACTTCCACATTGTCGGCAGAAGCTTCTTTTGGCTGTACCTCTGGCAGTGATGACAGATTAGCCGTCTTGCCACGGTAGTTTTGAAATCCCTGGAAGATACCAAAGGCTATGCGGTCCTGTATGATAGGGTCATTAAGGTCGCGCTCCTCTTCAGGTGTGGAGATGAATCCAAGTTCTATGAGGCATGAAGGCATTGACGTCTCTCTCAGCACGAGGAAACCTGCCTGATGTATGCCCTTGTTCTGACGTGAGGCAGTGGAACAGACATTCTTCTGTATCTGCTTGGCAAGTTTTACGGAGTTCTCCATATTCTTGTCCTGCATGTATTCAAACATGATATACGACTCAGACGAATTAGGATCAAAACCCTGATAGTGTGACTGGTAGTTGCTCTCAAGAGTAATCACCGAGTTCTCACGCTTTGCCACGTCGAGATTGTCTGCCGCACGGTGCATACCGAGAGTGTAGACCTCAAATCCTTTGGAATAACCTCTCTCCAAGGCATTGGTGTGAACAGAGATAAACAGGTCTGCCTTCGCCTTGTTGGCAATCTCGGCACGTCCATTGAGCGTAACGAAGACATCCTTCTTTCGCGTGTATATCACATCCACATCGGGACAATTCTGCTCGACATATCTACCGAAAGCCAATGCCACGCGCAGATTGATGTTCTTCTCTTTGGATGTTGCACCCACAGCACCAGAGTCATGTCCACCATGTCCGGCATCTATCACGAGAGTGAATTTCTTGTCTGCTGCCATCATTGCCACTGTGCCAAGCATCAGGGCAAGCAATATGAAAACATATCGTTTCAATGTGTCAGAATAGTATTCCAAGTGCAAAATTAAACATTTAAACAGTTATGAAACTTGCTATCAGAAAGTTTTATCATTCTTCAAGCGTAATAGGACACCAGCTCCGGCAGTATCGTTGCCCATAGGTGGATTTTCCTTTACTATCTTTATCTCCGCTGAGTCGATGTCGGGGAAGGACTTAAATAGTGCCTTGGCTATTCTGCCAGCAACATGTTCTACGAGATTGCTCGGCACACTCATCTCTTCATTGACCACGGCAAGCATCTTGCTGTAATCGAGAGTGTCGTCCACGTTGTCAGTCTCTAGGGCACGTGTGAAATCATAGTCAACATCTACCCACACCCTATACCATCCTCCTACTGTGCGTTCTTGAGGAAGAACACCATGATAGGCATAGATGCGCACATCATTGAGGAAGATTTTAGTCTTCTGTTGTGACATATTTCTTTAGTGCTCTTTCCACACCCTGCGTCCAGGTATTGATACTGTCGTCCTTGAGTTGCAGGGAACTGACAAGGTTTATCACATTCTTGATAGGCATGCCGTAGCGGATAACGCCAGAAATGAGTTTGGCATAGTTCCAGTATTCAGGATTGAACTTTTCACTCAGTCCCTCAACCGTGGTCTTGTAGCCACGCTTGTTCTCAAACTGGAAATCGTATCTATGCGAACCGTCAGGATTGGTGCAACGAATAATCTTGCCCGTCATGACATTCTTGGGCAACACTATTCCCTCGTCATCATCCTGCAGACCTGTGAATATCTCATAGGGACGACCGTTGAGAAGACCTACGAAAGCCACCCACTTCTCTTTATTATTCTGAAATCTCACCACGTCGCATTCTAGTACGTCGGGACGGGATTCCTGTATCTTTCTGTTTTCCATCTATATCGTTATTCTTCGAAATATACTCGTTTCACTCTTCCCGAGATGCCTGTCAGCACCTCATAAGGGATTGTTTCCAGTTTGTCGCTCAACACGGTGACAGGCAGATGGTCACCGAAAATCTCCACACTGTCGCCCTCACGGCAGTCAATGTCTGTGACATCTATCATGCACACATCCATACAAATGTTTCCCACATACTCTGCCTTCTTTCCGTTTACGAGGCAGTAGCCTGCGCGGTTGCCAAGTTTGCGGTTGAGTCCATCAGCATAACCGATAGGTATGGCTGCAATGACGCTGTCGTGGTCGAGCATGGTGCGACGGCTGTAGCCTATGCTATGACCAGCAGGAACGTGACGCAACTGAAGAATGGTAGTCTTCAGAGTAGACACATTATTTATAATGGCATTGTTGCGTGGATTGATGCCATAGAGTCCAAGTCCAAGTCGACACATGTCGAGATGTCTTTCAGGGAAGTGTTCTATACCAGCAGAGTTGCAGATATGGCGTATTATCTTGTGATTGAAAGCCGACTGCAGTTTTCTGCTACCCTTGTCATAGAGTTCAAACTGCATGGCGGAGAACTCGTCGAACTCATCACCGTCAGAACCTACGAAGTGGCTGAACACACTGCGAGGGATTACCTCGTTGTTGTCCTTGAGTCGCTGGATAAGTTCGTCCATGTCTTCTTCGGGATTAAAACCAAGACGGCACATACCAGTGTCAAGTTTTACGTGTATAGGGAAACCTTTGACTCCTTCCTTCTTAGCGGCTGCCACAAGTGCATCAAGGAGACGGAAAGAATAAACCTCGGGTTCAAGGTCATAGTCAAACAAGGTCTTGAAACTTGACATCTCAGGATTCATCACCATGATATTGGCAGTGATACCATTGCGTCGCAGAGTCACACCCTCATCTGCTACGGCCACGGCAAGATAGTCTACACGATGATCTTGCAGAGTTTTTGCTATCTCCACTGCACCTGCACCATAAGCGTCAGCCTTTATCATGCAGACGAGTTTCGTCTCGGGTTTCATGAACGAGCGATAGTAGTCGAGGTTTGCAAGTACGGCACTGAGGTTAACGTCGAGCGTTGTCTCATGCACTTTCTCCACGAGCAGCTCCTGGATATGCTCAAAACCGAAACGGCGTGCTCCCTTCAGCAATATCACCTCGTCATGGAGATTGCTGAAAGTATCACTGCTGATGAATGCCGCCACAGTGTGAAAGAATGTCTTGTCGGCAATATCGAAAAGCGGTTCGGCATTGCATATATCATCACCGATACCAATAAGTTTCTCTACACCATTTGCCTTTATCAGTTCGTTGACATCGCTATAGAGTCGTTGTTTCTCTATACCGCTTTGCAGCAGGTCGCTCATGATGAGCACACGCTTTCTGCCCTTATGGTCAGGACGGCGGTGCATGAAATCGAGAGCTATGGTGAGGGAATTGATATCTGAATTATAGGAGTCGTTGATGAGAGTCAAGCCGTGTCTGCCTTCCTTCACCTCCAGACGCATGCCGACAGGTTCGAGGAGTGGCATGCGCTCTTTCAATATGTCTGTCGTCAATCCGAGTTGCAAGACAGTGAGTGCGCAAGTGATTGAGTTGTCGACAGACGATTCGCTTATGAAAGGAATCTCATATTCCGATGTCTCTCCCTTATAAAAATATGTTATCTTTGTGTTCTCGCCATGCTTCTCTACGGAAAGAACCTGAAGCGTGGCATCAGCATCGGTCTTTGACCAAGTGAGAATCTCGCCTTGGAGTTTTGCGGCAGCAAGTCCACGACGAACTACAAGGTCGTCAGCGCACACTATTACTTTCTTCGCATCCTTAAAGAGGCTCATCTTCTCCGTGCACTTCTGCTGAAGGGAAGGGAAGTTTTCCTGATGGGCATCGCCGAGATAAGTGAATACACCTATCGTCGGTTGGATGATGTCTCTCAAGGCATCCATCTCTCCTGGACGTGAGATGCCAGCTTCAAAGAGGCCTATCTTGCTCTGACTGTCGAGATGCCACACTGACAATGGTACTCCTATTTGGGAATTATAGCTACGCGGACTGCGTGTCACCACAGTATCGGGCGACAGCAACTGATAGAGCCATTCCTTGACGATGGTCTTTCCGTTGGAACCTGTTATTCCGACTACAGGTATCTGAAACTCGTCGCGATGACGCTCTGCCAGACGTTGCAACGCCTTACGCACATTGGGCACAACGAGGAAATTGACATCGCTGGCCTTTGGCACATCGGGTACAGATTCCACTACAAAACTCTTCACTCCCTGCTCTATCAGGAACGGGATGTAATGTGCGCCGTCACCTTTATGGGTTTTGATGGCGAAGAAGAGTGTCTCCTCTGGGAAACAGAGTGAGCGGGAATCTGTAAGCAGGAACTGTATCTGTGCGTCGGCAGTTCCGAATCTATGGGCACCAATGAGTGTCGTTATCTTTTCAATAGAATAGCTCATAACAATTACTGTTGTTATATCTCCATGTATGGATATTTAGTTTTGAGAGCCTCCACTTTATTCATAGTCTTATCCAGAAATGCCTTGTATTCGGCACTATCAGGATTTATTGGTCGGTGACCGAGAGCCTCTTTGAGGGGTCGCCATTGTGAGAGGAAACTGTTAGTATCCTCAGAGAAATATGTTTGGGCAAATTTCTCATATATATATTCCACCGTCTGTGCTGACGGATGGAGCATGTCGGGTTGATAGAATCTATAGTCGCGCAACTCATCGTTGACAATCTCGTAGGCAGGAAAATAGCTCACCTTTTCCGGTTGCTCTCGCTGCAACATATCCGTTGCAAGCAAGAGTATTGCCTTTGAGAGTTGGCTTTCATGATAGCCATACTTACGATAGCGGATAGGACTTACAGTGATGATAACCTTACCTTCAACGAGTGCCACGGCTTTCTCCAATGCATCATGACATTCAGCTATGGTCATTATCTCTTCTTGAAAGAGTGTAGCGGGACGCTTTTGGCAATTATCCACTATCTCGCCAGTAGACTTTTCACGATAAACATGATTCGTACCGAGGGTTATGACTGTGACTGTCGGCACGAAGTCTGTCCTTTCGATGGTGTGGCAAACAGAGACGGGATTATACATTACGCCGAAGGGGTTGACCTCAGCACGAAACTTGTCGTCAAGAAATCGCTTGCCAATATTGTCGGCAAAGCAACTTCCCACGAACAGTATCTTCTCACATGGATTAATCTTCCATGAAGAGGGATTGATGTCAACCTTCGTCGTAAACTCCATTACTTTTCTTTTCTGCGCACGTTCATATAGATGATCGCAATGATGGCGAGCAAGAGGATGGCATAGCTTACGTATGCTATGGTCTCTGTATTTCTTATCGACTGCGGTTTGAATGTCAGCACTACATTATGTTTGCCTGCCTTGACATTGAGGGCACGGAGTATGTAGTCCACTCTACCGAGTTCTGCTTTCTGACCATCAATAGTGGCAGTCCATCCTGGATAGTAAACTTCAGAGAACACTACAATGCCACCCTTGTCGGAGTTTACCTCATAGGTAAGTTCGTTAGGTTCGTATGTCTTGAGCGTCACCATGCTGACATTGCTCTGCACAGTAGATGCGCCAAGAATCTCCTGGAACTTCTTGTCGGCTACTGCCTCATGACGGAGATTAATCTTGTTGATTCCTTCTATCTCCTCGTTGGCATTGTCAACATAGTTAACCTTATCAACAAACCACGCATTGCCATAAGCATATGGGTTCTTCACTGGTACAGTCTGACCATTCTGCAAAGGAAGAATCACATAGCGGGTATTAAGAGCATTGAGCACCTGGAACAAACTGTCACCATTAACCTTTGTCATGTCACCGCCAGCAGCTACGACAGCCTGCATCAATTTCTGCATCTCAGGACTGATATGATATTCAATCATATCCTGATAGCGCTTCAGTTTGGCAGCATGATATCCGCCGATACTCTTATGATAGTAGCTTGTCTCATTCTCATTGAAAGTATTTGAGGCAAGATTGAGCACACGATAATCGAGCGTCTTGTCCTGCAAGATTGTCTTGTCAGTCTGTGTCATCTGCTGAGGTTGCTCACGCTCACTCTTCTCCACAAACATATCGTCATTGAGATAACGCTTGTTAATCTGCCACATATCTACAAGACAGAGTGTTGCCACCAAAGCGATAGCCCAGCGAGAAGAGAGTTTCTTGAGATAGAATAGCAACAAGATTACACAACCAATGGCTATGACAAAGAACGAACGCCAGCAGTCGGCAACGAATATCGATGAACGCACGTTTGCCAAGTCTGACTTGAATCCAGCCATATAAGCAGCCGCCTCAGGACCCTGTTGGGCAATACTGTTAAACTGGCTCAACTCGTTTGTAGAGAAGAAGCTGGAGTTGACAAGACTTGGCACAAGAGCAAAGAGCAAGCACATGCCTCCAGTAAGGACAAAGGATACGCCCACCCATTTCTTCTTTGTCTTAAGCAGTTCAGGTTCTTCAATGATACGCTTCAATGCCATCATGGCAAGAAGCGGTATGGTAAATTCCGCCACGACAAGCACGCTTGCCACAGTGCGGAACTTCGAGTACATTGGCACATAGTCAAGAAAGAAGTCCGTGAAAGGCATAAAGTTGCGTCCCCATGACAAGAGCACTGACAATATTGTAGCTCCGAGCAATGCCCACTTCATAGGACCTTTCACTAAGAAAAGCGACAGGATGAACAGCATCACCACAAATGCTCCCACATACACAGGACCGCTTGTGCCAGGCTGGTCACCCCAATACTGACCCAACTGCTGATAGAAGTTATAATATTCAGGATTAGCTTTTGCCATAGCATCCTCATTACTTGCCATAGGAACAGTGGCACCACCCTTGGCGTTTGGCACAAGAAGTGTCCAGGTCTCGCCTACGCCATAGCTCCAAGCTGTGATGTAGTCACGGTCAAGACCAGAAGAGGTCTGATTATCCGTATTCTTCTTCACGAGTTCACTTGCACCACGCATACTCTCCTTTCCATACTGCCAAGTATGGTAAAGGTTGCTGAGGTTGATGCAGATACCGATGGCTGCCGCTGCCGCACATACAGCCGTAGCCTTGCCAAACTGCGCCAACTTCTTTTGCTTCAGGGCGTCCTCGAAATATGCAGCCACCATGAAGATGATGACAAACAGATAATAGTATGTCATCTGCACGTGGTTAGCCTTTACCTCAAAAGCTGTGAATATGGCGGTGAGAAGGAATCCCCACAGATATTTACCTCTATATGCACACACCACACCTGCTATCATTGGCGGAAGATAAGCCAATGCCATCACCTTCCAGATGTGTCCAGCAGCAATAATAATGAAGAAATAGCTTGAGAAAGCCCATATTATAGAGCCCAATGCCGCCAACTC
Source organism: bacterium (assembly GCA_963601795.1). Classification (GTDB taxonomy): domain Bacteria; phylum Bacteroidota; class Bacteroidia; order Bacteroidales; family Bacteroidaceae; genus Prevotella. The sequence continues at coordinate 41,360 of CAVCGK010000003.1, read as the reverse complement.
CTTTCTGAAATCAAAGGCACGGAGGAGTATGTAGAAACCCAAGAGATAAACAAAGACATACCAAACATTCTCAGGCAACCACAGATGATAGGCATCGATTACCTTTGACAAAAGATCGGTAGACTTGTAACTTGGAGCCGTCTGATAGGTAGGCATACCAGAGAAGGTGGAGTTTGTCCACCTCGTACGCTCACCTGTACGCTCCAGATATTCCTGCTGCTCCTGACCGGCGCCACGTCCTGCAGAAGAGTCATGACGATAGAGTATACGGCCATCGAGGTCGGCTGGCATGAAATAGACGAATGAGATGACTGCAAATGCAATCACTACCAGAATGTCGAAACAATACTTTTTGAAGAAACCCTTCAACTTTTCCATATATCCTGAATTGCTTTGTATAGTGCGCAAAGGTAGCAAAAAAATCCCATTGGCAAGGTCATTACTTCCAAAAATGTAATATCTTTGCAGTTTGGTTACCGCACCGTGCGGAACATAATGTAATTTTGCTGAATGGAGAGGGATTATAAGACAGGACTTGTATTGGAAGGTGGTGGCCTCAGAGCATTGTTCTCCGAGGGTATTTTTGACGTGATGCTGGAGAACGACGTGACGTTTGACGGAATGATCGGCGTGTCTGCCGGAGCGTCTATTGGATGCAACTTCAAGACAAAACAGATAGGACGCGGATTGCGTTACAACATTGACTTTGCCGATGACCGTGACTACATTGGACTGAAACCCTGGATAAAGACCGGCGATATGGTGAGCAAGGATTATTGTTACCACATCGTGCCCACACAATTTGACATTGTTGACAACGACACATACCAAAAGAACCCCATGGAGTTTTATCTTGTATGCACAGATGTCGATACAGGAGAAGCTATCTACAAGCGTATAGACACTCTCGACTACGACGGATTGGAATGGATGAGAGCTTCTTCCTCTATGCCCATAGTGTCACGTCCCGTGCCTCTCGATGGCAGACGACTTCTTGACGGAGGCATAACTGACTCTATCCCACTGAGATTTTTCCAAAGCATAGGATATGAGAAGAACGTAGTGATACTGACGCAACCTAAGGGATTCAAGAAGAAACGAACTAAACTCATTCCTCTGTTTTATGCTTGTTGCCGACACTACCCGAAGATAACGGAAGCAATGAAGCATCGTCATGAGATGTACAACAAGGAGTTGGAATATATCGCAGAAGAAGAGAAGAAAGGCAACACTCTCGTCATATGCCCAAACGATGTACTTCCTATAGGACGCTTGGAAATGAAACCAGAAAAGATGAAGCATATATACGGCATGGGGCGCATAGTAGGCGAACAACGCATAAAAGAAATAAAGGATTTCCTCACTCACGAGTAGGAAATCCTTTATTCATATACCTTTTCTGTCTTTATCGCTTTTACACCAAAGCTATTTGCATCATAATATCTCCTTGAGGGGCGTCATAACAAAGTCACGCTCATACATGTAAGGATGGGGAATCTTCAGATTGTCATCATTGACTTTCATGTCGCCATAGAGCAGAATATCTATGTCGATTATTCTGTCGCAATACTGTCCGTCTACGCTTTTGTGTGTGCGTCCCAAAACCTTCTCTATTTCCTGCGTCGTCGCAAGCAACTGTTGTGGTGCAAGCACAGTGTCTATCTTCACACAAGCGTTGAGAAAAGCATTGTCTGAGACAAATCCCCAGGGCTTGGTCTCAATGAAAGATGACGTAGCAATGATATGTCCCGCACGTTCATCTATCATAGATATCGCCTTGCGAAGGTTCTCTTCCCTATTGCCGAGATTAGAACCCAGCGAGAGGTAACTAATCATTTATGATAAGCAGACAGTCGCCGAAACATCCGAACATATAACCGTTGGCAACAGCCATCTTATAGGCTTCCATCACAATGTCATAGCCACCGAAAGCACATGTCTCCATGAGCATTGGCGAATATGGATGATAGAAGTTCACAAGCATGTTGTCAGCAAGTCCGAAGTCATACGGAGGAAAGATAAACTTATTTGTCCATCCCTCATACTCCTTGAGTTCACCATCTGTACCGACAGAACTTTCTGTTGCCTTCACCACACTTGCACCTATAGAAAGGAGTTTGTGTCCGCTACGCTTTGTGTTGTTGACAATCTCGCAAGCCTCAGCAGAGATAGAAATCTGTTCTGAATCTGTTTTATGCTTTGTTAGGTCTTCTACCTCTATGTCGTAGAATCCGCTCAATCCGCAATGAAGAGTAATATAAGCAGTATTAATGCCCCTTATCTCCAAACGCTTCATCATCTCACGGGTGAAGTGAAGACCTGTGGCAGGTGCTGTCACTGCTCCCTCATTGGCAGCATAGACTGTCTGAAAATCAAAATGGTCGTCTTCTGTTGCGTGATGATCGTCACGATTATCGAGGATGTAGTGTGGCACTGGAGATTCGCCGAGAGCATAAAGGTCGCGCTTAAACTCGTCATGCGAACCTTCATAGAGAAAATGGAGTGTACGTCCGCGTGAGGTAGTGTTGTCTACAACCTCAGCCACCATCGAACCAGACTCATCAAAGAAGAGTTTATTTCCTATACGTATCTTTCTCGCCGGTTCTACATAAACATCCCACAGTCTGTTCTCTTCATTCAACTCTCTCAAAAGGAACACTTCTATCTGAGAGTCTGTCTTCTCCTTAGTACCATAGAGACGTGCAGGATACACCTTCGTGTCATTCATGATGAACGTGTCACCCTCGTCGAAATAGTTTACCAAATCCTTAAAGATGATAAACTCGCCCTCAATAGGATTTCCCTGTTCGTCTTTCTTGTACATATCGATAACACCCGACTTCTTGTGAATCACCATCATGCGGGCTTCATCACTGCGGGAAAAACGACACTTGTCTACTGTTCCATCCTCGTTCTTGAACTCACGCACAATACTGTGAGGATACAATGCCACTTGCGACTTTGGCAAATCAAACTTAAACTGTGATAATTTCATGCTTGTTTTATGTTGGCTGAAAACCTTTTATTGTTTATCTTCGTATGGCTCAAGATCCTGCATGGAGAGCCACTCATCGAAACCGTCAAACGTTATACTGTCTTCTATCTTATATTTACCTACCCTCGTGCGACACAATTGGGTGAGATATGCTCCCGAACCAAGAGCTTTGCCGATGTCACGGGCAAGAGAGCGGATATATGTACCTTTTCCACATACCACTCGTATCTGTGCCTGCTTGCTAGCATCATCAAAACTGAGAAGTTCTATTTCCTCTATGTGCACTGTCTTGGGCTTCAATTCCACTTCCCTACCTTTGCGACCTAGTTCGTAAGCTCTCTTGCCGTTGACATTGCAGGCAGAAAACACTGGTGGCACCTGTTGTATGTCACCCACGAACTGTGGCAAGACTTCCTTCAGACTTTCGGCAGAGATGTGGTCTTTTGGAAACCATTGGTCCTCAGGATGCTCCATGTCAAAGGATGCTGTCGTAGCTCCAAACTGTAACGTTGCCGTATATTCCTTATCTTTGAGCTGCAACTCCTCAATGCGCTTAGTAGCCTTACCTGTACACAAGACAAGCACACCCGTAGCCAATGGATCAAGAGTTCCGGCATGTCCCATCTTTACACGTTTCACCTCTAGGGCTTTCGATAGTCGTGTTCTGACGAATGCCAAAGCACCGAAACTCGATACCTTATAGGGCTTGTTTATGCAGATGATTTCTCCTTCTCTACAGTTCATCGGCTGTCTTAGTCTACCATGTTAAGTTCATAACCCATGGCGAGCATTGCCAATATCACTACACCAACGATGATGCGATACCAACCGAAAGCCTTGAATCCGTATTTTGCCAAGAAGTTGACAAACCATTTCATAGCAATGATTGCCACAACGAAAGCAATGACACAACCCACGATGAGCATCGTTATATTGTGGGATGTTGCCCATGCTGTATCTTCGCCAAACATCTCTATCAGGTCGAGAAGTGTAGCTCCAGCCATTGTTGGCACAGCAAGGAAGAAAGAAAACTCAGCAGCCTTCTTGCGTGTCAACTTCTGCTGCATACCGCCAACGATTGTCGACATACTGCGGCTCATACCTGGTATCACAGCAAGACACTGGAAGAATCCTATCACGAGAGCACGCTTCCATGTCACTTCATTCTCTGCTACACCTTTATTGAAGATTTTGTCGCAGAAGAGCATGAATATACCACCCAAGACAAGAGTTATAGCCACTACATGCACAGAGTCAAGAAGCCAGTCGAGCAATCCGCTCTTTTTGGCTGCCAAACCTATGAACACTGCAGGGATGACACCCACGATAAGCAATCCATAGAAACGCAGTTTGCTATTCATTTCCTCACGGTTGCGCATCTGGAAGAAATGCTTCCAATAGAGGCAAACCACAGAGAGGATAGCACCAAACTGGATAATGAATGTGAATGCATGCACAAAAGGATCGCCCTCAGCGACACCAAGTAGTTTCTGTGTAATTATCATGTGACCAGTAGAAGACACTGGCAAAAACTCTGTCAGTCCTTCCACTATGGCAATGATAATGGTCTGTATCAATGTCATTGTCTCAAATTATTTATTTTCTACTATATCTTCCGAATTTTCGCTATTGACTGCTTTGTCCTTCGGACGGTATATGATGGCAAAAACCATGAAGGCATAACCGATGAAGCACACTACTGGTGCCACCTTGATGCGGCGTGCATTGAATATTGAAGGGTCATAGAATGTCTCCGTAGACTGACCGCCACTCATAAGTACAAACCCCACAAGAACGATAATCACACTGACTGCCATCAGTATGTAGTTCATCTTGCCGAATGCAAAATTCTTATTACTCATCTTTATATTGATTTCTATTTATGTATTCGAGATAAGAAACTATTATATAATATGTATATGGAATTATATCTTATACAACTGACCTGCCTTCATGCCCAAGAACTTGTTTACAGATATAATTGTGCAGAGCCATGTAAGCAACAATCCAAAGACAAGCACTGCACAACCAGTTGCCACAAGCACTTCCCATGTTACCACTCCGAGCGTTCCGGGCTGATAGTAGTAGAGGGCATACACAGCACCTGCAAGTACTGCATCGGCAAGCAACGCAGCCAAAAAACCTACCAACAAGCTCTGTCTCAGGAATGGTCGACGTATGAATCCCCACGAAGCACCCACAAGTTTCATGGTGTGGATATTAAATCGACGAGAATAAATACCAAGACGCACCGTATTATTGATAAGCGAGAAGGAAACGAATGTCAGCAACAATGCGAGAAACAAGAGCACGATATTCATCTTCGCTATGTTGTCGTTGACTGAATCCATCAGGTCCTTCTGATAAGTGATATTGCTGACCTTCGGCGATTTTTCCAATTCTTTCTGTATCCACACCAAAGAATCGCTATTTGCATAGTCACTATTAAGACACAGTTCGATGGATGCCATAAAGGGGTTAACACCGATAAACTCCGTGGGGTCTGTTCCCATGGCAGAGGTCTGCTCTTTGAGAGCCTGCTCCTTACTGATGAAAGTTATCTTGTTGAGATAAGCTTTCTTATGCAACGATTTGACAAGTTGGTTAACCTCTGGCTTTGTCATATCGTCTTCCAAAGTCATTGTAACAATAAAGTTCTCCTTGACATAGTTGGAGAGATTATGCGCGGTCAAGACACTGAATACTACTATTCCCACGAGAACAAGCACCATAGCGGTACTTATACACAAGGTGACGGCTTGGAATCCGCGACTATGTTTGGAGGATTTGTTTTTCTTTGCCATTATAAACAGACTACAATTCTGCAAAATCGAGCGCAAAGATACTAAAAAGCATAAGCTTTTCCAACTGATTAACGCGCATTAACCTTTACGCGCGTGTTTTTCTTGACTACGAACAATGTCTATTTCAACCACAGAGATATCAATTTCACGCCGAAAGAGGACAAAGCTGGCTTTCGTTTGCACTTTTTAAAGAAATCAATCGCAATTTATTTGGATTATTCGAGACAAACACCTATCTTTGCTTTCAGAATCATCCATATTAACTAACCGCCACGCATCCGATGCACATGGTGTGCAACTGGATAAATGGCACTAAAAGAAAACGGAGGTAAGTATGAACATCAAGATTCAGGCATTGCACTTTGATGCAAGTGAGAAACTCGAGGCTTACATCGAGAAGAAGGTATCTAAATTAGCAAAACATCACGAAGGCGCAGATACGGTAGAGGTACAGTTGAAGGTCGTAAAGCCACAGACGGCTATGAACAAGGAGGCTGCAATATCCATTCCTGCTCTCGGAGCTACAATACGCGCAGAAAAGGTGTGCGACACTTTTGAGGAAGCGGTCGACAAATGTGTTGACAGTATAAAAGTTCAACTCGAAAAATTGAAAGACAAGCAACGGGCTTAAAGACAAGCCACGGCAATAATAACAATAACTTAAAAAACCAACAACTCAAAAGGGATGGGCAAAAGCCTATCCCTCTTTTGTAAAAAGACTTTTGTATATTTTGCAAACAACAAGACAAGTTCAAATAATAACACAATGACTATAATTTATCCTTCCCCTATATTCGGCCCCATTCACAGTCGCCGCCTCGGCATCTCTCTCGGAATCAACCTAATGCCTGCCGACGGCAAGGTTTGTTCCTTTGACTGCATCTACTGTGAATGCGGATTCAACAATGACTTCCGTCCCACCCTACCTCGCCCAACAAGAGAGGAGGTAGCCGAAGCTCTAAAAGCAAAACTTATCGAGATGAAGGAGGCAGGGCAGCATCCTGACGTACTTACTTTTGCTGGTAACGGAGAACCCACAGGACATCCTCATTTCCCGGAGATAATCGACGACACCATTCGGCTGCGCAACGAATATTGCCCGCAGGCAAAAGTTTCGGTTTTGAGCAATGCCACGTTCATCAACCGCCCACAAGTGCATGACGCCCTGCTGAAGGTTGACAATAACATTCTGAAGCTCGATACCGTCAATCCTACATACATTAAGGAGACTGACCGCCCCGTGGGCAAATATGACGTCGACAGTATCATAGAGGGAATGAAGTCCTTCAATGGTCACTGCATCATACAGACAATGTTCATGCACAGTCGTTTCGGAGGAGTTGAACCCGAACTTGTGAATCCGTGGCTCAAAGCCGTGGAATATATAAAACCAAGTGAAGTGATGGTCTACACCATCGACCGCGAAACTCCTGACAAGACATTGCAAAAAGCCACTCACGAGGAACTTGATGCTATTAAGGCACAAGTGGAAGCCCTCGGCATAGCATGCCAAGCCAGCTACTGATCAACAGCGTGACAATCCCATCTCTGATGCCTTCTCAAGCAGAAGTGCCATCAGAGGTTCACGCTCGTTAGCCACACTGTTGTCGAGCACGGCATCCTTAAGATACTGCTTCAAGAGTCCCACTTCTCGCGATGGTTTGAGATTAAACATTTCCATAATCTCATTGCCATCGATAACAGGTTGCAGAAGCCTCTTGTAATCACGCTCCTCAAGGTCTTTCAGTTTCTCACGGACGAGAGCGAAATTATTGAGAAACTGATGTTTTCTCACCTCATTCTTGCTCGTTATATCCGCCTCACACAAAGTCATAAGGTCACCGATGTCGTCACCAGCATCATTGAGCAGACGTCTAACGGCAGAGTCGGTCACTTCTTCGTCGGCAATAGCTATGGGTCGCATGTGCAGGTCTACAAGTTTCTGCACATACTTCATCTTCATGTCGAGAGGCAGTTTCAGACGTCTGAATATACCTGCCACCATCTTCGCACCAACATAGTTATGGTTATGAAATGTCCATCCTTGTGGCACTTCCCATCTTTTTGTCTTCGCCTTGCCAATGTCGTGAAGCAAGGCAGCCCAACGCAACCACAACTTTGTTTCCTGCGAAACATCCTTTCCGCTCGTAGCACGCGCCACATTGTCAAGCACTTCCAACGTATGATAGAAATTATTCTTATGTGCCCTACCATTACGCACCTCCACATTATCAAGCACCGACAACTCTGGAAGGATGAGTTCGAGCAGACCACACCGGTGCAAATCCACAAATCCCTTGCTCGGCACGGGCGACAACAATATCTTGTTCAGTTCCTCGGATATACGCTCCCCACTGATAATTTTTATCCTTTCCTTATTGCGTGAAAGAGCATCAAAAGTCTCCTCATCGATAAAGAAATTAAGTTGGGTGGCAAACCTTACACAACGCATCATACGCAGAGGATCATCCGAGAACGTAATGTCTGGATCAAGGGGCGTGCGGATAATACCGTCCTCCATGTCATACAATCCGTCAAAAGGATCTACAAGCTCACCAAAACGATTATCATTCAAGCATATAGCCAAGGCGTTAATTGTAAAGTCGCGACGGTTTTGATCATCTTCTAGCGTACCGTCTTCCACTATCGGCTTACGCGAGTCACGCTGATAACTTTCCTTTCTCGCTCCCACAAATTCCACCTCCGTGCCGTGATATTTCACCTGAGCAGTACCGAAATTGCGATACACATGCACACTCGCCTTTTTGCCCAATATCCGCTTGAGTTCTTCTGCCACTTTGATGCCACTTCCTACCACCACCACATCTATATCGTTAGATGGCCGTTGGAGAAAGATGTCACGCACATAACCGCCGACAACATAGCAGTCAACTCCCAGATTGTCAGCAGCCTGGCTTATCTTGTGAAAGACAGGTTTATCCAATATCTCTGCCAATTCGGCATCACTATAATTCTTCATCGCGTACAAATTCTTCTTAAAGCGGGTTAAAGCGACCGCAAAATTACTAAGAAAATACGAAAACTTGACTTTTTTTAGTAATTTTGCAAATATGAAAGGACTCACGACCATATCCATAATTCTCGTTTCAGCATTGCTCCTCACCGGGGCATGCAAGAAGAAAACGGAGGATGACATAGCCAAGCCTTTATTGGAAAACATCGAACAGGCGGTAAAGAACGGCGACTACAAGACGGCTCTCGACTCCATACAGTCACTGCGTTACCGTTTCCCAAAGGCTGTGGAAGCGCGCAAGCGTGCTGTCACACTATGGCAGGAGGCATCGCTCATGCAGGCTCAGCACGAGGTAGAGAAGACTGACTCCGCCCTACAGGCAACGCTGGAAGCCATTGACAAGGCGCCGACATTGCTCGAGCAAAATATGCTTCGCAACAAGAGAGATTCTCTCAAGGCACGCTATGACGCAGAATGTGGACTGGTAAGAATAATCAGAGCTAAACAGAATGGAAAATAACACCGACCTCGAATTCCAACAGGCGATGGGGATGTGTCGCGACATCTTCCGTAAGAAGTTGTATGATTACAAACCGTCATGGCGCATGATGCGTCCGCAGTCGCTCACCGACCAGTTGTTTATCAAGGCAAAACGCATACGCACACTGGAGATAAAGGGCGAGACAAAGGTAGGTGAAGGCATACTGCCCGAGTTTATGGCGATCATCAACTATGGCATAACGAGTCTGATACAGATAGAAAAAGGATTTGCCGACAAGGTAGACATGACCAACGACGAGGCGATGGGTGAATACGACCGTTGGGCAAAGGAATGCACAGAACTGATGCTCAAGAAAAACCATGACTATGGTGGCGCTTGGGAGGACATGCGCGTGAGCAGTTACACCGACTTCATTCTCACAAAGATAGAGCGCATCAAGGAGATAGAAAACCATAACGGCGAGACCATTGCCAGCGAGGGCATAGCCTCTAATGTCATGGACATCATCAACTATGCCGTGTTCGGTGTGATAAAACTCGGAGTAAGGGGTTAAAACTCAGAAAAGAGATTGAAGACGCTCGGCATCACATTTGTCAACATATGCAGGATGGCAGTGGCCATCGTGTTCATATTGTCGGGGTATGTAAAAGCCATCGACCCTCTCGGCACGCAGTATAAGATAAACGACTACGTGGAGGCATTGGGCATGGCGGGCATGGTGCCCGACTGGGTGACACTCTCCACATCGGTGCTACTGTCAGCCACAGAGTTCATCCTCGGCGTAATGCTGTTCTTCGCCATCGGCAGACACATAGCGACGAAGGTGATGGTGGCATTCATGACGGTGATGACACTGATAACGCTTTGGCTTGTCGTTGCCCAGCCGATTAGCAACTGTGGATGCTTCGGTGATGCCATCACGCTCACCAACGGCGAGACATTTGCCAAGAACATCGTCTTGCTTGCCATAAGCATACTGTTGGCATGGAAACCCACGCTAATGATTCGCTTCCTGTCGCGTGGCAACAGTACGATAGTGTTCGACTATAGCATAATATTCATTATCGCCACGTCGCTCTATAGCCTCTATTTCCTGCCACAGTTTGACTTCCGTCCCTACAAGATAGGAACAAACATCAAGGCGGCGACGACAATTCCTGATGGAGCCGAACAACCTGAGTTTGAGACCACCTTCATAATGAAGAAGGACGGCGTTACGAAGGAGTTCACACTGGAAAACTATCCTGACTCCACATGGGAGTTTGTAGACAGCAAGACGGTAAAAACGAAAGAGGGGTATGTGCCACCTATACACGACTTCTCTATACAGACCCTACAGGGCGACGACATCACGGATGATGTGTTAGAAAGGAAAGGGTACACATTCCTGCTCATTGCACCACAACTGGAACAGGCAAATGACTCTAACTTTGGGCAGATAGACCAAATATATGAGTATGCCGAGGAGCATGACTACCCGTTCATATGTCTCACGGCAAGCAACAAAAAAGGCATAGACCGCTGGCAGGACATTACTGGGGCAGAATATGAATTCTGCAATACGGATGCCACAACGCTGAAGACTGTCATAAGGAGCAATCCTGGACTACTGTTGCTGAAAGACGGCACAATAATACAGAAATGGAGTCACAATGCCCTGCCATCGACCGATGGACTCAACGCTCCGCTCAACAAGCTGACAATAGGTAAGCTGAAGAACACGAGCAAGACAACAAAGATAGCAGAGATACTTCTGCTCTTCATCCTGCCGATAATTCTGCTGAGCATAGCCGACAGAACGTGGGCATGGACAAAGTGGATAAAGAAAAAGAAGAAAAGTTCTACATCAATATTAACAAACAAAACAATTATGGCAAAGAAAATTGTAGCAGGCAACTGGAAGATGAACAAGAACCTGCAGGAGGGCGTTGCTCTCGCAAAGGAACTCACAGAAGTAGTAAAGAATCCTAATTGCGGTGTTATCATCTGCACTCCTTTCATCCACCTCGCAAGCGTGGCTGAGATCGTGAAGGGTTCAGCTATCGAGCTCGGTGCTGAGAACTGCGCTGACAAGGCAAGCGGTGCTTACACAGGTGAGGTTTCTGCAGAGATGGTTAAGTCTACAGGTGCAGAGTATGTTATCCTCGGCCACTCTGAGCGTCGTGAGTACTACAAGGAGACTCCAGAAATCCTGAAGGAGAAGGTACAGTTGGCTCTTGCTAACGGTCTGAAGGTTATCTTCTGCATCGGTGAGTCTCTCGAAGAGCGCGAGGCTAACAAGCAGAACGAGGTAGTGAAGGCTGAGCTTCAGGGTTCTGTATTTAACCTCACAGCAGAGGAGTGGAAGAACATCATCATCGCTTACGAGCCAATCTGGGCTATCGGTACAGGCAAGACCGCTACTGCTGACCAGGCAGAGGAAATCCACGCTTACATCCGTTCATGCGTAGCTGAGGTTTACGGTGCTGAAGTAGCTGCTGAGACAACCATCCTCTACGGTGGTTCTTGCAAGGCAAGCAACGCTCCTGAGCTGTTCGCTAAGCCTGACATCGACGGTGGTCTGATCGGTGGCGCTTCTCTGAAGGCTGCTGACTTCAAGGGCATCATTGATGCATGGGGCTAATCCCAAAGTAAGAAATCCTCGTTGTAAAGAGGAATGGTAAACTAAAAGCAAATTAATGAGAAAATCATTTATCATGCTATCTATGATGGTCTGTGCACTCAATGCGAGTGCACAGACTTATCTGGAACACCTGCAGACAAGAGAGGCAGGCAAGGGCAACGTCACCGTGGTGGAGTCTCTCGAGATAGACAAGCTCGTCAATGGTAATGCTCCCAAGGATGCTACAAGCAAAAAACCGTCAAGCACGCCCGAGAAAAAGACCACCACTGAAGCCAAGCATGAGACAACACCCAAGAAGTCCACTCACGAGGAAACCTCGGGAAGTGAACTGACAACTACCACTACGACAACAAGCACCACAGCTGTTCGCCGTACTCAAAAAGTTACGGGTTATCGCATACAGGTGTTCGCTGGCGGTAACTCGCGCGCCGACAAAAACAAAGCGGAGTCAACGGGAAACAAGCTAAAGATGGAGTTTCCCGACCAACCCGTATACGTGCATTTCTATTCTCCTCGCTGGATATGCCGCATGGGCAACTATCGCACCTATGCAGAAGCAGAATCTATGCTAAAGAAAGTTCGCGAGGCAGGTTTCCGCCAAGCAAGTCTTGTAAAGGGCAAGATTACTGTGGCTTATTAATTTCAACTCCCCGACACACAATTAGCGGGTTATATAAACATATATATATACATTAAAGATGAAACTCGTTTCGTGGAATGTCAACGGACTGCGTGCATGCGTAAAGAAAGGTTTTGAGGAGTCATTCCGCTCACTTGATGCGGACTTCTTCTGCCTGCAGGAGACAAAGATGCAGGCAGGACAACTGGATTTACAGTTTGAAGGTTATCAGTCATATTGGAACTATGCCGACAAAAAAGGATATTCAGGAACTGCCATCTACACTCGCAAAACTCCCCTAAAGGTAATCTATGGTCTTGGCATCGACGAGCACGACCACGAGGGAAGAGTTATCACTCTGGAGATGGACGACTGCTATGTAGTGACTTGCTACACACCTAACTCTCAGGACGGATTGCGTCGACTGGATTACCGCATGAGTTGGGAAGAGGCTTTCTTTAATCATATAAAGTCGCTCGATGCCAACAAACCTGTGATATTCTGTGGCGACCTCAACGTGGCTCACGAAGACATAGACTTGAAGAATCCTAAGACGAATCATCAGAATCCAGGATTCTCCGACGAGGAGCGCACAGCCATGAGCCGCATCTTGGGACACGGCTACAAGACTGAAGAGACTCCCGAACCGCGCGGAGGATTTACTGACTCCTTCCGACTGCTACACCCTGAAGAGGTGAAATATTCATGGTGGAGCTATCGTTTCCAAAGCCGCGCAAAGAATATCGGTTGGCGTATAGACTATTTCATTGTCTCCGACCGCATTGCCGACAAGATAACATCGGCAGAAATACACAACGAGATAGAGGGCAGCGACCACTGCCCAGTAAGTATTGAAATATCACTCTAAGCAAAACGCACGTACGTCCATCACTCTACGCACGTACGTGCATCAGCCATCGCACGTACGTTCATTGCCCAACGCACGTACGTGCATTGATCATCTCACGTACGTACATAAAAAAAGAAGCAAACCTCACGGCCCGCTTCTTTCTTAATGGATGAATTTTTAGTTATATTATAAGAGAGATTTTTCTTTGAAGTCAATCTGAGAAACTCTATTCTCATTGACACTTTTCCTTTATTTCGATTACAAAGATAAGGAGAAAACTGCAAGAGAACGAATGTTTTAACACAGTTTCACCATAATTTTACAGCCTAAAAATTGATTGATATCAAAGACTGCCCGCAAAATAAAAACCGTAAGTTTATGCGCTTTTTATCTTTCATTCCGTCAAATGACAATCGCAGGAATTAAAGCATTCCTTAGGAGGTACAGCGCCCTCGCAGTACCCACAAGCAAGACATGCATTGACAATAATATTGAAAAGCAGAAGTCATAATTGATAAAAAAGGAGTAACTTTGCCGAAGTTATGAGATATCTGATAGTAAGCGACATTCACGGCTCTTGGCCGTGTCTGCAGAAAGTGCTCGGTCACTTTGACGAGATGAATATGGACATGCTCCTCATTCTTGGTGACATATTAAACTATGGACCACGCAACGGTGTGCCCGAAGGTCTCAATGCACCTGCCATAGCAGAAGCACTGAATAAACTCAGCGACAAGATTGTGGCTATAAGAGGCAACTGCGACTCCGAGGTAGACCAAATGCTGCTGCAGTTTCCATGCATGGGCGACTATGCGCTGGTGATAGACAACGGCAAGAAACTCTTTCTCACGCATGGGCATAAATATAATGAGAACAACATGCCACAACTTCACTGCGACGCTTTCCTCTACGGACACACACATCTGTGGAAACTGGAGAAATGCGATGGAGTGACAGTATGCAACACAGGCAGCATCACATTCCCCAAGGGAGGCAATCAGCCCACCTTCGCCACACTCACCGACGGCACTCTGCGTGTGCACACTCTTGACGGAGAAGTGGTGAAAGAAATGGCAATATAAGATTAAGGAACGTTGCGTTGTGTCAACTTCCACGCATGAGATTTGGCTATCTCAAGGAATTGATATAACTTTGTGCTGAAATATCAAACTATAACAAACAATACAATTATGGAAATAAAAGTTACAGAAGATAACTTCGAGAGCTACAAGAACGGTGAACTGCCATTCGTTGTAGACCTGTGGGCAACATGGTGTGGACCTTGCCGTATGCTCGGTCCGGTAGTATCTGAACTGGCTGAGGAATATGACGGCAAAATCGTTGTCGGCAAGTGCGACATCGAGGAGAACGAGGATATCCCTATGCAGTTTGGTGTGCGCAACATCCCTACCCTGCTGTTCTTCAAGGGTGGCGAACTCGTTGACAAGTTCGTTGGTGCAGCACAGAAGTCTACTCTCAAGGAGAAATTCGACGCTCTGCTGAAATAAGACATTGGCAACTGGCTTGTAAGTTTCTGCATTCAGAAACTTACAAGTCGGCTACCATCTTCCTGTTCTTCTATCTTTACCTTCACCGCATCAGTCGGCAACACCTCTTCTATCAGTTCGGGCCATTCTATGAAGCATAGGTTTCCGCTATAGAAGTAATCTTCACCTCCCATATCATAAAACTCGTCGAGCTTCTTTATTCTATAGAAGTCGAAATGATATATAGGTTGCACCTCGGGCTTCAGATATTCAGAGTGCGCGGTATACTCGTTAACAATGGCAAACGTAGGCGAAGTGATGACATCATCGACATGAAGTTCTTCACACACGGCTTTCACAAAGGTTGTCTTGCCTGCACCCATCTTGCCATAAAAGGCAAACACTCGGTTGTCGCCCATACTTGCGATAAACTGACGGGCAGCATCGTTTATCGTCTCAATAGAATTAATCTTTATTTCCATATTCATTTATCTTTTCCTTGGTGTCATCGTTATCAGTGGCACGAGCATCTCCTCCATGGATATGCCACCATGCTGAAACGTGTCCTTATAATAGCTTACATAATAGTTGTAGTTGTTGGGATAGGCGAAGAACGAGTCGCCAGTGGCAAACACATAACTCGTAGAGATGTTTGGCGAAGGCAATTGTGCCTTGCGCGGATCTTTTATGGCAAACACTTCCTTTGAGTCATAGTTGAGGTTCTTGCCCAACTTATAACGCAGGTTTGTATTTGTGTTGCGGTCGCCGATAATCTTCACTGGGTCAGAACAACGTATGCTGCCATGGTCGGTGGTGAGAATTATCTTGTAGTCGCTCTGTGCAAGCACTTTGAAGAGTTCGGCAAGCACAGAATGGCGAAACCAAGAGAGCGTTATCGAACGGTAGGCACTCTCGTTGTTGGCAAGTTCGCGCACCATCTTCGACTCTGTGCGTGCATGCGAGAGCATGTCGATAAAGTTGACGACAAGCACATTGAGGTCATTGTTCTTCAGACTGTTCAGATGACTCAAGAATTTCTCCGCACCTTGCGAATCGTTCACCTTATTATAACTATATGAGTCCTTGCGACGGAAACGTTCTATCTGAGTGCCTATGAGGGGACCTTCATTAAGATTTTTGCCTTCCTCTTCATCCTCATCTACCCACAGACCGGGAAACATCTCCGCTATCTTGTTAGGCATAAGTCCAGAGAAGATGGCATTGCGTGCATACTGCGTGGCAGTGGGCAGGATGGTGAGATACATGTCCTCGTCTATGTCAAACATGTCGCCTATCTCCTGCGAAAGCACACGCCACTGGTCGTAGCGGAAATTGTCGATGACAATGAAGAACACTTTCTCGCCAGCATTAATTGCGGGAAACACCTTCTGCTTGAATATGTCAGGACTCATAAGCGGACGGTTGCCAGAGAGAAAGGTCTGCGGGTCTACCCAGTCAAGATAATTCTTCTTGATGAACTTACCAAATGCAGCATTGGCCTCCGACTTCTGCATGGCGAGCATCTCATTCATCGAAGAGTCGGTAGAGGAGAGTTGTAATTCCCATCTTACGAGTTTCTTATATATCTCTTTCCAATCATCCACCGTGCGACAGTCCTGCATCTGCATGGAGATTTGCATGAACTCCTGCTGATAACCAGTCTGTGCCACTTCTGTGACAATCTCCTTCTGATGAATGTTCTTCTTCAGCGAAAGTAGAATCTGGTTGGGGTTTACGGGTTTTATGAGATAGTCGGCAATCTGCGAACCTATGGCTTGCTCCATGATGTCTTCCTCTTCGCTCTTGGTCACCATAACCACTGGAGTGGCAGGCTGCACCTCCTTGATGCGCTGGAGGGTCTCAAGGCCTGTCAGACCCGGCATCATCTCGTCAAGAAGTACAAGGTCGAAAGTGCGCTGCTTGCACTGGTCTACAGCATCGATGCCATTGCTCACGAGCACCACCTCATATCCTTTCTTCTCTAGGAATATCACGTGTGCGCGGAGCAGGTCCATCTCGTCGTCAGCCCATAAGAGTAGTCCGTTCATATGTTTCTCCTTATTGTGTTGTTTTTAGAATCCGTCTATATCAAGGGTTTCGTCATCTGCACCTTCATCCTCACCGTCATCAATGATGATTACTGTGCCATCATCGTCATTACCTGCACCGTTGCCTCCATCATCGATGATTATCACGTCATCGGATGTTGATGCAGGAGCATCCTCATCAGTGACTATTTTCGTGCCGTCATCATTTGGCTGTGGCTGAGGTTTGACAGAATTAATATTACTTGGCACCGAACCGCCATCATCGAGAGCCTTGCCAGAGTCAGAAGGTTCGAGCAGTCGCTTGCCGTCACCTGCATCAAGCGGTGCAAAGTGCTCCTTATAGAACTTGTCGTAATCGTCATAACTGAAGTTCACTCCAAGAAGTTCCTTGTTCGGTAGGCTTATAATGTATGTGCGACTTTGCCCAAGTATACTGTGGATATTTGCCTGGCGATAGAACTGCTGTGCATACTCCAACGCCTCCTGATAGTTGTTGAATCCACTCACCTTCATGATGTGCAGACCGTCCTGATCTTCCACCTCTATATCGAAATTGCGCACCATATAACTGGAAAAGTTACATTTGGCAAGGGAATACAGCAGTTGGTTTTCATTCACAGAATCGGGCTGATAGGCTATCATGAAGACAAACTCGAGGTTGGGGTCTTCGGTAAACTTGCGCGCATTGAGCGAGTCGCCGTCGCTGAGTACGACAGATCGGCGTGACCACACATTCTCCATGTCAAAGCGTCCGCCACGAAGTTTGCGTCCAGCCTTCACTCCATTGATAATCATGCCTGCCATCTCAGCAAGTTTGCTCTGAGGATACGCCTTGACAAGAGTGTCCATATCTGCCAAACATCCGTCAGCGTCGCCAGCATTGAGTTTGCTTATACCGCCGATAAACACAAACTTGTCGCGGTTGGCACCGAGAGGGAAGCGAGTCTCCGAGAGTTTCACGTTTGCCTTTATCTCGCTGAAGCGGTCTGCCTTGAATGCTTCATAGGTAGCAGCATAGATAGAGTCTTCGATGTGGACACCAAACTGCTGATTCTCTGCAAAATGAGGATCAGTTAATAGCACAGTCCACTTGCTGTCGGGGAATTGCGCTTGAAGTTTGTCTACATATGTCTGCGCCGTGACATGGTCGCCCATGCGTGAGTAGAGAAGGAACAAGTGATAATAAGCCTCATCCATGTTCTCATAGTCAGGATATTGAGTCTGCAAACGAGTGAACTGTTTTTCCGACAAGCGGAAATTCTCCAGTTTGTCCTTGAAAATCACTCCCGAGTGATAGAGGCCATCCATGATAATCTGGTCTGACGAGGCTTTCTGCTCATCTGTAAACGGCAACTGGGCAAGGTAATATTCTCTGTTGTGAGGATCGTTGGCGAGAGTGTCGCTCTTGGTTTCCTGCTCTTCCTCTGCCATAGTCTCTGTCTTTATGGAGTCGTTGGCAACACCGTCTTCCGTATTCACCACCTCATCATCAGTTGCGAAACTGCTCACGACAGTTCTGTTCATACGTTGCCAGTGGTCGGCATTCTCACGCTTTCCCCATTGTTTTTGGAAAGCCTGTTTACCTTGGTTCACCGCCATCTGGTTATAGAAATACCACTGTCCGTTACTCAGTGTCTGTGCAGACGGAGTTGTTGTAGTGGTCTGTCTATTGTTCAGACGATTGTTGTTTTGAGCATTCTGCTGAATGGTCTTGGTGGCATTCTGCTCGTCGGCAAGTCGTTTCTCCTCCTTCTCCTTCTTCTTCAGTGCATCTATGACGCGGTCGATGGCTTCATTACGACTCTTCTCGTCCATCTGCACCAGTTCCTGCAATGAATCCTGCAGGTGGATGGCATCAGTATAGGGCACAAGTTCATCAAGTTTCTTCGACCTGTCAGCAAGTTGTTCATAGTCATCACGATCTTTGTCGAGCAATCCTATGGCAGCTCCGTAGCAACGGCAGGCATCACTATATTTCTCCATCGCCCAGTAGATATCTCCAAGTCGGAGCAGGAGTACACCTTTTTCTATACCATTGCGTGTAGACTTCTCGTTTCCCTTCTCATAGGCAGAGATGGCATGCACGGTGTCCTTCTGCGTCATGTAGATGTTGCCTATGGCATAATACACTTGGTCGAGATATTCCGCATTATTGCTACTGCGAGCCATGGAGTTGAGTTTGGAAATCATCTTCTTGGCTTGTCCCTGCGCCATCACCTCGGTCATGGATATGCGCGCATTGAATGTCAACTGGTAAGGAGGATTAAGGCTGATTACCCTGCGGTAGGCTTTATATGCCTCCTGACGTTGACCTGTGGTCTCATAGAGTTGTCCGAGGAGAAACAGTTCACGTGCCTTCTGCTTTCTGCGCTTCTCCTTCTTTATCACCTGACAAAGATAAGGTATAGCCTTTTCGTATTCACCTGTATGGAGATAATAGTCGGCATAGGTATAGTTCCATTCACGACGTGCACTCCAGTGTATGGAGTCGCGTCCCATCTTGCGGATTACATCTTCGGCATCATAGAGCCAGTTTTCCTCTATGTAGCATTTTGCCAACCATGCACGCGCCTTGTCATAGATGGCAGGTTGGGTCTGATAGATGCGGCTGACGTAAGAAAAGGTGGCTGCAGCAGCATCAAACTCTCCCTTATGAAACTGCGACCTGCCGAGCAATAGCCATGCCTTCCACAGCATAGGATTATATTCCTTGCGGTTGAGCCACTCTATGTCGCGTTCTGTCTTACGCCGCTTCTTGGTCCATTCAGGACGTTTCTTTATGGAATGGAGCGATATTGCTTTCTCGCATTTCTCTATAGCCTTGTCGTAGTTTGACTTGCCAAGCTCCACGCTGGTCTTGTTGCCCACATAATAGAGAGGCAACATCTCCGTGAAATTGTCCTTATTGCCATTCTCCTTCTCAAGCGAAGCATCGATATAGGCGAGAGTACCGTTATAATAAGTGTTATACTTTGCCGTGAAGGAATGCCAAAAACGAGTCTTGCCCGTGTTCTTCTGAGTGGAACACGAGACAACGAGCAGAGCCATCACTCCACCAAGCACACAAAGAAGATGCTGTCGCTTTAGCTTCATACAAAGATATAACGTAACTTTCCTGTTTTTATTATCCCGTCAGTGCTTTGTATTTCTTATCAGTTTTCTGCCAGCATGATGTAGTCGTCCTTTATCTGGTCGGGCATGTTCACTTCACGGAGAATGAGACTTCTGTTCCACGCCTTCACTTCCTCTGGTCGCATGGTTTCCATGACATTGCGGAATTCTTCTGCCTCATCATCAGTATAGTCATCACTCTCACGACCTTTATATTGGTCAAGGTCTTCGTCATCGAAATATTCTATCTCCTTGACTGCCGCCTCCATCATGCAGTTTTGCTCACATTTGTCGTTAGTGCCCGAACAGGTGGTGCAGTCTGCTCCCACCTCAATCTTCGCATCCTTGTCCCAAAGGAGCGATGCGCCAAGGGCTATCGTTCCCAAGACGACGAGTGCCACTATCAATATCCACATAGCGTCAGAATATGAAACCGCATGACTTCAGATCACTCCAATATTCGGGATATGACTTGCTGACCACCTGCGGATTGTTTATCTTTATGCCTTCCATCTTCATGGCAAGTGGTGCGAAAGCCATTGCCATGCGGTGGTCTTCATAGGTGTCGATGGCTTCCATTGTCGGGGTGCAACGCTCACCGTCCCATATGAGTTCGTTGGCATTGCGGTCGGTGATGACATAACCCAACTTGCGCAACTCTGTCTTCAGTGCCTCGATGCGGTCTGTCTCTTTTATCTTGAGCGAGGAGAGTCCTGTGAGGTCAAAAGGTATTCCTAATCCACAACAAGCGCACACCACTGTCTGGGCAAGGTCAGGGCAGTTATTGAAGTCATATCTCAACTGCGGAACTCTCCGTCCATTGCGCTTCAATGTGACTGTTGTAGGCTCTCCCTGCTTATCTGATTCAAATATTGTCTTTACACCAAGTAGTGAGAAGATATATTTCACGATGGTGTCGCCCTGGGCACTGCCGTCCATCAATCCGGTGAGCCTTACCTCTGCATCGGGATTGTCGCACAGAGCCATCATCTCATACCAATAGGATGCTGCACTCCAGTCGCTTTCAATGTAATAAGGTCGTGATACATAGGAAGCCGGTTTCACCTCTATGGTGTCTACCCCTGTCCATTCTGGATTTACCCCATATTCGCGCATCATACCGAGTGTAAGGTCTATATATGGACGACTTATGATGTCGCCTGTGAGATGAAGTGTCAATGGTTTCTTCATCGTCGGACCTACCATGAGTAGAGCAGATATAAACTGCGAACTGACGTTTCCGGCTATCTGTATGTGTCCGCCTTCAAGATTTCTGCCCTTGATGAGCAATGGCGGATATCCTTCGGCATTGACATACTCCACGTCTGCACCAAGTTTGCGCAGAGAATTCACGAGCACTCCTATCGGACGGTGCTGCATACGCTCCGTTCCTGTGATAACATGCTCACCGGGATTGCAACTGAGGAAAGCTGTCATGAAGCGCATGGCTGTGCCTGCCGCCTTGATGTTAATCTCATAAGGCATGTCACGCAAGGCATTGATGATAACTTCTGTATCATCACAGTCACTCAAGTTGTCGGGAATATTCTTGCCACCTGCAAGAGCGGAGAGTACCAAAGCCCTGTTGCTTATACTCTTTGATGCAGGCAATTTTATCGTATTGTCGAGCGTTTTCGGCGCTATAATATTATATGTATCCATTTAGACACAAAGGTAGTGGAAATGCACTATAGGACAAAATAAATTATTTGTTTTTCACACAAAACCAAATACCAGCAACTAATCAACAATCGAAAATTACAAAAAATGGTTAAACTGAGATAGTTTATATCTTAAAGAGTATCAATAATTTGAGAAAAAGCAGTAACTTTGCATGGCTTTTCGGCGTAACCGCTGACAATGGAAGAGTCATTGGTCATGTTGCGTTGGTGAGATGAAACAATTTAATTATTTAAAAAGAAATGGATTTAATTAAAGTTGCTGAAGAAGCATTTGCAACCGGCAAGCAGCATCCTGAGTTTCGCGCAGGTGACACTGTGACAGTCGCTTACAAAATCATCGAGGGTACAAAAGAGCGTGTACAGCTCTATCGTGGTGTGGTTATCAAGATCGCAGGTCACGCAGAGAAGAGACGTTTCACTGTTCGCAAGATGTCTGGTACAATTGGTGTAGAGCGTATCTTCCCAATCGAGTCGCCAGCTATTGAGTCTATCGAGGTGAACAAGCGTGGTAAGGTACGTCGCGCTAAGCTTTACTACCTCCGCAATCTTACTGGTAAGAAGGCTCGTATCGCTGAGAAGCGTACTCCTATTGCTAACAAGTAAGCAAAGCAACAAAAGAAATCAGATGGGAGGTAAACACCAGCTATTAGGTGTTTACCTCCCACTTTTTTTGCTTAAAGGAGGTACGGCGCCCTCGCCGCACCTATAAGCAATAATACCATCAATATGACTTTAGTACGGCGAGGACGCCGTACCTACTAAGTCTACTATTCCACAGTTATCTTCTTTGTCTGCAGGTCGCGAGAGTTAGGACCTACCATAACCTCAAACTCACCTGGTTCGAAGATGCGGTGACCGTCATTATCAAAGTAGATAAGACTTTCCTCGTTGAGCTTCATTGTCACCGTCTTTGTCTTTCCTGCAGGGATGAGCACACGCTCAAAACCTTTGAGTTCCTTGACAGGACGCGCCACGGCAGCAGCGACATCGTGGATATACAGTTGCACCACCTCATAGGCATCACGATTTCCTGTATTGGTTACATCAACTGTCACACTGTAGTCGCGACCGCTACCAGTAATCTTCATATCACCATACTTGAATGTGGTGTATGTCAAGCCATAGCCAAAAGGATAGCGAGCACCATTGCGCACCTCGATATAGTTGCTCTGATATTTGCGGTAGCCCTCGGCATCATGAGGCGCAGGACGGCCAGTATTGAGATGATTATAGTAGAGCGGTTCCTGACCTACAGCCTTAGGCATAGATGTGGTAAGTCTGCCATTTGGCACCTTGTCACCGAAGACAACATCGCAGATGGCATCGGGAGCCTCTGATCCACCAAACCACACATTCATGATAGCCGGCACATTCTCACTCTCCCACTCCATCACAGTAGGACGACCGGAGAAGTTGAGCAACACTACTGGTTTGCCAAGAGCCACCAGTTCCTTGAGCAACGCCATCTGCACATCGGGCATCACCAAGTCAGCACGTGAAGAACTCTCGCCCGACATGTCGGCACTCTCGCCCATTGCACACACAATGACATCTGCCTGCTTGGCAATTCTCAGAGCCTCAGCCTTTGCTGCTGCATCATCCACTCTCTTTATCGTCTTGCCATATTCGCCAGCAACCTGACGTGCCTGGTCTGCCCAGATATTAGAACCTTGTGCATAGAGCAGTTCAGCCTTTCCCTTAAGTGCCTCTTCAAAACCTTCCTTCAGTGTCTTGTACTTGTCAGGAGCCTGAGCCACCGACCAGCATCCAGTGAGATTATTGCGCGTGTCAGCAAGAGGACCGATGAGAGCTATCTTTCCTTGCTTCTTCAATGGAAGCAGATTGCCCTCGTTCTTCAGTAGCACGAAGGTCTCGGCTGCTATGTCGCGAGCCACATTGCGGTTTTCCTGTGTGTAGATATATTTCTTCTCACGCTTAGCATTGATATACTTATAAGGATCCTCAAAAAGTCCCAGTTTATATTTTGCCTCAAGTATGCGACGACAAGCAGTGTTGATATCATCTATAGTCACCTTACCTTCAGCAAGGCTCTGCTTCAGTGTGCCGATATAGCCTGAAGAACACATGTCCATGTCGGTACCAGCCTTGAGAGCCAAGACTGAGTTGTGCTTCAAGTCGCCGAATCCGTGTGTTGTCATTTCACCTATCGAACCGTAGTCGGTGACAATGAAACCATCATACTTCCACTTGTCACGCAGCACATCTTGCAGGAGCCACTTGTTGGCTGTGGCATGCTGACCGTCAACGAGGTTAAAGGAGGTCATGAATGAACCCGCACCTGCTTCTGCCGCTGCCTGATAAGGTGGAAAATACTGATTGAACATACGAAGGTGAGACATGTCAACGGTGTTGTAGTCGCGTCCGCTCTCCACAGCTCCATAAAGGGCATAATGCTTCACGCACGCCATGACATTATATGGTTTGGAAAAGTCTCCTTGATAACCTTTCACCATAGCCTCCGCTATACGACTACCGAGATAGGGGTCTTCACCGCCACTCTCGGCAATACGTCCCCAACGTGCATCGAGGGCAATGTCTACCATAGGAGAATAGACCCAATTGATACCTGCCGACGAACACTCGAGAGCAGCCACACGGGCACTGCGCTCAATGGCTGCCATATCCCACGAACAACTCAAGGCGAGAGGAATCGGAAACACTGTCTCATATCCATGAATGACATCCATACCGACAATAAGAGGTATACCCAGTCGGCTCTTCTTCACTGCTATCTTCTGCAGTTCCTCTATCTTCTCTGCACCTTTGATATTAAAGATACCACCAAGATTGCCCTGTGCCACCAATGTGCCAAGCGGACTGTCGAGAGCACCGCCAGTCTCTATGTCACCGGCAGGGAGCAGATTAAGCTGACCAATCTTCTCCTCAATGGTCATCTTTGCCATCAATTCGTCAATAAAACCATTCATCTTGTCCTGTGCATGCACAAACATAGGCATCACCAAGGACAATAGCAATAAAATCCTTTTCATACTGATTCGGTTATAATCTGTTTTTAGTTAATGTTCTATTAGCAAACACAAAGTTAATGCTTTTACACGACATTATCGACTACGCGATTTACGTTTTTAATGATTGTCAATATAAAAACGATACGACTTCCTTATATTCATCTTCCATTTTCCAATAAATATTTTTGGTATTTAGATAAATGTTTATACATTTGCATCATTAAAACAGGAAAATCATTCTCTATGAGAATTATAGCGAGAAGCAAAATTATTGAGTACTACACGGAACACGCTTCTGCAGAAGTTGCACTTGAAGAATGGTATCAAAAAACCAAGTCACGCCAAATATGACAAGATTGATGCTAAAAACATATAAACTTATGGCAAAAATTCAAGATAAAAATGCTTATGAAGCAACTATGGCAAGGATTGAAGAACTATTGCCATTGGTGGATGACAATACACCCCAAACAGATAAAAACGCTATAGAGTTGGATTTGCTCACCGAATTGGTTTCTGAATATGAAGACGAGCACTATCCCATCAAAATGCCATCATTAGTAGATATTCTAAAACTAAGAATGTATGAAATGGGGCTAAACCAGACTAAGTTGTCCGAGCTCTTGGGGGTAAGTCCTTCACGCATCAGCGATTATTTTTCAGGAAGATGCGAACCAACACTGAATGTAGCTCGAAAGATAAAACAAGAGTTGGGAATCGATGCCAATATCATTCTCGGTGTATAATTCGGTGTACAATAAAAGAAAAAGGGATGCCCGCAAAGGACATCCCTTATTTTATTTCCAGCTCTATGCGCTGAAGTTACTGATTAGTCGCAGTTAGCGAGCTTGTTGTCAGAACCGAGCACATCAGTTACCTTGTGCTTGTAGAGGTCTGTCATGTAAGCACGAGCTACCTTGCCATACTGACGTGGGTCGAAGTAGTCAGGATGCTGTGACAGAGTCTCGCGTACACCTGCAGTGTAAGCCAAACGAGAGTCTGAGTCGATGTTGATCTTGCAAACAGCGCTCTTAGAAGCCTCGCGGAGCTGATCCTCAGGAATACCTACGGCGTTAGGCAGGTTACCACCGTTAGCGTTGATCATGTCAACATACTCCTGTGGTACTGAAGAAGAACCGTGGAGAACGATTGGGAATCCAGGGAGCTTCTGCTCGATCTCATGTAGCACGTCGAAAGCAAGTGGTGGAGGTACGAGACGACCAGTCTTTGGGTCGCGTGTGCACTGCTCTGGCTTGAACTTGTAAGCACCGTGAGATGTACCGATAGAGATAGCGAGAGAGTCGCAACCTGTACGTGTAGCGAAGTCGATAACCTCCTCTGGCTTTGTGTAGTGAGACTCCTCAGCTACTACGTCATCCTCAACACCAGCGAGGACACCGAGCTCAGCCTCTACAGTCACATCGTGAGCGTGTGCATATTCTACAACCTTCTTTGTCAGAGCGATATTCTCCTCGTAAGGAAGAGAAGAACCGTCGATCATAACTGAAGAGAAGCCCATGTCTACACAGTCCTTGCAGAGCTCGAAGCTGTCACCGTGGTCGAGGTGAAGCACGATCTCAGGATGGTTGCAACCAAGCTCCTTTGCATAAGCTACAGCACCCTCAGCGAGGTAACGGAGAAGAGTAGCGTTAGCATAGTTGCGCGCACCCTTAGAAACCTGCAGAATAACAGGGCTCTTCAACTCTGACACTGCAGAGATGATAGCCTGAAGCTGCTCGAGGTTGTTGAAGTTGAATGCAGGAACGGCCCAACCGCCCTTGATAGCTCTTGCGAACATGTCCTTAGTGTTGACAAGGCCAATTGATTTGTAATCTACCATAATATCTTTATAATATTAAATAATGTATAATAACTCGCATCTTAAAAGCAGGCACCAGACAACGTCTGCCACCGACTTTGCAGGGCAAAGTTAGTACTTTTTGTTCATATTACCGAATGATTGCTCAATTTTAAGCCTATTTAAGTCCACTAAAGCAAACTATTGAAGAAGTTTTGTCGGGTTATGCTCTACATTCCTACGTTTGCCTTCTTTTAATTACATTATTTTTATACCTTTGTATGACAATGTAAAAGACAACTTAACGATGAAGACATTAGTGATTACGGGCGGCAGTTCGGGCATTGGCGAGGTGACAGCACGAATATTTGCCGAAAAGGGATATAAGGTTTATGAACTGTCGCGACGCGGAAAGGACAACGGAAGTATAAAGCATATAGACTGCGACGTGACCGACCGCGACGTGTGCAACAAAGCCATAAAAACCATCATCAACGAATGCGGCACCATAGACCTGCTCATTAGCAATGCCGGCATGGGAATATCCGGAGCCATAGAGTTTACTGACATCAACGAGGCAAAGCGACAGTTTGATGTCAACTTCTTCGGAGCGGTAAACATCACACAGGCTGTGCTTCCCTATATGCGCTCGGCACACGGCGGACGCATAATCTTCGTCAGCAGTCTGGCTGCAGAGTTCCCCATCCCATTTCAGGGATTCTATTCCGCTTCCAAGTCTGCCATCAACAGTCTGGCATGCGCACTGAGAAACGAGGTGGCACCATTCGGCATAACCGTTTGTTGCATGCTCCCTGGCGATGTCAAGACAAACTTTACGGCAGCACGCGCAAAGAGCATTGCCGGCAGCGATGTCTACACGAAGATGAATAGTGCCGTGGCTACTATGGAGCATGACGAGCAGCACGGACTGACATCGGAACAGATTGCCCGCAAGATACTGTCAATGGCTACATGCAGAAATCCCTGGATATACAACACTACAGGACTGCAATATCACCTCTTTGTATTCCTCAACAAACTATTACCGAAGACTTTCGCCAACTTTGTCGTAAGCAAGATATACGGATAATGCATATGAAAGCCACATTCCTTACGCTCGCAATGGTGCTTATAGCGACCTGCGAGTTGTCTGCCTCCACAGAGCAGTCATTTGCCGAAGCTGACAGCACAGGCGGACTGCGCATAGCAGTAGATGCCCTTGCCTTCTTCCGCGACAACGAATACAGTTCGCAGATGACCGACGGATATTCTCTGCCTGGAGCATGGGTAAGACCAAAACTGGAGTATGACCCAAACAAGAACATACATCTTGAACTTGGTGTCCACGCACTGTTCTTCGACGGTGCAAACAAATATCCTAACTATGCCTATCACGACATAGGAAAATGGAAAGGCAACCAATATCAGTACGATGCGCACATCTTGCCGTGGTTTAGAGCACAGGCAAAGATGAAGGGAATATCAATAGTATTGGGCGACATCTATGGCGACATCAACCACAGACTTATCACTCCCTTGTATAACAAGGAGCAGCTGATGAGCTCTGACCCCGAGATGGGAGCACAGATACTCATAGACCACAAGGGATTTGATATGGATGTGTGGGTAAACTGGCAGAGCTATCAGTTTAAGGAGGACACTCACCAGGAAGCTTTCGTTGTGGGAGTGACAGGACGTCAACGGCTCAACAGCCATCTCAACATCGCACTCAACATATTGGCGCAACACCGTGGAGGCGAACAAGACCTGCCAGAACTCAATCTCGGTGTGCAGACAATATGCAACGGTTCGTTGGGCATCAACTATACATCAGGAAAAGAACCGTTGGGTAAGGTCATCAATTCCTATGGCGCATCGGCAAACATTATCGGGTGCTATCAGCAGGCGGGCAATTTGTGGCCTTTTGACTCGGGCATAGCCTATCATGCAGAGGGCAACATGGAGTTGCTAAAATGCATGTCCGTAGCACTGGGCTATTTCCATGCACCGAAAGATTTTGTTACATTGTTGGGCAGTCCATTCTTCTCGACCATCAGCATCAGGAATGACAAGAAACGCTTTGACGGCAGACAGACGGGATATTTCAACATAGACTATCACCGCACCTTTGCCGGGCACTACACTCTCGGTGCATTGCTCGAAACCTACAAAGTGCACTCTAAGGGACTTGATGAATCAAGTTTCGCCTTCGGTCTTTATCTAAGGGTCAATCCTTCTTGGAAATTATAGTACTACTATAGTATGCCTTTTACATGAGTTGGCAAAGCGAGGGCGCTCCGCCTCCTATGATTACTATTGTTAGGAGGTGCAGCGCCCTCGCGGCATCCCTTTCCTATCAATCATGCTTTTCTTGCGGACAGGGTTGACGTGAGGACACGTCAACTACTAATATTACTATTGCATGAATCTACGTGTGCCGATGTTTTGGCATATGTCAAAAGGTTGTGCGACATATGTCATAAACGTTTGCGACAATTGTCATAAAGGTTTATGACAATTGTCAAACACTTCTTTGGCATATGTCAAAACATCGACGCACGTGATAGTTTGCATCAAGGCGACTATTTCTTGGAATCGCTCTTCTTAGTATTCACAGTCTTCACCTCATAGCCAATCTTATTGAAACCAGCCTCTATCTTCTCTGTGGTAGTCTTCTTGGCATCATAGGTGATGGTGACGGTCTGTTTTTCCAAGTCAGTGGCGATTGACTTTATGCCTTTAATAAACTTCAGGTTGCCCTTAATCTTATTTTCGCAACCTTGGCAGTGCATCATCGGAGTAGGAGTATAAACCACTGTTTTCACTTCGCCCTTGGCAAAGATTGCCACACTTATCATCAGCATGGCGAAAAAGGAGAGAAATCTTTTCATAATCACATTATTATATTATCATCTTTAAATCTTTCAATATTTCCATTTTTCAATCTTTCTACATCTTTCCCACGTTTACTCTTATGCCAGCATAGAGCATTCTGCCATGCACTGGCGCCCACACCTGCGTGGCATCGAAGTCGGTGGAGAACGGATTGTCCCATCCTATCACGGCATTCTTCTGACGATAGTTAGTGAGGTTCTCACCGCCTACATAGACAGAGAAATGACGGAACCAGCGTGTCACTTGGAGCGACAACTGAGGATACACATGGCTATACTCTGTGCCATCGGAAAGGCTGCTCTTTGGCAAACGGGCAGGGCCGTTCAACTGCAACGAACCGTCAAACTGCCACAGGCCAAGACCTGGCTTATAAGAAGCAGTAAGCAGTCCCTTATATTTGCTGCTTAGAACCTTATCCATGAGTATGCCACCATATGTCGTCTTCACTATGTTGCGACGGAAAGCCAGCGTAGTGCTCAGTCCTGCCAGAGGTTCATAGGTGACATCCACCTGCAACACATGGCTGAACGACTTGCCATCGCCATTGTTCTTGGAGTTGAGGTCATAGACAAGCAGTTCGTTGACGTTTGTGTCGTAGTCGATGACAGCCTGATTGCCGAAGGTGGTGTAGAAATATTCCGCATTAATCTTCATGTTCTTTCCCCACAAGGGAACATCAATGCCAAGAGATCCACCGAAATTCCATGCTGACTCGCGGTCGGTGACAGAATAGCCAATCTTGCGTCCCATGGCAAGGAGATAGGTATTCTCTGCCCAAAACATATCTGTGAGGCGGTAGCCCTTGCCTGCAGAGAGACGCGCCTGAATGTAGTCATTAAACTGATATTTCAGGTGCATGCGTGGAGTAATGATCACTGCATTTTCCGTCGCACTATGCGTGGTAAGGTCACCGCGAATGCCAAACATGGCTACGATTCGGTTGTGGAGATTAAAAGTATACTGACCATAAATGCCAAGTGACCCCGGATTGCTGGAAGTGGAGAGGTATCCCTTCTGTCGGTCACTCTCTGTCAGAAGGTCGTCAGCAGAAAATAGTTGGTCGACATCATACCAATGACCTTCATAACTTGTACCGAATGACCAGTTACTGAATTCTCCTCTATTGGTCTCATACATCAGTTGGGCAGTAAGGTCGCGCTGGCGTATGTCATACATTCTGTCGCCATAACTGTTATCCTGATTATGCACGGCATAGTTTGCCATAAGGGCAATATTCGACCCTTGCTCCTTATTCAATATAAAGGCATGCTTCATGTATGCCTCCCACCTTTCTGTATTAACCTTGCCTGTCCACAGTTTATCCAAATGTGTATGATGTGCTGTCTGACCGAATGTACGGTCCTCCTTCAGTCCGCCAATACCGCCATGAAAGATGTATTTATTGGTGGCATAATACCATCTGTTCTGCAGATTAAACTGTCTCACATTTGGTTTGTCCATAAAGGTGTCGCCATTGTCATCATGTCCTCCCCAGTTCTCGTCATAGTGAGCAAGAATCTCTGTGGCGAGTTTGGGGGCTATATGCACATTGGCATCGGCATTTGCCTCAATGCGCGAATCATTGTCACCATAGAGATTAATAGTAAGTCCTTCGGGATCTTCAGGTTGCAGATACTGCACATTGATCTGTCCTGCTATGCCGTCATAGCCGTTCTTCACAGAGGAAGCACCCTTCGACACCGATATCGACTTCATCCAAGGACCTGGTACATAACTTAGCGAGAAAGGTTTTGCCGCGCCAAGAAAATCAGGTTGGTTTTCACTGAGCATCTGCACATATGTGCCCGACAGTCCGAGCAGTTTTATCTGCTTGGCGCCAGTAGTGGCATCGGAATAGTTGACATCTACTGATGGATTGTTTTGGAATGACTCTCCAAGATTGCAACATGCGGCACGGAAGAGTTCATCCTTGCCCATCTCAAATCCCATCTGCGCGCCAGAGAGCCGTTTGATTGTTATCTTCTTACTCTTTACCTGCACCTCGTCAAGTTGCTGTTCGCCCCATGACAAGGAATCATTGTCAGCATTCTGCGCCACCGCATACTGAGCGCTTGCCAAGAATGCACATATATATAATAATGTATGTTTCATCTTATAATCTCATTTAATTGTTCTTTTAAAAAAGTATATAGCACTTGTGGCAACATCACATCGATATTGCCTATTGGTGAGAGAAAAAGATGGTATCAAAGTCTGAGTACGGATATCCTGTATAGCAAATCTCTTGGCGGACTGCCACATACAGGGTGTGCAAATGCTCGCGGAAGGACATAAGGACTTTCGTAGACAGGCTCTTCGGGAATGAGGAATGGCGCTATGTCAAACACAGGCGCATGGAAGTCTACATCCAATGATGCCACTGGCATTTGCGGAGAGAGCGAAACTACTTGAGTCAACATGCAGTCGGAGTCAGGTTTGCAACCGCCATCACACATGTCAGAGAGAAACAACATGCGTGTCGTCTCCGAGTGCAGACAGGTCAGCATAATCTTTCCTGTGCCCATCCACGCAATGAAGATGGCCATGAAAAGCATCACCGATATGTTAACTCTTCGTTTCATTTTCAATGCAAAAGTAGTAATAATTTATACAACATCCGATAAGTTCACATATTTTTTATACTTTTGCACAAGAATAAAATAAAAACAATTATGAAGAAATTGCTTTCACTCATCTCCATCATGCTGTTTGTCGGCATTGTGTCGGCGAATGCACAGGAGAAGAAATTTTCATTGTATGCTGTAGGTTTCTATAATCAAGAGAACCTCTTTGACACCATCCACGACGAAGGAAAGAGAGACTACGACTTCCTGCCAAACGGCTCTTACAAGTGGAATACGCTGAAGTATACCAACAAACTGCGCAATATGGCAAAGGCACTGGCAGACATTGGTACTGACATGTTGCCAAACGTGGGCTGCGCTCTCATAGGACTTGCAGAGTGCGAGAACGACAATGTGCTGAATGATCTCACCGCACAGGAACCACTTGCAAGCAGGGGCATAAAATATATCCACTATGAAGGACCTGACAAGCGAGGCATAGACTGCGCATTGCTCTATAATCCAAAACTTTTCTCACCTTACAAGTCATTCATCAAACAGTATGTCTATGAGAATGGCGACACCACACATTTCACCCGTCCTTTCCTCGTGGTGCAGGGAAAGATAGCAGGCGAAAAACTCACTGCCATCGTATGCCACTGGCCATCACGCGGTGCTGAAGGCAAATTCCGTGACTGGGGAGGCAAGCAGGTGAGAGCACTGACAGACTCTATCTGCAAGGCTGAGCCTGACATGAAGATAATGGTCATGGGCGATATGAACGACGATCCTGACAACACTTCTATGGCTAAGTTCCTCGGTGCACGACGCGAACTCAAGGAGGTGAAGGACGGCGACTTCTACAACCCTTGGTGGAACGTATTGAGAAAGGACGGCCAGGGCACACTGTCATATCAGGGTGCATGGAATCTCTTCGACCAGATTGTTTTCTCCAAGAATATGCTCAATGTTAAGGGCGAAAAGGATTTCTCTACACTCAAATACTACAAGAGCCACATCTTCCGCCGCTCTTACCTGTTGCAGACGGAAGGAAAATACAAGGGCACACCAAAGAGAACGACAGCCAGCGGAGTATGGCTCAACGGATATTCTGACCACCTCCCTGTAGTAGCTTACCTGCTTAAAGAACAGAAATAATGAAAGATATCACCATCATAGGCATAGCCGGAGGCACCGGCTCGGGCAAGTCAACCGTAGTGAGAAACATCATCGAGGCTCTGCCAAGAGACAGTGTGGCTGTAGTGCCTCTCGACTCTTACTACAACGACACTACAGGCATGACCGACGAGGAGCGCAAGGCAATAAACTTCGACCACCCTGACGCTTTCGACTGGAAGTTGCTCATCAAGCATATCAACGAACTGCGTGAAGGAAATGCAGTGGAGCAACCTACATATTCCTACATCATATCCAACCGTCTGCATGAAACTATCCATGTAGACCCGAAGCCTGTAATCATCATAGAGGGCATCATGACACTGCTCAACAAGAAGTTGCGTGACATGATGGACCTGAAGGTATTCGTGGACTGCGACTCTGACGAACGCCTTATACGCAACATACAACGTGACACCATAGACCGCGGACGCACCGTGACAATGGTGATGGAACGCTATCAGAAGGTGTTGAAACCTATGCACGAGCAGTTTATCGAACCGACAAAGCGCTATGCCGACATCATCATCCCTGAGGGTGGCAACAACACAAAGGGTATCAACATCCTCTGCAAATACATAGAAGGACTCTTCGGTAAAGATTAATGAGGCTTAGCGTCATTGTTCCAGTTTACAACGTAGAGAAAACTCTGCGTCGCTGCATTGCGAGCATCGTCAGGCAGAATGTCGACAGCATGGAGATAATCATGGTGAACGACGGTTCTACCGACGGTTCGCTTGCCGTAGCGGAAGACATTGCAAGGGAATATGACTGCATAAAACTGATATCACAGGCTAACGGCGGTCTCTCCGCAGCCCGCAATACTGGCATAGAGGCTTGCTCAGGCGAACTTATCACCTTCGTAGACAGTGACGACTGGTTGCTTGACAACACCTACGCCCAATTGCTCAGCATTATGGAGAGCCATGCCGACTGCGACATTGTGGAATATCGACCGATAGCAAGCAATGGCAGTCAAGTGAGATATGAATGTTCGGAAATATCTACCTTCTCGTCTGCAAAGGATTATTGGCTAAATGGGAAAGCCTATCGCCACACCTATGCATGGAACAAGATATTCCGACGCCGACTTCTTTTTCAAGGCAATAAGCCAAACATCCGCTTTCCCGAGGGGAAACTCTTTGAGGATGTCTATTTCCTCTCCGAACTGCTGACGCGCAATCCACGCATCATCGTTACGCCTATAGAGGGCTATGTCTATTACTACAATACAGAAGGAATAACTGCCAACACGGGAGCAAAAGGTCATGAAGACTTGCTCGAAGGTCATCTCAAGGCTGCGAAGCTCTTGCAAATGGAGTTCATGCACGAAGAAGCCAAGACCGTTATGGCAGAGGAAGCGGAATACTATCTCGACATACTAAACATCCAGATATGCGCATATAAATACGGCCATCCACTACTCTCATTGCCTTCGAGAAGAATATCACTGAGAGCATGTCCGCGCAAATTAAAGACATTGATAAAAGTCGTATTACTCAACCTTTTCGGTATGAGAATGTTTCAAAGGCGTTATATTTAGCCTTATAAGTATTAAAAACGTTATTTTTTGTTTTGTCGTTTCATATAATATCCGTACTTTTGCGAACTTGCGTTTTTGGCGACAATCAAAGAATAACAAGAAGAATATATATAATCAAATCACTATTTATGCAAAAGCAGCTTAAATTACTTGTGTTGGCATTATGCGTAGCACCTGCAGCAATGGCGCAGACTACGGATGACGGCACTATTGAGAAACAAGCCGCCACCGGATCACTTGACAACCAGTTTACTTTCTCTGAAAGTCAGCTTGGTGAAGATGATGACTGGTCACAGAATGTGACTATCGTGTCTTCCAACAATGACTACTATGCAAGTCAGGTGGGCTATGGTTTCTCTGCAATGCGTTTTAGGTATCGCGCCTTTAACCAGAAGTACAACGACATCTACATCAACGGCATGCAGATGAACGACATGGAGACAGGTCAGTTCCGCTATTCTTTGGTGGGAGGTCTCAACAACCAGACAAGAAACGTGGAGGCAGCACTGCCTTTCGAAGACACCAACTTCTCACTGTCTGGTATGGGCGGTTCTAACAACTACAACTTCCGCGCTGGAAGCATGGCAACAGGCAGCCGAGCATCTCTGCTCGCCGCAAACCGCAACTATACTCTCCGTGGTATGTACACCTACAGTAGCGGATTCAACTCAAAGGGTTGGGCATTCTCAGGCAATCTGACCTACCGTTGGGCTAATCGCGGTTATGTGAAGGGTACATTCTACAATTCTCTCTCTTACTATTTCGGTGTAGAGAAACTTCTCGGCAACAACCACAGCTTGGCATTCGCCACATGGGGCAACCCTACAGAGCGCTCTTCACAGGGTGCTGCCACAGACGAGTCATACTGGTTGGCAAACTCCAACTTCTATAACCCATACTGGGGTTATCAGGGTGGCAAGGTGCGCAACTCACGCGTCGTTAACGACTTCGCTCCTTCTGCATTGTTCACTTGGGAATGGAAGATCAATGACAACGCAAAGTTGACAACGACTCTTGGCGGACGTTATTCAATGTACAAGAGTACAAAACTCAACTACAACAATTCCGACAACCCACAGCCTGACTACTGGAAGACGCTTCCTTCAAGCTTCTATGATGTGGAAAACCCAAGCAGCAACAAACAGCAGGACTATGACAACTGGTATACTGCCTACAACTATCTGACAGCTTCTGAGGCTAACCGTCAGATTAATTGGGATCGTCTCTACTATTCCAACCAGCAGGCAAACAAGCAGGGCATTGATGCTATGTATTATATACAGGCTAAGCGCAACGATGCTCTCACAGTGCGTCTCAACAGTGTGCTGAGTCTTGACCTTGATCCAACAAAGCACCTCAACATCGGTTTCGGTGCCGGTGCAAACCGCGGTCGCCACTATCAGACAATGGAGGATTTGCTCGGTGCAACGACATACCACAACATCAATACTTACGCTACAGGAACATATGCACCAGGTTCTGACGAGGTGCAGTATGACCTCAACAACCGTAATGCCATTGTGAAGGAAGGTGACGTGTTCGGCTACGACTATTATCTCAACATCCACAAGGCAAACCTGTGGACTTCTTACACAGCCAACACACGCAACATCCACTTCATGTTTGGTGCAAGAACCAACTACACCGACATGCAGAGAGATGGCCGTATGCGCAACGGTCTTGCTGCAAACAACTCTTACGGCAAGTCTGGCGTGGCACATTTCCTCGATGGTGGTATCAAGAGCTCCATCACTGCTAACCTCGGAAGTGGCAACACTGTGATTGTAGGTATCGGTCTTGAGACTCGCGCTCCTGAGGCTTCCACAGCATTTGCCGCTCCTGAAATCAATAATGACTTCGTTATGGGTCTGCACAATGAGCAGGTGTTCTCTTCACAGATTGGCTATAGCCTCAGAACATCACGCTTCAATGTCAACCTCAATGGCTACTATTCATTTATGCAGAATGTCACAGAGTGGCAGAACTTCTATTTCGACGATATCAACTCATTCTCTTATGTGAGCCTGACAGGTGCGAAGAAGGCATACTATGGACTGGAGCTCGGTGCAAAGTACAAGATCAGTTCTGTACTCGACATCAAAGCCTTGGGAACAATCTCAGAGGCTAAATATCTCAACAATGCCAACGTGCGCTACATGAACTCTACAAGCGGTGTCTACACAAGCGATGTAGTGATGAGCAAGGACATGCGCGAGAGCGGCACTCCTCTCACAGCAGGTTCTATCGGCTTGAGCTATCACAACAGCGGATGGTTCATCGACCTCGATGCAAGATACTATGACCGCATCTATCTCTCATGGTCGCCATCACGTCGCTATGTAGGAACACTGAAGACTATGGGCGTATATGAGCAGGAGTCTGTTGATGAGAACGGAAACATCGTAACCACCACCACAGTGCCTGCACAGGACAAGGGTAAGGGCGGACTGATGGTTGACGCAAGCATCGGCAAGAGCATCTACCTGAAGAAGGGTTCGCTCTCTATCAACCTCAGCTTGTCAAACATCCTCAACAACACACGCCTCGTGACAGGTGGATATGAGCAGAGCCGTAGCGACTACACCACTACACGCTCTACAAATGCTGACGGCACAACAACAGCTACACTGAATAATGCCCGCACATATCACTTCTCGTCAAATCCGAAGAAATACTACGCTTTCGGAACTAACGGAATGCTTAACATAACATATAAATTCTAAGAGAAAGCATGAAAGCATTGAAATATATACTTTTCGGAGCTATCGCTCTCGTCATGGCATCATGCATGGACGGTGGTTATCCGGATGTTGACACCACGACTCCTCCTTACGGCAACAACAGCATCACTGAGGATAATGTCATTACCATACAGGAGTTGAAAGACAAGTACAAGACTTATGTCACCACAAGTTACACCTACACACAGATTACCGAGGATGTAAAAATCAAGGCATATGTTGTGGGCAACGACATCGAGGGCAACATCTATAATGAGGTGGCTCTTCAGGATGCCACAGGCGCCATCATCATTGCCGTGGCACAGGGTGGCATGTGTGGCTATATGCCTGAAGGCGCAGAGATTCTCGTGAGCCTGAAAGACCTCTACATCGGCAACTATGGTGCACAGGCAGAGATTGGTGTTCCTTACACCAACACCAGCGGTTCCACATATGTAAGCCGTATGCCAGCATCTATCTGGCAGGAACACTTCAAGATTACGGGCTACAACAAAGATGCCATCCAGCCTACAGAGTTTACTGCTTCTGACCTCGCAAGTTGGAACGGTTACACCGATGGCGGCAAGCTCGGCATTCTGAAGAATGTGTCTATTCGCAATGTGAAGTCCACCACAACATGGAGCGATGCCTCTGGCACATCTTCCATCAGTCTTTATTTCAACGAGATTGGCGGAAGCAACACCATGGTCTACACCTCTCCTTACTGCGACTTCGCAAGTGTGAAAGTGCCACAGGGCAAATTCAACATCACTGGTATCTTCAAAAATTACAATGGCAAGTGCGAGATTATAATCCGCAAGATTGCCGACATTACAGAACAATAACAAATAACAAAATAAGAAAATGAAAAAGATTCTTTATTCTGTGCTTATGCTTGCCATGGCGGCATTCACCTTTACAAGTTGCGAGGATGTCCCTATGCCTTACAATTGGCCAAGCAATGGTGGTGACGACAAGGGCGATGATGACAAAGGCGACGATGAAGTTACAGGCGAGGTTAAGGGTTCAGGTACAGCAAGCGACCCATACAACGTGGCTGCTGTGCTGAAACTTTACAAGGACAATGCTTACGACACTTCTAAGGAATACTATGTTGAGGGCATCGTGTCTAAGGTTTCTCAGTTCAGATCAAACTATGGTAGCCTTGACTACTACATCTCTGACGATGGCAAGGACGCAAACAACTTCTATATCTATAGCGGTCTCGGACTGAATAAGGCTCAGTTCACCTCTACCGATGACCTCGCAGTAGGTTCTAAGGTTGTTGTCTGCGGTAAGTTCACTGTCTATAGCAATACCTTCGAGTTCCAGTATAACAACTACATCGTGTCTATCAACGGTGAAGGTGGTGGTGACTCTGGCGATGATGACAAGGGCGACGACACTACAGCTAATGGCACTGTAACCATCGACGGCACAACAGTCACACTGACCAACACTGCCGTGACAGCTGGCTCAGAGACAGTCACACTGACTGTTAACGACCTCGGTCTCGAAGACAAATCAACAGTGTCTGGTCCTTACAGCTTCTCTGACGGCACCACACTGACACTTGCTAAAGGCAAAGGTTCAAACAATCCTACATATTACACTGCCACAAACGGTTTCCGTGTATATGCGGAGAACACCCTGACATTCAGTGCAAGCAAGAAGATAGCAAAGATTGAAATGACTTGCGACTCTTACAACAACACTGACTATGTAGGCAATGCAGTTGCAACAGTGTCATTCGATGGCAACACCGCAACATATCTCAACTACAACAGTGGCAGCACTAGCGGTGGCACTCAGTTGCGTCCGAAGGTCATAACAATTACTTACGCTAACTGATACTGTCTTGAAACTGTCACATTATAATATCTACGCATGCGCGATGGCATTGGCTTCCATGCTGATGCTGTCGGCATGTAGTAATGACTCCAACGGAGACGTAGAAAAGCCCGGCACTAACGATGATACGACGGTGAATGTCAACAAGAATGTCATCACCGGCACTTCAAAGCCTGAAGAGTGTCTACGCATGGAAGTGCCCCATCTTGCTGAAGGGCGCAAACTGATACTCGTAAAGAAGACCTCCACCTATGGTGTGAACTATATCGTGGAATGGGACTGCGACAAACGGGCGCAACGTTGGAGCTGTTGGGAGTGGGATAAGACCAACTCTGTGAAGAACTGGGACCGCAACACATGGCGAGCGCAAACTGGTTGCGTATGGCAAGGCACAACATGGTATTATGATCCTTTCCAACCTGACCCGGATATTCCCGCTCAATATCGTTCCGAACTGGAGGACTACAGTGGCACTGGCTACAACCGCGGACACATCTGTGCGTCGGAAGACAGAATATGCAGTCAGGATGTCAACGGCCAAACTTTCTATCTCTCCAATATGCAACCGCAGATTTATGACTTCAACGGTGGCGTTTGGGTGAACATGGAAAAACAGGTGCGCAACTGGCGTGATGCGAAAGATGCCCCCGACACCATGTGGGTGTGCAAAGGCGGCACCATCGTCAATGTATACATTGACGGTAAGGAGCAGTCAGGAGTCATAGAAAACTCCAAGATGAGAATCCCCATCCCAAAATATTTCTTCATGGCAATAGTGACCAAGAAGAATGGTTCCTACAAGGGACTGGGATTCTGGGCTGAACACAAAGCCAACAGCGACAATTCACTTGCCAAATATGTTGTCTCTATCGACAAACTGGAAGAGATGACAGGCATCGACTTCTTCTGCAATCTGCCTGACAAGATAGAAAACAGTGTCGAGGCTATGAATTCACCCATCAGTTGGGGACTGCAATAATTAAAGAATAACAAAACAATAGTAATATGAAAAAGTTAGTACTCCTCGCTTGTGCTGCATTCGCACTCAGTGCATCGGCACAGACTGAGCAGAAGGCACTGCTTGAGAGCAAGAGCTACGACAACTGGTATATCGGTGTCAACGGTGGACTCAGCACAAAGACATCGCACAACAAGTGGCTGAAGAATCTTAATTCCAATGCAGGCTTGCGCGTAGGTCGCTGGTTTACTCCTGCTTTCGGTTTCGAGATTGAGAGCAATGCCTACTTCGACAACAACCCTTTGGAAAGCAAAGGCACTGTAGTGAAATATGGCACTGTAGACCTTGGAGCTACCATCAACCTCTCCAACTGGTGGTTTGGCTATAATGGCGAGCCACGTGTCTTTGAGGTGATAGCAATCCCTGCATTGGGCATGGGCCATGTCTTCGGCAATGAGGACAAGGTGAGCCAGAGCCTCAACGACTTCACTGGCAAGTTGGCTCTTGACTTTGCATTCAATGTAGACAAGAAGAAGAGTCTGCAGATTTATCTCGAACCTGCCATGCTCTATTCCATCTACGGAAACACTTCAGAGAGCACAGACTTCGGATTGGACATCAACCGCAGCCATTTCCAGTTGAACGTGGGAATCATCTACAAGTTTAAGAATACCAACGGTACTCATAACTTCAAGTATGCCACACCTGCATATATCACCGACGAAAGCGAACTGGATCGCCTCAACGGTCGCATCGCAGAACTCATGGCAGAGAATGAGCAGCTGAAGAATGCCAAGCAGAAGGAAGTTGCACCACGCATCATCGAGAAGACAAAGACTATTGTCGATCCTGTCGTAACATTCAAGCAGGGCTCAAGCTACATAGAGAAACTGCAGTATGCCAACATCGAGAAGGTGGCAAGTTATCTGAAGCAGAATGACGATGCCAAAGTAGTGATTGTAGGCTATGCCTCTACAGAGGGTTCAGCAAAGCTTAACCAAAAACTCTCTGAGGCTCGCGCCGAAGCAGTGAAGCATGCTCTCATCAAGAAGTATGGCATTGCTGCCGACAGAATAGAAATCAGTGGCAAGGGCGCTACTGACTCTCAGTCATCCGAAAAGGCATACAACCGCATCGCTGTAATGGCTGTTTCAGAGTAAACAGAACTTT
>CAVCGK010000002.1:0-158362 GCA_963601795.1 bacterium | reverse complement strand
CTTGCCACAAATCCCCAGGGTGACGTTGCTTCGCAACTCTGCCCTGGGCTATGTGCAATTGGGCTTACAGCCCGTTAAAAGTAAGGGCGCCGTCAACTCCTATGATTACCATTGAAAGGAAAAGGGTGGCTCGTTGTAAACTGTTACTTGCGTCGATGTTTTGGCATATGTCACAAACCTTTGCGACATATGTCAAAAAGGTTTGTGACAATTGTCATAAACTTGTGTGACATATGTCAAAACATCGATACAGGTATGTGCTTACAACAAAAGAGCTATATTCTTACAACTGCTAATCTTAGGAGGCGAAGCGTCCTCGCTTTGCCCGAGCAAGCAATGGATGTTGGGGTAGAGGGGTGCAGTGAGGACACTGCACCTACTATGAATACAATTGTTTGCTTGTGATGGGCACGGCGAGGGCGCCGTACCTCCTATAATTACCATTGCAATGACTCTATGCTGTCATGAAGTGAGAAAAGAGGCAAAAGATTGTTGATATATAAATTAAAAGATGTACTTTTGCATGAAGGAAAAAATGTTCGAGGCAATGAAGAATATGAAAGTGTATGAGGCGGATGACAAGATGATAAATATCATCCGCGATGACTACAGCATACTGCAGGTCATGGGTTCCTTTGGCATAAAGATGGGATTCGGTGACAAGACCGTGCGTGAGGTGTGTGAAGAACAAGGTGTCGACACATACACATTCATGACAGTGGTGAACTTCTGCATTAATGGCTATAAAGACCCCAATGCCGTGGAGAACCTCTCCATAGAGACCTTGCTTCACTATCTCAAGGCAGCCCATCATTATTTCCTTGACTTCGAACTTCCCTACATACGTCGCGAGCTTGTGGAAGCCCTCGATCCAGAGAATAATCTTGCGAAGCTAATACTGAAATTCTTTGATGACTATGCCGACAGTCTGAGGTCGCATATGGAGTATGAAGAGAAGTCTGTGTTCCCCTTCGTGGAAAGGATGCTCGACGGCAAGGTGTCGCACCATTCGCCTGTGGAGACATACTCTAAACACCACGACAAGAGCGCACACAAGTTGACCGAACTCAAGAGCATCATCATCAAGTATCTCCCTGACGACAAATTGCGCAACAACCAGTTGACCGCCACCCTCTATGACATCTACAACACCGAGCACCTGCTCAGCCTGCATGTCGACGTGGAGGAAGAACTCTTCATGCCTACCATCAACATGCTGGAGCAGAAATGCAAGAAGTCGGGAGTGTCGAAGCGCATTTCCAAGATGATAGGTGTCAACAACGACAGTCTGGAACTCCTTTCCGACCGTGAGCGCGATGTTGTCGTGGCAGTGGTGCAGGGAATGTCAAACAAGGAGATTGCCGACCACCTCTGCATAGCCCTCAACACGGTGATTACCCATAGGCGCAACATAGCAAAGAAACTACAGAT
Organism: bacterium; assembly: GCA_963601795.1. Lineage (GTDB taxonomy): Bacteria > Bacteroidota > Bacteroidia > Bacteroidales > Bacteroidaceae > Prevotella. The sequence goes on along the minus strand of CAVCGK010000002.1, from coordinate 156,931 downwards.
ACACACTCCGGCAGGACTCACCATCTATGCCATTGTCAACAATCTTGTGGACATCTCTACGGTAAATCTGTAGAGAAAAGGTGGAATGTTAATCGATAAAGACAAGGTCGGACATCACGTCGTCGCTGACATAGAGACCCTCCCTTGTCAGTCGGACGAAGCCATCGTCTATAGTGAGCAGACCATTGTCCATGGAGTTTTGCGCATTCTTTAGCAGATAATCCTTATAAGAGCCACACTTTTCCAAGTCTATGCCCCGGCGTGTGCGCAGGGCAGTCGTTATCATGTCGTTGTAGCGTGTCTTGTCGTCAATGGTTTCGCGAGTAAAGGGAATCTCGCCCTTTCCCACATTATTTATATATATGTCAATGTCGGCTACATTCCATTGACGCGATGCCCTGTCATAAGAATGTGCACCCGCACCAATGCCGAGATAAGGCACGTCAGCCCAGTAACTGCTATTGTGGCGTGAGGCAAAGCCAGGTTTGCCGAAGTTGCTTATCTCGTAATGCTCATAGCCAGCCCCTTCCAGTCGGTCTATAAGCAGATAATACATCTCTCGGCTCAGATTTTCGTCTATCTCCTTCACCATTCCCTTTTCCAACATGCGGTAGAGCGGAGTGCCCTCCTCAAACATCAGACTGTAGGCAGAGATGTGCTCCACATCAAGTAGCAGAGCCTCACGTATGTCGTCCTCCCAGTCCTTTAGGTTTTCGCCCGGGAAACCGAATATCAAGTCTATGCTGATGTTGCGTATGCCTTTCTCACGCAACAACCTTACGGCGTCCTTCACCTGCTGAGAACTGTGACGGCGGTTGAGAAACTTCAATCGAGAGTCAGAGAATGACTGCACACCCATAGATATGCGGTTTACCCCTGAGTGGCGGAGAGTATCCACCAATGTGTCGTCGATATCGTCGGGATTGCACTCAAAAGTAACCTCACCATCGGCAATGGGGTGGGGAAGGGCGTCAAAGAGGCGGATGATATTCTCTGGCGACAGTTGGCTCGGAGTGCCGCCACCTATATATATAGTCTCTATGGGTTCGCCGTGCAGATAATCACTCCTCAGAGTCAGTTCCTTAGCCAGAGACTCCACATATTGGTCCTGCCTGCTGGCGAGAGTGGTGGAATAGAAATCACAATAGATGCAACGCGATTTGCAGAAAGGAATGTGTATGTAGATGCCTGCCATGAGAAAATATGTGTTAAGTAGGTATTCAAAACTATTTATATATAATGTAGGATTGCTCATTTCCGATTATAAGTTATATTTATTAAACTCTCTTTTGCGCATCTATTTACCTTATTTTCAGTCGCAATGTCCACATTGCTCCCTCAAATAAAGAAAATAGCTACATCAAAATAGAGCGTAATAAATATAAAAATAATTTTGAACACCTACTTAGTGCAAAAGTACTAATATCTTATAATTTTCCTACTATTTACTATGAATTCTTTTGGTTTTACACAAAAAATATCTACCTTAGTGGCACGAAACCTAACATTACTATTACATAATAAAAACGTTAACAGTATGAAAATCTATCAGACTGAAGAAATCAAGAACATTGCGTTGCTTGGAAGTGACGGTTCGGGCAAGACCACCCTTACGGAGGCACTGCTTTATGAGTGTGGAATCATCAAGCGCCGCGGTAGAATTACACAGCAGAATACTGTCAGTGACTATTTCCCTGTAGAACATGAATACGGCTATTCAGTATTCTCCACAATATTCCATTGCGAATACAACAACAAGAAGCTCAATATACTCGATTGCCCTGGCGCTGACGACTTCATCGGTCAGGTAATCACTGCCCTCAATGTCACCGACACAGCCATCCTGCTCCTAAATGGACAGACAGGACCTGAGGTGGGCACACAGAATCATTTCCGCTATACAGAGAAACTAAAGAAACCTGTAATCTTCCTTGTAAACCAGCTTGACTCCGACAAGTGCGACTATCACATGGTGGTGGAGCGTCTGCGTGAGGCTTACGGTCCGAAGGTGGTGCAGGTGCAGTATCCTCTCAATGAAGGTCCTGGATTTAATGCTCTCATCGACGTGCTCCTGATGAAGAAATATTCATGGGGTCCTGATGGTGGCGAACCAACAATAGAGGACATACCAGAGGAGGAGAAACCAAAGGCTCTCGAACTGCATAAGGCTCTCGTTGAGGCTGCTGCCGAGAATGACGAGACTCTCATGGAGAAATTCTTCGACACAGAGGAACTCTCTGAGGACGAGATGCGTGAAGGCATCCGCAAGGGTCTTGCCGCAAGATCTATGTTCCCTGTATTCTGCGTATGCGCAGGTAAGGACATGGGTGTGAGACGTCTTATGGAGTTCCTCGGCAATGTGGTGCCTTTCGTGAGCGACATGCCTGCCGTACACAACACACGTGGTGAGGAAGTGCCTGCAGACTCAAGTAAGCCTACATCGCTCTATTTCTTCAAGACTGCCGTAGAACCGCATATCGGTGAGGTGCAGTATTTCAAGGTTATGAGCGGAACAGTGCATGCCGGCGACGACTTCACAAATGCTGACCGCGGATCTAAGGAGCGCATAAGCACCCTCTACTGCTGTGCTGGACAAAACCGCATCGAGGTGCCTGAGATGAAGGCAGGGGACATCGGTTGTACAGTGAAACTGAAAGATGTGAAGACTGGCAACACTCTGAATGCTAAGGAACTGGAGCATCGCTTTGACTTTATCAAATATCCTGGACCTAAGTATTCACGCGCCATCAAACCTGTTAACTCTGCCGAGATGGAGAAACTCATGTCAGCATTGCTGAAGATGCGTCAGGAAGATCCTACATGGGTGGTAGAGCAGAGCAAGGAACTGCGTCAGGTTATTGTGCACGGACAGGGAGAATTCCATCTGCGCACTCTCAAGTGGAGACTGGAGAACAATGAGAAGATACAGATAAAATATGAGGAACCGAAGATTCCTTATCGCGAGACCATCACAAAGTCAGCACGTGCCGACTATCGTCACAAGAAGCAGTCGGGTGGTGCAGGACAGTTTGGTGAGGTGCATCTCATCATCGAGCCATATGCTGAGGGTATGCCAGATCCTACTACCTATACATTCAATGGTCAGGAGTTCAAGATGAACATCAAGAGCCGTGAGGAGGTAGACCTTGAGTGGGGTGGCAAACTCGTATTCATCAACTCTGTAGTGGGTGGTGCCATTGACACACGTTTCATGCCAGCAATCCTCAAGGGTATCATGGAGAGAATGGAGCGCGGTCCGCTGACAGGTTCTTATGCCCGTGACGTGAGAGTCGTTGTCTATGACGGCAAGATGCACCCAGTAGATTCCAATGAACTCTCATTCATGCTCGCAGCACGTCAGGCATTTGCCGAGGCATTCAAGAATGCTGGTCCGAAGATTCTCGAACCAATCTATGACCTCGAGGTGTATGTTCCGGCTGACTACATGGGTGATGTGATGTCCGATTTGCAGGGACGCCGTGCCATGATCATGGGTATGGACGCTGAGGCTGGCTATCAGAAGCTGTCGGCAAAGATTCCTCTCAAGGAACTGTCCAACTACTCTGTGGCGCTCAGTTCGCTCACTGGCGGTAGAGCATCATTCTCAAGCAAGTTTGCAAGTTATGAGCTTGTGCCTTCTGATTTGCAGAATGCTCTTATAAAGGCTCATGAGGCAGAGCAGGAAGAAGAAGCGTAAAAAGAATAATTTTATTAATACAAAAATGGCGTGCCAGTAACGGCACGCCATTTTTGTATTAACGGGCATGTTTGTTTTGACAGACCCTCCTTATGCAATTTTGTAGGCGGTACGGCGCCCTCGCCGTACAATAACCACTAGATGTTTTCAGCTTGTGCTGGTACAGCGAGGGCGCTGTACCTCCTAATTATCTCTCGAGGATTACGAGCCTATTGCCACCAATCTTTGATGCCATGACAGAGAAGGAGCTGCCGGCAGAACCGTAGATGGTGGCGGTGCGTGCAAGAGTGTACATGTCAACAAGTCCGCCACGTATGCCGTCAGTGCTACTGCGGTCTGCCGACTGTCGGGGTGTTATTATTCTGTCACCGAAGATGTCGGTAAGTTCTTTCTTCACACCCTCGTCATCCGTAGCAAGGAATATCACCGTAGAAGGATTTATGGCTATCTCCTTCTTGCCAGCTTCTATGAATAACGACAGAGGACTCTTGTCAATGCTCTCCTTGTTGTCAGTTCGGCGGACATGGAAACCGATGGCATGACTGCCGAAGCGGTCTGTGAAAGTCTTCACGGCATCCTCTATCTCCTTCACCGGATGGAAGAGTTTGCCGTAAACGCCGTTGTCGAAGTTTCCGAAGTCTTGATAGCAACTCATCCAACTCCTCTTCTCCTGCGTCACCCAACCGTCGAAATCAAACCCCTTCTGCTTGAAAGGAGTCACCTGCCGTTCGTCTATGCGCTGACGGTAGATGATGTTCTGAAATATACGTGGAGTCCATAGGTTGCGCCTGCGTGGACGGTCATAAAGCATGATGTCAAGCAGACTTGCTTCTCTTATGTCAAGGATGTCAGTATGCTGGAAGATGTCGTGAAAGGGAGCGTTGAGAGCCCAGTCTTTCATCCATATCACCTGCAGTTGCGCTCCTGTGCGTCGGCACATCTCATAAGCAGACGCCACGGCACGCATGCGGTTGGCGAGTCCTCCCGAAGGAATGAATGTGAGTTTGTGTGTAGAGGTCATTGGTGAGTGCGTTCTTTTTGTTGCGACTGCAAAGTTACAAAAAAAGAACGCACTGCATCTACTATTATATCATATTTACGAAATACTGATGCATGCGCACGTCATCATTCAGTTCGGGATGAAAAGCTGCCACGAGCTGATTGCCCTGACGTGCTGCCACAATCCTGCCGTCGACAGTGGCAAGGGCGCGTGCATCGCCATACACCTTATTAATGTATGGCGCACGGATGAAGGTCATAGGAATGTCCTCCCCAATTTCGTCTACGTTGGCATGAGTGAAGAAACTGCCCAACTGTCGTCCGTAGGCATTGCGGCAAACATCAATATCCATAGTGGCTATGCGCTCACGGTCTTCACCCTCCACACCCTTTGCCAGAAGGATTAGTCCAGCACAAGTGCCGAAGACAGGCAGTCCGTTGGATATATCCTTGCGGATAGGGTCGAGCAACTCCAAGTCGCGAAGCAACTTCAGTTGGGTGGTACTCTCACCACCAGGAATGATCAGTCCGTCCTTATGCTGTTGCCAGTCAGCGAGCTGGCGTATCTCGTAAGAGTCTACGCCAAGCCGCTCCAGCATCTTTCTGTGTTCTATGAAGGCACCCTGCAGTGCCAATACTGCTATTCGCATGATGTGTTATTTTCCGCGTTCAGCCATCAGTAACTCTATCTCCTGCTCGTTGATGCCCACCATAGCCTCGCCGAGATCCTCGCTCAACTCAGCCAGCATCTTTGCGTCATTATAGTTGGTCACCGCCTTCACGATGGCAGCAGCACGCTTAGCAGGATTGCCACTCTTGAAGATGCCCGAACCAACGAACACTCCCTCGGCACCAAGTTGCATCATCAGGGCAGCATCGGCAGGAGTAGCCACACCGCCCGCAGCGAAGTTTACCACAGGCAACTTGCCGTTCTCATGCACATATTTCACCAGTTCGTAAGGCACCTGCAACTGCTTTGCAGCCTCAAAGAGTTCATCCTCTGCCATAGATGTCAGTCGGCGGATCTCGCTCTGCATCATGCGCATATGACGCACTGCCTGCACCACGTCGCCAGTGCCAGGTTCACCCTTAGTGCGAATCATTGTGGCACCCTCGGCAATACGACGAAGAGCCTCGCCCAAGTTCTTTGCGCCACAAACGAAAGGCACATCAAACTTAGTCTTGTCAATATGGTAGACATCATCGGCAGGAGAGAGAACCTCGCTCTCATCGATATAGTCGATCTCTATAGCCTGGAGAATCTGAGCTTCGGCGAAATGTCCGATGCGGCATTTTGCCATCACAGGGATGGACACTGCCTCCTGAATACCCTTAATCATCTTTGGGTCACTCATGCGCGACACACCGCCAGCAGCACGAATGTCAGCAGGAATGCGCTCCAGTGCCATCACGGCGCAAGCTCCAGCCTCTTCTGCAATCTTTGCCTGTTCGGGAGTAGTTACATCCATTATCACACCGCCCTTGAGCATCTGAGCCAAGTTGCGGTTCAACTCTTGTCTATTTTCTGCCATAATAATATAATTTGTTAGTTTTACGGCTGCAAAGGAAATCTTTGTGAGGCAGACAAGAGAAATAAGTTCCGATAATGGCAAACAATGAGTCAGTTTGTGTAAAAGCACATTCCCGAATGTATAAGCTACATTCCCGAATGTGCAAACCCATAATGCGTCACTCCTTCTTTCTGAAGGCAGAAGGAGTGACACCCCTCATCTTCTTGAAGAATTTCGTGAGATGAGCCTGTGAGGAGAAACCGAAAGTGTTTGCTATCTCCTGCACCGTCTGCGTGGTGGTGGACAGTTCGCGCTCTATCTCCTTCACTATATATTCATCAATAATCGCCTTGGGAGTCTTTCCTGACATGCGACGTGTCACCTGTGCAAGATAGCGTCCGCTGACATTTAGCTGTTCGGCATAGAAGCGCACATCGCTATAAGTGCGACAGAAATTGTTCACTTGTGAGATAAACTGATTGAAGAGTTCAGAACTCCTGCCCTGCAGACTGCTCTCCCTCACCAGTTCCACATTGATGAAATCCTGCGCCATAGCGAGAGCATCGTCCATCTTCCTGCCCTGACTGAGATAAACGGCAAGGGCAGACGAGAAGCGGTTGATGAGACCATGCGAGTTGGCATTGTCGAGCCTATAGACGTTGAGTCCGTCACTCTCAGCCATTCGCAACTGCCGTGAGTTTTGCAGTATGGAGTCACTCTCCTTCTTCCTTGCCACGATGATGGAGCAGAGAGGAAGAAGGCGATATTTTATCTGTGTGACAACATTCTCCGACATCAGAGCCTCGCCATTGCTCGACCAAATGGATGGAGCATAGATGATATGTTCGGGACGATATTTCGTCAATGCATCTATGACAACATTGAGAGTCTCCACCTTGCGTATCATACCCACCTTCACCACCGTGGGCTGCATGTCGTTCATTATTGCCTCTATCTGCGACGACACTATCTCTGCCGGGATGTCGTAGAACTCCTGGATGCCAAGAGTGTTCTGCACGGTGATGCTCGTGACGGCAGATGCAGCATAGCCACCCAGTTCGGATATGGTCTTTATGTCTGCCTGCACGCCTGCGCCACCCGTTCCGTCGGAACCAGTCACCGTGAGGATAGGTTTTATGGAGTTGTCGTTCATATTGTTGTATTTCAAATTATAGAAATCTTCAAACGTATCGCTATGTCTGTGGTTTCTTTCATTCTGCTAAGATACTACTACTTATTGAAAATGACGCATGTTTTACGATTAAAGTTGCGCGGAAGATTAATATATAGCCAAACAGACGTTTTTTAGGTGAGTTCTAAAAATTAGCTTTGTTATATTGCGAGGCTATTTTCAAGGACAATTTTAGAACCCACCTTTACTTAATATTACTAATGTTTGCCGTTTTCATGCAATTGTAGTAAATTTGCACAATAGATAAAATAACGCGTAATTATCTGTTTATTTTTAATATGAATAAAGGAAAAGTTGACGTCCTGCTCGGTCTGCAGTGGGGCGACGAGGGAAAAGGAAAAGTTGTGGATGTGCTTACTCCCAACTATGATGTTGTGGCAAGATTTCAGGGAGGTCCTAATGCAGGCCATACGCTGGAGTTTGCTGGTGAGAAATATGTGCTCCGCAGCATCCCGTCGGGCATCTTCCAGGGTGACAAGGTGAATATCATAGGCAATGGCGTGGTGCTTGCCCCAGACCTCTTTATGGCTGAGGCTAAGGACTTGGAAAAGAGTGGCCACGACCTGAAGAGTCGTCTGCATATCTCTAAGAAGGCGCATCTCATCATGCCTACACACCGTCTGCTCGATGCTGCCTATGAGGCACAGAAGGGCGACAGCAAGGTGGGCACCACAGGCAAGGGCATCGGTCCTACATATACTGACAAGGTGAGCCGCAACGGTCTCCGTGTGGGTGACATCCTCGACAACTTTGAAGAGAAATACAATGCACACAAGGAGTTGCACCTTAAAACGCTGAAGTCGCTCAACTATACCGACTTTGACCTTACCGAGGTGGAGAGCAAGTGGATGGAAGGTATAGAATACCTGAAGCAGTTCCAGCTTGTTGACTCCGAGCATGAGATAAACCATCTGCTCCGTTCAGGCAAGTCTGTATTGTGCGAAGGTGCACAGGGCACCATGCTCGATGTAGACTTTGGTTCATATCCTTACGTTACCTCCAGCAATACCATCTGTGCAGGAGCATGCACAGGTCTTGGCATCGGTCCAAACAAGGTGGGCGAAGTATACGGCATCATGAAGGCATACTGCACGAGAGTAGGTTCGGGTCCGTTCCCTACAGAACTCTTCGACGAGACAGGCGACACTATTCGTCAGATAGGTCATGAATATGGAGCTGTCACAGGTCGTGAGCGTCGCTGTGGATGGATAGACCTCGTGGCACTGCGCTATTCCATCATGGTGAACGGCGTAACACAACTGATAATGATGAAGAGTGATGTGCTCGACACATTCAAGACCATCAAGGCTTGTGTGGCATATAAGGTGAACGGTGTGGAGACACGTGATTTCCCTTACGACATAGAGAAAGGCATCGAACCCGTATACAAGGAAATGGACGGATGGATGACCGACATGACAAAGTATACCTCAGAGGAACAGTTCCCCGAGGCTTTCAATAACTACATCAAGTTCCTTGAGGCTGAGTTGGAGACACCGATAAGCATCATCTCCATAGGTCCTGACAGAGAACAGACAATAGTAAGAAACAAATAATGAACAAACCGTCAATACCAAAAGGAACGCGCGACTTCTCCGCTCTGGAGATGGCTAAGCGCAACTACATATTTAATACAATAAAGGATGTATATGCCCTCTACGGATTTCAGCAGATAGAGACTCCAGCGATGGAGAATCTCTCCACGTTGATGGGCAAATATGGCGAGGAGGGCGATAAGCTCCTCTTCAAGATTCTTAATTCTGGTGACTTCCTCCATGGCATGACAGCAGAGGAGATAGCAGGGACATCTACCACAAAACTCGCTTCAAAGATTTGCGAGAAGGGTCTGCGTTATGACCTCACTGTGCCTTTCGCACGCTATGTGGTGCAGCATAGAGAGGAACTGCAGATGCCATTCAAACGCTATCAGATACAACCGGTATGGCGTGCTGACCGTCCACAGAAAGGAAGATACAGAGAGTTCTATCAGTGTGATGCCGATGTGGTGGGTTCTGACTCACTGCTCAATGAGGTGGAACTGATGCAGATCGTCGACACTGTGTTCACACGCTTCGGTGTGCGCGTGCAGATAAAGATCAACAATAGAAAGATTCTTAGCGGTATTGCTGAGGTGCTTGATGCTTCCGACAAGATTGTGGACATCACTGTGGCTATCGACAAGCTCGACAAGATAGGTTTGGAGAAGGTTATCGACGAACTCAAGGCTGATGGTCTTTCTGATGCCCAGGTGGAGAAACTCAAACCAATCCTATTGCTTTCGGGTACTAATGCCGAAAAGCTCGACACCATATCAGAAGTGCTGGCAGAGTCGGAGACAGGTCTGAAGGGTGTGGAGGAGACTCGCTTTATTCTCAGCCAGCTTGAGACATTAGGTCTGAAGAATGAATTGCAGCTTGACCTTACTCTTGCGCGCGGACTCAATTACTACACTGGTGCCATCTTTGAGGTGAAGGCTCTTGATGTGCAGATTGGAAGTATCACTGGTGGCGGTCGCTATGATAACCTCACTGGTATATTCGGCATGCCGGGTCTGTCGGGTGTGGGAATATCTTTCGGTGCAGACCGAATCTTTGATGTTCTCAATCAGCTTGAACTCTACCCCGACAACGCCATACACTCTACACAACTTCTCTTCATGAACTTCGGCGAGAAGGAGATGCAGTATTGTATGCCATTGGCAAAGGCAGCACGCGAGGCTGGCATCCTCACAGAGGTTTATCCTGACTCGGTGAAGATGAAGAAGCAGATGAGTTATGCCAATGCCAAGCAGGTGCGCTTCGTAGCATTGGCTGGTGAGAGCGAGGTGGCAGAAGACAAGATTACCCTTAAGGACATGATAACAGGAGAGCAGGAACTTATTGCCAAGGATGCTCTCGTGGAAGCTGTTAAGGGTAAGTTGTAATACTTATATAATATAGAGAAATATGGTACGGCGAGGGCGCCGTACCTCCTATAGAATGCTGCACAGTTTGCCTGTCAGCAAGTAATGGTAACTATAGGAGGTACAGCACCCTCGCTGTATCCTTTTTATTTAGCATGTATCTAAAGCATTTTTATTGCTTTCTTGGGTTGACGTGAGAATACGTCAACTACTATTAATTGTAGAAATTCCAACTCAATCCGATGCGCAACACACTCTCGTTGATAGGGTAGTGGGGTGTGAGGAAATACATGCGGTTGCCCATGCCCTTGTTGACGTGTGAATACATCACATAGAAGCGAGTGCCCTTGAGGTTGAAGTTGGCGTAAGCGCAGATGATAGGATAGTTGCCTATCTTTGTCTTTTCTGCATTACCCTGCACCACATACTGACCTATAGCTGGCATGTAGTCGGGAGCTTCATATGATGTGAAATATCTTGCGTCAGCACCAAACTCCGTATGAAGCACCTTTGCTATGCGGAACTTCAGATAAAGATTTGTGTAGACATTGATTGCAGGTACAGGCAATATGCTCTGCTCTGTAGACTTCTGCCATGTCACCATATTCTCCCAGTTGAGGATGCCAAGAGTGAAGTCCTGCTTGAGTGATGCTGTGAGCACTGTTATCGGAGTGCCACTCTGTGCTACAGTAACGGCATTGTTTACTCTGCCAAGTGATGTGCTGACATCATATGTGCCGCTGAGGTAAGTGTAGTTCGTCAGTTCGTCCACGCCAAAACGCAATGATGTGCGAGTCTTCTTGTAAGACAGCAGACCCTCAATGCGGGTGTGGGTAGACATATTGAGATTGTCGTCCCACCAAAGATGTGACGAGTGATAATGGCGCAAGTAGTAGTTGGGGCGCTCATTATGGAAGAATCCCTTTGCTGCCAATGACACCGTGTCACCAAACAGTTTGAAGTTGAGTTCGGCATTAGCGTCTACCTTCACCTGTCCCTGGTCGTCACCGAGGAGCCATGTCTCTGCAGTGACATTATAATGGAAAGCCGTGCCCTGAGTGCGTGACATCTGTCCGCCGATGCTGACATTGTGGTCAGTATAGCGCACCAGTCCTGCCGACAAGTCAGGCAGAGAGTAGCGGCGCAGGTCGCTCGCTGCAAATATCTTCAGTCCTGCAAACATCCACTTGTTGAAACCCTCGAGCAGAGATATGGCGAGAGTGTTTCTCAAGCGGAAATATTTCGTCTCGTCATATACCTCACTCGCATTCGTGCTATCGTAGTCATAGTAAGAGTTGGCATAATAACCCGTAGGGGTGGCGTGTGCCTGATATATGCGGTCGTGAGAGTCGAGTTGTGCGGTGTGAATGAAACTTGTCACAGGCACATATTCCGTCTTCATCCATGAAGTGTCGGCAGGAGCCTCCTTCTTGTTTTTGATGATGCTGTCGGCAGTGGCAAGATCCATCTTTATGCGCCCCTTGTCAGCGATGGTGCTGTCAGTAGGCAGTGGAGCTGTCATCATAACTTTTGCGTTGTCAGGTCTGCCCTCATATTTTATATTGTCCTCTTCCTCGTCATTAGACCTACCGTTGCGGTTTCTTCCGTTCTTGTCGCTATTCTTGTTGTCCTTCTTCGACTCCATAGCAAACTTGCGGGCAGCAATCTCCTCCTCAGTCATCTTCACTTTGCGGTGGAAGCCCACGTTATAGCGGTGAGAGAGGAACACGTGCTGATTGCTGTTTCTATTCCAGTTGCTCTCCAGCACTGTGGGAATCTCGCTCGTGGCGAAGTTGTCGTCATAGCTGTCGGGATAGGTGATATATGTGTCCTCGCGTATACCGCCGTTCTCTGTCACCTTCTGCTTGTTTGTGGTGAGAAGCAGATGAGCCTGGTATTGGTCGCCTATGTAAGAACCGTAGAGGTTGAGACCAAAGAGCGATGTGCTCTGCTGGTCGTAGTAGCCACGGCCGTAGTGATAGTCCAACTTGAATCCCATACCGAAATGCTTACCCGCATTCACGGCAAACTTCGCACTGAAATGGTCTTCGCCGTTTGTACGGTTACCGCAAGTGTTGTAGGTGAGGTTGGTGTAAGGCGAGAGAGTGTTGGTAAACAGAAACTCATCAGGTTGCTTATGGAAATAGTCGTATGGCTGGGTGAACAGAAAGTCGCCGTCGTCCTTCTGTCTGTCGATGAATATTCTGTTGATGCGTGGAGTGCCCGTATTGCCAAGATAATTGTATTCGCCCCGCAAGCCAGAGGTGAATATGGTGTTTTGAAACATATGTGTCACCGTGTCAATCGGTTGGTTGACGATGTCGCCGAAGCGGCGGTCTACAGTCCACATATGTATGCCCTTCGGTATCTCTTTGTGAGAACCGTTTATGGAATCGCTGGCAGCACCTTTGCGTGAAGAACTACTGTTGCCAAAACTGTTGCCAATGCCGTTATTGGCATAGTCGATGCTTTGGGCGTTGGCGCAAGTGAAGGCAAAAGCAATGGAAAGTAAAAACAGGAAAGCTTTCTTCATCATCAGTGCATTATGCGGAGCACAGACTCCGAAAACTTTATTATGATGCTGGCTATCAGTATGGCTCCGCCGATGAAATGGTTGGAGTAGAGATATACCACCATGCCAATGATAGCGAGGAGGATGAAAGCGATGTTGAGGATGTTTCTTATCTTGAAGAAACGTCCCTTGTTGGCATAACTCATCTTCTCAAGAGGTCGGCGATGTATTCTGCTTGTGCTGTTGTTGTCAGTATCGTTGTTTTGCATCTCTATTAAGGATATTTATTTTGTTGTGTTCGTTTTGTCAGAGAAAGCCTGTTTCATTATGTTGATAATCTCCCTCATGCGGTCTACTGTGGCAACGCGGAACTTGCGGTTCATTCTCTTCAGTTTTGTGCCGTCCTTGGCAATCATCAGTTTGTCGGTGATGAGTTTCTCTGCATAGATGAAGTCAGTGTCGCCTTTGCCGTTGCTGTATTCATAGGTGAGGCGTGAAATGTTCACGTTTATCTTGCCGTCGCTACAGTTCACCATCATCATGTAATTGAACATGGTGCGGTCGAGCATAAAAGCATTGTTTGTAAACGTGAGCCATTCGCCGAAGGTAGCCACTATGGAGTGCTCTTCTCTGTTGATGAGAACTATCCTGCTCTTCTGCGTCTGATTCTCCTCTTCCGTCAGTTGCTCTATCTTCTTGTATGCAATGTCGAAAGCCTCTGCGGCAGATGTGCCACTAGTGTTGATGTCGCAAGAGAACACCACCTTGCCGTCCTCCTCAGGAACAGCACCGGCGAGATAAGGCATGTCAGCCTCCTTTATTTCCTTTTCCTTTTCAGCCTTCTTTGATATCTTAGCTTCCGGCTTCTTAGCTTCCGGTATCTCCCAGTTGCTCTGCGCCATTGCTGCCAATGGCAGAAGCATGAGGACTATCGCCAATGTTTTCTTTTTCATATTGTTGAGTATGAGTGGCTCAAATGCCTATTGTCTTACAAAATTACGAAATAATATCATGTCGTTGACAGAAAAAGCATTCTTTAACTTAATCCATCGAGCATCTCCTGCAGATGTGCTATCTCGTCCCTATATTGAGCAGCCTGTAGGAAGTCCAGTTTTGATGCCGCCTCCTTCATGAGAGCAGTGTTGGCAGCAATGGACTTTTCTATTTGCTTGCGGTCCATCTTCAGTATGATTGGATCGGCAGCAAAGGCAGGGGTTTCCTCCTTTGGGATATATGCTTTAGGCGCTTTCTGTTCAGTGGCTTTCGTGTCGTTGGTAACAAGAGAGGTGGCAATGGCTTTCTTGATAGGAGTAGGCGTGATGCCATGCTCCTCATTATAGTGCATCTGTATCATGCGACGACGGTTGGTCTCGTCTATCGTGCGCCTCATACTGTCGGTAATCTTGTCGGCATACATGATGACCTTGCCGTGAACATTTCGTGCTGCACGTCCGGCAGTCTGCGTCATACTGCGCTCGCTTCGTAGAAATCCCTCTTTGTCGGCATCGAGTATGGCTACGAGCGACACCTCTGGCAAGTCGAGACCCTCGCGAAGAAGGTTTACGCCAACGAGTACATCAAACAATCCGGCTCGCAAGTCCTTCATTATCTTCACTCTGTCGAGGGTAGCCACGTCACTGTGTATGTAGTTTGCGCGGATGTCATGAGCAAGGAGATATTCCGTCAACTCCTCCGCCATGCGCTTGGTGAGAGTGGTGATGAGTACACGCTCTTCGCGTTCAGTTCTCTGCAGTATCTCGTCGAGTAGGTCGTCCACCTGATTCTCCGATGGTTTGACTACTATCTCAGGGTCGAGCAGACCCGTAGGACGTATCACCTGTTCTACTACCACGCCCTCAGACTCACGCAGCTCGTAGTCAGCAGGAGTGGCAGATACATATATCGCCTGATTGAGCATTTCATAAAACTCCTCAAACTTCAGCGGTCTGTTGTCGAAAGCTGCAGGCAGACGGAAACCATATTCCACAAGATTCTGCTTGCGGGCGCGGTCGCCACCATACATGGCACCAATCTGCGGAATGCTCACATGACTCTCGTCGACCACGAGGATGAAGTCTTTAGGGAAGAAGTCGAGCAGACAGTATGGTTTCTGTCCTGCCTCCCTTCCGTCGAAATAGCGAGAGTAGTTTTCTATGCCCGAGCAATGTCCCAGTTCCTTTATCATCTCGATGTCATACTCCACACGCTCCTTGATGCGCTGAGCCTTAATGTTGTCACCTAGTTCTTCAAAGAAAGCTATCTGCTTGCACAGGTCATCTTGAATGCTGCGTATGGCAGCCTCCTGTTGCTCCTTAGTAGTGACAAACAGGTTGGCAGGGAATATCTGATAATCATGAAACGTCTCCAGCCGGTGGAAGGTGATGGCATCCAGTTCCTCGATACTGTCAATCTCGTCGTCCCACCATGTAACACGAATCACATTCTCGCTATAGGCAGGGAATATGTCGGCAGTCTCACCCTTTACGCGGAAGCATCCACGTTCGAGCGAGATGTCATTTCTTACATAGAGGGCGTCCACGAGTTGGCGAAGGAAAGCGTTTCGTTCCAGACGTTGTCCCACCTTTATAGATATGACATTGCTCTGCAGTGCAGTAGGACCTCCCATACCGTAGATGCATGAAACGGACGAGACGACAATGACATCACGTCGCCCTGACAGCAATGCACTTACCGCCTTGAGTCGTAGGCGGTCTATCTCGTCATTTATGGCAAGGTCTTTTTCTATGTAGGTGTCACTCGTAGGGAGATAAGCCTCGGGCTGATAGTAGTCATAATAAGACACATAATACTCCACGGCATTGTCGGGGAAGAATCCCTTCATTTCTTCATAGAGCTGCGCGGCGAGAGTCTTGTTGTGACTGAGAATGAGGGTAGGGCGGTTGGCGTTGGCAATGACATTGGCAACAGTGAAAGTCTTGCCCGAACCAGTGACGCCGAGCAATACCTGTGCCCTGTCGCCACGCTTCAGACCCTCGGTGAGTTGCTTTATTGCCTCAGGCTGATCGCCTGTAGGCGAGAATTTGGATGTCAGTTTGAAATCCTTCATGGATGCAAAGTTACGAGTAAATGTGTGAAAACGCAAAAACTGCCCGATAAGTGTTATAACTAATGTGAATGATACTGAAAAATAGCGCGATTTACTTTGCCGATTAGTTGAAAAGCAGTAATTTTGCACTAAAATGTGCATTAAAGGTATGAAGAAAGGGTTTTCTGCCGTCATGATATCGGCATTCCTGCTCACTGGTTGCGCCAACGAGTTCAATCAGGTATACAAGTCGACGGACTCAAGCTATAGATATGAGTACGCCAAGGAGGCATTCGCAAACGGTAAGTTTTCGCGTGCTACAACACTGTTGACAGAACTCGTGTCTTTCAACAAGGGAACATCGAATGCTGAGGAGTGTCTCTATATGCTTGCCATGGCGCAGTATAACTCTAAAGATTATGAGAGCGCGTCGATGACTTTCGACAAGTATTTCTCTACATACAGAAAAGGAAAGTATGCAGAGAAGGCTTGTTATTTCAAAGGTCAGAGCCTCTACATGAGTACTCCGGAGCCACGTCTTGACCAAAGCCAGACCGTATCTGCGATAAGCGCATTTCAGGATTATCTTGACATCTTTCCAGATGCAACGATGAAGGAACAGGCACAGTCGAGACTTTTCGAACTGCAAGACAAGTTGGTGAGAAAAGAACTGTATTCTGCCAAACTGTATTACAACCTTGGTACATATTTCGGCAACTGCAACCAGGGAGAGAATAACTATGATGCATGCATCATCACAGCACAGAATGCGCTGAAGGATTATCCTTACACCAAGTTGCGTGAGGAATTTGCACTTCTCATCATGAAGAGCAAATATGAGCGTGCTTCGATGAGTGTGCAGGAAAAAAGACTTGAGCGCTATCAGGATGCAGAAGACGAGTGCTATGGATTTATCAATGAATATCCAGACTCGAAGGATGTAGATACAGCAAAGAAATATATCAGTGCATGCAAGAAAATAACCGAGCGTTATAAGGATGTGGACTGATAGACATAGAAAAAGAATAATAAAGAGATTTTTTTAAGATATATGGATTACAAAAAGTCAAAAGCACCAGTAAACACAGTCACTCGTAACATCATGGATTTGTGTGAAGACACAAATAATATCTATGAGACAGTGGCAATTATAGGCAAACGTGCAAATCAGATTTCTGTGGAGATGAAGCAGGATCTGAGCAGTAAACTGTCGGAGTTTGCATCCTACAACGACTCGCTTGAGGAAGTGTTTGAGAACCGTGAGCAGATAGAAATCTCTCGCTACTATGAGAAATTGCCGAAGCCAACACTTCTCGCTACAGAAGAGTATATTGAGGGCAATGTTTATTACCGTGATTCTTCAGCGGACATAGAGGAGGCACAATGATACAGCGGATTCAAACCGTATACCTTGCACTGGCGGTAATACTGCTGGTGCTTTGTTGTTGTATGCCACTCGCCACTTTTGAACCTGTGGGTATGGGAAAACCTTCTGTACTTTATAGTCTTGTGGTAATCAGTGGCGACGGAGTGATAACAAGCTATCTGCCTGTGGCTCTTTTTGCCATCGTGGTGTTTGCAGAGATTATCTCAGCCTTTGCCATTATGGGATATAAGAACCGCAAGCGTCAGATGAAACTCTGTCTTGTAGCAGTGGCTCTCGAGGTTTTGTGGTTAGCAGCATATGCCGCCCTGTTCTTCTCCTTCGGAGGTGACTGCACGCCAAGAGTATGCGTGGCAGCTTCTTTCCCCGTCATCGCCATTATCCTTACGCTTATGGCACGTAGGGCAGTGAAGAAGGATGACGATCTTGTGCGCTCGGCAGAACGCTTCCGTTAAGAAGAAATGTAGTTATACCTTATATTATATATAGGTAAGATAAAATAAAGGGACTGTAGCCTTATGGTTGCAGTCCCTTTTGTATTTATAATCAGCTAATGTTGTTAATCGGAAAACGTCCTTGGACTACAGTATAGTTCAATATAAGCATCTATCTACTGTTGTGTTTATTAATATAGTTAAATTTAACGAAATTAATTAACCTAACTATTGCTTATAGTAAACAAAATATGATAACTTTGCCGACATGAAGAAGAGAACGATTTGGACAATAGCGATAATAATGGGTATGGCCCTTGCGGGACTGCTCTATCTGCAGCTTACCTACATCCGCTCCATGACAAAGATGAAGCGCGAACAGTTTGATGAATCGGTGAAGAGAGCCCTTTATCAAGCGTCACGCAATTTGGAGTTGAATGAGACCTTACGCTATCTCGAAAAGGATGTTAATGCTGTGGAGCGTCAGTCGCGGAAGAATGCCAAAGCAAAGACAGGCAACAATGCGCCTGACTCGCTCGGAAAAACACATCAGTTGTCTGCTATTGACGGCAACGGTAATGTCTATTCTTCTTTCGAACTGAAGACATTGGCGGTGAAACCGTCGGGCACTCCCAAGGGTATTATTCTCAATAACGACAAAAATGCCATCAGTGAGGCTTCGAAGTCAATGCAGGAGATAGTGCATAGCAGGTATGTCTACAACAAGGCATTGCTCGACGAGGTTGTCTACAGTATTCTCTATACAGCCACAAACAAGCCGCTGAAGGAGCGTGTGAACTTCAAGATGCTTGACCAAGACTTGAAGGCGGAACTGATGAACAACGGAATAAACATTCCCTATCATTTCAGCGTACAGACGAGTGACGGACGTGAGGTCTATCGTTGTCCAGACTACGACACGGCGGGAAGCGATGTGCTCTATACGCAGGCTTTATTCAGAAATGACCCACAGTCAAAGATGGGTGTACTGAAAGTGCATTTCCCCGATATGGGAGGATATATCTTTAATAGTGTGAAGTTTATGATTCCTGCATTCATCTTTACTTTGGTGTTGCTTGTGACATTCCTCTTCACCATCTTTATCGTGTTCCGTCAGAAGAAGCTCTCCGAGATAAAGAATGACTTCATCAACAATATGACACACGAGTTGAAGACGCCTATAAGCAGCATTTCTCTTGCGTCGCAGATGCTCAACGACCCCAATATCCCGAAGAGTGACTCCATGTTGGCTCATCTCGGCACGGTCATAGGCTCGGAGTCAAAGCGACTGCGCTTCCTTGTGGAGAAGGTGCTTCAGATGTCGATGTTTGACAAGCAGAAGGCGATATACAACCGAAAGAATGTGGACATCAACGAGATGCTTGAGACAATCGCAAAGACATTCCAATTGCGTGTGGAGCATACTGACGGACATATTATGACCTGCATAGAGGCAGTCGACTCTACTGTCAATGTGGACGAGATGCATTTCCAGAATGTTATATTCAATCTTATGGACAATGCTGTGAAGTATAAACAACCCAACAAACCGCTTGAACTCTTCGTGCAGACATGGAATCCTGACGACAAACATGTGTCGGTGATGATTAAGGACAACGGACTCGGCATAAAGAAGGAAAACTTGAAGAAGATATTTGAAAAGTTCTATCGTGTTCACACAGGTAATGTTCACAATGTTAAGGGATTCGGTCTTGGATTGGCTTATGTCAAGAAGATTGTCGACATACACGGCGGAACGATAAAGACCGATAGTGAATACGGCAAGGGAACATCGTTTACAGTGACCATACCGATAGTGGTGGAAGATTAAAACATATTTTATAAATAGAAATAAATAACAATATTAATAAATTAAAACTGACATTATTATGGAAGAGACATTGAAAGTGCTTCTTTGTGAAGACGACGAGAATCTGGGCATGCTGCTTCGTGAATATCTCCAGGCGAAAGGCTATTCCACAACACTCTGCCCTGACGGCGAAGTTGGTTTCAGAGAGTTCCTCAAGACTAAATATGACATCTGTGTTCTCGATGTGATGATGCCAAAGAAAGATGGCTTCACTCTAGCACAGGAGATTCGTCAGGCTAATGCTGACATTCCAATCATATTCCTTACTGCCAAGACTCTGAAGGATGATGTCCTCGAAGGATTCAAAGTGGGAGCTGATGACTACATCACCAAACCATTCTCTATGGAGGAACTTGTGCTTCGTATGGAGGCTATCCTGCGCCGTGTGAGAGGTAAGAAGGTGAAGGAGAGCACACTCTACAAGATAGGCAACTTTACATTCGACACTCAGAAGCAACTTCTTTCTATTGGCGAGAAGCAGACTAAGCTCACAACAAAGGAGAACGAATTGTTGGCATTGCTCTGCTCTCATGCGAACGAGATTCTGCAGCGTGACTTTGCTCTTAAGACTATCTGGATAGACGACAACTATTTCAATGCACGCTCTATGGATGTGTATATCACCAAACTGCGTAAGCACCTGAAGGATGATCCTCAGATCGAGATTATCAATATCCACGGTAAGGGATATAAGCTCATTGCTCCTGAGGCAGAATAAAGCTTTAAAGGCACTGCTTAGACAGCGTTTTTATCGTATAATGTTAAAGCCGGACGTGACATTGCTCATGTTCGGCTTTACTGATAATCAGACGGAAGATTACTAAAAAAAACTTATATTTGGTACGGTCGGTTGTCAGTATGGAAAGAAAGTACTACCTTTGTAGCCAAATTGGAATCCGATATATAAATGAAGAAAATACTGTTTTCTGCCATTCTGGCAATGTCTGCATTAGGTGTGCATGCACAGAATGCTACAAATTCCCCCTATAGCCAGTATGGATATGGAACTCTTGCCGACCAGTCGAATGGTGCTTCTGTGGCAATGAGCGGTTTGTCATTGGGTAGACGTGAAGGCAATGCCGTAAACTTCGGCAACCCTGCTTCCTACTCAGCTCTCGACTCCATAACTTTTATCTTTGATGCAGGTATATCCGCACAGATAACGAACTTCAAGGAAGGCAACAATAAACTGAATGCACAAAACACAAGTTTTGACTATGTGATAGGTGCTTTCCGTGCTTTCAGACATGTGGGTGTGGCGTTCGGTGTGATGCCTTACTCTAATGTCGGTTATAGCTATTCCAATCACACTACGATAGGTCAGTCTACCACTACCAGTGACTCCAAGACGGTGTCGTATAATGCCTATTCTGGTTCAGGTGGTTTCCATCAACTGTTCGTTGGTGTAGGTGTGGAACCGTTGCATACAGCAAATACGAGCCTCTCTGTTGGTGTAAATGCCTCTTACATGTGGGGTAACTATAGCCGTGCGATAGAAAACAGCTATAGCGATTCTTATGTGAATACTCTTTCCAAGTATTACACTGCTTCGGTGAAAAGCTACAAGCTCGACTTCGCAGCACAGCTGGAGCAGAGATTGTCAAAGAAAGATGTGCTGACAATCGGTGCTACTTATACTCCAGGTCATGGCATGAGTTCAGACCCAGAGTGCACTATTATCTCTGTCAACAATCAAACCAATTTGGCAGATACCGCATCATATAAACCAAGTTCCAATCTTGTGTTGCCTACAGCCTTTGGTGCAGGTTTCGTATGGAATCACTCCGGTAAATGGCGTGTGGGATTCGATTGGAAGATGGAAAAGTGGGGTAGTGTGAAGTATCCTCAGTATCAGGTTGTCAACAACAAACCTTCATATGAGATGCAATCGGGAGTTTTCTCCGACCGTCAGCGTTATATCCTCGGTGCAGAGTTCTGTCCTAACGAGAAGGGACTCAAGAGAAGAGACCATGTGCGCTATCGTGCAGGTGTTACCTATGCCACACCTTATCTGAAGATAAACGGTGCGGATGGCCCTAAGGAATATGGTGTGAGTGTCGGTGTTGGATTGCCTATCATGAACGGCTACAACAACCGCTCTATGTTGAATATATCGGCATCATGGACCCGCCTTGATGCAGCGAACCTTATAAAGGAAAACACGTTCAGAATCAATATCGGATTCACATTTAATGAACGTTGGTTCGCTAAATGGCAGGTTGAATAACGCTTGAAAGCAAGTAGACTATACATATTTTACTTTGCTCTTTCTGTTCTGATGTTTGCTTGCTCAGAACAGAAAGAGCATGTTGCTCCTGCCGTAAGGGAGCGCGACTCTGTGGCGATGATGACCACCTATGGCATCAATATGCTCATAAGTGATTCCGGTGTGATAAAATATCGCATTGTGTCTGAGCGCACAGCAGTTAACCAAAATGTCAATCCCAAGAAGACTATATTCGACAAAGGTGTGTTCCTGACACAGTTTGACGAAAAGTTTCATGTGCAGTCATACATTCAGTGTGACACGGCTTATCGTTATGACGAACTTAGAATCTTCGAGCTTCGAGGTCATGTGCGCATCAACACCAAGGACGGCTTGAAGTTTCAAGGCGAAGAACTCTTTTGGGATCAGAACAAACACGAATACTATTCCAACAAATATTCTTATCTGGAGACACCTGAGCGTACACTTGAGGGAAAATATTTCCGTAGTGATGAGAATATGAGGAAATATTATGTGTCAAACAGCAAAGGTTCGTTTGAGCGGACGGATATAGTTGGAAGTGAGGATGAGAATACTTCCAACCAGCCTGGCGATACTATTAAACCGCCTGTGCGTCCAGCCGAAAAGCCAAGGGCAAAGAGATAACACATGCAGACAGGTTTGATTATAGGTATAATTCTTACAATGCTTTTCTCCGCCTACTTCTCAGGTATGGAGATAGCTTTTGTGGCAAGCAACAGAATGCTTGCTGAGGTGGAGAAAGACAATAACGGACCCGTCAAGAGGATTGTCAATTTCTTCTATAACCATGCCAACGACTTTGTTGCCACCATGCTTGTGGGCAATAATATCGTGCTTGTCATCTACGGTATCCTTATAGCAAAGTTGTTTGACAATACCATCTTCAGTGGTTTTGATCCGAGTTTCACTGTTCCCGCCGACACTATTCTGTCTACACTTATAGTACTCTTCACGGGCGAATTTATTCCGAAGACCTTGTTCAAGAGTGCGCCGAACATGTGGCTCTCGTTTTTTGCCATTCCTACGTTCTTCATATACATCATATTGTGGCCAATAAGCCGTTTCTCCACGTTCCTCTCACGATGCCTGTTGCGCATTGTCGGTGTGAAGGTTAAGAAAGAAGAGGGTGGGGAAGAATTCTCGAAAGTAGACCTCGACTATCTTGTGCAGAGCAGCATCGATCATGCTGATGAGGAGGAGATAGAACCTGAGATGGAACTTTTTCAGAATGTACTTGACTTCTCTGACACGAAGGTGCGTGACTGCATGATACCGCGCACTGAAGTGCAGGCAGTAAATATTGACGACTGCACTCTCGATGAACTAAAACAGAAGTTCATAGAGACTGGTCACTCCAAGTTAATTGTCTATAAGGGCGACATTGACCATGTCGTCGGTTATATCCACAGTTCGGAGATGTTTCGCGATGCCGACAACTGGCGTGAGCGCATCATAACAATGCCATTTGTGCCCGAATCTATGGCAGCACAAAAGCTTATGCAACTGTTTATGCAACAGAAGAAAAGTCTTGGTGTTGTCGTTGACGAGTTTGGTGGCACAGGCGGTATTGTTGCCCTTGAAGATATCGTTGAGGAAATATTCGGAGAGATAGAAGACGAGCATGATTCGTCAAATCTAATAGCCCAGCAGACGGCAGATAATGAGTATCTTCTGTCGGCACGTATGGAGATAGACAATGTCAACGAGATGTTTGATCTTGATCTGCCAGAGGGCGATTATATGACTGTGGGCGGACTCATACTCCATTACAATCAAAGTTTCCCGCAGGTGAATGAGGTGGTGAAGATACAACACTTTGAATTCAGAATTTTGAAGCGTACGAATGCAAAAATAGAACTTGTAAAACTAAAAGTGGCTGGTTAAAGCCACTTTTTCTATTTATATAGGTGACGTTTGCCACTTTTTTAGTATCTTTGTACGCTTTTTGTACACAACTTGATGTGCCTCGACATGTCATCCGTTGGGTAAGATACTTTGGTGTGAAGAAACAAATAAAAATAATAAATATAAAAACCAAATGGCTACATTAGGAAAAATCAGAAGTAAGGGAAAGATTCTTGCCATCATCATAGGCTTGGCTCTTTTCGCATTCATCTCGGAGGAACTTTTCCGTTCTTGCGAGTCTACTCGTAATGATCAGCGTCAGCAGATTGGTAAGGTGCTTGGCGAAAAGATTGACGTGCAGGAATTCCAGAAACTCGTTGACGAGTATCAGGAGGTGATCAAGCTGCAGCAGGGACAGGAGAACCTGTCAGAGGACCAGCTCAATCAGGTTAAGGACATGGTGTGGAACACATATGTTCAGACAACTATTATCGGCGCTGAGGCAGAGAAGCTCGGTCTCGTTGTTACCGATGGCGAGATGCAGAACATCCTCACAGAGGGTACAAATCCTATCCTCTCACAGAGCCCATTCATCAACCAGCAGACAGGTCGCTTTGATGTTAACCAGCTGAAGAAGTTCCTCGCTGAATACAAGTCACAGCAGACTGCCAATCCACAGCTTGCTCAGCAGTATCAGTCTATCTACCGCTACTGGACATTCCTCGAGAAGACCCTCCGTCAGCAGGTGTTGGCACAGAAGTATCAGAGCCTCTTCGCTCACAGCCTTCTCTCAAACTCTGTAGAGGCTAAGGCTTCTTTCAAGGAAGAGAATGAAGAGAGTCAGATAGAGCTTGCTGCTTTCCCATACTCAGACATTGAGGATTCAAAGGTTAAGATTGAAGAGTCTGACCTGAAGAAGAAGTATGACGAAATGAAGCCTATGTTCCGTCAGTATGCAGAGACACGCGACATCAAGTATGTTGATGTTAAGGTAGAGCCATCAGCTGCTGACCGTTCTGCATTGCAGAAGCAGTTTGCTGAGTATGCTACAGAGCTCGCTGCTACAGCTGATCCAACAGACTTAGTTCGTAAGAGCACATCACTCGTGGCTTACCTTGGCGTTCCTGTAACAAGCAAGGCATTCCCATTTGATATCGCAGCTAAGGTTGACTCTATGGCAGTAGGTCAGACATCTGCAGTGTTTGAGTCAAAGAATGACAACTCTCTCAACATCATTAAGCTTGTTTCAAAGCAGTCATTGCCAGACTCAGTACAGTTCCGTGTTATCCAAGTAGGTGCTGAGACAGCCGAGGCAGCTCATAAGACAGCAGACTCCATCTACTCTGCTATTGTAGGTGGTGCTGACTTTGAGGTTATAGCAAAGAAATATGGCCAGACAGGCGAGAAGTCATGGATGACAACAGCTCAGTATCAGAACACCACTTCTATGGATATGTATACAAAGAGCTACATCCAGAGCCTTAACACTATGGCAGTAGGCGAGACAAAGAACATCACACTCGATCAGGGTAACCTCATCGTACAGGTTGTTGACAAGAAGGCTTTCGTAAACAAGTATCAGGCTGCTGTGATAAAGAAGACTATCGACTTCTCACGCAACACTTACTCTGCTGCTTACAATAAGTTCTCTTCTTTCGTTAGCGCAAACCAGACTGCTGACGATATCGCAAAGAACGCTCAGAAGAGTGGCTATACACTCCAGGAGCGTAAAGATATTTCTACATCTTCACACAATCTTGCTGGTATCCGTTCTACACGTGAGGCTCTCAAGTGGGTATTCGATGCAAAGGAAGGTGCTGTTTCAACAATGTATGAGTGTGGTGACAACGACCATCTGCTCGTTGTTGTCCTCGACAAGATTCATAAGATTGGCTATCGTGACCTCTCTGACGCTCAGGTGCGTGAGGCTGTGAAGGCTGAGGTGCTGAAGGACAAGAAGGGCGAGATGATGCTTGCTAAGGCTGAAGGTGTGAAGACTACTGCTCAGGCTAAGTCTAAGGGTGCGAAGGTTTCTACAGTAAACCAGATTACATTCTCTTCTCCAGTATTCATTCCTACAACAGGATCGAGCGAGGCTGGTCTTGCAGGTGCTGTGTCAGCTACTGCCAAGGGTGCATTCTCTGCTAAGCCAGTAGTAGGCAACGCAGGTGTGTATGTTTACAAGGTGCTCAACCGCACTACACGTCCTGCTAAGTATGATGCAAAGGCTCAGCAGGCTAAGCTCCGTCAGAAGACCATGCAGGCTGCAGGCAACTTCATGAATGAGCTTTACATAAACGCAAAGGTTGTAGACAACCGTTATCTCTTCTTCTAAGAAGCAGTTAATATAAAAGGTGGGAACTTTAAGTACTTACCTATAACAAACAATAAAGCCCTGAACCGAAAGGAACAGGGCTTTATTGTTTGTTTTAATTGAGGGTGTATCAAAGCACCCCTTTCTCTAAAGTTATAGCTCTTATAACTATTTGTGAGGTTGACTTGATGACACGTCAACTACTATTGTTACCATTGACAACTTGCTTATGGTAAAGCGGGGGCACTTTGCGTCCTAAAGTTACTTACCTTTCTGTAGCTTTATCTTGTTGGCTTTCACCGCAAGTTCCTCTTCCTCTATCATCCTGTCTATAGCAGCATCGAGAATCTTCTCAGGAATTGTCAGTTCGTTTATCTCCTGCAGTTCATGCCAATTATTGTCGGATAGTAGTTGCTTTAATCTTTCTATAGCCTTGTCGATAGAGTCCTTTCCTGTTTTCCCGTTATTATCAACACACACGTCGCAGCGTTCGCAATCATGCGATATATCCTCACCGAAGTAGCGAAGCAACTGACGGCTACGGCATTCAGTATTGTTGTTGACATACTTCACCACTGCGTTTATTTTCTCTTCCATCGAGGCACGTCTATATTCATACACCTCCTTGGAAATAGCCACATGCTTCATCTCTACCCTGTCGCGTAGATAAGTGATGCGTGGCATCTTGCGTTGCGGAATGAAATGTATGATGTGCTGCTTGCTGAGAGTTTTAAGAATCAGGTATACAGCATTCTGTTCCAGTCCTGCATGGTATGCAATGATGGATTCGTCGATGTAAACATAGTCCACGAATACGCCTCCATAAAGACGCAGTATGGTCGTTATGACATTGTCCTCGTTTGGGGTTAGATTCTTCAGAATATCCAGTTCTGACCTGTCAAGAAGAAATTTCAGTCGGGCATTGTTCTCAGGATTGATGTCATATTCTATATATCCGGCATTGTCAAGAATCTGCAAAGCAGAGTTCACCGTGACAGGAAACATCTTGTAGACTAGGCAGAAACGCTCAAGATCGAATGCGAAAGACTTGTCGACGCCATATCCCATACCTATCTGAAAGAAGTAAGCCAAATGCTCATACACGTTTCTAATAAACTCCTTGTCAGGATAAGTATCCACGATGCGTTTATACATCTTGTGGTCGTCGTGGCCATTGTGTAGCAATACTGACCAAGCATGCTTACCGTCGCGTCCGGCTCTTCCTGCTTCTTGGAAATATGCCTCAAGCGAATCGGGGCATTCTTTGTGTATCACCATCCTCACGTCAGGCTTGTCGATACCCATACCGAATGCGTTGGTGGCAACCATCACCCTTACCTCATCGTTTTGCCATTGCTGTTGTCGCTGGTCGCGCACGGCAGATTCCAGTCCCGCATGATAGTAGGTGGCGTTGATATTATTGTCGTTAAGCAGTTTGCTAATGTCCTTTGTGCCCTTGCGACTACGTGTGTAGACGATGGCAGTACCCGGCACAGAATTGAGGATATGTATTATCTCTGCATCACGGTCGGCAGTTTCGCGCACTACATAAGTAAGGTTCTTGCGCTCAAAACTCATCTTGAAGACATTCTTCTCTCTAAAACCGAGCTTCTCCTGAATGTCATCCACTACATCAGGAGTTGCCGTAGCAGTCAGGGCAAGGATTGCCACGTCAGGCTTTATCTTCCTTATGTCACCTATGGTAAGATATGACGGACGGAAGTCGTAGCCCCATTGGCTCACACAGTGGGCTTCATCCACAGTGATGAAACTCACGTTCATATAGTAGAGTTTACTTTGGAAGAGTGGGGTGGAGAGTCTTTCTGGTGATACGTATAGTAGTTTGTAGTCACCGTAAAGGCAGTTGTCTAGCGTTGTCACTATCTCCCTGTGCGACATGCCCGAATATATTGCGGCCGCAAGTATGCCCTTCTGACGCAGATGGTTCACCTGGTCTTTCATTAAGGCTATAAGAGGCGTGACGACAATGCATATGCCCTCCTTGGCAAGTGCAGGCACCTGAAAGGTTATGGACTTGCCACCTCCCGTCGGCATCAGTCCGAGAGTGTCGCGATTGTTGCCGATGCTTTCTATGATTTCTTCCTGTATGCCACGGAAGTTATCATAGCCCCAATATTGTTTTAGGATTTGCCTATACATTTTCTTCGAGGCGTATATCTTCAATCTGGAGCTGCATGTTGCCACGTTTGTAGATATTCTCCTCTATTGTATAAGCTATGCTGAAGCTCCTTTTTGACTTGATGTATTTTGCCACGGCGCTCTGCCCGAAGGCTATGCCGTTGATGACATTACTTGACTTGGAGTCCACAAGTTCCAGTTTGATATGCTCCTGCTCGCGTCCCACCACCTTGCTCGTGCCGTAGTCGTAGACATTTTTTGTACTGAACACTGGTTTGGGATTGCAAGGCCCGAATGGAGCGAAACGTTTCAAGTCGTTATGCAGACGTTTCGTGATGTCCTTGAAGTCTATCTGCTCATCGATATTCAGTATCGGTTCTGTCTGTTCCGGCAGGATGTTTGCATCCACATATTCATTAAATCGACGGCGGAATTCAGGCACGTCCTCCCATTTCAGAGTCAGTCCCGATGCATAGGTATGTCCTCCGAAGTTGATGAGAATGTCGCGGCATGACTTCACTGCGGCATAGATGTCAAATCCTGTCACGCTTCGTGCCGAACCGGTAGCGAGGTCTCCGTCACGGCATATCACTACCGTTGGGCGGAAATATATTTCAGTCAGGCGTGATGCCACAATGCCAATGACACCCTTTTTCCAGTTCTCGTCATAGAGTACTATCGATGAATGGTGCTTCTGACTCTCAAGGCGCGACACAATCTGGTTTGCCTCTTCCGTCATCTGCTTGTCTATGTCACGTCGCTGCTCGTTATATTCGTCGATGCGTCTTGCCTCCTGAAGAGCCGACACATAGTCTTTCTCTACCAGCAGTTCCACGCTCATCTTACCGTTCTCCATTCGTCCCGATGCATTTATGCGCGGACCAATCTTAAAGATGATGTCCGACATGGAAATGTCCCTTCCCTGCAATCCGCACACATCGATAATTGCCTTTAGACCAATGTTAGGATTCTGGTTGAGCTGTTTCAGACCGTGATAAGCCAGTATGCGGTTTTCGTCGGTCACTGGCACGATGTCGGCAGCTATACTGACGGCACAGAAGTCGAGTAGGGGGATAAGTCGTGAGAACGGAATGTTGTTGCTCTTGGCAAAAGCCTGCATGAGTTTGAAGCCCACGCCACATCCGCACAGGTTCTTGAAAGGGTAAGAGTCGTCAGGACGTTTCGGGTTGAGGATGGCCACCGCGTCAGGCATCACCTCATCTGGCACATGGTGGTCGCAGATAATGAAGTCGATGCCCTTTTCCTTTGCATACGCTATCTCGTCGATAGCCTTAATGCCGCAGTCGAGTATGATAATGAGTTTCACTCCCTTCTCTGCCGCATAGTCCACACCCTTTGTGCTGACGCCATATCCCTCGTCATAGCGGTCGGGGATATAGTATTCTATGTTGGAATAAAACTGTTGCAGGAATTTGTATACCAATGCCACGGCGGTGCATCCGTCCACATCGTAGTCACCGTATACCATTATGCGTTCTTTCCTTCCTATGGCATCGTTGAGTCTGTCTACTGCCACATCCATGTCTTTCATGAGGAAAGGGTTGATGAGGTCAGCCAGTTGTGGGCGGAAGAATCTCTTTGCCGCACTCTCTGTGGTAATGCCACGCGCCACAAGGAGCCTCGTCAATATGGGGCTCATTCCTATTTTCTCGCTAAGGTCTTTTGCTGTTTGTTGAGCAGAAGGTGTCGGTTGGCTGTAGGTCCACTTGAAATGCATAGTTGGGAAATTTCCACAAAATTACAAAAATTCTCCGAATAGCAGAAAAATTACTCTAAGAAAGTAGACTTCCCAATTGGTAGACCACAGCCGACACTATCCATGCCAATATGGTGGTATATCCGGCAGCAAAGAGAGCGTAGCGCCATCTTCCTGTCTCGCCCTTGATGGCAGAGATGGTGGCAATGCAGGGGAAATAGATGAGTGTGAAGAGCAGGAAACAGAAGGCTGACAATGGTGTAATGCCGTCTGCCTCCATCAAATGCTGCATGCGTGAATATTTCTCCGACAAAGTGCTGTCGAACGAACTGTCTTCACCATAAGTGTCGTCATCGGCATAGAGCACACCGAGTGTGGATGCCACAATCTCCTTGGCACCAACACCTGCTATAAGTCCCACGTCGAGTTTCCAACTGAAGCCCTGTGGCGTGAATATCGGTTCCACAGTCTTGCCTATCATTCCTATGTAACTCTGTTCTTGCTGTTGACGTTGGTCGAGAGAGTCGTTGTGAGGGAAATAGCCTAAAGCCCACACCACGATGCTTGCCACGAGGATTATGCCACCCATTTTCTTCAGATACTGCTTGCCCTTCTCCCATGTGTGACGGCTCACAGCCTTCCATGTAGGGAAACGATAGGGTGGCAGTTCCATAACGAAAGGAGTGTCTTCGCCCTTGAGTACGAACTTCGTGAGAATCTTGCTCATGATGATAGCCATGATGATGCCTGTGAGATACAAAAGCATCATTATCAATGACTGATATTTCACGGCGAAGAATGTGCCTATTATCATGATGTATACCGGTATGCGGGCTTCGCAACTCATAAGTGGCAATATGAGCATTGTTATCAGTCGGCTACGTCGGCTTTCTATGGTGCGTGTAGCCATTATTGCTGGCACATTGCATCCAAATCCCATGATGAGTGGGATAAATGACTTGCCGTGGAGTCCCATCTTGTGCATGAGTCTGTCCATGATGAATGCCGCGCGTGCCATATATCCGCTATCCTCCATGAATGAGATGAAGAAGTAGAGGATAAGAATTTGGGGCAGGAACACTATCACCGAACCAACTCCGTTTATGATTCCGTCAATGAGCATAGCCTTGATTATGCCGTCGGGAAGGATTTCTCCTATAGTGTCGCCGAGCCATCCCACGGCAGTCTCTATCCAGTCCATAGGGTATTGACCGAGCACGAAGGTAGATGTGAACATCACCACCATGATGAGCAGAAACAGTGGCAGACCTATCCACCTGTTGGTGAGAATCTTGTCAAGCAGATGTGTTGTTTGGTAAGTGTCCTTCTTGTGTCCTGGCTTATATCCTGCTTCCTCCAACGCACCGTGTATGAATCCATATTTTGCATCCATGATGGCTGTCTCGCAGTCCTCGCCCGTTTCCTCTTTCACTCGTTGTGCGGCCTCGTTCCTATGGCGCAATATCTCATCTGAATCGCCCATTCCCTTGATGAAGTTCTCTATCTCCGCATCATTTTCAAGAAGTTTTATGGCGAGGAAACGTGTGGAATATCTCTGTCGTAGGTCGTTTTCCAGTTTCAGATGCTCCTGTATCTCCTGTATGCCATGCTCTATCTCATGTCCGTGGTTGATGTGGATATGGCGGTAGTGAGGGTCAGAATCCTCTGTTCCCTCATAGAGGTCGATAATTTTTTGGAACAGTTGCTCCACGCCCCTTCCGCTTTTGAATACCGTGGGCACCATCGGAATGCCGAGAAGCGAACTCAGTTTGTCTATGTCTATGTTGTCGCCACGTTGTTCGGTCTCGTCAAACATGTTGAGGGCGCAGACTATGCGCAAGTGCATGTCAATGAGCTGAGTGGTGAGATAAAGGTTGCGCTCTATGTTGGAAGCGTCTATCACGTTGATGATGATGTCTGGCGTGTGGTCTACAATCTGTCGTCTTACATAGAGTTCCTCGGGAGAGTAGGCAGAGAGGGAGTATGTACCTGGCAGGTCTACAAGATTGAAATGATATCCGCCAAACTCCGCATGTCCTTCCTTTGCATCTACGGTGACACCTGAATAGTTGCCCACGCGTTCATGTGCTCCGCTGGCAAAGTTGAAAAGGGATGTCTTGCCACAGTTGGGATTGCCCACAAGAGCAACGTTTATGGTGCGAAACTCGCGTAGTGTTTCCGTACCCTCAGCCGCATTGTTCTTCACATTGCATGCCTTCGTGTCTACGGGTATAGGTTTATTGTCAACCTCTTCCTTCCCAACCTCGTCACCTTTTATGGCATCATTTTCAGGAATGACTTCTATCATCTCTGCTTCCGAGTGGCGGAGGCTCACCTCATAGCCCATCACCTTGTATTTCACAGGATCCTGCAGTGGAGCGTTAAGCAATACGCTTACCGTCTGCCCTTTTATAAATCCCATCTCCACAATGCGCTTGCGGAAACCTCCGTGTCCGGTAACTTTTACTATTACAGCTTTTTCCCCTGTATGCAGTTCTGACAGTTTCATTCTTATTTATATTTATTCCACAAAGTTACCAAATAATAAGCAATGTAGGTAATGATGTGGTGCAAAATACCTAATAATTGGTATTCCTCGATGTATATAAACGATAAAGGGCATGCCCAAACGGACATGCCCTTTATCGTTTATGTTGATGGCGGAACTGTTATGCCACCTTGTTGAGCTTCTTGATGATAGAGAAGATGAACAGTGCTGCCAAGAGGCAGATGCACATCAGAGTGCCCCATACTACGTAGTGGGCATTGCCCCAAAGCATGGTAGGGATAGCTACAAGGAAATTACCTATTGCAGTAGCACCAAACCAGAGTCCCATCATTACGCCCTTGTATTTTGTAGGAGCCACCTTTGTCACAAATGAGATGCCGATAGGTGAAAGGAGCAACTCGGCAAAGGTGAGGATGAGATATACACCTACGAGGAGGTTAGGACTCATGTCTGCAAGATGTGTTGGGTTGACAGCATCAGGAGCTGGCAGAGACATTGTAGACATGGTCATGATGAGATATGCGATGGCTGCAACAACCATTCCGAGACCAATCTTCACAGGAGCCTTTGGTTCCTTGCCCTTCTTTGCGAGCCATCCGAAGATGCCGATGCTTACTGGTGTGAGGGCTATAACGAAGCATGGGTTAAACTGCTGGAAGATAGGAGCAGACACTGCAACCTCAGTTACGTTCATGTAGTTGTAAGCGATGTAAGCCACTGCTGCAATGATGACAATAGCAGAGATAATCTTTCCCTTACCCTTGTTCTGGAACAAACCGAAGAGACCGTATACGATGAAGATGCAGGCAACGAGGTTGGTAACATCCATTTCCATAGCTGTCACACCGTTTGCTGTGGTAGCCACGAAGTCACGTGCGAAATATGTCAGTGTGGCACCATTCTGATGGAATGCCATCCAGAAGAAGATGACAACTGCAAAGACGAGGCAGAGGCAAACAATGCGCTCTTTGGTCTCGGCTGGCGACATCTCGTCCTTCACTTCCTCCTTGACAGCACCAGCCTTCTTGTCTACTGCCAGCACCTGTGCGAAAGTAGACTTGAATGTGTAGTAGATGGCGATGGAAACGATGAGCGACACGCAAGCCACTGCGAAGGCGAAATGATAGGAGTCAGCCTCGCTGATGTGTAGAGACTTCTGTGCCCAGTTCATGATGCCGATGGCAGCAGTAGGAGCAAACATGGCACCCACATTGATGAGCATATAGAAGAGTGAGAAACCAGCATCGCGCTTCTGTGCATACTTTGGGTCATTGTAGAGGTCGCCCACCATGACCTGCAGGTTGCCCTTGAAGAGTCCTGTGCCGAGGCTCACGAGCAACAGTGCTGCCACCATGGCAAGGATAGCTGGCATGTCAGCTCCCATAGGGATGGAGAGAAGCAGATAGCCAAGGAACATGATGAAGATACCGATGGTCACCATCTTTGAGTAGCCCCATTTGTCGGCTGCTGCACCACCTATGATAGGCAAGAAGTAGACGCAAGCCAAGAATGATGAGTAGACTGTGCCTGCCATACCGGATGTCCATCCGAAATTAGCCTGCAAGAAGAGAATGAACACGGCGAGCATGGTGTAGTATCCGAAACGTTCACCTGTGTTGGCAAGAGCCAAAGCCCAAAGGCCTTTTGGTTGTCCTTCAAACATAATGATGTAGTTTTGTTTTTAGATTGTTTATTTTATTGTATTATTTGTATTCGTCTTCGTAGACCGCAAGTCTATCAGATATGCGAGTTTTATCTCTATGGCACCATGATTTGATTTGCTGAAATAGTCGCGTTTTGATGAGGAGTAGATGTTACCGAGTCCGTAATAGTATCTGCCCTCGAGAAGGAAATGCCCTACATTAGGATGCGAATATTGCATTCCGAATCCAGCGCAGATGCCATAGTCGAGCTTCTTTTCCACAGGCATGGAGAACTGCTCTATGGTGGTGTTGGCACGGTCGGTAGTATTGGCATTGTCGAGAGTGAAATTTGTCTTTGTAGATTCCGACAACATATAGCCAAACTGCGGTCCTGCCTGAAAGAAGAAACTGCATCCGCGCTTCTCTCTGCCCCACATGAGTTGTGCCATTATGGGCAGTTGGATGTAGTTGATGCGTCGGTCATACTTCTCTGCCTCGCCAGATGCTCCTATGACGGGTTCTGACTTCAGAGTGACGATGTTCTCGCGCCATCCCATCTGGGCATAGTTAAGTTCGGCATACACACTGCACACGGTCTTGAAATATTTCTCGCTGGTATATCGGAACGACAGTCCGCCCGTGAGTCCCGGCTTTGACTTTTGTGTCACCTTGGGCGAGAATCCCACGTTTGTCATCATGTATCCGGCATTCACGCCAATGGCAAAGTCGTTGCGGTAGTCGCCTATCTGTGCCATCATCTGCCGTGGCATCAAGAGAGCCATAGCGATAATGAGAAGCAGCGTTCTAAGATATGTCTTGTTATTGTCAGTCATAATGTGTATTGAAGTGGCAAGGTAGAGATGGATAGGATAGGTCAATAAGCCACAGATTCTATCACTCCGTCCTTGCGGTAGTGCACAAGTTGGAATGCCTTGTTCTGATATCCTCCTGCCGATGATGTCTTGACAAACTTCAGTGGTGTCTGCATGGCGTTATAATGTGACTCGCCTGCCTGGCCGGTGAAAGTCTTGCCGCGCTCTGCCAGTCCACGGATAAAGAACTGTGCATGGTCGAAGCCCGTTATGGCAAATCTCGGCACATAGCGTTCCTGCAGTCCTGTGCCAAACCATTTCACATAGTTGCGCTCAAAGGCAGCCACTTTGCCCAATCCCTTATAATAATAAAAGGTGGAAGGGATGTAAGCGTCATATTTGTGGAAGAGTGTGCGATAGGTGCTCTCATACATTAGCCAGTCTGTATATCCGAAGATGGAAATCTGACAGTCGGGAGCAAGTTCCATAAGGCGGTTGAGACGTCGGAACACGAGGTTGAGTTCCTGCGAGCGACCAGTATTGAGAATTACTACATTGCGCTTGCCTTTAAGGAAAGCCTTGTAGAAATCGTCGTCGGGAGTTTCTATGTTTGTCACGCGCACCTTTGTGCCTTTTGCTTCCAAACTCTTGCGTAGGGCAGAAGTGAAATGCCCCTTGGTGCTTGTGGCATCATTGCAACCAATGAAGATGGGGTTGCAGTCCTTAAATCGCTCCTGAAAGGCGGCTATAGACTTCTCGTTGAGTTGATATTCCGACTGATACACCTGCCAAACGTTCGTATTGGTGTTCACGTCGTCGGCAGTGATAGAGAAAGGAATGACGAGTTTTATGTTGTTAGACTTGCAGAAGTCTGCCACATATTTCACCTGCTTCGTATAGAGCGGACCGAAGATAATATCCATCTTCCTCACGTCTTCCTCAAGGAGTTTCACTCTGATGTCGTCATCTATGGAAATGTTCCAAGCGTGAATTTCGGTGTTTATTCCTGCTTGACGCAGTGAGTCGCATCCTATGAGCAGTCCGCGATAATATTCCACCATGCGCTTTCCGTCGCCGTCGACATCATGCAAGGGGAGCATCACACCCACCTTCACCGTTTTCTTCTGCACCTGAGCCTTTGTCGCCGTTGTCTGCGGCTTCACTTTCTCGGCATAGGGAATAAACACTGTGTCGCCCTTCTTAAGTTTGAAGTCGGGCTGGCGCATCTCGGGGTTGGCATTCATGAGCTGGTCTACGGTGAGGCCATATGACGTGGCTATGCCATAGATAGTGTCTTTCTTTTTTACCTTGTAGATGTCTCTCCACACTGTTGTCTGTGCAAAGATGCAAGCTGGCAACATTAGAAGCAGAGCTATGTATATGAGTCTGGAAATAATCCGCATAATCAACTTTTTACTTAAAGCAAATGCAAAAATACAAAAAAAGAGTATCACAATCAACTATTTTGACTATTTTTGCAAATAAGACAATCACAATAATGAAACACATTAGGATAATATTTGTCATTTTGCTCTGCACTATCTCTGCCATTGTCGGCGCTCAAGACGAGATGCCCACGATAAATCCTTCAGCTACATTTGTCACTTCCGATGGCGAGGAAGAGTCTGTGTCTTACTCGGGAAGTGCCCCTCTAGAGGCTCATTTCTATGCCAATCCTGAGAATACCGACGGCTGGACTACATATTATGAGTGGAGGTTTACGAGCGACAGTGAGACTTCACCCTATCTCATTAGATACGAACAGGATACGGACTACACGTTCACCAAGTCGGGAACCACTCGCATAGTGTGCTATGCCATTTTCACGCAGGGCAACGACAGTATTGCCTACACGCAAGACTACTGGAGCGAGATGACACCTCTCAGCGTGACCATCTCGGAGAGTAAACTCGAGATGCCCAACGCTTTTTCACCCAACAATGACAACATCAACGACTACTATAGGCCGAAAAGCCATCAGAGCCTCATTGAGTTCAAGGCGGTAATCTACAACCGCTGGGGACAGAAGCTATATGAATGGACTGACCCTGACGGACAGGGATGGGATGGCAAGTTTAATGGCAAGGACGTGGCGCAGGGTGTCTACTTCTGCCGCGTTACTGCCAAAGGTGCCGACGGCATAAGATATGACATCAAGAGGGATGTCAATCTGCTGAGAAATATAGTGGACGAGAGTAGCACAACCAACAACTAAACGTCAAAGGACAACACAAGGATATAAATGTCAGAGGATAACAAGATAAATGTCTGGGGAGCACGCACACACAATCTGAAGAACATCGATGTGGAGATTCCCCGTGACAAGATGACCGTCATAACAGGTCTTAGCGGTTCGGGAAAGTCGTCATTGGCTTTTGACACCATATTCGCCGAGGGACAGCGCCGTTATATAGAAACCTTCTCTGCCTATGCACGCAATTTCATGGGCAACATGGATCGTCCTGATGTGGACAAGATTACGGGTCTGTCGCCAGTTATCAGTATAGACCAGAAGACCACCAACCGCAATCCACGCTCCACCGTGGGCACGCAGACGGAGATATATGACTACATACGACTCCTCTATGCACGTGCTGGCGAGGCTTACAGCTATGCCACGGGCGAAAAGATGGTGAAATACACCGAAGAGAAGGTCATAGAGATGATTCTTGAGAGATATGACGGTCACAAGATTCAGATTCTTGCTCCCGTAGTGAGAAGTCGCAAGGGACACTATCGTGAACTCTTCGAGTCGCTCCGCAAGAAAGGTTTTCTCTATGTGAGAATTGATGGCGATGTGGTGGAATTGGAGCGTGGCATGAAAGTGGACCGCTACAAGAACCATAACATAGAGGTTGTCATCGACCGTCTGAAGGTGCAGCCAAAGGATGAGGATCGTCTGAAGGGTTCGGTGAAGATAGCCATGAAGCAGGGCGACGGACTTACGATGATTCTCGACAATGAAGACGAGAGCGTGAAGTATTTCTCCAAGCGACTGATGTGTCCAACCACTGGCATCTCTTATTCCGATCCGGCACCAAACAACTTCTCATTCAACTCGCCCCAAGGTGCTTGCCCCCACTGCAAAGGACTGGGCATGGTGAGCGACATAGACCTGAAGAAGGTAATCCCAAATACCTCTGCTTCCATCTACAATGGCGGTATAGTGCCATTGGGTAAATATAAGAACCAGATGATATTCTGGCAGATACAGGCTCTGCTCGATAACTATGGCTACACGCTGAAAACTCCCATAAGCGACATCTCTGAGGATGCCATGAACGAGATTCTCAACGGCAGCATGGAGAAGGTGCGCATCGACAAGAATGTATGCAAGACATCGTCTGACTATTTCACCGACTTCGACGGCATAATAAAATATCTGCGCTCGGTGATGGACAACGACGACAGCAGTACGGGACAGAAATGGGCAGAGCAGTTCTTGCAGGATGTGACATGTCCTGTGTGCAAAGGACAACGACTCAACAAAGAAGCCCTTTCCTATAAGATATGGGACAAAAATATCGCCGAGGTTTCTAATCTCGACATCAAGGATCTCGATGAATGGATTACCAATGTGCACCTGCACATGAGCGAGAAACAAAAGGCTATAGCTCAGGAGATAATAAAGGAGATTAGTTCGAGAGTGCATTTCCTGCTGGAGGTGGGACTCGACTATCTCACTCTCAATCGTGCTTCCACCACTCTCTCAGGAGGCGAGAGCCAACGCATAAGACTCGCCACACAGATAGGCAGCCAACTGGTCAACGTGCTCTATATCCTTGACGAGCCGAGCATCGGTCTGCACCAGCGTGACAACCAGCGACTCATAGACTCATTGAAGGAACTGCGCGACATAGGCAACACGGTGCTTATCGTGGAACACGACGAGGACATGATGTTGGCATCAGACTATATCGTCGACATAGGTCCCGGAGCAGGACGCAAGGGTGGTGAGGTCGTATTCCAAGGCACTCCACAGCAGATGCTCGCTTCGCACACCACCACGAGCCAATATCTCAATGGCGAGCGCAAGATAGAAATACCACAGACGAGAAGAGAGGGCAATGGAAAATGCATATCTCTGAAGGGATGTACAGGAAACAACCTTAAGGGAGTAGACATGGATTTCCCTTTGGGCAAACTTATCGTGGTGACGGGCGTGAGTGGCAGTGGCAAGTCCACACTTATTAACGAGACCTTGCAACCCATCCTGTCGCACCATTTCTATCGTTCGCTGAAGAAACCTATGCCTTACACAAGCATCGATGGCATAGACAATATAGATAAGGTGGTGACAGTAGACCAGAGTCCGCTCGGACGCACTCCGAGGTCAAATCCTGCTACATATACTGGAGTGTTCTCTGACATTCGCACACTCTTCGTGGAGCTACCCGAGGCAAAGATAAGAGGCTACAAGCCAGGACGGTTCTCATTCAATGTGAAGGGAGGAAGATGCGAAAATTGCGGTGGCAACGGATATAAGACCATAGAGATGAACTTCCTGCCAGATGTCACCATACCATGCGACGTATGCCACGGCAAACGTTATAACAGGGAAACTCTTGAGGTGAGATTTCGTGGCAAGAGCATAGCCGACGTTCTCGACATGACCATCAATCAGGCCGTGGAGTTCTTCGAGAATGTGCCACATATATTGAGGAAGATAAAGACTATACAGGACGTGGGACTGGGATATATAAAACTCGGTCAGCCGTCGACAACTCTCTCAGGTGGTGAGAGCCAGCGTGTGAAACTTGCCACCGAACTGTCGAAGAAGGACACTGGCAAAACGCTTTATATCCTTGACGAACCTACCACAGGACTGCATTTCGAAGATATAAGGGTGTTGATGGATGTGCTTCAGAAACTTGTCGACAAGGGTAACACGGTGGTGGTGATAGAACATAACCTCGACGTCATAAAACTTGCTGACCACATCATCGACATGGGTCCCGAGGGAGGTAGGTCGGGAGGCGAAGTGATGTTCACTGGCACACCTGAAGAGATGACTCATTGCCCTAAGGGCTACACCGCACGCTTCGTCAGCAAATTGCTTGAGAAAAAGTAGTAATTATTAGAATTATGTGCAGTGAGGACACGTCAACTACTATGAATACTATTGTAAGGAAAAGGATGGCTCGTTGTAAACTGTTACGTGCATCGATGTTTTGACATATGTCACAAACCTTTGCGACATATGTCAAAAAGGTTTATGACAATTGTCACACAAGTTTGTGACATATGCCAAAACATCCACGCGGGTATATTCTTACAACAAGTGAGCTGGTTTATTACAAATACTAATTATTACTTGATTTCCATTGCATTCTGCCAGGGCAGTTATCCATAAACCAGCGCATGCGGATGGCTTGGTCTTGCGACACCGAACAATGCACGCCACGAGGGTCGTCCATGATGTTCTCTGCACGGAAATAACAGCCGTCCATGGTCTTATACCAGTCCTGATTGCCTCCCGTAGATGTAGAGGCATAGTCCATGGTGTCGTCGCAATAGTCGGTCGTTGCCTTCGTGTCGCGGTAGTTGCAAGTGGGAAGCAGACCGTAGAAAAGCCCTAAGTAATAGCCCAGTTCATTATATCCCTGCTTCTTATTGTTGTTTGACACATAGAAACTGCGTTCGGTGACATCAAGTTGCGATAGCTTATAGATTATTCCTGCCTGCGACGGTGTGAGAGTTTCGTCAGCATAAGTCGTGAGTTTCACTCCCTTGGGCATATCAGTGGCGTCTGCGTTGACATATGTCGGAGCACACTTCGCCGTGACATCGTTGGCAAAGTCGCTCACCACTCCCTTGCGGTCGCTGATGAGCCAGATGTTAAGGTATTTGTCGGCAGGCCATAGCAATCGCTCGGCTACCAGCAGAGAGTCTATGTCGCTTCCGTCCTTCTTTTGGAATGCTCCATCAGAAATTGTCGTGCGCTCAACACCAGGTTCCACCAGTCGGTTGCCATATTGGTCGTAGGTAGCCATCACCAGTTGGATGTTGCTATTCACTCCCACAGGATTCTGCGATATGGCACCGCTAAGCATGTTGTTGATGCGCTTCAACTGCATCTCTATGCGCTCCAGTTTGAATTCGCCGCCATAGTTGTCGATGTCGTCCTTGGTCTGTAGCACGTGGAAGATTACAGGGATGGTGCGTACGTCAGCATATTGCTCCTTCTTGGAAGCAATGACGGTGAATGTCACTGGTTCGGATGTCTTGCCTGTGCGCTTTATCTTTGCCCTCACCGTAATGGTAGTTCCGGCGAGCGAAGCGTTGTTGACAGATATGGTGCGTCCTGCCGTCACTCCTGGCGTGTCGGTAGAGTATTCTATCCAGTCGTCGTCCACACGCGTGTCTGGCACCTGAGTGCCACTTGTGGTGTAGACCGTAGGTTGCAGTTCTATCTGTGCATTACCGTCGGCGATGAGATATTTCTGGTTAGGACGTATTGACACAGAGTCGACGATGGCAGGGTCTACATGGCTGTTGTCATGAAACACCTCGTCATCGGGAGTACATGCCGCGAGCAATACTGCCGATGCGATGAAGCATATGCTCAATATTTTGGTTTTCATATATTTCATATTCCTTAATATGTCTACTTGTCATTAATACACGATCACACTCTCCCAACCTGGATTCTGCTCCATCTTCTTGTTTGACTCCATCTCTGTGGCAGGGATAGGGAAGCAGTAGCGGAAGTCGTCTGACGTGAGGTTGTTTTTCTCTCCGGCTATGGTGCGCTCCAGAGTGTCGCCGAAGCGCTTCATGTCGAGCCACACCTTGTCGCCCTCCATATAGAACTCAAGGAACCTTTCGTCGTGTATGGCATTGACGAGTGAGTTTTGGTCTGTGCCTATATCGGGCAGGTTGCCAGTGTAGCGATGACTGCGAAACTCATCCAGTATAGTCTTGCTCTCGCTTGTCTTGCCCTGACGCGCCAAAGCCTCAGCCTTTATCAGATACATGTCGGCAAGACGGAACGGCATCAGGCATCCTTGCGACATGTCAGAACCGATGAGATTGTATTTGTCATTGTGAGTGCCGTCGGCAGAAAACCATGCCTTCTTGCGTATGTCGTTGTCGGCAAACTTGCGGAAGTTCTTGGTGTTTACAAGTCCGTCGGCAACCTCTCCGTCCTCATAGTATGCATACTTAAAGTCGCAGATGTAGGTGTAGCGACCATCTACGATGCGTATGAAGAATTCGTCATTCTTCAACTCCTTACTGTAAGCATTGTCTGAACAGTCGAAGATGCTCTTCAGCATGTCTGCCGATGAAATCAGATTGCGTCCGCGCATCGCTGTGGTGGCTTCCTGTTCGGCATTCTGCCAGTCGGTGTCTTCTGCTGCTCCCGAGCAAGCTTTCCATGCATAGACGTCAGCCATCATGGCATGCAGGAAGTCGGCACTCCACGCATAGTTCCAGTCATTGCTGGTGGTCTTTGTGAGCAAGTCGAGAGCTTGGTTGATGTCGCTGAATATCTGTTTAAAGACCTCTGCCTGTGTCTTGCGTTCAGGCATAGCCTCACCGATGCCCTTTTCGGGAGTGAGATAGACTGGTATGCCCAACGTGTTGTTCTTCATCGGCGAATAGAGTTGCAAGAGTTTGTAGAAGGCATATGCACGCCATGTCAAAGCTTCGCCCAGCACACGGTTGCGCAGATTCTCGTCAGTGCCGTCAGCCGTTGTTATGCCGTTTATTATGAGGTTGATAGGTCCGAGGAAACTGTATATGTTGTTCCATGCCGAGACATTAGTGTTGAGCCATGTCAGAGAGTTTTTGCCCGTCTGCGTATACACGTTGTTGGTGCGGTCATAATAGTATGCCGACTCTGTGGTGAGGTTTGACTCGCCAGTGTATATTGACAACGAACCGTCCACCTCGCTGCTATAGAAAGGCAGTGTGGTCAGTCCTACGCCCATGACCACATCCTGCGAAGGCATGGTGGGAGTCTTCAGATAGCGCATGTAGCTTGCCAGAATGTCACGATAGTCCTCCACGCTGCTCACCACCTTAGTGTCGTGAGGCGTGAGAGTGAGAAACTCGTTGCATGACGACATCTGTATGCATAGCACCAGAGCTACGATATATTTTATGTATCTCATGTCTTTCATCATTTGCTTCATTTGTTATGGTGTTAGAATCCCACGGTGAGTTTCACGTTAAACTCGCGTGCCACAGGATAGGAGAATGCCGAACCCGAACCCACGTCGAGACCTCTGTATTTAGTAAACGTCAGCAGGTTTCGTGCGTTGACACCTATGGTGAAGTTGTTCATTCCCCACATCTTGCGCAGGATATGTGCTGGCAGACGATAGCTTACAGACACATTGGTCATGCGCAGGTAGTCGCCTTTGGAATACTTGTTGGATGTCACGATAGATGTCCAGTAGTCTGTATTCGATGTAGTGAAACGAGGCACATCTGTTATGTCGCCGGCAAACTGCCAGTAGTAGAGATATTTCCTCTCGCGGTTGGTGCCCGACACGGCAAGGTCGGACGAATATCCGAGCGAAGCCTGCTGTGAGTTGAATGTGGCGAGGTTCTTTGGTGCATTCTGATAGTCATTGAAGTTAGGCACAAGATGTCCTGCCTTGAATGTCCAGTTGGTGGAAATCTCCAGTCCCTTGTAGTTGAAGTAAGTGCCGAAACCTCCCACTATCTTTGGGTTAGAGCGTCCAAGATATTGCATGGAAGGCATGAAGAACGACGGGTTGGTGTTAGAACCGCGAATATAGTCTATCTTGTCGGGAATGCCGTCCTTGGCAGCATCGAAATAATATTGGTAGCGTGCCACATTGTTGGAGTTCTGCTCGAGGAATTGACCATAGGCGCGCTTGCCCTCTTCTGTGAGATAGTATTGAGGGTTTCCCGTCTCGGGGTTCACACCAGCAAACTTCCATCCGTAGATGCCGCCAGTCTCCTCGCCGATGATGTTGAGCGATCCTCCCTTTGTCACATTCGACTTGATGGCATCCTGATAAGAAGAGTAAGAATAATGCGACTTCACGATGACATTCTTGTTGCGCGACATATTGAAGGATGTAGAGAATGTCAGGTCGCGAGTGTTTATCCACTTCACGTTGAGATAGAACTCTATACCCTTGTTGGTCACCACGCCACCATTGGCTGTCACCTCTGTGCGTCCTGTTGAGGCTGGCACCTGAAGCGTCTCCAGCACATCGTCAGTGCGAGTGGAGTAGTAGTCTACGGTCAAATTGACGCGATTCTTCCACAATGTCATGTCAAGACCGAGGTTGATGTCACGCTTCTTCTCCCATTTCACTGTAGGATTGGGATAGGTGAAACTCGTGGCGAAGCGGTTGCCGTTATACATCTGCGAACCGTAGGAGATGGTGGAGAACGGATATGCT
The DNA here is from genome assembly GCA_963601795.1 of bacterium. Classification (GTDB taxonomy): domain Bacteria; phylum Bacteroidota; class Bacteroidia; order Bacteroidales; family Bacteroidaceae; genus Prevotella. Next base: position 112,771 of record CAVCGK010000002.1, on the reverse strand, counting down.
GTGCGGTCTATGTTGCCCGTGAATCCGTAGCTGCCACGGATTGCGAGTTCGCTCACCACAGGATTCTTAAACCATTTCTCCTTGTGCAGGTTATATCTCAGACCTGCCGACCACAGAGGAGTGAAGCGGTTGCCGTCGCCTATCACATCGGCACCGTCGGCACGATAGTTGAAGCTGAATATATAGCGGTCTTTGAAACCATAGCGCATGGTGCCGAGAAACGACACGCTGCGGTCTTGTCCGTCGTTGGTGGAGAACATGTTGCCTATCACTGTGCGCATAGTCTCGTAGGACACAGGGATGTCGAATGCCGGCACACCAGTGATGCGGAAGTCCTTATAATAAATAGGTGATGTATAGCTGAAGTTGGTGTATTTCTTCGACATAGCCTCACTTGCCACGAGGAATGAGAAGAGGTGAGCTTCCTTGATGTTGAAAGAGTAGTCTATCTGGTTTCTTATTGTCCAGTAGTGGTTCTTTCCCGATCCTTCCGACAACTGGCCGTTGTCATATTGGTCGGGCATGATGCTATAGTTGGAATAAGCTGTCTTGGCAAACTGCTCATTAGCCCACGACGTGTATGTGCCTGCATCAATCTCCGTGGTGGTGGTGTTGTAAGACATACCCTTGCGGAAGATGGACTCTACTGATAGTCCGGGGATAATCTCATAACGAGCATTGAGAGTGAACTCCACGTCCGAACCGTCGGTAGTCTTGCGAGTGTCCTGCATTTCGCGCACGATGTTGAATTTCTCATAGACATATCCCGAGGCACGCTCGTTGGTATAGTTGTTGCTCAGATAGCTCAAGTCTGCGGCATAAGATCCGTCGTCATTATAAGGACGCTCGTAGGGGTTGGCAAACATGGCATATGTGAACGGGTCTATGGCAGAAGCGTTGTCGCGATTCTTGCGCGCATTGGCAGAGAGGTTTACTGCAATGATGAGACCCTTTATCGGACGGTAGTCGAGTTTCATGAGCAGTCCAGAGTTCTGGTAATGGTTTGACATGAGGATACCGCTCTGATCCTGCAGACTTATTGACGTGTAGTAGGTGAGTTCCTCCGAACCGCCTCGGAGATTCACGTTGTGTGACTGTGAGTGAGCTGTGCGGAAGAGCACATCAAACCAGTTGGTGTTTATGCCCGCCAGTCGCTCCAATTCTTGTTGATATTCCGTGGGAGTGATATATCCGTCGACACTTCTCTTGTAGGTATATCCTCCGCGACCAGTGACATATGCATAGTTAAGACCATAGTTGTCGACAATAGACCGCTCATACTGCAGTTTCTCGGCAGAGTTCATGAAGTTGAGGTTGTTTTGCGGAGCTATGGAGCAGTTGTATGTGCCACTGTAGCTCACCTGGGTCTTCGACCTGAATCCCTTCTTCGTGGTGATGACAATCACACCGTTGGCAGCTCTCGCTCCATAGATGGCGGCAGCCGAAGCATCCTTAAGAATGCTTATCGACTCAATGTCATCAGGCATGATGTTGCCCACACCGTCCTGCATGATAGTGCCAGCATAGTCACCAGTGGAACTTGTAGGCACACCCGATGTCATGGGCAGTCCGTCGACAATCCATAGCGGTTCGGTATTTCCACTGAGGTTGTTCTCACCACGGATGGTAATCTGTGCACGTGTGCCCGGTGCTCCCGAGATGGTGGTAGAGTTGAGTCCTGCCACGCGACCGTCGAGGATGCGGTCTATAGATGTGATGCCCTGCATCTTCAGGTCTTTGGCTGTGATGACGGATGCACTACCCGTCATGTGGTCCTTGTTGATAACCTCCATACCCGTTATCACCACCTCGTTGATGGTGTTGGCATCCTCTTGCATCGTCACGTGCATCACTTTCGTTATGTCAGTCACACGCACCGTCTGAGTCTTCATGCCGATATATGAAAACACCAGAGTTGCCACCTTCTGTCCGTTGGGGATTGTCATGGAGAAGGCTCCGTTAACGTCGGTCATGACCTTCTTTGTAGATCCCTTTAGCGATACAGTCACGCCTGGCAGAGTCTCCTTGTTGTCGTCCACCACGATGCCTCGCAGAGTCTGCGTTTGCTGCTGTTGCTGCTGCATGCTGGTCTCCGTAATGTCGGTAGCCAAGGCAGGAGAGGCGGCAGTGGCGAGTATTGCCAAGGCAGAGAGCCGTAGCGTGAGGCATATATGTTTATAGAACTTGTTGTTCATGTTTATGTCTTATATATATTATATAATGTAAAGGAGAGTCACTTATCTTATCTGCGGATTAGACACTATGGCAGGACACTTTATGTCCATGAGGAGTTTCGGTCCAATCTCATATTTGTATGTCATCACGCCATAGTAGTCATACGACCCTTCGCTGCGCGGAGTGTATTGCTTCAGACGCATCACGCCCTTCACTCCGTGGCCAGTCTCGAAGAATACATAACTTGTCTCGAAGTCCTCGCTTGTCGTGACAGGAATCTCTACGTCGGATTCCTCTATGTTGGTGTTGAATGCTGTGGCATCGAGATTTTCGAAGTCAGTGTCGGTAAACGAAGCGGGAGCTTTCATGTATATCGTGTGGCATGGGAAGAGGTATTCTGCCTGATGATTGAGATGTGCGCGCATTGTTATAGGCGACTGGAAACGGAAGCAACTGTTTGTTTCGTCCCAGTAGAGGGCGATGTCAGCCTGCTCCTTCTTTGTGGCAGAAGCCGTCTGTGTTATGCCAGATGTGAGAGAGAAGAATGACAGTCCTGTGCCGAAGTCAGGATATTCAGGGTTGCCGTTGTCGAGTTCGGTGGCAGAACCGAGGAGCACGTCGCCATAGTAGACATCTATTTTTACCGAGTCTATCATTCCCGCCATGCTCACGTCGCTATATTCGAGCGATGTCTGCTGTGGCACCTTGCACACCTCGAGTGGTCCATCATAGTGTGCCTCCACACTGCCACCGAAGGATGTCTTGCCACTTATGGTCACGTTATAGTTGTCACCACTTTTTGCAATATTCACATTGCCTTCAGTTATGGCAGCTGGTTTGATGGTTTTCTGTGACTGATATTCAGAAGAGCAATAAGCCTTGAATGTGTTTTCTTCGGTAGTTTCACTATAAGTGTAGGTGCCTTCCTTTATGCTGTTTACGTCAGCCGAACAGAGTTGTATGCTCACCAAAGCACCCTTGCCCTTGGCTGAAGCTAGTTCGGGACTATAGGTGAGTCCGTTTTCATAGAGCGATATGGTGTAGTTTCCTAATTGTGTGGTGTTGTCGCTGACGGTAAAGCCCTCCACATTGTCGGTCACTGTCACGCCCTGGCTATTGATGTAAGTATCCTGCCATATGTAGGGTTGAGTGTTGGCTATAGTGTAAGGGTTGCCCTGCCATATTACGGCGCTGCCAATGTTGAAGTCATTGTCATAGAGCACTATTTGCGATGTGTTGCCCACGTCGTTGTTTTCCGAACAGGCTGCCATCAACATCAGCCAAGCTATGCCGGCAAGCAGGTGATTGTGTTTCATCATTGTGTTATAATAGGTGTAGATTTCCTGATGTCATAAGAGAGTGGGGGGCGGATGCCATATGCGCCATGAAGGGTCAGGAAAAACATTGCCCTTCATGGCGCATTTCTATAGTGTCATGGTATTATTTCTTCACAGTCACCTTGCGTGTGGTGCCGTCGGTCATCTTCACGATGTTGATGCCCTTTGCAGGCAGATAGATGCGCTTGCCGTCGAGGCTATAGCGTGCTGCCTCCTTTGCGTCAGAAGCAGTTGTGCTCTCTATGCCGTCAGCACCTGACTTCTCAAGGATGAGCTGCACAGGGAGAAGGTTTACTCCAAGTCCTGCAAGTCTTGGCACTCCCGTGCTGGCACCAGTCTGCTGGCAATACCAGCCTGGATTCATCTCAGAGTCGTCGTAAGGCTGACCCACGAGCAACTGACCAAGAGTGATGTTGCCTTCGCTATCCTTTACCCAGTAACCAGCATAGAGATCTTGGAAATCTTCAGGATCGCCTTCTACAGCTTCCTCTTTCTTTGCAGGGATGGTGTATGGAGTTTCGAATGTTACTTCATTCCAGTTGTAGATGCTCATTGAAGGCACTGATGGTGTAGCCTTTACACCCTTGGCGATAGCCACATTCTTGGAACTCTTTTTTTCTTCTTCACCGAAAGTCTGGTTGCACTCGATATTGAGCAGGAAGTCTGTAGTTTCACTGCCGAATACTCCAGCAACTTTCATTCCTACGACATTGTAGCCCACATATGGCTCAAGGTCTTCTGTGGAGAAACGTGCAAACACTGCATCAAGATCCAAGTCCATATATGAACGGTATATGTCATAAGTCTCGTCTACACCTACAATCTTTGTTGCATCACCAGTGGTTTCTGTTAATACTCCGTGAGGAGAAAGAAGCACCTTACTCTCATCTGTAGATGCAGTCTGTGCGTTCATGGCTGTCGCTGACATCAGGAAAGCGAACATCGGAAGTAAAATCTTTTTCATAAGCATTTTGGTTTAGTTGTTTATAAATGTTATCATATAGTCTTCTAAGACCTTTTCTTTATCAAACTATCGTGTCTTTATGGTGAACAGTTAGTTGAAAGATGTTAATCATCTTTAATGTTTGTCGCAAAGATATGAATAAATGACTAAATAGTGAAAAATATTTCAAATAAAATGTGCGTGTGTGTGCAATATGTAACATTTTATGTACTTTTGGTGTATAAAATAACACATATTACATCTATTATGAACAACAAATTGATTCTTAGTGTCGTAGCAATGACTCTGCCATTGGCTTCTGTCTTCGCTCAAAAGGCGTGGCAGATAGAGGGTACTACGGCAGACATTCCCACTAACACAACCATTTATTTTAGTGAAGCAGTAAACGGCCAGCTGTCGCATATCGACTCTACAAAGGTAGAGAATGACAAGTTTAAGTTCTCTGGCACTACTGCTACTCCAGAAGTGCGCTATCTGAACTTCCGACTTAATGGTCGCCTACATTGGGCAGAGATGTTTGTGGAGGAGGGAACAGTCAAGGCTCGTCTTACGCCCACTACCACTTCAGTGCGTGGCACACAAGACAATGACATCTATCAGGATTTGCAGGACAAGATAGCTCCATCGGAAAACCGTCAGGATGAACTGCGTCGCATTGCGAGCGGTGAAGGTCTTTCGGAAGATTCTATCAACTCCCTGCGTGTGGAATACACTCGTCTTGACAACGATATCAATGCTGTGCGCAAGAGCTACATGAAGGAGAATATCAAATTGCCTGTGGGCGTGATGCTCTTCAAGCAGTATAGCGACATCACCACGACAGAGGAGAAGCAGCAGTTGCTTGCCGCCATACCTGCGGAATATCAGAATGATGCCACTGTGAAAGACATCGCCAATCGACTGAAGAATGACATTGCTACGGCACCAGGAAATCCTTTCATCGATTTCACCATGCAGTCGCCAGATGGCAAGACCGTAAGCCTGTCAGATTATGCCGGCAAGGGCAAGTACATCTTGGTGGACTTTTGGGCAAGTTGGTGTGGTCCATGTCGCGCTGCTATGCCGTCGTATATAGAATTCTATAATAAAAATAAGGATAAGAATTTCGACATCGTCGGTGTGTCATTCGACAACAAGGATGAAGCATGGAAGAAGGCTATAGAGTCGCTCTCCATACCTTGGCACCATATGTCCGACCTCAAGGGATGGAACTGCCAAGCAGGTCAGATTTATAACATCCGTGCTATCCCTAACACGCTCCTCATCGACCCACAGGGCAAGATTGTAGGCAAGGGATTGCCACTCGAAGAAATACAAAAAATACTTGACAAGTAATCAAAGAATGGTACGGTGTCCTCACCGTACCATTATTGTATTCGGGCAAAGCGAGGTCGCTTCGCCTCCTATGATTATCATCGTAAACTTATTTGTAGGTTGCAGTGAGGACACTGTAACTACTAACATTATTATTAAGTAAATACTTTATTAAATTTCTTAGTAAGGTTTATTTTTGTTCACATTTATTTTGCTGTATTTTCTTTTGTTGTTACTTTTGCAGTAGAGATTACTGAAAACCTAACTAACCTGTGAGTGATGAGGCATGAGTGCGTGATGCACTTTTATTTTCCACTTTGGTAGGAGATAGAACGTAAATACACATACTACAATTATTAATAACTAAAAACTAAATTATGAACAGAAGTAAGCTTCTTGCTTTGCTTTTGATGCTAATGGTGTCAATAGCAATTCATGCGCAGAATATTACTGCATCCGGCGTTGTGAAAGACGCAATGGGTGAACCAGTGATAGGCGCTACTGTCATTCAGGCAGGAACTACCGGCGTCGGCACTATCACCGACATCGACGGTAATTTCCAATTGTCAGTACCTAAAGGTGCGCAACTGCAGATCTCCTATGTGGGTTTTTCTACAAAGACCGTAGCTGCCGCTACAAACATGAACATCACTCTTTCCGAGGATGAAAACACTCTTAATGATGTCGTTGTTATCGGTTATGGTGTGCAGAAGAAGAGCGTTGTGACTGCTGCCATAGCAAAGGTGAGCAGCGACGACCTCGCCGTTACCGCTCCAGTGCGTATGGATAATGCCCTGAAGGGTCTCGCTGCTGGTGTGCAGGTGACATCCAATTCAGGTCAGCCTGGTGAGGCATCACGCGTGAGAGTGCGTGGTGTGGGAACAATCAACAATAGCGACCCACTCTATATTGTTGATGGTATGGCTATCGACGGCGGTCTCGACTACCTCAACCCTAACGACATTGAGTCTATCGAGGTGTTGAAGGATGCCGCTTCAGGTGCCATTTATGGTGCACGTGCTGCCAACGGTGTTATCCTTGTGACAACAAAGAAAGGTAAACTCGGCAAGGCTCAGGTGAGCTACAATGGTTCTTGGGGCTGGACATCAGCAGCAAAGCGGCGCGATGTGACAAGTGCCACCGACTATGCCATTCTGCAGAATGAGTTCTATCTCAATGGAGGTCAGGCAGCAAAATATGCTGACCCATACAACCTTACCGACTCCAACGGTAATGCCATAAAGGGCTTTGGCACTGACTGGCAGGATCTTGTATTCAATGACAATGCCCCTCAGCAGTCGCACGATGTGTCGATAAGTGGTGCTTCAGAGAAGGTGAACTACTATTTCTCTATGGGATACTATGAGGCTGACGGTATCGTAGGCGGTAACTACGGACAGTCTAACTATGACCGTCTTACACTCACTGGCAATACCAATGCTAACCTCATGGACTTCAGCAAGGAGCGCAACTTCCTCAATAAGGCTGACCTGACGGTGAAGGTGTCATATGCAAACATTCATAGCACAGGTGTCTCTACCAACTCTGAGTACGGATCAATCCTCGGTTCGGCTCTCTACATGTCACCACTTCTCGCTCCTACAGTGACTGGTCAGGCAGGTCAGGACCTCATCGCTTCCTATGCTGCACGTGGCTACACACTGCCTGTTGATGCCAATGGTGACCCATATACTATCCCGGGTAATGCAGGAACATATCAGGAGATGAATAACCCAGTGGCAATGCTTGCTTCTACCACTCCTACACGCGGATGGTCGCACAAGATTGTGCCAAACATCGCCCTTGACCTTCAGATATGGGACAACCTCAAGTTCCGCACCTCTTTCTCTGCTGACGTTTCTTTCTATGGCAGCGACGGAGCTACAAAGTCTCTCTATTACTACTCGGGCAATAACAAGGCTGAGCACACAAGTGCAAGTGCTACTAAGTCTAATGGTTCTACCATACAGCTCGAAAACATCCTTACCTATGACAAAACCTTCGGTAAGCATTCTATCGGAGTTGTTCTCGGTCAGTCTTTCACACGCTATAAGGGTAGCACACTCAGCGGCAGTCGCTGGAATCTTGTCAACACAGACAAACCATACATCGACTATGCTACGGGCGACTATGTATTCAACTACATGACCGACGCCGACGGCAACAAAGTGATAGCTTATGACAAGGACGGCAACAAGCTTGGCGAGTTTATCAATGGTGTGACCGTTCAGCACAGTGTTTCTGGTGCAGAATACACACAGCACCGTTTGGCTTCTCTCTTCGCACGTCTGAGTTACAACTATGATGAGCGTTACATGTTCCAGGGAACTATCCGCCGTGACGGTTCTTCACGTTTCGGTTCCAACAAGAAATATGGTATCTTCCCTTCAGTGTCTGTAGGTTGGAATGTGATGAACGAGGCTTTCATGGAAAGCACTCACGACTGGCTCTCCAACTTCAAGGTGCGTGCTAGCTGGGGTAAGAACGGTAACGAGAATATCGGTGACTTCAACTACTCTGCCTACACCTCGATGAACAACAACTACCTCTTCGGTACACAGGCTTCAAAATATATCGGTTCGAAGACTTCCATCATGCCTAACCCTGATCTACGCTGGGAGGAGTCAGAGCAGACTGACATAGGTCTCGACTTTGGCTTCTTCAACTCAGCCCTCACCTTCACCGTTGACTATTTCGTGAAGAAGACTAACGGCATGATTATCACTCGTCCTATACCAAGTTACACAGGTGAGAATAAGCCACAGGCAAACGTGGGCGACATGACAAATAAGGGTATCGAGTTTGAACTTGGTTACAAGTGGCATGTAGGCGATGCACGTTTCGGTGCAAAGGCTAACGTGTCTTATCTCTCAAACACTCTTAACAACCTTGGTAACTCAGAAGGTTTCCAAAATTATGACTCTGTGCAGGGTTTGACCGACCTCGTGACACGTGGTGAGAACGGCTATTGCTTCCCATTCTTCTATGGCTACAAGACCGACGGTATACTTCAGAATCCAGAGGAGGCTGCTGCTTACAATGCCAAGTATGGTCTCGACCGCGTGCCTGGTGACGTGCGCTTCGTGGATGTAAACGGTGACAATGTTATCGATGCCAACGACCGTACATATATCGGTGACGGTAATCCTGACTGGACCTTCGGTTTCAACTTCAATGCAGAATACAAGGGCTTCGACTTCAATCTCTTCATGCAGGGCGTGGCTGGTGTTGACATCCTCGATGCTACCTATCGTTCCGACGTATACTCAGGCAACTATCCTACATGGATGCTCGGTCGTTGGACTGGCGAAGGCACTTCTACAAAATATCCTCGCCTGTCTGTAAACGGTGCTTACAACTGGGTAGGCTCCGATCTCTATGTATGCGATGGTTCCTACTTCCGCATCAAGACCATGCAGCTCGGCTACACACTCCCACAGTCACTCACCAAGAAGGCTTTCATTGAGCGCCTGCGTCTCTATGTGTCGGTTGATAACCTCATCACATGGACAAAGTATTGGGGCTTCGATCCTGAAATCGCTTCCGGCGGTACATCTCTCGGTGTAGACCGTGGTGTTTATCCACAAGGCCGCACATGGACTGTCGGTGTAAACCTTTCTTTCTAATCTCTTAACACGAATATACTTTATGAAATCTACAATAAAGACATTAGGATTGTTTGCGGCAGGCATCCTGCTGACAACATCTTGTAGTGAAGACTGGCTTACTGTGGAGAACCCTACGGGTGAGCCTATCGAGGAATACTACACTACTGACGCCCACGTGTTTGAAGCCCTCACGGCAGCATATGACCCATTACATTGGCCAGACTGGGGTCTCAACCAGTATAATGCGCTCAATATAGACTCAGAAATCATGGGCGACCTCTTTTGGGTGGGCGGTTCCAACTATGCCGACATGCAGAACTGGCACTTGCTTTCCGATTTCAAAGGCGACCAAAGCAACACTCTTAGTTCGCTTTGGACTGTGGACTACTCGGGTATCAAGCGTTGCAATGACGTAATCAAATATGCTGGATGGGCAGACGAGAAGGGCAACATCTCTGCTGCCAATAAGGCTTCCTATGTAGACCAGGCTCGCGTGTTGCGCGTGTTCTATTATAATATGTTGTGGCATTATTTCGGAAATGTGCCTTACTATACCGACGACCTCACCGACCCTTACACAGCTCCACAGCTCAAGGCTGACGAGATTTACGAGAAGGTGATAGCAGAACTCGAGGATGTGCTTTCTAACTGTTCGCTGCCTATGCGCTGGGATGCAAGTAACTCAGGTCGTGTGTCTAAGGCTATGGCTTATATGGTGTATGCCGAGATGGTGATGTATCAGAATGATGCTACTCGCATGGCGCAGGCATACAAGTATATGAAGGAAATTATTGCCGACAGTGGCGAATATTCTCTCAACTCTGACTTCGCTGCCTTGTGGCAGGAGTCAGGCGAATGGTGTCCTGAGTCTATTTGGGAAATCAACTATGAGGACGGCAACAATGACCGTGGATGGAGCTGGGCTCTTGGTACTGGTGGTACGGTGCTTCCTACTCTTATCTCTCCTAACTCTTGGCCTGGTGGCGATGGTTGGGACGGTGGCGATGGTTGGGGATTCCTTCCTGTAAGAGTTTCCACCTATAACATGTATGACGAGAACGACACTCGTCGTGCCGCTACCTGCTGGGATACACGTGGTGTGGAATATACTAACCGCTATCAGGACACCCATATCTGGCTTGCTAAGTATCGTCCTTACACGGAGACAAATGCCGATGCAGGCTTTGACAACAACCTGAATTACAACAATAATTACCGCTATTATCGTCTTGCTGAGGCTTACCTAAATGCTGCCGAACTTGATGTGCGCGGTTATGGCGATGGTGATGCCAAGACTCTGCTCACAAAGATACGCAACCGTGCAGGACTGACAGAGGTTGACGCTACTCTTGATAATATCATCAACGAGCGCAAACTGGAGTTCGTGGGTGAGGGTAAACGTTATTGGGATCTTGTGCGTATGTGCGACGTGCCTGAATCTTCCGTTAACGCACTCAACACTCTTGTGCCTACAGCTTGCGATGGAACAAATCCTTCTGACGAAGGCCGCACTGGCACATGGACACGCAACAAGAAGTATATCCCTATAGCACAGTCGGAGCTTGACTCTGATGCAGCATTGGTGCAGAACACTTCCTACTTCGAGTAATAACAAAATAAAGAATTATCAATTATGAAGAATATATTTAAATGTCTGTTTGGACTCGCGGTGCTGGCAGTGACAGCTGCCTGCTCGCCCGACAGTTTTGACGGTGCCGACGGCAAGATTCCAAGTCTTGAGGGAGTGGAGCCTGTAGTCACCGTAGACCAAAATCTCAATCAGGTGACCTTCTCCCTGCCTGCTGACGTGAAGGGAGTGATGCCTGTGTGGATATTCTATGAGAACAAGGGTACGGAGAATGAGAAGGTGACTTACTCTACAGTCAATGGCTTGAAGAAGATTTTTACCAAGGCTGGCGACTATGATGCAGAGTTCAAACTTATGAACCGCAACGGTCTTAGCGACGGTTCAAAGTCGTTTACTTTCCACATTGACAACACTGTTGTCAACTTCGACAAATATCTCACTCTTATCTCTGGCGGTACTGCTGCTGGCAGTTCAAAGGAGTGGCGTATAGACAACTCTAAGGCTGGGCATATGGCATGCGGAGAATCAGGCACTACAGGTACCAACTGGTGGTCGGCAAGTGCTGACGAGAAGGCTGCCTATGGCGTTTATGACAACCGCTTGACATTCACCTCTGACTATAAGTACACCTTCAATCCAGGCGAGTCGGGCACAATGTATGTCAACAATGGCTGTACATCTCTCAATACCACAGGTTCTACCGAGGACTTCACCATCCCTGCTACTGAGCAGACCGTGTCTTATGAGTTTGACGTGCAGGGTGATGACCTCTACCTCGTGCTTCCAGCCAACACACAGTTCCCTTACATGCCTAATGACGAGACATGGGCAAACCCACGTTTCAAGATCGAGAGCATGACAGCTTCTGCAATCGAACTCGTTTGTGACAACGGAGCCATAGCATGGCACTTCAGTCTCACCTCTGGTGCAGCAGTGAAGGAGTTTGACGGATTCAAGTATAACAGTGAATACAACCTTTGGAAGGCAATTGATGAGTCTGGTGACCTTACCACACACTTCTACTATGCTCCAGGTTGGGCTCAGATAGCTGATCCTACTTTCACTCACAATGGTGCTGAATACACATTCGTTCTTCCTGAAGCAACCACCGACCAGTGGCAGGCACAGTGTGCTCTCAAACCATCAGCCCTTAACCTCAAGGCTGCTTCTACTTATGACTTCTCTTGTATCCTCAACTCTACCACAGATATTAATAATGTGACAATAAAGCTCACTGACGTTAACTCTGGCGACAACTATGTCTTTGTAGAGAATGTGAAACTGAAGGCTTATGAGGACTATGTATTCTATGTTTCAGATGTAAATAAGATGACAGCTGATGCTGACTGCGAGATATTCTTCGACTTCGGCGGTAACCCTGCCAACACAAGTGTGAGCGTGAGAAACATCGTGGTGAAGGATCATGCCAATGATGACGGCACAGTGCTTCCTTCTGATGATGACGACGAGGCTGTGGTGGAATGGCGTGAGGCTGACAACCTGCTCACAGGTGTAGATTATAGCGATGTTACTACCTACTATGCTCACACCAGCGGTTGGGAACAGATTCCTGAAGGTTTCTCTCACTCTTATGCCAACGGCGTTCATACCATTTCTCTGCCTACAGCTACCGATGCACAGTGGCAGGCTCAGTACACTCTCAACAACCTTGGTGTGGCTCTCTCTGCAGACAAGACTTACGACCTCCGTGTTAAGTTGAGTTCAAGTACAAGTTTCAATGGTGTGACCGTAAAGTTCGTGCAGCAGGATGACGACAATGTGTTCCTCACTGCAAAGACATTTGAGGTGACTGCATTCGAAGACCAGATTATCGAACTTGTAAACCTTGAGGGTGTAGATATCTCTAACTTGAAGATAGTCTATGACTTCGGTAACTGTCCTGAGAATACTGAGATTACCATCAGCGACGTTCTCCTGCAGGAGCATATGGCAACTGCCGACGAACTGACATGGGATGCTACTGCATCAGACAATCTCTGGGGTGAGGATTTTTATCCTAACACATTCTACTATGCACCAGGATGGGCGCAGATTGCAAATCCAAAGGTTACTACCAATGGACGCACCTACACTGTAAGTCTTCCTGAGGCTACCAATGACCAGTGGCAGGCACAGGTGACAACGACAACCAGCATCGCAACAAGTGCATCTGAGAAGTATGACTTCCAGGTAATCCTTACTTCAAACAAGGATATTGCTGGTGCTACCATCAAGTTCACTGCTGGTGACGACAACACCTTCTACACAGCCGACCGTCATGCTCTCACCGCTTATGAGCCTTACTCCTTCCGTTTGGTAGGCGCCGCAGGTCTTGACATAAGTGATCTGAAGCTCGTGCTCGACTTTGGTGGATGTGCTGCTGACACAGAGGTGGAGGTATCAGACATCATCGTGCGCAAACATATTTAATCAAACTGAGGAGAATATATCAAATTAAAAGTACCTCTTATAGTTACTTTTATTTTGATATATTCTCCTCTATACATTTTATACATTAATGAAACACTTGAAGATTTACACCCTCGCACTTTTACCCCTGCTCTGCTCGTCGTGCAGTAGCGACAATGGTGGCAATGAGGGTGGGGGAGCGAGTAACATCACAGTGAGCCTGTCTCCCGAAACTATCAGTACTTCTGCTCTTGGCGGAACTTACACCATCAACGTGACGACGAATGCCAAGGAGTGGACAGCGTATTCATCTGATGCCTCTACGGTGGCAGTGACACCAAGCGGCACAACATCGCAGACGGGTACTATCAAGGCCGTCGTTACTAAAAATACGACATCCTCTTCACGCACGGCGACAGTGACATTCAAGAGTGGAACGTTTAGAAAGGAGATAACCGTAACGCAGACGGCTCCGCTGTCGGTAGACCAGACATCCATAAGCAAGCCTGCAGAGGCTACATCGGTAGACCTAACTGTGAGCGGTCCTGACAACTTGGCTTTGGTTACTACCGACGATTGGATAACTGCACATATCTACGGCAAAACTCTCACCATTATGCTTGAAGAAAACACAGGTGGCGAGCGTAAGGGCATAGTCACTCTTATGTCAGGTGACGAGATTGTAGAGATTAGTGTCACACAGTTTGCCTCTGATGATGAAGTGGATACTCCTGAAGGTTATGAACTGGTGTGGCGTGATGAGTTCAACTCCGGCACATCGCTAGGCTCTGACTGGACACATGAGAAGCAGGCTGCTGGATGGGTAAACAATGAGTTGCAGACTTACTCCAGTGGTACACACGACGGTATTAATATCACCGAGATAAAGGACGGACATCTTAATATCAACTGCTTTAAGGCTACCGACGGAAAGATTTATTCTGGTCGCGTCTATGCTAAGGTTAACCAGGGATGGAAATATGGTTATTTTGAGACACGCATAAAGTTGCCTTCAGGCAAGGGTACATGGCCTGCATTTTGGATGATGCCTGTCAATAATGACTGGACAAATAATCCTTGGCCTATGTGTGGTGAGATCGACATCATGGAGGAGGTAGGAGTAGTGCCTAATGAAGTATCTTCGTCTATCCATACGCAGGACTATAATCACACGAAGAATACTCAGAAGACTCATGCCATGACCATTTCCAATGCTGAGGGAGAATATCATGTTTATGCCCTGGAGTGGACAGAAGATGCCATCACGACATATGTTGATGGAAAGGTGCAGCTTTCAGTGAAGAAGTCAGATATTGGTTCTTCTCATAATCAGTGGCCATTCCACTATGAGTTTTATCCTATCCTCAATCTCGCTTTCGGAGGTAGTTGGGGTGGCATGAATGGTGTTGACTATTCCATCCTTGATAATGGTGGCATCACCATGGAAGTGGACTACATAAGAGTTTTCCAGAAGAAATAGTAGGAGGTATGGCACCCTCGCCATACCAAATACGCAATAAAGTAAAAAGGGATAGGTGCAATTAATAGTCACCTATCCCTTTTCTTTTAATTTGATATTTTGGAGATTGATACGGCGAGGGCGCCGTATCTCCTAATTATTTCTTTGCTTTAGCATTCTTCTTGTCATACTTCTTCCAAGCCTTTTCAGCTGTGGCCTTCAGGTTGACTGTGAACTCATGGTTAGCAGCGTCCTGTGTGGCTTCTTCCTCTGCTGTGGCGAAAGCGTGGCGATAGCCCTGCTGGTCATTCCAATGGCCACGTGTGAAGTCAGGCACTGCTACAGGCTTGCAGTCGTTGTCCATAGAGATAGAACCGAGTTCTGCAAGTGAGCACCACTCCGCAAGGTCGTAGACATCCATGTCGAGAGGCAGACCGTGCTGCAGACAATAGATGAGGCGTGAGTCCATGATGAAGTCCATACCACCATGACCACCAACCTTCTTTGCCATGGCAGTGTACTTTGTGACAAGAGGATTCTCATATTTCTCGTTGAGCTGCTTCATGTCAGCCTCGTTGAGGAATACCTCACCGTCATAGTAGTTTGTCTTTGTCTCGATGCCAGCCTTCTTCAGACTCTCGTTGTTGAGCGAGATGCCCTCTTCAGGATATTTGTTTGCCAAACCCTGTGTACCCACGAGGTGGAACATGCGGCTGTATGGCTGTGGTGTCATCACATCGTGTACCACCTGTATCACCTTGCCCTGCTCGGTGCGTATCATGGTGTTGGTGAGGTCGCCCTGGCGGAAGTTGTCCACCTTCTTACCCAATCTCTTCTCAGCCTTCTTTATTCCGGCAAAGCTCTTAGTGTCCATAGCTGTGAGGATGGTGAAGCGGTCGCCACGGTGAATGTTCATCACCTGTGCCACAGGACCAAGTCCGTGAGTGGCATACACATCGCCACGATGATTCATGTTATACTCCAGACGCCATCCCAGTTTGTCGTCCTCGCCCTTCTTCCAGTAAGCATCCCAGAATGGGTCGAGGTCGTGGCGGTAAGCACCCTGACCAAAGATAACGTCACCGAAGAGACCCTTCTGAGCCATTGTGAGGGCATTGAGTTCGAAGAAGTCATAGCAGCAGTTCTCCAGCATCATGCAGTGCAGACGCTTCTGCTCGCTGAGGTTGATGAGCTTCCATATCTCTGTGAGGTTCATGGCAGAAGGCACTTCGATAGCCACATGCTTGCCATGCTCAAGTGCATATTCAGCTACAGGGAAATGATGAATCCAGTCTACGGCAATGTAGATAAGGTCTACATCATTGCGCTCACAGAGAGCCTTATAGCCTTCCTCGCCACTATAGAGAGTTGCTGGTGGCAGACTTGCCTTGCGAAGCTGCTCGTTGGCAGACTCGGCACGTGACTGCTCATGGTCGCAAAGACCCATTATCTGCACACCTTCCTGATAAACCCAACGGCGCACTGCCTCAGCACCACGCATGCCAAGTCCTACAAATCCTACACGCACCACAGGAATCTTTGGTGTGGTGAGGTTGAGTGCATCCTTCTGACCAGCAGGGCGCTCAGGCACCTCTGTCACGATTGTTCCGTCCTTCACTTCGTATGGCCAGTTAAACTGTGCCATAGCAGTTCCAGGCAATAGCAGGGCTGTGCATAGCGCTGCCATCAATGTTTTCTTAATGTTCATATTCTTTTATGTTTTGTGATTATACATTTTATAGGAGGTGCTATTTTGCAAGTTCCTTCACGAATGGTCTCAACACCTTGGCAGCAGGTTCTGCCTCGCGCTTTGAGAGGCTGATGTCATTGCCCATACCGTTGAGCACGGAGAACTGATATTTTGCATTCTTCGACATTTCGTCAGCCTGCTGGCGTGCCTGCTGGCGCTGTGCATCCGTGGAGTTAGGATTAACGAGAGTGTAGGCGATGCTGCACATGTCTGCCACCTTGTCTACAAATGGCTGGAGTTCGGTCCACATCAGACGGTCAGACTCGCTTGCAGATGTTGCCATCGCGCTTATGGCCTTAGCGTCGGTCTGCAGATTGCCAAGTTCCTTGAGCAGAGCCTGAGTAGTAGCTTCTGTGCGCTCAGCCTTCCACTGACGTATGCAGTCAGCAAGAGTGGTGTTGGTGTCGTAATGGCGCACGAGAGGCAACAGGCGGAATGCATTGTCGGCATTCTTGCCGAAGATAGCCTGCAGAGATGCCATCCATGAAGCATCGTTGTCGAAAGCTGCACGGTTCCAAGCGTAGTCAGCGATACTGTAGAGGGCGATCTTGCTCACCTCGCCCTGCTGCATAGGATTGCTGATAAGAGTGTTCACACCCTTGATATTTGGGTCGAGAGTAGCGTTGCGGTCGATATGAGCCTCGTCGTCGAAGTTGCGATACATGTCGAGAGGGAAGAGCTTGTCCATGTCATTGTCGTTGCATGGATAGTTCCACCACCAAGCCACGTCACGTCCGAGCCACGAACTTACGAGTTCTGGGTCTTCAGAGTTAGGCACAGTCCATACGGCACGACCAGTGATGTATATGCAAACCTTCTCGGGAGTATTGCTCAGCGAGCGGAAGAAACGTTCGCCCTGCTCACGCTTCACCCAAGAGTAAGCATAGAGCTGTGGCACAAAGTGCAGAGGTTTCACTGTGTCGGCAGGCAGAGCCTTGCGTCCGTTCCATTCGTGGTCTATCATCTGTTGCAGTTCTGTCAGTCGCTGTGCGTTGAGAGTCAGCATGGCAGAGTCTGAAGGCACACCGACGTCATCCACGAAGACACCAAACTGGCGCACGCCGAGCTCGTGCATGAGGCGGAGTTTGCCCATCACGCGGTCGAGCACATCAGGCTGGTCTTTGTCTGTGAAGGCATTTCCTGGGTGTATAGCCCATATGAAGTTCACCTTGGTCTTGTGTGCCGCATCCGTGAGCTGGCGCATCATTCCCTCAGTGAGCATGCCCACCTCCTTCTGTTCCTGTGTGATGGTGGTAGGATAAGCCTTGTCCCAATACTGTGAGTGATAAGGGTCGCTCTTAGCACCATACATATAAGTGTTCATCTTATAGCGTGCCATGAAGCGGAATAGATCGGCAGTGACCTCGGCAGAGTAGGGCACACCGTAGTAGCCCTCGATGACACCTCTGTACTGTGTGTTGGCATAGTCATAGATGTCTACGCAAGTAAGTTTGCCGTCCTTAGTCTGATCGAGCATCTGCTCAAGAGAAGCCAGTCCGCAGAATACGGCATCAGTTGTTTCGCCTATGATGACAACCTCTGCAGTCTCGCCGTTCTGTCTCACGGTGAGAGCATGGCGGTCATAACCTTTAGTGTCGAAAACGTCACGTTTAAGTCCGATGCGCTTTCCTTCGCGGTCAGCAAGGTCACCACTGGCATTGATGCCAAGGTAGAGAGTGTTCTTACCCTTCACTGCCTTGCGTGCTACGGCAGGAGTGATGCCATGTTCTGTCAGCACTTGCTTTGCACGGTCAAGCGTGTAGGAGTCAATGCCGTTGCCTGCCACGATTGTCACTTGCCCAGTCAGCGTTGTGCTGCCCTGCAGTTGTTCCTGCAGTTGTGGCACAGGGCGGATGTCATAGACATTGTCTGCCATTGCCATTGTCGAAAGCAGACAAAAGGCAATTCCCAAAATAGATTTGTGAAGATTCATGTTTGTAATTAGGTATTGTTGTTAATTTGAAACGTAAAGTTAGTTATAGTTTTCTAAATTAGCAACAAATTAACTTTTCTTATAGTAGTACGGCGAGGGTGCCGTACCTCCTGAAAACAAAAAAACCTTGAGGATAACTCAAGGCTTCTTGCGGTGCGTACGGGACTCGAACCCGTGACCTCCTGCGTGACAGGCAGGCATTCTAACCAGCTGAACTAACGCACCAACACGGAAATCAAAATGGAGCGGTGCGTACGGGACTCGAACCCGTGACCTCCTGCGTGACAGGCAGGCATTCTAACCAGCTGAACTAACGCACCTTTCCGTGTTTGCGGTTGCAAAGGTACTACTTTTTTCGTAATCTCCAAAACTTTTCCCAACTTTTTATAAGATTTTCTGGTAAACAAGGGCGTTTTTGTAGTTTTTGCCGTCAATTAACCAGTCTTTGAGGGTCGATTTGCATGCAAAAGAGCATTTTTCGAAAAGTCGCAAAGAAGGCATATTATCCTCTGCAATGATGGCATAAAGTTGGTGCATATGCAGAATTTCCGTGGCATAAGTCTCTATTTGGCTTATTGCCTCCTGTGCTATACCCTTGTTTTGATGCTCTCGTAATATTATTATGCCAAGTTCGGCACGCAGGTTGCGCGGGTCAAAGTTTGACAGATCTATAAGTCCCACGGGAGTGTCATCTCTTTCTATGACAAGGCGCAATTGCTTGTCGGAATAAATATCGCCCGTAGTAGACAGGATATAGTTGCAGAGAAACTGTCGCGAGTAGGGCATATTGGTGTTGCCGACAGCCCAAAAGGATGTGTCATTCTCCACAGCGAAGAGTATGTCGATGTCGTCAGGCTCAAGTGCTCGCAGCTTAATCATTGCTTTCAGTTTGTGAGTCGAAGATTACTTCCGATTGAGTTATTATTTTCCTTGTGTTGTTGTCATAAGTGCCGATGGTTATCCAAGGCGTCACTTTCTTTTCGAATATGCCGAATATCTGACCGTAGCTGTAGGCATGCACATCGTAGACGATGACCAGGGGCTTGCTTTCGGGCAAGTCGAGCGACAGATGTCCGTCAGGCAGCGTGCCCACAGTCCCTTCATGATATTCTGCGTCCAGTCCCTTCGCCTCTGCTATCTCGCGGCATTGCGACAGGGTGAAAGCCGAACCTATAAATATATATGTGAGTTGCTGGCGGTCTTCATGACTGCGCATTCCAACGCTGTCGCGACAGTTGTCGCACACCATCTTTACAAGAGCCATTGTAGCTTTCGCTATGATGGCGGTCTTTATGGGCAGAGAGATGAGGAATGACAAGTGACCGTATTTCTTGCGGAAGAAGATGAGCATAGCGTCGTAGAACACATGGATGTATCTGAATGACGATTTCTGTGTACTCTCGCCCTTATAGTGCAGGATGGTGTAGGGCAAATACCAGTTTGTCCATCCCTCCTGCTGAATGCTATAGCTGAGGTCTATGTCCTCGCCATACATGAAATAGTCCTCATCGAGCATGCCTACCTGCATCAAGGGTTCGCGCCTGAGCATGCAGAAAGCACCGCTGACGATGTCTATCTCATGCTCTTCATCCCAAGATATGCCACTCATATAATATCTGCCGAAACGCTTGCTCTTTGGGAAGAGCGAGCACAGACCGCATATCTTGTAGAATGCCGTCATTGGCGATGGTGTGCCACGTCGGCTCTCCATGGCATTGCTTCCGTCAGACTTTATCATCCTCACTCCGGCAGCCCCCGAGTTGTGGTTCTTGTCCATAAACTCCAGCACCTTGCTGATGGTGTCCTCCACCACGATGGTGTCGGGATTGATGAGAAGCACATATTCGCTCGATGACTGCTTGATGCCAAGATTGTTTGCCTTGGCAAATCCCAAGTTGTGGTTGCTAGCTATTATGCGGATGCTCTTTCCGAAGCGGTTGCGCAGATATTCCACCGAACCGTCTTTCGAGTGGTTGTCCACTACTATCACCTCGCTGTCAATGTCGCGTGTAGCCCAGAGCAGTGATATCAGACATTGCTCCAGATAGTATTTCACGTTGTAGGAAACTATTATGACCGAGAGTTTCTTCATTCCGTTTCGTTCTTGCATCTTGATTTTGAAGGATAGACAAACACCATTGCCAACAGGAGTATTATGGCGAGATATCCGAATGCCGGTATCATATAGTAATAATATAATAATGTGTCGGCAAGCATCGGCAGAGCCATCATAAGTATTCTTGTGGAAGCCATCCTTACGTAACCACTCCATGAAGCCTTCGCCTTCTTTGCGATAGTTTGAAACTTCATCAGCCTTAGTGCCACGGGGATGGTGCAAAGTGTCAGCATCTCCATGATGCCGAGAGCGATGACCTCTTCCGTACTGTTGTTTGACTCTATTCCCCAACCGCATTCGAGCAGTCCTGTCTCGCATAATGCGGCAAAGACAATAGCCATGATAGTCGGAATGAGATAAAGAGCTTTCAGTATAGTCGTTCTGTCCTTCATTTATTGGTAGAGTATGTCTTTGAAATTATTTCTGAAAAGGAGTTCTGTTTATTATCGACCTGCCGAGAGTCACCTCGTCGGTATATTCTATTTCGTTGCCCACGGATATGCCACGGGCTATGACGGTGAGTTTCACGTCCATGCCAGCCAACTTGCGTGAGATGTAGAAATTTGTCGTGTCGCCCTCCATGGTTGAGCTTAGTGCCAGTATGACCTCATTGATATCGCCATTAGCCACACGGTTTATCAGCGACTCTATCTCTATGTCTGAAGGCCCTATGCCGTCCATAGGCGAGATGATGCCCCCGAGCACATGGTAAAGACCATGATACTGCTGTGTATTTTCTATGGCCATCACGTCCTGCACATTCTCCACCACGCACACCGTCGTGGCGTCGCGCCTTGGATTGGAACAGATGGGGCATATGTCGTCATCGCTGATGTTGTGGCACACGTGGCAGTATTTCACATTATGGCGCAGCGACATGACGGCATTAGCAAGGTTGTCAGCCTCTTCCTTAGGGCGACGCAACATGTGCAAGGCAAGTCGCAGGGCTGTCTTGCGTCCCACGCCAGGCAGCCCTGCCAATTCTTCTACTGCCTTTTCAAGCAGATGTGAAGGATATTGTTGTGTCATTCAGTCTTGTCTGTTTCCTCTTCCTTATCTTCTTTGACAAATGTGTGCTTCCATTTCAGGAACAGTACGAATGTCAGCAGAGTGACTGCGCCTCCTATTATATATGATATGTTTGTAGGCCAGCTCAGTCCTTCTGGAGCTATCAGTATGTAGGTGCTGCACACCATTGTCATAAACAGTGCTGGCACAAGTCCTATGACATAGAGTTTCTTCTCCTTGGCGAGCCACACGGTGATAGCCCACAGAGTGCATACCGACAGTGTCTGGTTAATCCATGCCAGATAGCGCCATATCACTGAGAAGTCCACAAACAGAAGCAGTATTGCAAGTGCAAATACAGGTGCTGCAATAGTTAAGCGCTGCCATATCTTCTTCTGCGAGAAGTGTATGAAGTCGGATATTATCAGTCGTGCGCAACGGAAGGCAGTGTCGCCCGTTGTGATAGGTGCGGCTACTACACCAAGCAATGCGAGTATGGCTCCCGTGGTGCCCATCCATGAGTTGCAGAGGTCATTGACGATAAGAGCAGGGTTCACTCCATGAGTGCCGTTTTCGGTAAGCGCATTCCACAGTTTCTCATATGGTGTGTTACCCATTACGTTCAGAGAGTCAGCAAACTTGATTGCTGCGGCTGCCCAAATGAGAGCCACCAGTCCTTCGGTAATCATAGCACCGTAGAATGCTGGGCGACCGTATTTCTCGTTCTTCAGGCAGCGTGCCATCATCGGCGACTGTGTGGCATGGAATCCCGACACCGCACCGCAAGTGATGGTGATGCACAGACCTGGGAACAGCGGTATGCTCTCCACAGGATAGTGGTCAGTGAAAGCCTCTGTCACCTCAGGCATGTTGCCTGGTTGGGTGAATATGCAGAAGAACACTCCCACTGCCATGACGAGGATGGCAAGACCGAAGACAGGATATATCTTTCCGATTATTTTGTCTATCGGCAACATTGTGGCGAAGGCATAGTAGATGAAAATAATTATGAGCCAGAAAGTGTAGCTGCCAAAGATGCCCCATGACGATGTCATGCTGGAAAGCAGTCCGGCAGGAGTGGTGGCGAAGACATTACCCACCATAATCATCAGAATCATGGAGAGCACACACATAAACTGGCGCACCCTGTTGCCCAACTCATCACCTATGATTTCAGGCAACGACTCACCGTTCTTGCGCAGGGAAATCATTCCCGAAAGGTAGTCATGCACGGCACCTCCAAAGATGCATCCAAAGACTATCCATATATAGGCTGCTGGTCCGAAGAGTATACCCTGGATAGTACCGAAGATAGGACCCGTACCAGCGATGTTGAGAAACTGGATGAGATACACTTTCCATGTCGGCATCGGCATGAAGTCCACTCCGTCTTGTGATGCATAGCACGGAGTCTTGCGGTTCTTGTCGGCACCAAACATGCGCTCGACAAATGCGCCATAGATGAAGTAGCCCAGCACGAGGGCTATCATTCCTACTACAAATGAAATCATTATTACTTTTATTTATGTTTAAATTCTTTCTTTGTCAGTATCGGATTATAATATAACTTAGCAAAGTTAGGAAAAATATGCGACATAGTGCCTTATGTAACTATAAGATTATAACCAGGATGGCTATAATCTTGCCATATGTTCATCCTTATGGTCAGTTCTATTTCATAAATCCCTTGGCAAGTCCTCCCTCGCTCGTCTCCTTATAGAGCGACGGCAGGTCGTGGCCTGTCTGACGCATCACCTCTATCACTCGGTCGAACGACACGCTGTGGTGACCGTCAGAGAAAGAAGCATAAAGGTCGGCGTCGAGGGCTCTTGCAGCAGCAAAAGCATTGCGCTCAATGCATGGTATCTGCACCAGTCCGCACACTGGGTCGCAGGTCATGCCAAGATGATGCTCAAGACCCATCTCAGCGGCATATTCCACCTGTGAAGGACTTCCTCCAAAGAGTTGGCATGCTGCTGCCGATGCCATGGCGCAAGCCACACCCACTTCACCCTGGCAACCCACATCGGCACCGCTTATGGAGGCATTATGCTTCACTATGTTGCCTATGAGTCCGGCTGTAGCCAATGCTCTGAGTATGCGCTGTTCGCTCATGTCGTGGGCAGTGTGAAGGTGATAGAGCACAGCTGGCAGCACTCCGCAAGCTCCACAAGTGGGAGCTGTGACTATGGTGCCGCCCGATGCGTTCTCCTCGCTCACTGCCAGTGCGTAGGAGTAGACAAGTCCTCGGCTCTGCAATGAAGAGCGGTAGCCCTTTGCCTTTATGTAGTATGTGGCAGCCTTGCGTTGCAGTTTGAGTGGTCCGGGGAGCACTCCCTCATGGCTCAGTCCCTGCTGAATGGCTCTCTTCATCGTCTGCCACACAGTGCTGAGGAAGTTCCATATTTCTTCACCCTCGCATTTTTCCACATACTCCCAATAGGAGCGTCCGTTGTCGTAGCACCATTTCTGTATGTCCGACATAGTGTTCAGGTCGTAGACATCTTCCGCACCAAGTTCGCTCTGTCCGTCAGTGCCGTCGGAGATGGCGCCACCTCCTGTGCTGTATACCGTCCACTCGTCAATGCTGTTGCCATCCTTGTCCTTACCCACGAACTTCATGCCGTTGGGATGGAAGGGCAGAAACGTCTGCGGTTGCCAAATGATGTGTATGGCATCTTTGCCGAACACTTCTTCTATCGCTACGTCCGTCATGTGTCCCTTGCCCGTGGCGGCAAGCGAACCATAGAGCGTCACCTCGTAAGAAAAGGCGTTGCTGCAGCGTTCGAGGAAAAGTTTTGCAGCGCGCTGTGGTCCCATTGTGTGGCTGCTTGAAGGGCCTTTTCCCACTCTATATAGTTCCTTAAGTGATTTCATGTGTGCTTTTATGTCGTTAGTATGGTCTACATTATTTATATAATATGCAAAGTTAATAAAAATAGCGTTTATGCAGTAGTCTGTGCGCCCGAAAATGTTTATTTATGTAAGAAAACTGTCATCACGTTTGCAGAAGTTGCGTAGGATAATTGCAGAAGTTACGTGCATCGATGTTTTGGCATATGTCACAAAGTTGTGTGACATATGTCAAAAAGGTTTATGACATATGTCGCAAACGTTTGTGACATATGTCGCGCAATCGTTTGACATATGTCGCACACTCACTGCAACTATGTTCTTACAGTAATAGAGCTTGATTCTTACATCGGGTTATGTAACGTCAGTAATCGGGAAGTAGTATGAATTGACAAGGGCAAGAACTATTCCTCTGTATTATCATATCCCTACAGTTTGTAATTTCAGAATAATGCTGTAAATTTGCAATCAGTAGTTCTACTAAATTGATGAAAATGGATTTGACACACGATATACTAGAATACGTAAATTGTTGCGTGGGAGCTTTCGCTAATCGCTTTAAGTTGCCTTTGGCTGCAGCTTATGCGTATCTTCGTAGATACAAGGGCATTGACTTCTTGATAGATTGCTATGCCGCTGAGCATACTCTCTCTATAGAGGATGCAGTGGAGGATATTACCCAGTTATGTCAGAAACATGGAGGACGATTAGCATGATAAAATTATATCATGGCAGTAATGTCGTTATAGATAAAATAGATTCTTACGATATTGTTATCGGTCCTATAGCAGATGATACAGTAGGACTTCAGATGCGTCGTTTCATTCAAGGTTATATCAGCATTGAGAGGATGATAGAAGAACTGCGTTTCCATAAGCCAGCAGTTCAGTACTTTTTCGGAACGGAAAAAGCAATTGGTTGCTTAAAGAAAATCTGATATATGATGAGTGAAGATATTCAATTTCAGGTAGAGTGTCTAACAACCGAATTGGCAGAAATGTTGATGCAGAAATACGGTTGGGATATGAAGCGGGCTCTTGATGAACTTTATTCGTCAGAGACTTACAAGCGTCTTTGTAATCCTGCTTGTGGTTTTTATTATGAGGGTGCAGTTTATGTGTTCTCTTATTTGGAGAACGAAATGGAAACGGGGATGGTGAAATAGCTGTCCTGCATATTATACTCTGTCATAGTTTAAAGAATGATAGTTTTTAGCTTGTGTAAAGATGTAAAGTGATAGTTTATTAGTGGTTTAAGTAAGAAAGTTGCAATATTATGCTTGTGTTTGTAAGAATATATATAACTTTGCGAAGTTTATAGATGATTATACACAATTAATATAATATAACCTATATGAAACTTTCTACTCTTTTTGCCACAGCCATGTTGCTGGGCACTGTAGCTCCTGCAATGGCTGTGGAGACTTCAAGTGTTGTTGAAACTCCCACTGCCAAAGGTGAACTAAAATTTGAGAATGCCATCCAGAAGGGCTATGCTCAGGTGTCCACTCCTATGGCCATTACCGCTGACGGCAATGTCGTGGTGACTGGCATTCAGGTGAAGGGCGGCGCACTTGGTTCTTATGTGGCAAAGGCTACATCTGACTTGGCTGCAGACCCAGTATGGAAACTCGATATCACAGGCGGTCGCAGTGAGGTGAAAGCAATCGTTGCCGATGGCGAAGGCGGTGTTTATGTTGCCGGTAATTTCAATGGCAAGATAACCCTCGGTGGAGCTGTTGGTGGTAAGACCCTTGAGGGCAAGAACTCAGGCAACATGTGCAAGGTGAACGGATTCTTGGCACATATTGACAAGGATGGCACAGTGGTGGCTGCGCAATACTATCGTCCTACAATCAATCCTGGCCTGGTAGCGGCTTCTGAGTATTATCAGGATGGCGACAACGTGTGTTGTAATATCACCAGCCTTGCCTATGCTAACGGCAAACTCTATGCAGGTATCCTCTTTACCGACATACTGCCTACAGAGGACGGCAACCTCACCGCTGGCTCATGGAATCTCTCAGGTTGGGGAATGGGTGTCGGTTCAGATGCAGACTTCGTGGCAGCAGAAATTAATGAGGAGACACTCGGCATCAAGGCCACTCCAGTAGTGTTTGGTGGTCCTAGTGATTATACCGATGCAAGTTATATGGGATTCACCGTAGAGTCAGGCACATTGACAAGCGACGGCAGCAAACTCTATCTTGCCGTTAGCGTGAATGGTTATTCTTCAAAAGGCGTTCTTAAGTTGAACGGTGAGGTGAAGGATGAGGCAACATTTGAATATAAAGGTGGACTTAATGGTTTCTATACTGCAGGTGTCGATGTGGAGAATGCAACGGCAGTTGGAAAGGCTTATGACGGCAAGTATCGTTGGGTTGCAGGTGTTTCAAACCTTGTGGATGCAGGAGTAAGCTCACTGACCGTAGATGATGACAACCTTTATCTTTGCGGTAACTTTATGCAGGATTCACCTTTCAATACGGATGGAGTTAATATTTCGGCAACAGGTAATACAGACGTATTCTTCGTGCGTATGAATAAAGATGATTTGTCTTGGGATATTTTGGCTTGCGACGATTATGACGAGACTGCCGACAATGCAGATAATGGCGAGACATTCTCTGCTTACGAGATAAAGAATGGAACTCTCACCGTTTATGGAGCTGTCACCCGCTATAATGATGCTTACACAGACATTGCACAGCCTTCTACTCCTCTGCAGTTCCACGTTGACAACGTTGCTGACTTTACTGTGAATCGTTCTGTCGAAAGAGACACCCCAGAGGGTTACACCACAGGAGTTCTTACTTCTGCCGATGGCAAGACCACTTATTATGCATTGCTCGATGAGGCTCAGACAACAATTTCCTACAAGTATGTGGAAAACGTTGCTGATGGCATCAGCGACATAAAAACTGACAGCAAGTCTACAGAAATCTACAATCTGCAGGGCATGAAGCTCAGCGCACCACAGAAGGGCGTGAACATCATCGGTGGTAAGAAGGTTGTAGTGAAGTAATAATTATAGGAGGTACGGCGCCCTCGTCGTACCATATGGAAATAGAATAGAGGTGGTGCAGCGAATGTGCTGTGCCACCTTTCAGGATAACAAGAGATATAATACAATTAACGTTAATAGATGCACAAATATTTATTTGCAGCCATATTGATGTCATCGGTCATCCCTATGGGCATGAACGCCCAAAGCAATGGAGTGACCGTAGTTGTCAATGATGGTAAGCCAGGTGCCAATGCCATTAGCGGTGTGGTCTATTCTTCGGAAGACAACGAACCGCTCATCGGCGTACAGGTGAAGGTGGTGGGAGCAAATGTTGCTACCATCACTGATGTGAACGGACGATTCAGTATCAAATCAGTTCCACTCAAAGGACAGAAGCTCACCTTCTCCTACATGGGAATGGAGACGCAGACCGTGAAGGCTGGTCACAACATGAAGGTGATGATGAAGAGTGACCCAAAACTCATCAGCGATGTGGTGGTGAACGGTTACTTCACACGTAAGAAGCAGACCTTCACGGGCGCAGCGAAGACCATCACAGGTGACGAGATATTGAGCATCTCACCTACAAATATCCTGCAGTCGCTCGCCACTCTCGACCCGAGTCTTAACATCCAGCAGAACAATGCTGCCGGATCAAACCCTAACAGTGTGCCTGACCTGGTGATAAGAAGTACCACTTCGCTTGCCACCAATGACGAGGTGGGACTTAATGCACCACTCATCGTCATCGACGGTGTGGAGCAGAGCCTTACGGCACTCTATGACATCGACATCCATGACATCGAGCGCGTGGACATTCTGAAGGATGCTTCCGCTACGGCTCTCTATGGTGAGAATGCCGCCAACGGCGTCATCGTGGTGGAGAGAAAGCGTGTTAGCCAGTCGCCAGTGCGCATCCGCTACACAGTGACACCACAGTTGAGTTTTGCTGACCTCAGCAGTTACAATTACTGTAACGCTGCACAGAAGCTCGAACTTGAGCGCTTGGCAGGTCTCTATGACTCCACAAGCGGAAGTCTTGACAATGACTACTATGAAAAACTCGCACTCGTGAGCAGCGGTCAGAACACAGACTGGAAGTCGAAACCTATCCGCAACAGTTTCTCTCACGACCACTCACTCTCTATTTCAGGTCGTGGTTCGGGTCTCGACTATAATGTCACGGCAAACTATGCCAACACCAATGGTGTGATGAAAGATGACGGACGTAAACGCTATGGCATGAATGTATACCTTTCTTATACAGCCATCGATGACCTCATCCTTACACTCCGTGCATCGCATGACGAACTGAGCACAAACACTTCAAAGTATGGCAGCTTTTCCGACTATCTGAAGTGTAACCCTTATGATTCTCCATATGACGAGTATGGCAATCTGCGCCGCAACCTGTCATATGAGATGAACAACCCTCTCTATGAAGCTTCACTGAGCAGTTTCGGCAAGTCTGAGAGCCGCACACAGGAGATTTCGCTTGATGCACGCTATAACATCAAGCCTACTTTCTATATCACCGGTCAGGTGTCCTACAACACCAGCCGTGGCACCAGCGACTCCTTCACATCGCCAGAGTCAAACCTCTACACCAACACCACAGTGCTGAAGGAGAAAGGTTCCTACACTTTGGGCACAAGCAAGAGTGACTCTTGGGCAGCAAAACTCATCGGTAACTACATACACAACTTCGATAAGGACGGCACCATGCTTACCATCAACCTCGGTGGTGAGTTGAAGCGCACCGACAGCCAGTCGAGCACAATGCGTGCATCCGGCTTCCTCAATGACAATCAGAATGACCTGGCATATGCCACCTCTTATCCCACGAGTGGCAGTCCTTCTGGTTCGGAATCATTGTCTACCAGCGTGGGTGCCTTCGCAGCTGCCAACTTCATGTGGAAGAACCGCTATGTGGTGGACGGTAGCTACCGTCTGTCAGGTTCATCTAAGTTTGGTGCTAACTATCGCTATGCTCCATTCTGGTCAGTGGGTGTCGGCTACAACCTCCACAATGAGGAGTTCATAAAGAAACTCGGATGGGTTAACACTCTGCGCATCCGCGGTAGCTACGGTTTCACTGGTAGCGTGAAGTTTGATGCCTATCAGGCTATCACAACCTATAAATATAGCAGCGACTATATCAGCTACACAGGCGTAGGTGCCATTCCTCTCGGTATGGCAAACCCTGACCTTAAGTGGCAAACAACGAAGAAATTCAATGTCGGTATCACATCGTCACTGCTCCATGACCGCATGAATGTGAACGTGGACTTCTATAACGAGCAGACCTGCGACATGCTTATAGACAAGTCGTTGCCACCATCATCAGGTGCCACATCAGTGAAAGCCAACCTCGGTTCGCAGACAAGTAATGGTATCGAATTCTCCCTTTGGGGCAAGATCATCCAGACACGCGACTGGGAGTGGAACCTCTCTGTCAACGGTCTGCACTCCAAGACTGTCATCAACAAGATATCAGAGGCTCTGAAACGCAAAAACGAGCAAAACGCTACGGGTCAGACATCAAGCGGAACAATTTCTTCATCACCACTGTCGCAGTATCGTGAGGGCGAGTCGCCATCAGCTATCTATGCTGTGCGCTCAGCAGGTATCGACCCTGCCACAGGTAAGGAGATTTACATCAAGAAGGACGGCAGCTACACCTACACCTATGACTCAAAGGATCAGGTGTCGTGCGGTGACACCAATCCTATCATGCAGGGAAGTATCTCTACTATGCTGAAGTTCCGCTCATTCTCACTGAGCGCCAGCATGTCCTATCGTTTTGGCGGCGACATGTATAACTCTACACGTGCTTCTAAGGTGGAGGGTGTCAACCCTAAGTACAACTGTGACGTGCGCGCCTTCACCGAGCGCTGGAAGAATCCTGGCGATGTGGTGTCTTACCTCAACATCACCACCACAGGAGGAAGTTCCGACACATATACAGACCGATTCATAGAGAAAGACAACGAACTCTATCTCTCGAGCGTTTATCTGCAGTATAATGTGCCAGCTTCATTCCTCAAGCCACTCCACATACAGAAACTCTATGTCGGTGTGGGAACAGAAGACCTCTTCCGCATCACCGCAGCAAAATATGAGCGCGGTACATCCTATCCCTACAGCCGAAGCATCAACATGTCGGCAAGTGTGACATTCTAAGATGGGGGGCAAGGAAATGAAATATCAAAGACGTAACACTATATATAATAAGATAATGTGTAAGAAACATTTCAACATAAATTCCGTCCTTGTGGCTTGTGCTCTCTTTGGAACGGCGGCACTCACCTCGTGCAACGATTTCCTCGATGTGCGTCCAAAGTCAGAGAAGGTGGAGGATGAACTGTTTAAGAATGCCGACGGATTTGAGTCAGCCATCTATGGCGTCTATGGTTCGCTGCAGTCCAGTTCGGCTCTCTACGGCAAGGACCTCTACTGGGGACTCACCGACTGTATGGCGCAGGACTTCGACCAAAACAGTGTGGAGTCAGGCACACGTGCAGCAGAGCGTTATCAGTATGACAACACCTACCTGAAGACACGCTTTGCCAATGTGTGGACAGGTGCTTACCTCAGCATTGGCTATGCCAACAATGTGCTGAAGAACCTTGAGGGACGCACAAAGGAAGAGTTGCCTCTTTACAACCTTTATAAGGGTGAGATGCTGGCAGTGAGAGCATGGTTGCATTTCGATATACTGCGCCTCTTCTGTTCTACAAATATGGATAAGCAGGGCATACCTTACACCACCACCTATACAATGACCGAGAACGAGTTTAAGAAGGTGGGCGAGGACTATGAACTCATCCTTAAAGACCTGCTTGAGGCAGAGCAGTTGCTCGAGGAAGAGAAAGACCTCATCGTTTATCCACGTGACAATAGCCAGTACTTCAAGTTTCAGACCTATCGCGAGACCCACTGCAACTATTATGCTGTGCTGGGTATGCTCGCCAAGGTATACTGGATGAAGGGCGACATGGCAAATGCAGGCAAGTATGCCAAGATGGTGATCGACAGCGGCAAGTTCCCATTGGCGGAACCATCAGAGATAAAAGACCTCTTTGCAGGAAAGTTGTCTACCAAGGAGACATTGTGGGGAATATATTCCAACACCTACAACGACACTGCCAATGGTTATCTCTACAAGTATCAGTCATACACAAGCTATGACCCATATACCGATGACTCTGGAGCCACACACCTCATGCCGTATGATGCCGTGTATTCACAGGATGTGACAGGCATCGACCAGGACTTCCGCAAGAACTGGTTTAAGTCAGGTTCGGGCTATGTGCGCTGTCTGAAGACTGTGGATTACTACACCATCGAGGAGAGCCAGAATGTGCCTAAGGACTGGGTGACACGCATCTCGGGCATCAACATGCTCCACGTGTCAGAACTCTATCTTATCGCAGCAGAGGCATTCCTCGAGAGCGACTATGCCAAGGCTGTGGAATATTTCAATGCAGAGACCAATTCGCGCGGACTTCCATCGCTTAGAGGTGACGTGACACTCACCAAGGACATGATCTTCAATGAGTATCACAAGGAGATGTTTGGCGAAGGTCAGGTGTGGTATAACATGAAGCGACTCAACAAGGACATCACCTCCAACCTCGACAGTAAGGTGATACCAGCAAGCGAGGACATCTACGTGATTCCTATTCCACAGGATGAGTTGAACTACAGAAACTAAACCAAGAGAGAAAACAATGAGAAACAAGATTCATACATTGCTCATGACCGCCGTGGCACTCATAGCGGTGAGTTGTGAGGCAGACTATAAACTGTATGACACTACGCAGAAAGACTCTGTGTTCTTTGACTATGAGAACGACAACCAGACTGCAGACTCTGTCATCACCTACAGTTTTGACTATGACATCGCCAACGAGCATGTCATCAACATTCCAGTATCGCTTATGGGCATTCCCAAGACATCTGTAAGAACCATAGACCTGCAGGTGGTGGCAGACTCCACAGACATGGTGGAGGGAGTGAACTTCACCATAGAGCGTGCCACACTGGCTGCCAATGCCATCAGCGACACCGTGAAGATTAAACTCCTGCGCGACAAAGACCCTGAGATACTGACAAAGGAGAAGAAGCTCCGCATAAAGATTGTGGAGAGCGATGACCTGCGTCCTACAGGTCAGGACTTCTTCACCATCAAGTATTCTGACATCCGTCCTGAGCGTCCGAAGTGGTGGGGCACATTCAATGCGCTGCCTGTCTATACCTATGAGAATGCACAGGTGTTCTTCAAGTATTTCTATGAATTGGCACCAAAGGCAGACCGAGCTGTATACGATGAACTCATAGACAAATACGGCGAGTATTTCATCAATGCAAAGGACATGGAGCAGGGTGGTCCGATGGCTTTCTATAGCGACTTCCTCTGCAAATATGTGCTCATACCGATGTATAATGACACCAAGGACACTATGGAGTGGCAGATGGTGCCTTCGGTAAACTAATGGCAAACTCTCAAACGAATGAAGAAGATGAAAAACAAGAAGATACAGATTCTTATGGTGATGGCATTGTCGGCGATGCTGTCAACGGGACTTTCCTCATGTATCAATGACGAGAGTGTGGAAGGTGATGCAAGTAGCATCCCAACCATGAAGATAAAGGGAAGCGACGAGACTACAATGCAGACCTACAATGTAGATCTTGGCAATGACGTGGTCATCAATCCAGAGATTACATATAGCGGCAATGAGGCAGACCTGACATACACATGGCAGATGGGTACCTACACCAATGGTGCGAAGGGTGACCTCGCTGTGGTGAGCCATGACAGAAACCTTAACTACAAGGTGAGAGCTGGTGGTACTTATTATTTCCATTACACCGTGACCGATGGAAAGGTGGGTCAGAGCATTGACTACAAGGTGAACATCAACCGCACATTTGAAGAAGGCTATCTGCTGACTTCATTTGATGCAGACGGAAAGGGAAATCTTACATTCATCAAGATTCCTACAACCGAGGAGATAGAAGCCGGTAAGGTGATAACTCCTGTGGAACACTGTGTGGAACTTATGAATGACGGATTCTCCGAGGCAAGTCTTGTGAAGGCTGTCAGCGGTTCGGTAAACCTTTGGGATGGCAAGACATCGTCAGTGCTGAAGCGTATACTCGTGTCTACGACAGACTGCTGTTACTTCCTTGATCCAAACAACTTTACATTGCTCTCCGAGATAAAGTATACTGACCTTTATCCAGGATTCAAGGCATCGGAGTTTATGCCCGACAGCTATACTCCTTACGCTTATGACAAAGACATGAAGAAGTTTGCACATCTCAACCTGAAGTATATGTTCCCTTACGAGTACAGTTACTTTGCAGGATGTGAGGCTGAGGACATGATTTTAAGCAAATATCAGTCATGGGGATCAGAATATTCGCGCACATTCTATGTTGACTATGATGCCAACAAGGTGTCAATATTCTCTGCTTATGCCTCATACTTTGGTCTGGACACCTATTTCCCTGATGCAGGCAATCTGCTCGACGGTCAGACACTCATCACAGCGTTTGGCAATGGTGACGGCAGTACGGTGTATATCCTGTCACGCAACAACACCACAGGCGACATCAACCTTTGGGCAAACAGCAACAGTTATTACTACATCAATGCTGAAGAGTTTGAAGGTCAGTATCTGACTCCTACGGCAGAGACCGCAGTGCCAGGCAAGGGAGCGCGCTTCGTGTATTCGTCTACCTATGACCGTTATTACTACAGTCTTGACAATGCAGTGTATGTATATCTGAGTAGCAATAAGTTTGCTCTGCCTACCAAGGATCAGTATGCTATCAGCTACGATGCCAACGAGGAGGTGACATTCTTGGATATAAACTTCTCTACAGACGAACTGTATGTGGCTACATACAACAAGACAAGTCAGCGAGGCAGTTTCTATATCTATGACTGCAAGGATGTGCGCACTGACAACATTGCTGCCGTGCAACCAAAGAAGGCATACAAGAACTGCTGTGGCAAGATTACATATCTGATGTATAAGCCAAGTATTCAGAATTAGTATTATTGTTATAGAAATGAACAAGCGAATTTATATGTTATATGTGGGACTGATGCTATGCGTCAGTTCCACATTTGCGCAAAATTTGAACGTGACGGGAAGTGTGAAAGGCAATATGCCTGCAGGTATGCGCCTCTATGTCACCCCAGCAGAGCGTCTATGGGACAATCCCGATTCTGTAGTGTTTGCCGATGGTAAATTGGAAGTAGCAACAGGAGAATCTTCATGCCAAGTATATAAGTTGGTGGGAGCAACATCGCAGCGACAGATAATAAAGCCGTTCAGCATGAAGGCTAAGGACGGAAAGGCTGCGCTTGATATAACCTTTACTGCCGACGGTGATGTAGAGATAATAAATGCTGATGCCGACACGAAGGCATTGGCAGCATTCAATGTCATTTATACAGATAGAGCTAAGCAGATTTGGATGGACGGAAAGAGCATGACCGATGAGGCTCTGCAGAAGTTGGTGACAGGATATATCCCTGCTGCCGACAGTATCGTGAAAGTATACCGCACGTCGACATCCGTTAATCAGTATCTGCATCTATGGGCAGCATCACTATCATTTGAGAACATAGAAAACCTGAAGTTTATCACAGGCAAGACACCATCAGAGATAGGCATTGATGCCAAGGCAGAGTTTGACAAGTTGCTCGCCGTTATGGACTGCGACATGTCATCCGCCTTTGAGGCTGCACCAAGACTTGCACTCGCAAGTGTGCCAAATGGAAGTATTGCAGAGCGCATAACATCACTCGAAGGAAAGGTGAAGAATGCAGGACTGAAGGTGAGGGCAGAAGATGTGATGCTGAGCAAGCATATCGCATCATTCAACTATGCCGACAACTATGAACAGGGACTGAAGGAACTCTCTGAGTTGACAGAGCGATTTAATCTTGACAATAAGTATCTCGGAGAATTCAAGGTGCGCAAGTCGTCCATAGCTGGCACTCCATTCCCAGAAGGGATTAACCTCTATGACCTCAAGGGCAACAAGGTGGACTTTGCAAAATATCGTGGCAAGTATGTCTACATCGACATGTGGGCGTCATGGTGTGTGCCGTGTATAAAGGAGATTCCATATCTGAAGGCATTGGAGAAGGAACTGCAGAATGACAATGTGTGTTTCCTCTCGCTCTCCATCGACACCAAGGAGGATGCGTGGAAGAAGAAGGTGGCAGACCTCGGGCTTGAGGGCGAACTTGTTATCAATAAGGATAATAAACTCTGTGAGGCTCTCAATGTCACTGGCATACCGTTCTTCCTTATCTATGACAAGGAAGGCAAACTGTACAAATACAATGCCTATCGCCCGAGCGATATGCGACTCAAGTCGCTGCTCGAAGGACTGAAGTAATATTATGTGGTACGGCGTCCTCGCCGTACCACATACTACGTCACCTATTACTTACCAAATAAACAAAACAAAATGAAAATGTATAAGACAACGGCGACAGCCTTTTGCATTATGAGTCTTGCCATGTGTTCTTGTGATGTGCAGGCGAAGGGAGAGAAGACTCAGATAGTGAACTATTTCATGCAGAACCTGCGTGGCGACGAGTCCATGCTCTTCATGGACAATCTCAACAAGACCGTGAAGGCTAAGAAGATAAAGGAATGTCAGCAAATGGTGTGGGATGCATGGACAGAAGCAAACAAGAATCTTGATGAGGAGAAACTCATAGACCTCAGGACACTGTGCGCCAAGAATAAGGGTGCGTGGCATCTGCCGTCAGGACTCGAGCCATCTGCCACGATGCCTTATTACTGGGGTATAAAGTGGCATCCGCTGACAAAAGAGGATATTCAGAATAACTATAAGACCGGTTTCCAAGGTGACGACAGTGAGTCTACGGATGAAAATATCGCAAAGGCGGCACCATTCCCGATGTATCTCTATCTTCATGGTTCTGGTCCAAAGGCTGACGAATGGAAGTATGGACTCATGTGGTCGCAGTTCTTTGATGATGCTCCGTCCGTGTACTTCGTTCCACAGATACCCAATGAGGGAGAATATTACCGCTGGTATCAGAAGTCAAAGCAGTATGCTTGGGAGAAGCTCATCCGCCAGGCATTGACAAGTGGCAAGATAGATGCCAACCGCTTATATATGCTCGGAATCTCCGAAGGCGGCTACGGCAGTCAGCGTCTGGCATCATTCTATGCTGACTATTTCGCTGCAGTAGGTCCTATGGCAGGTGGTGAACCGCTTATCAATGCCCCTGTGGAGAATTGTGCCAACATCGGTTTCTCTTTCCTGACAGGTGCATTGGATGATGGTTTTTATAGAAACACACTTACCACTTACACCAAGCAGGCTTTCGACTCTCTGCAGAATGTATATGCCACGAATGCAGATAGCCTGTTCCGTCATCGTATACAACTTGTGCCC
Organism: bacterium; assembly: GCA_963601795.1. GTDB lineage: Bacteria > Bacteroidota > Bacteroidia > Bacteroidales > Bacteroidaceae > Prevotella. The sequence continues at coordinate 75,786 of CAVCGK010000002.1, read as the reverse complement.
GAACGTGGTCATGCCCTCGATTACACACCTACAACGCCATGGTTGAAGAACTTTGTGCGCAATCCATATCCAAAGACTGTGCTGTGGGAAGATTATCCCATGGATGGCAGACACCGCTCAGGCTTCTATAACATAAAGGTGATGGAGCGTCCTGCCGACAGAACATATTATCAGATGACTGTCAATGACAATGTGGTGAAATTAGATATTCAAGATGTGGAATATTCTACCACAGAGAAAGATCCTGTCTATGGCATTGAGATGAAGTTTAAGCGTAGTTACAAACCGTCATCAAAGGGTAGATGGAAGATTTATCTCAATGGTGACTTGGTGGATATGTCAAAACCTGTCACTGTCATAGTGAATGGCAAGACAGCCTTTGAAGGTAAGCTCCGCCCAAATATGATGGACATGATGGAGAGTTGTCAGGAATATTATGACCCATATCGCATCTATCCGGCATCCGTGGAGATTGCATTGTAATGAGAACCTATAAACACTAATAAATTTGTAAATAGTATGAGAATAAAAAGTTTGCTCGTAATTTGTGCCTTGGGCATATCGTTGTCAGCTTTCGCAGGTGGCAAGTATAAGGGAGTGCCACAAAAGTATCATGAGCTTATAGACCAGACTATGGCTACTGCTGGTGACAACGCTAAAGAATTGAAGAAAGCATTGAAGGAAGTTTCTGGTGAACAGAAAGAAGGTATGGCATTCCTTATTTCCTATATGCCGGAGAGAGATGCCAAGACTTTGACTGCAGATTTCCTTAAGGAGCATGTGCAGTATGCTTATAAGGCAAAGGCAGAATTTCCTTGGGTGAAAGATGTGCCCAATGACATCTTCCTTAATGATGTTGTGGCATATGTCAACCTGAATGAGAAACGTGAGAGTTGGCGTAAGGATTTCTATGAGCGATTCAAAAAATATGTGATCAAATGCAAGACAATGCGCGAGGCCATCGACTCTGTCAACAAGAACATTCGTGATGAGGTGGTGGTAGATTACAATACGAAGCGCGAAAAGGCTGATCAAGCACCATATGAATCTATGCGTCAGCATATGGCATCTTGTTCAGGTCTTTCCATCCTGCTGACAGATGCATTCCGTGCTGTGGGAATCCCTTCACGTGTGGCAGGTACTCCTAACTGGTATGATGAGCGTGGAAACCATAACTGGAGTGAAGTGTGGGTTAATGGCGATTGGCATTTCACAGAATATTATCCTTCAGAAGATTTGGATAAGTCATGGTTCTTGCCAGATGCAGGTAAGGCTATCAAGGAAGATTGGGAAAAAGCCATTTATGCAGCTTCCTTCAAACCTGCTGATACTTATTTCCCACTGGTTTGGGATTGGAGCATCCGTTATGTACATGCAGTAAATGTGACCGACCGCTATACAAGTCTCTACAGAGCAGAGTTGTCCGCAGTTCCTGCTGATGACCAGCATGTCGACTTGCGAGTGATGGTGTTTAAGGATAAGAATCATGCTGAGGCTTCGGGTGATCGCGTAGCTACCAATCTTGATGTGTTTAGCGGCGACAAGCAACTATTCGGTGGTCGTAGCACTGGTGCTACACAAGATATGAATGATGTCCTCACCTTCAAGGTGGAGAAGAATCAGAAGTATACCATAAAGTTCATGAATGCCAAGGGTGCTCTTGAAACCCAAGAAGTAAATGTGGGCGACAATACCACTACCTTGAAATTGTTTATGGAATAATAAAACATAGCGTGTATTTTTTTTGGGGATGCATCACAGTCAGTGACGCATCCCCAATTATTTAGTTCTAAATTAGTGAGCAACTTTACTCGTCTTCTTCCCATGTTTCGAATAATATGCCACGACGAGCCTCTAAAGTGCCATTTTCAATGATGTTTTCGTCATCGAAGTTTACTGTGACATCGCTGCCTGTCAAAATTGCGTTTCCCAATGCCAATGCATTTACCTTGATACTTGGCTTCTGATATGTTTTCTTTTTCATAATTCCTTATATATTATAAATGTAAACAGATTTTTTACTTCACGATTTTCTTGCCATTTACGATGTAAACACCTTTAGGCATATTGTCAAGGGAAGTTGACTCACTTACCTTCCTGCCGTCGAGTGTATAAATGCCGTTAGCCTTCTTAGCATTGGTTTCAGTATGTATGTCACCAATACCTGTTGTTGTACCATCGTTTGTGAACGTGATGTTGTAGGCTTTAGCATCTGTTTGGGAGGCATTCAGTGTGAAGTATGCACGGAAAGTGCCGATGGTGGCACCTGTGCCAACCTTCTTAAAGGTCAAGACATTGTCGTTACCAACGGTTGCCTTCTGTAAACCATATTCTACCTCGGTGCCATTCTTAGCGACATAGTTACCGTGGAATGTCACGTTAGCAGCTTCTATACTACCCACAGCGATTGTAGGGTTGAAGTCACCACCCTCAGCCTTAAAGCCAAACTCTACAGTTTCAGACTTTGTGTTGTGAAGTATGTAAGGATTGTTTGCAATCAAGTTTTCTGCCTTCTTGAATGTGACATTGTTCTCCTTTGAGTTCTCTGTGTCGAGTTCATAAGCTTCAACGCCTTCTGGAATATCTGCACCTACAAGAGGTGTGGTTGTCACCCAAGCGTTGGCGGCAATCTTACGAGTATACTCGAATCCCGTAGTCTCTCCCTTTGATGCATCAATAGAGATGCTTGTGCAGATAGGAGAAGCATCATCGAACTTTAAAGTCTTGGCTGCGAAGAAATAAGTTCCATCTGTAGTAATGACATTGCTGGTTTCACTCAACTTATTTGCAGTTTCGAAGTCGGTAGCGTTGCCTGCAACCATAACGAGAGCATTAGGGTTAGCGAACTCAATCTTTGTTACGTCTTCAGCGATTGTCGCATTGGTCAAGTCGAAAGCTATACCCTCTGCTGTCTTCAAATCACCAACATTCGTTGTGCTGATGTTGCCTGATACAGTATAGAAACCATTGGTATTGGCAGTCTTTGAGATGACAATCTGGTCTGCTGCGAGCTTGTAGAGATAAATATTAGAAACCAACATTGGAGCAAATGTGCCATCAGTTGCAATGGCTATGCACTTTATGGTGTTGCCCTCTCCTGCAATGCCCGTAAGCTCGATGGTATTCCATTGCCCTGCTTTGAGGCTGACCTTAGTTTCATTGTTTGTAGTACCTTCGATTGACAATGTTCCTTGGAAGTCCTTTGTGGGGAATATGTCCATAGAAACATTTGTATATTTGGCTGTGCTGTTGTCAAACTGCATCCACTGGTCACCTTCATCGGTCTTATTTGACTTTTGTCCGATAACGACTTTGTTGCCACCAGCCAATGGCTTTACTGTCTGGTTGCCTAATGTTATTTCCTCCATAGTTAAGTCAGAGCCTGACCAAGTCATCCAGTGTACATACTTGTCGCTACTATATGAGCTATAAATGCCATATGCATTTTCTGCTGAAACTGAAGGTTGGCTAGGAGCCATCGTGTCGTCCAATACATAGATGGTAGTAGTGGCAGTGTTGTTTTTATTGTCAGTGGCAGTGATTGTGCAACGACCGCTTTTGGTAGCAGACAACTTACCGTCTGTGATAGTTCCATTGTCTGTGGTATAGGTAACATCCCCAGTGAAGTCTGAGCCATATTGGTCGGAAACTTTGATTCCTAAATCTGTAGCGGTATCCTTCATGACGAAGCCTGTTGAAGTAGTGATAGAAGTCAAAGCTGTCGCTTCTGCCTTGAATACTTGGAACTCACGCATCTTTACACCCCAACCATAGTTTACGGCCTTTGATGCTACGAATTTTATGTAACGTGCTTTAGTGCCTTCCTGCAAGATCAACTCGTCTTCTGTTCTCTGCCCAAGACCTTCTTTAGTGCAAATAGCAGTCCAATTTTTATTGTCATTACTTGCGTAAATGATAAAGTCAGAAGCAGCTGCACCTTCCCAATAAATCTTTATCATTCCCAATTCGTTCTCTGAACCTAAATCAAGGCTGAATGCTTGAATGTTAGCTCCATCAGAGCTTGGTTCTGGCATCAGGTAGATGTTGTCCATTTTGCCGTCAGTCAGACCAACAAGGGTCTCAGGAATGTTGGTTCCAGTTACTATAGGTTCCAGCTTAGTAGGGATGATCCCCTCTGCCAGATTAGTTTGTGCGAATGCACCCAAGTTCATAGCTGCAGAAAAGGCAGCTACTAGTAAAAACTTTTTGTTCATGGTCTTTAAAATTAGTTATACAATTCTTTTTGTTCTTAAATGATAGATTCTCTTATTTGTCTTTTTGATAAACTCTAACCCAGTCCACATACATCTTTGCCTCTCCCTTGTTGAGGGCAGTAATGTCATTGGAGTTGGTGATGCCAGTGAAGTGACCGCCTACGGCTAGGTTGAAGAGGATGAAGAAGTCATGGTTGAAGTAATGACCTGCCGCCAATTCGCCTTCTTTTCCGTCAATGTTCATCTCATAGTAGGGCTTTGCCTTAGGGTTCGTGTCTTGGTCGAGATACATCTTGATGTTCTTGTCATCCCATTCCAAGGTGAAGAGGTGGAACTTTCCGTCCTGCAACGGATGTTGATTGACTGTTGCCTTGACGTAGTTGGGATAAACGCCGTCCTTGTAGAATCCCCAGTGACAGGCACCATTGAAGAGTTGACTCTGATTGCCCTGCTTGATGCCGTCAGCGTGTCCCATCTCAAGAATGTCAATCTCGCCACATCGAGGCCATCCGATTGAAAAGTAGTTGTTGCCGAGAAGCCAGAAGGCTGGCCAAAGGCCATTTGCCGTGAGTGGCAACTTGATGCGACTTTCTACCTTGCCATGGGTGAATACCCGCTTGTTGGCGGTGGTGATGCGTCCGGAGGTAAAGTCCCTCCCTCGATATTTTTCTTTACGGGCAGTGAGGATGAGACAACTTGCTCCAGTCTCAGGATCTTTGCCTACAGTGACATTGGCTGGGTGGTCAGTATAAGACTCCAACTCGCCATTACCGTTGCCGCTGTTGTTGATTTCGATGTTCCATGATGTCGTGTCGAGTGTCTCTTTGTCGAAGTCATCGCTCCAAACCAGTTTGTAGCCTTTGTGGAGTGAGTCTTTTCCGCCAGCCATAGTCGGCGGGAAAGATAAGCACAAACTACCCATTATTATGGTGAAAAGAAAAGTCTTTCTCATAGCTGATGATAGTGTCGAGTTATTATGATGTTACTCATTTCAGAATATTGGCTTGTTGTCTTTAAATATTATCTTTTTATCACCTTCTTCGCGCCTTGTGCGGTACGTATGATGTAGATGCCAGGAGCATCCATGCTCTGTAGTTTTCTTCCTTGCATGTCGAAGATGCCGACAGAGTAGTTGCCATTGCTACTTTGGTCGTCTGATTGGCTAATGTACTCTATGCCCGTAGTCTTGTCCTTTGGACCATGGAAGAATATGGCATCATAGTCGCACTTCATACCGCCCTCGGTGCCTAGCATAACAGCAAAGATGTTGCCTTCGTAAGCTTTGGCGGTGCGGAAGTCGAGCCCCTGTTTGATAAGGTATGCCATTGGCACCTCAACATTGTGCCATGTGTTGTCACGCTCAAAGTCACCAATAGGTTTGTTGTCGCCATAGTTCTCTTGTCCCAGGACGAGATGATGTTCCTTTTTGTTGCCATCGGCAATGATGATGTCGATAGGTTGGGTGGTAGAACTCTTTATGGCAAAATGGAGGGAGTAATCCTTGTTGATGCCCGACAGATTCGTGAGCCCCGAACGGTCGATATAGAAACCAAGTCCAGACCATCCCTTGTCGGGAGCTGTCTCCCAAGAAGTGTATCCACCTTCCACGCCAAACGAATTCTCGCCCATTGCAGCTCCGTATATCACGGTGTTGTCCCATGGATAGAGAAAACGAGTCATCTCGTCAGGACCGATGTCTACTATCTGACCGTCATTGAGGTTTTCCTTCTTTGTCTCGTCATCGAGAGTTACTATGTAGTAAGTCTCGTTGACGTTAAACTTGAATGGATTCTCTGATGCCTTAGTGATGCAGATGTTCTTGTCTGCCACTTTCTCCGTGGTATATGTCGGTGAATCCTTCGGACCGTGGAAGAATACTGCGTCATAGTCGATGGTAGCTCCTTCACCGCCACTCATCAGTATAGAGAAAATGTTGCCAGTGAAATTTGTGGAGCGTGTGAAGTTGACCCCATCGTTGATGTTCAGTAGGTGCATAGGCACCTCAATGTTGTGCCATTTACCGTCTCGTGCGAAATCGCCAAGGGGAGCATGGTCGTGGTAAGCTTCCTTTCCCAGTACGATGTTGCCACTTTTGCCAGTCGCATCGGTTACGGTGAAGAGAATGGATCCAGGGAAGGTGCTCTTGACGGAGAAGTGCAAGTAATAGTCGTCACTGATACCTGAGAGGTTCAGAGGTTCTGTGCTTCCACTTACATTGTATCCTAATCCAAACCATCCCTTGTTTGTCTCTGTGGCACTGATGTACGGTTCAGCTACACCGAATGAGTTGTCGTCTGTTGTGCTGTGGAAATTCACGGTGCCATCCCAAGGGTAGAGGTTGTGCGATGTGCCGTTAGGACCACAATCCACTATCTGCGACTCTGATAGATTACGTGCCTTGGTGGTGGCATCGAGGTTGATGACATAGTAGCGTTCGTCGTTAGAGAACTTGAATGTCTCGTCGCTCACTGTTGCTTTTACTCGGCTTAATCCAGTCTCCACGTTGCTGTCGGGCGTGGAATCCTTTGGCCCATAGAAGAAGATACCGTCGAAATTGATCTGTACTCCCTGTTTGCTTCCAGCGGTGATACATAGGATATTACCATTGTAGTCGGTGTCCTTGCTAAAGTCAATGCCGAATTTCTGGTTCAGATAAGTCATTGGTATGTCCACGTTATGCCACTTTCCATCTCGTTTGAAGTTTGCCACAGGATCCTTGCCGTCCATGTCATACTGGCCGAAGATGAGGTGAGCCTGATGACCACTGCCGTCTGTGATGTAGAAGTCAACAGGGTAATTGTGGCTTGCCTTGAGTGATAGGTGTAGCTTGTAGTCCTTGTTGATTCTAGAGAGGTCTACGTCGCCCTTGTTAGCATTGATGTTGTATCCCATGCCCGACCAGCCTTTGTCACTGGTGACGAGAGCCTTATATTCGCCTTCCACTCCAAAGGAGTTTTTGCCAGTAGCATCACTATAGCTAAAGGTGCCTTCCCAAAGGTAGGAGTTTTGAGAACCTCCGTTGTCACCGAGGTTGACGAAACGGTCGTCGCTGATGTTAGCTTTTTGAGTGGTTGCGTCCAGATAGATGGCGTAGTACTTATTGTCAGCATCAAATTTGAAGGCATCGTCAGAGACAATTACCTCCTTGTCGAATGATTCATTCTCGCCTGGGGTTATAGGATTGTCGTCATTGTCGCCACTGTCTCCATTGTCAGGCTTCTTGATGTCCTCACCCGTGAGATTTTGCATATCCTTGTCGTTTTTATCCACCTCTTTCACGAGTTTGATGAGAGATATCGCCATTGGGGCGAAGTTAGACTTCTTGAGAGTAATGTTTTGTTTGCCCGCCTCAAGGGTTATGTCGAGAGCCACAGCCTTGTAGTTGTTCCATCCGTCAGTAGCATCCAATGTCTTCTTGCTTACCAGTAGGTTGCCATCCCCGTCTAACACACTGAGTTTGGATGCTAAACCGTCTTCGTTGGTATAGGCGTAGCGTACGATGAGCTTATATTGGCCTGCTTCCGGTACGTTTATCTGATAGGTCGTGGAGAGGTTGTTGGCATTGAAATATATCTCTGTGTTATCGATGGCGCGTGGGTCGACACTCTGTCGGATGCTCTTCAGTTTGCAGTCGATGAACCCGTTGACAGGAATTGCTTCGCCAAGGTCATAATACTTCTCTTTGTCGAATGTAGACATATGTACGTATGCGAAACCAAGTTCAGTAAGTGTACCCTTTTCAATAGTCTTGGTGGGGTAGTAGAGCAAGTTATAATAAGGATATTTATTGGCATTGCGTGCCTTGAACCAAGCGTAGCGGTATACATTGTCGCTGGTTTCTAGAGCCTTCAACTTGTCTATCATGTATTCCTGTTGTGTCTCGGCTGTGATGCCCTTGTCTTCCCAAGCGCAAAACTCGGTGAGCCACACCTTCTTGCCATATTTTTGGGCAAATCCGTCTACGATGGTCATCATTGCATCCGCATTGTCCATGTAGGCATGTACGGCGGTGTAGTCGTAATACGGTTCGGTGCCATACTTTTCTTTGTAGGCGGCAATGAAGGCATCCATCCAGTCGTATGGGTTCCACACCTTGCCATCTTTCAGAGGACTACCTGCATAGTTCATGGCAGGACCTACGAGTATCAGGTTGTTTTCCTTGGCAAAGTTTTCCAAGTCGCGCCATTTCTCGGCAGCTTCTGATGGGAGCATGTTAGCCTGGTCTGGGAAGTTTGGCTCGTTGAATCCCAAGAGATACTTGTCATTTGGATGAGCAGCATAATATGCTTTCATCTTGTTGATGTCGTAGCTGGCATTCCATGCCATCGGAATATATTCGATACCCTTTTCTAGCCCGATGTAATCTACCACTTGTGTTGAAGGTTCGTTTCCCCAGTTATAGAACCACGAAGTGCCTGGCAATAGAGCCTTGAGGTCTTCCACGTAGTAGAGAGTGTTCTCTCCGAAACCACGTTTGAAGCTCTTGGTCTCTGCATGAATGGCGATAAGGCTCATCAATGCAAAGGTGGATAATAAGATTTTTCTCATGATGGTAAGATTTTAGAGTAGGGGATAGCATTGCCCCCATTAGAGTATGACCTTCTTTGTCTTGCCATTCTGCTTGACGATGTAGAGTCCTTTGGTTACCTTAGCCTGTGCAGCGGGAACCTGCTTGCCGTCTACAGAGAAGTACTGTATAGCCCCATTGCTGTTTTCATTCTGAATGTTCTTGATGCCAGTAGATGCCTTTGGACCATAGAAAAATACAGCGTCGTAGTCGACAACTGTGCCAGACACACCGCCAGCAAGAATACTGAGAATGTTGCCCTTGAAAGCATTATTCTTGCTAAGAGATAGACCAAAGTTGTCTTCGAGGTAAGAAACAGGGATGTCGATGTTATACCACTCACCGTCGCGCTCGAAGTCGGCTACAGGTTCAGCTTTATCGTATGCCTTGCTACCCAATACAATGTCGGCAGCGTTGTTCTTCTTCATGCCAGCCTCGTCGCTTGTGCCATCGCCAAACTTGAAGTCGAAGCTTTCCTTGGATGTTGACTTGATGGCAAAGTGCAGTGTGTATTCGCTTGTGATGCCTGAGAGGTCGATAGCGTTGTCGTTGGCGTAACCGAGACCTGACCAACCTACTGTGCCTACCTTAAGAGAGAGATAAGCGTCTGGGATGCCGAATGAGTTTTGACCACTTGGAGTGTTGAATGTGAAGGTATTTTCCCATACCCAGAGGTTTCTGCCAGCAGCTGCGTCAGGACCGATGTATACGTACTGTTCGTCGGTGAGGTTGGCTTCCTTTGTCTCGTCGTCGAGCAAGATACCATAATATTTATAGTCACTATTGAATTTGAATGTTGGCTCAAAGTCATTGTCGAATGCAGGAGTAACTTTTACCTCGTCATCTTGAGCGAATGCTGTAAAACTACCGCAGAACAAAGCTGCCATTAAGAGATAAGTAATTTTTTTCATAATCTTGTTGTGTTTAGAAGTTGATAAATTTGGATTGTTATTAATGAAACTTTCCTACGAGTTGTTTTTATGTCTGTTGTAAATTGAGGATTCGTCAACATTCCAATTTGACGAATTCTCATTGTTAATACTTAGGGTTTTGAGTGATGCCAGAAATCTCAATCTCTTGAGATGGAATCGGGAATAACTCATGCTTTCCCTCGATGAAAGGAGCACACTCTGTTTGTGCCTCAGGTGTTTCCTTGGAGATATAAGCATCCATAGTCTGCTTGGCAATTCCCCAACGACAGAGGTCGAACCAGCGATGTCCCTCCATTGCCAACTCCACTCGACGTTCATGACGGATAGCATCACGCAAATCATCCTGGTTGTCTGTGAAGGTTACATCGTTGCCCTGTATTTTGGCTGTGTATGGGAATGCGTTGAGGTTTACACGTTCACGTACCTTGTTGAGGTAGTATTTTGCATTTGCCAAATCTCCACTCTCGCAACAAGCTTCGGCATACATCAGTAGGACATCTGAGTAACGTATTTGCTTGTTGTTGAGAGGACCACGGCTATCGTGTGTCAACTGGTAGCACTTGCCGTTTTGACCATCGGTATACATAGCATATTTGCGGCTGCAGAGTGAGTCACCAAGGTAGATTTCCTGTGCAGGAGTGTCCATCTCGCCTTCGGCTGGTCGCCAGATGGTCTCGTCACGACGAGGATCATTAGGTTCATACTCGTTGTAGAGATTCTCTGTCGGCTTATTGAAGCCCCAGCCTGCCTGACCGAAGTGGGCAGAACGAGAACGCTGCAATACCAGTGTGAAGGTACCGCGTGTAAAACCTTCGCCCTCACCATAGTCGCTCATGCCATCTTCTACATATTGTATTTCGAACACAGACTCTGTGTCGTTCTCGCCAATGAGCATGAAATTGTTGAAGTATTCGTCATTGAGAGTATATTGGTTGCTATCTATGACTTTTTTGCCCCATACCGCAGCTGCCTTGAAGCAGTTTTGTGATTCAGTCTCGTTGCCTGCTTGCTTAAGGAAACCTGCACGATAGAGATTTGCCTTCATGAGCATTGCCTGCGCCGCACCCTTAGTGACACGACCGAGGTCGGTTGTTTTGTATTGGCTCTTAAGTGGCAAGATCTTTTCAGCATCTTCTAGATCCGTGATGATAAACTGATACGTTTCGTCTTGTGATGCACGCTCTTGATGCCATTTCTCGCTGCTGTCTACCACGAAGTCGATGAGAGGCATACCACCAAATATTCGACAGAGACGGAAGTAGTAGTAAGCTCTGAGAAATTTGGCCTCGCCTACCAATCTGTTGAGAGTGTCCTCATCTTCTTCCTTTACTTTGGTGCTGGGTATCTCTTGGATGGCAAGATTGGCACGACTGATGCCCTGCCACTGCGCACGATAGAATCCAAGCAGGTAGGCGTTGTTAGTATTGGTTTTGAAATTCTCCAAGTCTCTTACTGCAGGCATGTCTTGCAGATACTGACCGCCTTTTAAAGCATCGTCTGATACCACGTCGCCGATGAACCACTCTGGGTAATAGGTGGTGCTCGTGCCATATTCCCACATCAATGGCACATATACAGCATTCACGGTATTGATTGCCACATCGATATCAGTAAAAGCCTCTTCGAGCTTTGTGGTGCCTGGTGTCTCGGCTGTGAGCCAGTCATTGCAGGATGTCAGAGAGAGTGATGCTAGCAATGTTGTGCAATAGATATATTTTTTCATTTTCTTTGTTCTTTTCGTAGTCCTGTTTTTTTAGAAATACTATGCGTCTCCTTGTGATTGCAGATGATACTTAGAAAGCGAGGTTCATGCCGAATAGTAGAGTGCGTGCCTGTGGATAGTTGCCATAGTCAACGCCACTTCCTACTTCAGGGTCGTAACCCTTGTAACCTGAGATGGTGAACACATTGCTCATCTGTGCATATATGCGGAGTTTCGAGAGACCGATCTTGCCGATGACATTCTTGTTGAAGTTATAGCCTATCTGCAAATTCTTCAATCGCAGATATGAACCGTTCTCGATGAATCTGCTGCTGGTGGACATGTTCTCAGTGTTGCCCTTTGGGTTTGGGATACTTCCGTTAGGATTCTCTGTTGTCCATACGTCAGCCATATCGGTAGAGAGAGCACTCTCCACACCAGCACCTTCCAAACGTTCGCGCAGCGCATTGTATATTTTGTTGCCAGATACACCCTGAAAAAATAGGCTCAGGTCGAAGCCCATGTATTCGCCGTTAAGGTTCAAACCATAGGAGAACTTGGGGAAAGAGTTGCCAAGGTCGGTCTTGTCGCTGTCGTCTATCTTGCCGTCGCCGTTAAGGTCGGCGAAGATGGCATCGCCAGCGTGGTAAGGACATGTCTCGCCTGCCAGTGCATAACCTGGTAGATGTGTGGCAGCCTCTTCGTCGCTCTTGTATACGCCCTGATATTCATATCCCCAAAATGTGAATAGTGGTAAAGTTTCCTTGCTTACTACCTTGTCGCCATAGATAGGGTCGCCGCCATTGAGTTTGGTCAGCTCGTTCTTGGTGTAGCTGATATTTGCATCTACGCTGTAGTTGAACTTGCCGATATTGTTAGTATGACCAAGTGTCAACTCAAGACCTGTGTTGCGAACCTCGCCGATGTTGCTCTGTGCATCATATCTGTTTCCTATCCAAGCAGGTCCTTTCTTCCAGATGAGCATATCTTTTGTGTTGCGCACATAGAAATCGAGTGTGGCAGAGAACAAACCATTGGCGATGGCGCCGTCGATTCCGAAGTTTAAGGTCTCTGTGCGCTCCCACTTACCACCTTGGTTTACCCATGTCAGCACTGTAGAGCCTGGCTGGATGGTGCCGTCTGCTCCAAGTGGATACCCCACGAAAGTAGGACCTGTAGTGTAGAGCGTCTGATTGAAGGCGTCGTTACCAATCTTGTCGTTGCCAATCTGTCCCCATCCTGCGCGGAGTTTCAGATAGTCGAGCCATTTTACATTCTTGAGAAAACTCTCCTCGTTGGCCTTCCATGCCAATGCTACTGAGGGAAAGTAACCCCATGTGTTATTAGGAAATTTGTTGCTGCCATCCGCACGAAAGTTGATGGTGGCAAGGTAGCGGTCTTTGTATACGTAGTGTATACGACCAAGGAATGATTGCCGACGTGTACGACTTACGGCGTCACCAGCCTCACTCTTGCGGTCTGTAGTTTGGTTGAGATACCAGTTCTTCTCGTCAGGGTTGAGGATGTTGCTACCTGAACCGCCTATATAATAATAGTTGTATTCCTCCATAGTCTGACCAACCATCAGATTAAGACTGTGCGCCTTGATTTGGATGTTATAGTTGATGATGTTCTCCCAAGAGAAGGTAGACTCGGTGCTGAGGCTACGTGAGAGGAAATTCTCATCGGCGTAGTCCTTTACACTTGTGTCGTGAGTATCCATGAAGTTGCGGCTCTTTACTCCCAGTTCGTCATAGCTGAAGTCGGTGCGGTAAGAAAATCCCTTGAATGGGGTAAACTCCAAGTAGATGTCGCCTATCCAGCGTTTCTTGATGTCCTGAGGGTGAGAATAGTATACCATACTGTATGGGTTGACGGCATTCTTGAAGTTGGATGGCGCCGCATACATTCCGCTCATGTCTTTACCCTTGCTGTTCATAGCCCCTGTGGGATATGTGACAGAGTCCCATGGTGCCATTGCCAAGGCTGCAGAGATGACCGACGCACCTGCCGATGCACTGTTGTTCATAGCATTTCGGCCTTTGCCGTATACAAAGGAGATATTCTCGCCCACCTTCAGCCAAGGCTTTACTTGGAAAGAGGTGTTGGCACGAAGTGTCAGACGGTCATAGTTGCTTCCGATAATGGTGCCATCCTGGCTAAACCAACTTGTAGAGAAAGAGTAGTTGCTCTTGTCGGTGCCACCATCGATGCTGGCGTGATAGTTTTGGATGGAAGCATTACTTACAAAGACCTCGTCTTGCCAGTCGGTGTCGATGAGGCTATAGTCGATGCCGTTCTCGTATTTGGTTGTCTTTGCCACAGCGAAGTGCGCATCGCTACCAAACTTATATCGCTGCAACCATTCGTTGAAGCCTTTCTGTTCGAAATAGTTCTGCTCACTTTTAGCCGCATTGAGCTTTAGGTAAGTATCAATGAACTGCTCCTTATTCATTATGTCTAGTTTTTTCCATCTGTTTTGTATGCCATAATACATGTCGAAAGAAACTTGTGCATGGCCTTTCTCACCTTTCTTTGTTGTGATGAGGATAACGCCGTTGGCACCTCGCGAACCATAAATGGCTGTAGATGAAGCATCCTTCAATATTTCGGTACTCTCGATGTCGCTTGGACTGAGGAAAGAAATGTCAGAGCAGATGACACCATCTACGACGTAGATAGGATTGGAATCATTTACAGTGCCGATACCACGGATACGGACGGTAGCTCCTTCACCTGGCTGACCTGAGTTAGAATTGACTGTTACGCCGGCTGCACGACCTTGTAGTGCTTGGTCTACGCTTGCTGCTGGAGTCTTCTTTAGATTGTCAGCCTTAACCACGGCTACGGCACCAGTGAGATCGCTCTTCTTTAGTGAGCCATAGCCGATGGCTACCACCTCGTCGAGCATATTGTTGTCATCGGTGAGCACAATGCTCATGTCGCCTGATGTAGAGAATGGCTTCAGAAGAGTTTTGAATCCTATATAAGAAAACTTGAGCTTGCCCTTTTGCTTGGCATCAATGGTGAAGTGGCCATCTATGTCGCTAAGTGTGGCGATGTTTGTTCCTTCGATAGATATTGTAACACCAGGGAGAGGTTCTCCGTCAGATTCTGCTACGACGGTACCATGCACCTTGATGTTCTGCGCACCAACATAAAGGGGTAAAAGCATTGTGCCCAAAATTAAACATGAGGTCAATGATTTCTTGTTCATATTTCTTAGTTTGTTACGTTTATTCATCAGTCATTATTTAGGTTGCTACCGAGTCGTTCGATAGGTTATTGTCCACCTTCCTATAGGTAATGGTTCTATATGTGCTGATTTAGATTTCGGTGCCAAAAGTAGTATGTTTTAATGTTATGTTTCAAATTTTTTAGTACGTCAAAAACTCACTTTTGTAAAAATGAGGTGTTTCGTGAGGTGTTTCTTGTGTTGTGTAAATGCTTGATATAATGGTGTATATCATAAAATCTGGCTTAGTGTATTGCTTCATAGAGTAAAAAGCCACCTCATTTATACTGTAAAAAGCTTGTGTCCTTTAAATATTTGTTTTAATTTAGCCGTATGATGAAACGAATACTATTGTTCATAGTAACTAGCTTGGCATCTTTTGTATCTTCCTTTGCTCAGGAGTCATTGTTCCGCAATTTTACATATATGCAGTATAATGCCGGAACACAAAACTGGTGCATAGAACAGTTGCCCAATGGTGTTGTCGCATTTGGCAACAATGTAGGCTTGCTCCTCTTTGACGGTGAGAGATGGGACATTTATCCTATAAGCAACTATTCCACCGTTCGTGCCCTATGTTATGACCATGAGGAAGGGAGAATCTATGCCGGAGCCTCCAATCAGATGGGCTATTATGAGATAGATGATAACACCTACCAGTGCGTGTACCATAGCCTTATGGATAAGCTGAAATCTGAAGATCGAAATTTTGGTGAGATATGGAAGATAGAAGCATGGGGCAAGATGATTGTATTTCAAAGCAAGAGTCACCTATTTATATATAATAAGGTGTCGGGAAAACTTCTCACCGTCAAACCTCGTGTCAGGATTGAGACGATGTGTGAAGGACAAGGAAAACTTTATGTAGCTACTGCAAATAATGTCTGTCTCTTGCAGGGTAACAGGTTGCTTCCCCTGCAAGGTGCCAACTTGTCATCCCGCATTGTAGTGAGATCTATGGCAGTGTATCGCAACCAGCTCATCTTGGCAACCCAACAGGACGGATTGCTTAGTTATGATGGAAAAAGTCTAACGCCCTTTGTTCCAGAATTATCTGCGATGTTGTCAGCCAACCAAATATTCAGCATGGCAATCAAGGGTGACAATATTGCGGTGGGAACAGTCAGATCAGGATTGATTGTGAGAAACCTCGCCAATGGCAGCACAAAATATGTCAACACTTCGCATGGATTGCAAAACAACACCGTGCTTTCTGTGGCTTTTGATAAGCGAGGTAGCGTGTGGATGGGTTTGGATAATGGCATCAGCTATGCTATGCTCAACGCAGCTTATACAAATATAGTAAGTGAACGATACAGTATAGGTACAGGTTATTGTTCGCTTGTGTCGGATGGTATCCTTTACCTTGGCACTAACCAAGGACTCTTTATGATTCCGATGACCTATATACAACAGCAGCATTCGCGCATCCCACAGGCTATAAAGGGCATTGTGGGACAGGTATGGCAATTAGGCAAGGTTGGCAACACTCTGCTGTGTGCCACCGACCGTGGGCTTTACCAAATACGTGGTGACAAAGCTGTGCAGATGTATGTGACGGAAGGTACATGGAATTTCTGTGAGTTAAAAAGGCATCCAGGCTACCTGTTTGTAGCCGAATATCAGGGCATTGCCATCATGCGTCGTCAAGGCGACAGTTTAGTCTTGCTTCATCGGCTTAAGGTGCCTATAGAGACGAGTGGCAACTTCTATGAAGATGAGGATGGCACTCTATGGATGAGCAACTGGCTGCATGGCATCTATCATCTTGCCTTCTCTGCAGATATGAAAAACCTACGCCTTCTTGCCACCTACGACAAAAATCATCAACTATTGGTAGACGAGGGCAACCACTTGTGCCGTGTGGGAGGTAAGATTTACATATCGTCGGTAGACGGATTCTATCGTTACGATCGTCGTAGCAAGCGACTCGTACATGATATGCTTATGAATAATCTCTTCAATACCTTTGGTTCTACATTGCATTTGGAAGAAACCCCTTCGCATGACATATGGGCACAGAAGACGGATTTTCTTGCCATCGCCCATCCTACAGAAAAAGGTTATGAGGTTGACTCAATGTCTTATCGTCCTATTGTGAAGAACCAAAACCTGGGCCTTGGCAATATGATGGTGGTAGATAATCGTTTCTCAATAATCAATTCAAACAATGGATTCTATCTGGTGAGCAACCGATTCGTGAACAAAACGAAAGACTATGCCCTCTCTATCCGACGCATCATCTCAACCAACGATGACGACAGTGTGGTGTATCGCGAGCCATATGGCGGTGATAGGAAACATAGGGTGCCACATATTGACCTGTCGCACAGTCTTAACTCCATACGCATTGATTATGGAATGCCTGAATATCAGACGGATGATGCCATCACCTACCAGTGTTACCTAGAGAATTATGACAAGCGATGGGGAGGGAAGAGCAATGCTCCAAGCAAGGAATACACCCGCCTGAGCAAAGGTAACTACATTTTCCACGTAAAGGCTTATAACCGTTTAAGTGGCAAGACGCAAGAGACGCAGTTTGAGATAACTATCCTTCCTGCTTGGTATGAAAGCATTTGGGCATATATCACATATTTTTGTCTGATAGTGGCAGTACTCGTGGTTATAGTGAGATACCTCAAGTGGAGAGCCAGCCGAGAGCTGACACGCATTAAAAAGGAAAACGAACGCAAGATAGCGATAGAGCGTGCCGAGCGTAAGGCTGAGATGGTTGAGATTCAAAATGAGCAGTTACAGACCGAGTTAAAGCGCAAGTCAAGCGAGCTGGCTTCCTCTACAATGAATCAGATACATCAAAACGACATTCTTCAGAAGTTGGACATGGATATGGCAAATCTGTCGGAGTCAGTGCGCCGTGAGGACAAGAAGGCACAGGTAACTCATCAGATAGCCGACATCCGCAACTCGTTGCAGGAATATCTCAATCAAGACGATGGATGGAGCAAGTTTGAGGAGAACTTCAACCTGGTCTATGATGACCTTATGGTAAAACTCACCACTCGATTTACCTCGCTGAAGCTCAACGACCGCAAGCTGTGTGCTTATCTGCGCATGGGCTTAAGCAGCAAAGAGATGGCATCATTGCTTAATATGTCAGAGCGTAGCATCGAGACTGCCCGTTACCGCTTACGCAAAAAACTAAACTTGGAGGCAGGTGATAACCTTACCGAGTTTATCCAAAACTTCGGCAAGAATGAATAAATGATTTTCACAGAATGTTAAACGCATTTTAGTGGCAAATTTAAATAATAGACAAAGTTGTCAGCTGTATTCGTATCTTTTAGTTAACTTTGCAACATAAAAGAAGACTATAGAGCGTATGAGTCCAGTTGTATTGCGTAGAAATAGACAATTGTCATATCTCTATGATAACTTATACGTTGTTGAAGAAACATAGATTTAACTCTTAAAATCATAGAGTTCGCAAGCTATTATGCCATGGAGCATAGATAAATCCATGTGCATGATTGTTATCAATGTAGCTGCCATTTAAAGTAAAATATAATATATACTATGAAACAAAAAAAATTACTTCCGTCACTATTGCTGTTCAGTTTGATATTCTTGCTGGCTTCATGTTCCAACAGTGACAACGATCCTGTTACCGAACCCACTGACGAGCAATATGTGGAAACGGTATTGAGTCAAATGTCGTTGCGCGACAAAGTGGGACAAATGTTTTGGATTCGTCCTGAATACCTGTTAGAGGATATTGCAAATGGCACCCTTACGCCTACTACTGCTGAGTGGCCTTCGTTCAATGTGACCAGCATCACCGCCGAAATGGCGCAACTAGATAGTCTCTATCCCGCAGGTGGCGTAATACTTTTTGCGCACAATTGCGTCGAAGCACAGCAACTTAAAGCCTTTGTGCCACAAATAAAGGCACTGAAGAATGCACCATTGCTTGCCATTGACGAAGAGGGCGGACGTGTGGCACGACTAGCTAACAACGACGCATTTGGACTCAACAAATTTGAAAGCATGACTTGGCTATGCCAGCATGGTGGAGATACAACTGTTTACAATGCTGCCCGCTACATCGGATCTTACCTAAAGGACTTTGGTTTTGACGTAGACTTTGCTCCTGTGGCTGACGTGAACAGTAATCCCGACAACCCTATCATTGGTACACGATCTTTCAGTAGTGACCCGGATTCGGTTGCCACAATGGTGTGCAGTTATCTTGATGGACTTAGCGCCAATGGAATTATTGGCTGCATCAAGCATTTCCCCGGCCACGGTGACACACAAACCGACACACATCTTGGATATGCTGAAACCAAGAAAACCTGGCAAGAAATGTTGTCTTGTGAAATGATACCATTTAAGGCAGGCATCAAACACGGTGTGGGGACCATCATGACGGCTCATATAACTGCCCCAAATGTAGATGGAAGCAATGTGCCATCCACCATGTCTAGCCTTATTCTACAGGACAAACTGCGCAATGAATTGGGTTACAAAAATCTCGTTGTGACCGATGCCATGGAAATGGGAGCTATCTCACAGCAGTACACTCCTGAGGAAGCTGTTGTGAAGAGTATACAAGCTGGTGTAGATGTGCTGCTTTGCGTGCCAAAGTATAAAAAGGCTTTCGATGCTGTGGTCAATGCTGTCAAGGATGGCACTATCAGCGAAAGTCGTATCAATGAAAGCGTGCGTCGCATTCTCTTGCTTAAGAAAAAGCATTTAAATAAATAAGCAGAGTGATACTGACTTCATCATAAAATGGACGTACGTGCATCGGTCAACGCACGTATGTTCATTTGCTAACGCACGTACGTGCATCGAGCATTTCACGTACGTGCGTTTTTTTCGAATCATCACTTTTGTAAAAGCCACAATGGTTATCTCTTAAGCGAGAACTTAAGCGACAGTCCGAAGTCATTGGTTGTGGTGGGGTAGGAGCTTGATGACAGAAGTGGGATGTTCTTCTGCATGTTGTAGTAGAAGCTCATGGTCATCAACTTTGACATAGTATACTCTGCCGAGAATGACATCTTGAATGCAGTGTTGCCCGATGATGCTGACGAAGACATGGATGCTATGTCGCGGCTGATGCTCGCCATCTTGCGGTAGCTGAGGTCAAGTCGCAGATTCATGTCGTGATTTATTTTGTTGCGTGCACTTGTCGTTGTGCTAACAGATGACTTTGACTTGTCGTTGTCGTCGCCATTGGCAGACTTCTTTTGGGTGCTCTTCACTTTGCGGTTGTTGCGCATGGAGAAGAGTTTGAAGTCCTGTATCTTGTAAGCCCAACCGACTACCCAGTCTTTTGAAACAGATTCATTAAGCTGCACCGATGTGGTGGAGAGTGATAGTACACGCGTCTGCTTGTATTCGCACTTCAAGGTCATGTTGTTGTTGAATGTGACGTCGACACCAAGCAATGGCGAGAAAGCCTCGTTGATGCTCACAGTAGAAATGTTGTACATGGAACTCGGCACCGGCATGCCAGTGGTGGCATCAGTAACGAATCCAAGTCCGTTCATATATTCCATGAAGGTGCTGTAGGAGCTATATGATCCCACGGCATAGATGCTCTTGTAGGAATGGTTGATGTTCACCGACTTGAAGTTATCGCGAAACCAAGGTAGTTTGGCAAGTCCTGAGTAGCGTATAGACCAGTTTGGCAGCAGTTTGGTGAGGGCAGGGAACAAGTCCAGACCGCCACCGCCCATGGCAGTGTAACTGTTGAGGAATGCTGGTATCATCACGTCGGCACTATATTTGTTTACTCCGCCGTTAGCTGCATCGTAAGTCTGCCCAGCCATTGTTGATCCCTTCGGATATGTGGCACCAGCATACAGTCGCTCTACCTTCTGCTGGTATGCATCCAGTGAGTTGCAGAAGTTCTCAAATGACTTGCTCCTATATCCGTTGTTGGCATTGCCGATACCTTCAAAGGCACTCTTTAGCGATATAGTCGTCATGGTGAATGTTCCCGTCTGCGTCGTTGGGTTACCCTCATACATATACTGTATGCGCTTGCCCGTTGTCATAGTGCGCGATGCATTGAAGTCTATCTTGAAGTTGCGCACTGGTTCTACAGACATCTTCAATTGCAAATCCTCTGTCTTGCTTATCACTGATGGCGTGGCAACAGAGTCGGACATGAGAAGCCAGTCGTTTTTCTGCGCCTTGTCGATGAATTCCTCGCCCTCAAGGCCGAAAGCGAATCCAAGACCAGGAGCGAGATATCCGTTGTTGCGCTTCTGTCCGAAAGCGTCGCCTACGGTAGGCATGAATCCTGGGAGCGACATCGACTGCTGGTTTCTGTAAGTGAAACCTATTGAGCGCACCATCATGAGAAGTCGTGCTGCCGACTGCGTAGCCTTGTACCAGCCCTTGTCTTCGAGCGGTTCTTTTGCCAAGACGCTAACCTTCAGCTTGATGGCAGAGTCCACCTTGTTGGTAATCTTGATGGTGTTTTCGTTGCCCACCTTATATTTAATAGGGTAAGCCTTGCCGTCTTCGGTCTTTGCACTCACGATGAGTCTCTTTGACTTTCGTGCGTGGTTGATAGTTATCACCGTGTCGGGCTTTATCGTTATCTCTTTCTCAAATCCTTTTTTGTTCTTAGGCAATTCCTTCTTCTGCGCCTGTGCGCTTGCTTCCGCTTTGCTGTCAGCACTCTTGTTCGCTTTGTCCTTGCCCGTAGGTTTCTTCTGAGTGCTCTTCTTGTTGTTTTGCGCTATGCGTGATTTCTGCTTGTTAAACTTGTCGTTGACAGCCTTGAGGAACGGTATGTGATTATAGAGTTTCTCAAGATTGAATGTTCCGTTGACTGTGATGTCGCGGCTGTTGGTTATGGTGTTGCCAAGCGATGTGCCGTCCTCGAGGTCTGAACCGCGCACCCATGAGTAGTTCGACTTGTAGGAAGCGTCCAGCTTTGTCCAGTCGAAGATGGGCAGTTTGTCGAGAGGTGACTGCACGGTGAGCGAGAAACTCTGGTTATAGTCGAGTGGAGTGCCAAGATTCCTGATACTTGTCCACACTGAGTCCTTCCATGCCTCGTAGTGGTCGGGGTATAGATTCTTGTTCACCGGAGTATATGGCTCCTCTATCTCCGCATGCGTTGCAGAGGAGAAGTTCATGTGTATGTTCTTTGTGAAGTCCCAACGCAAGGAGAAGTCTCTATTCCATAGAAACTGCTCCGAGAAGGTCAATGGCAATGATGAACCTTCGGTAGTTTCCATGTCGCGCTCCTGCAGTTCATAGTAGGAGCGGTTAATGTCAGAACCGAATGATATGTTCTGTGGCAACCAGTTGAGTGAGAACTGCTTTGCAATGTCCATCCACTTACTCTTTGACTTTGTCTTCTTCCACGGTTCGATAGACTTATATACAGGAGTCCATGAATAGTCGAGAGTTCCTCGCCATGTGTCCTCATTCTCAAAGACTGTGGTCTCGCCCGATGTGTGCTTATGCGAGTGGCTGTAGGAGAATGAGAAGTTTGCAGGGTCAATAGGCGTTGGGTGGCGCTTGTTTTGTATGCCCACCTTCACATTAGACAAAGAAAAGTTTGTGTTGAGAGTCTTCGTCACTGCTATGCTCTCTATGGAGTCACGCTCGCTCGGGCTTGCCGCATCGAGGGCATCCTTCAGCAGCATGTCAGTGTCGAGAGGATTATATTTAGGACGCGACTGCTCCTTTGATATGGAGTAGTAGAGTGGGGCAGTGACCTTTGCCTTTTCAGGGAAGAACTTGCCCAATTCGAGCGATGTTGTCACCGTGTAACTGCTAAAGTCATCCGTAGCTCTTGATGCCACACCATCCTCCAGGCCACCAAAGCCCTGTGATGTGTAGCGTCCCTGTGCATTGATAGTTCCGAGGTCAGAGAGTTGCACATTGAGGTTGCCTTGTGCTGCCCAACCGCCACTGTTGTCATACTCGCGCAGACGCAGTTCGTTTACCCACACCTCGCCCGTCTTGGGGTCGCCCGACTTGTTGCGCACACCAATCATCATCACCTTCACCTCACCAAGAGTCGGATTACCCATCACTGTCACTTTGTTGTTGGGGTTATCATCATCATAGACAGTGAAGGCACGGTTATAAGATGCCATACCGAGAGCTTTCGCCTTGTTGCGCTCCTTCTTTGCTGATGTGAATATGCTGGTGGCAATGTTGAGCATATTCTCACTTGGCCACACCAATCCGCAGTCCTGCGCACTGTATTGGTCATATCTGCCGGGAGCAGTCAGTTTGAGCGGTATTTCATACTCATAGTAGTTGCTCTTATAGTCAGAACCCAAGCGCACGAATACTGCCAGTTGACCGTCTTGCAGGTTAGTCTCGTTAGTCTCCGTAGCATTGGCATGCACATACATCTGCAGACGTTTATATTGGCGCATGTCGAGGTTCATGTTCCTGTAGACACACTTCGACTCGTTTGTCGACAGTTTCGTCACCGTCATGGCAAGTGCCTGCTCATTGCTCTCAACAAGTTGAGGCTGAGTTGGGTCCTGCGCTCTCTTTATGCCTGGAGGCAGAGTGTAGTTGACTGGAGTCTTGTCATTGTTCTCCTCAATGTTTACGGCAGAGATATCCATCTTGCCAGTACCGCTGACATTGTCGAGAGTCTGGTCATATACGCGCCATTCGCCACGCACAAGGTCAAGATTGCCGAAGCGGAGAACGATGGGGTGCTCAAAACCAGTGAGGAACATACGCATGAAGCGTATGGAGGTGAAGTCACTGATGTTGCCTACCTTAGAATCCCAGTCATCGATAGGAATGCGGAACTGATACCATGTCACCTCTTCCGTCTTGTCATTTCTTAGTTTGCGTGATGCTACACGTTTGTCCACAATGTGGTTTTGTCCCACAACGAGGTCTTCAGGACGTATGGACACTTTATACTGATAGTACTTCTCGTATTCATTAAGCGTATAGTCCTGGTTGATGTCCTCTACATCAGGTGTGGTCTTGTATGATGTGTCGTAACTCTCCGTTCTGTTACTTGTGTCGGGAGAGTTGCCCTGCGGGTTGTTGATGTATTTATAGCGTCGGAGAATAGACGCCTTCATGTCGTCATAGTCGCTGCCACGGAAATAGTGGTAGTCGTCGTTGGCAGGGTCATTGTAGATGGAGTCCCACACGGCAGCACTCACCTTACCCTGTATTTGGGTAAGGAAATCCTGATATGACTCAAATGTGCGCTCTTCGCTGTCAGTCAAGCCATTGAAACCTACGTCCTGCAACTCGCGAGAACCGGCAGTGGTGGCAAAGGCATAGGTGACAGTAGCCTGATTAGGAACCTTTCCCCACTGTGTTATAGTATAGCTTGACGAACCGTCTACAGGCATTCCGCTCTCATAGAACTTTTTTCCGTCACGCAGAATATCTTCGCTTATCTCACCAAGGTTGAAATACATGTCGCCACCATATTGGCTTGCTATGCCTTCCCTTGCCGTATAGATGAACGGGTCGAGCATCCAAAACTCGATATACTCCACGTTGGCAGTCTCGAAGTCGCTCGTGTCAAGTCGGCGCATCATACCTCCCCAATGGTTCTTTGGGTCGGGTAAAGTACCGTCATACTGCAGGTTAGGATTGAAGTTGTAAGGTCCGCGCTCGTTAGGATAATAAGCTAAATTGAGTATTGACAATGTGCTCGTTGCGCCATTATAGCTTGATTGGTCGCGGTTAGGGAACAGTTCGTTAACATATATCTCACGCACATAATGGTTGGACAACTGCTCCAAGTCACTCTTTATGTGGCTCGGTGTGAGGGAAGAAGAGCGACGAGTAAACAATGGGTCAATATTGTACCACGCCAACTGTGAACGGTTATATCCGCTTCTCAGGGTTGTCTTGTCCTTACTCTCCTCAAACATGGAAGGCACACTCGAGAGAATCCATGACGAAGGAGTAGACACATCGATGGTCAACTTCGTGTTTTCAAAGTCGTCTATGTAGGAAGCATTGTCCTGAGTGCCGTGGCTTTGTCCTGCTATCAACTGGGCAAACTCGCCTTGGAAAGAGATGTTTGACGGTTGAGAGAGATGCAGGAACGGCAATTTGTCGAGCATGTCAGTGAGCCACTGGCTTTCTTTCTTCCAGTTGATGTTTACGCCCCATAGCGTGTTGTTGAGGGGTTCTGCTCCCATGTTCACCTTAGTCGTCAACGCCTGTTCCGACAGATGTTGCAACGTACCGCTCATCTGGAAATTCTTGGAAAAGTCATATTCCCAGTTTACTCCAAACATTGTCTTGCGCATCTGTGACACGTCGTTCTTACTCTCCACAGAAGCATTGATGGATGTGCCAGCATCAATGATACTTTGGTTGAGAATCGTAATTTCACCGCTGGAGTAATCCACCGAGTAGTCAGACCCTTCCGTCAAAGTCACTCCACCAGCAGTCACTACTACCGATCCTTGTGGGATGTAGCCCGATGTGCCGAGAGAGATTACATTGTCTCGACTTCCCTTATATTGTCCTTGCAGTATAAACTTGTTCTTCTCCGCTATCTGCTTTGCCACCGTCTTGGTGGAATCATAGAGTTCGGTGAAGGCATATTTTGCTGCTATGTCTGCGCTGATGCCATTCTCCGTCAGTTTGTTGTATATGGCTTGACCAAACGGTTCGGCACAAGGGAAGAATACATAACCGTCCTTGACAGTGTAACCCTGCACAAAGTCAAAGTAACCGTTAGAGTGAGCCTTGTTGTTATTGTCAAGTCGGTCAGCACCGAGGAGTTTTATGAGTGTCTGACTTTTTACCTGTGGTTCTGGTATATAAGACAGATACACACCCGATGTGTCGCTTTGGAACTTCACGTCGAGTTTGAATTTCTCCTTCTGTAGTGTACCGCGCACGATGGAGTAGACATTCTTCATCATCAGTCGCCAGTTGCCCTGCTGCGGATTGTTAGATGTGTTCTTCAGAGATTTTACAAACAGAGCCTTGTTGACATCGCTCACATCGCCCGAGAATTCTCCCACCTGATATGTCACACCACCATAAGTATATTCATAAGCCACCGCCAACACCTGGTCAGTGCGTAGCGTGGAGTTGATGGTGACATATCCCAAAGCTGAGTTGAGAGTATATTCTGACGATGACAGCAGACGTGCTTTTTCCAACTTCTCATAGTCGGTGCCTCCAGCGAAATTACTGACACCATCGAATACCGTGGATGTCTGATCTATGTCGCGTGCTTCGCTATAGATGCCAGTCATTGCTGCATACTCGCTGTTGGCGGCATTGCATGGCACTTGGTAACCGCTTGCTGACCAGAGTGCAGTGTTAGATATGGTCTGAGGTTCGGCAAGGTCGGTAAGGGCTATGATGTTTCTCGTGTTTGATGTCGTTCCTGTAGTATTTGTTACCCATATCTCTATGCGATTGATTGTTACACCTGTAGTAACATTCGGCAGAGTCTTCATGGCAGCGTCATAGCGGTCATGGAAGTAATGGGAGAGGAAGAAGTGGCGGTTTTCGTCATAATTTGCCACGTCCATCTCATATGATGTGAGCTGTGTGCCACCCTTTGACGACACACTTGTAGATGAGGATTTCTTCTGCGAGATGACAGTCTGGAGTTTCAATTTGCCGAATTGCCAGTCGGAGCGGATACCAAAGAGAGACGACGAACCCCTTATCAGCGACGAGTTGGAAGGGAAGCTGACATTACCGCCTTCGACGAGTTTGATAATCTCGTCTTCCTTGCCCTCATATTTCAGTTTCATGTTTTGGGCATCATAGTCGAAGGTAGCGTCTGTGTTGTAGTTAAGTCCCATGTTCACCTTATCGCCAACCTTACCAGTCATGTTGAAGTTTATCTTCTCGTCGAAGTCGATATTGGTGGTTTTGCGACGTTTGATGGGCAATGAAGGATTTTGTATGTTCTTCATCGTGGCACCAAACTTCAGTTCGGCAGTACCCTGCGTTGTCACTCTCACACCGCCAGGACCGAATATCTTCTCTGCCGGACCGAGACTGAAGTGCATGTCGGTGAAGTCAAACTTGTCCTTTCCCTTAGCTTCAATGTCGGCATTGTTCTTCTCACGAAACATCTTCTCCAGCATACGCTTCTCGCTCCATTTCATATATTCATCGCGAGTCATCGTCAGCGGAGCTTGCAGATAAGAACCCGCCATGCGGTTGCCGAATATGTAATATCCTAACGTGTCGTTATATTCTACAGTCTGCTTCAGATTCTCCGGCCTTGCAAGGTCGGTAGCGTTTGCACGCAGGTCTGCAAATGTCAGTGGCAGGGTGCGCTGTATTTTCCAGCGTGCATTGAGCAAAGAGTCAGGTATGGTGTCGTCGATATTGAGAATAGGTTGCTCCAACACATCTTTCTTCTTGTCTGTGCCACCATTTTTGTCATTCTTTCCGTTCGCCTGAGTCAGTCTGCTTTGTCTTTGCGTTTTCGACTGTTCCCTGTCTGTTGTATTGCGGCGACGTGTTCTGTCATCCTGAGGCAATGACATGGCATAAGAGGCGAGGCCCATGAGGAGCACCGCCAGAAAAACTATATTCAGTTTGTTGCGCAGAGTCATTGTCTTGTTTTGAGTTTGCTGAGTGTTGCCGTGTCGTGCAACACTTATTTAATCATCTTGAGAGCTTGTTTTACAACCTGCTCCACTGCCATGTCAGGTGACTGACGCAGTATTTCGTTCACGACCTTAGTCGTAGGGGCAGGAGAGAAACCGAGCATAGTGAGTGCGCTGATAGCCTCATTACGCACTTCGGCATTCACGGCTATTGTCGGTTGGCTGCTATCCGATGTGGCATCCAGTTTGTCCACAATGCCACTCTGCACAATCTTGTCCTTTAGTTCAAGAATAATTCTCTGTGCAGCCTTGGGACCGATGCCTTTCACTGACTTAAGCAAGCGTTCGTCACCTGCGGCAATGGCATTGCACAGTTCGGCGGGTGACATGGCAGAGAGAATAAGCCGTGCGGTATTTGCACCGACACCGTTTACCGACAACAATAGACGGTAGAGTTTGCGCTCCTCTTTATTAAGAAATCCATAGAGAGTAAAACTGTCGTCGCGTCCTCCTGTCACCAATTGCTCGTGAACATAGAGTTTTACCTCCTTTTTGCCCTGTATGGCGGTGTAAGTAACAAGCGAAATGTTGAGTTCATAACCTATTCCTCCTGCCTCTATCACAGCAGTAGCAGGCGACAGGTCAGTCAGTTCGCCTTTAATGTATTCTATCATCCGGATGTAATATTTGTACTAATACAACATAAAGAACGCTTTTGACGAAAGATTATTGTATTAGTCTACGAATTTAATTCATGCCTTCCTCTTTCACTAAATTATCAGTATCTTTGTAGACATATCAGATAATAACGTTATAACATATGAGAATAAGCCATATCGACCATCTAGTCATTACCACCGTCTGTTTGGAAAAATGCCTTGAGTTTTATGTTGGGCTTCTCGGTATGGAACACCGCACGGACAACGGACATCACAACCTTTTCTTTCCTGGTGGAAAATCAGCCTGTATTTCTAAAATATTTCATTATTATTGCGTAACTTTGCAGTAAAGAAAGATTGTTTTTATTTTCATCCCCCTTTTTAGGAATACCAACACAAAAAACATAATGTTATGAGCCTTAATGTTGAAAGAAACGAAAAACAGAGAGTGGTTATCGTGGGAGGTGGCTTCAGCGGTCTGAAGGTGGCTTCTATGTTGCGTAAGTCTGACTTTCAGGTTATCCTGATTGACAAGAATAACTACCATCAGTTTCCACCGCTTATATATCAGGTGGCATCAGCAGGTATGGAACCGAGCAGCATCAGTTTTCCCTTCCGTAAGATTTTTTCCAACAATAGTGGCGTATACTATCGTATGGCGGAACTGCGTGGCATCTTTCCCGAGAAAAAGATTATCCAAACTTCTATAGGAAAGATTGACTATGACTACCTCATACTGTCAGCTGGTGCCACAACCAATTTCTATGGCAACAAAAACATAGAGGCTGAGGCCATGCCTATGAAGACTGCTTCGGAAGCCATGGGACTGCAGAATGCCATACTTGCAAATTTGGAGCGTGCCATTACCTGTGCCACCAAACAGGAATTGCAGGAACTGCTAAATGTGGTCATCGTGGGTGGTGGTGCTACCGGCGTGGAGGTGGCTGGTGTGATAGCAGAGATGAAACACACGGTGCTGCCTCATGACTATCCCGATATTGACCCGAGTCAGATGAACATCTATCTGATAGAGGCTGGCAATAGACTTCTGTCAGGTATGTCGCCAGAGTCTTCCGCTGCCGTGGAGAAGTTCCTCCGCAGAATGGGTGTCAACCTGTTGCTCAACAAGATGGTGACTGATTATAAAGACCACAAGGTGATGCTTGCCGATGGAAGTAGCATCGCCACGCGTACCTTCATATGGGTGAGTGGTATAGCAGGAACGGAAGTTGGCAATATGCCAGCTGACTGTCTCGGACGCGGACGTCGCGTAAAAGTTGATGCCTTCAATCAGGTGCAGGGTATGGACAGCGTGTTCTGCATCGGCGATCAGTGCATCATGAATGCCGATGAGGCTTATCCCAACGGCCATCCGCAGGTGGCGCAAGTGGCGATACAGCAGGGAAAGAACCTTGCGAAGAACCTCATCAGACTAAAGAAAGGCAAGGAGATGAAGCCTTTTCATTATAAGAATATCGGAAGTATGGCTACCGTGGGACGCAACAAAGCAGTGTGCGAGTTTGCTGGTCTTAAGCTCAATGGCTTCATTGCTTGGGTGATGTGGCTCGTGGTTCATTTGCGCTCTATCCTCGGTGTGAGAAACAAGACCGTAGTCCTCCTTAACTGGATGTACAATTACTTCAACTACAACCAGTCTCTACGTATGATATTCTATCCAAAGAAAGCCAAGGAGATTAGCGAGCGCGAGGCTCGCGAAGCTGTTACTCACCTTGGCGAAGATTTGCTCGACTAATCCTCAAAGTCCACGCAGGCACGCTGGGCAATGTGCTTCATCAGTTGCATTGCCACTGCCTTGTGGGCGGGGTGGGCACCATAAGCGCGCACGTCATCGAGATTGTCGAATGTCGATGTGAGGCATATGTCCCACTGCTCATTCTCATTGATGTTGATACCTACGCTCACCTCGCGGATGAAATCAATAGTTTCGGGCAATGCTTCTATGCCCTCCTTAAACTCCTTGCCCGCAACCTCGCGCACTGACTGCGCTACATCCTCGCGGAACTTGAACATTACAATGTGGTGTGTCATATAGTGATATAATTTTATAAATGAAAAATGCTAAATAGTTACATATTAACTATCTAGCATTCTAATGTGTGCGCCTGATAGGACTCGAACCTACACGTCGCAAAACACCAGATCCTAAGTCTGGCGCGTCTACCAATTTCGCCACAAGCGCTCAGTCGCTGACTGCTCAGCTTTTGCAAAGGTAAGAAAAAAATGCCGAACGGCAAAACTTTACATGGCTTTTCTTCTTTCGTTAGCCTTTGTTTGCCCTACTTTGTCATCTCCCTTGCTTTCTCTATGATGCTATCCACGCCCTTGCTGAAGTCGTCGTCGGTTATGGAGCAGTATATGTCTGGCTCAATGCCATGCTCAGTACTCTCTTTGTTGATGTCATACATGGGAACTGCCGAGAAGCGCACTGTCCATCCATTAGGCAGTTCGCTTGTAAATGGCATACCAGCTCCGCCACCCGTCCTGTCGCCTATGACAGTGACCTTGGGACATTGCTTCATATACATCACGAACTCGTTGCCGGCAGAGAACACTCCGCGGTTGGTAAGCACAAACACGGGTTTCTGCCATCGCATGTTTGCCGACGGTTTCAGCACCACCTCCTCAAGTGCAGAGAAGTCATTGTGCCCCTTGCCAGTCTTGTGCTGCATGTAGCCCACGTGCACGGCACTGTTAGTAAACCTTGAAGCCAGTTTCTCAGCAGCCGTCACCAGTCCTCCACCATTCTCGCGTATGTCTATGATTATGCTGCGGCAAGCAATGAAGTGCATAAGTATTTCGTCGAGATTGCCGTTGCCGAAGTCATATGCGAATGTGCTCACGCGCATATAACCTATGTTGTCGTCAAGTATACGGTAATAGATGCCCGAAGCAATGCGGTAGTCCGTACCCATATACTTATTATATAATGTGTCGGAGAAGTTCGTGGGATATGCTTCCTTCCACGACCAGTTTCTGCCAAGATCGAAGCTCGATCCAAGGTTCACGTGTCCGTCTTTGAGTTCTGCCAACATGCGTGCCAGCACCTCGAAGAGCTGTTCTGTGTTGGCACCGTTAACCATCGGTTTATATCGTGTGTACACCTCATTCCAGTCAACGCCGCACTCTTCCTTCTTATAGTCGAAAAAGCAGTAGTGCTCGTCCATAATCTTCCATAGAGCCTCGAAATTGCCTTGCTGGGTGTTGTCGAAAGTTTCTTCGTCGACGCAACTGCCTAAGGTGAGCACTGTCACCAGCAGAGTCATGACATAGCAGAGTCGTTTCATAGTGTATAGCCGATTACGAATGAGTGAGTGTAGGAATGATATTTCAGACTGTTGAGCCTCGTCTGTCGGAAGTCGCCCATATAACCTAACGTCAGGTTAAACTTTCGCAGTCTTATGTCGAGCGTCAACATGTGGAAATAGGATAGGGCATTACCCGGTGTGGTGAAGCATGCATTGTGGTCGTAGTTGCCCTGTGAGAATATCTCATAGTATGACTGTCCGTAGGCAGGCGAAAACTGTACCCCTATGAGTGGCAGACTACCACGGTATTTCACGCACATGTCTTTCTTCAGCAGATGGAATCGATATGCCGCCTTAAATGACGGAGCCAAGTCTATTCCCAACTTCATCTGTGCAGGGTTGTTGCCGTTGCGTGTGTTGTATATTCCTCCAATGAATGCGTCAGCCTGACCGCCTACATCGATGGTGAAACTTTCGCATATGTCGAATCTGTGGCGCATACCAAAGGTGTATTCAAAGAGTCCCGACATGTCGTTGGCATTGTCAGACCTCGGACTTGTAATCGAAAATATCTCCTTCGTGGCTGTTATTCGCGACCATCGTGGAAGATCTTTCAATGGTTTTTCCTTCATCTGCATCAATCGCAACTCCTCACCCGAATAATGCTCAGGCGACAGATATGTGTCAAGCAGATGGTTGCTTCCCATGCCGAGCAGATAGGTTCTCTCCTGTGAGAATACAGCCAGCGAGGCGAACAGAAATATGGCGGTAAGAAGTTTTCTCATCTTTAGGAAAATCTTTATAATCCATTAGAATAGCGACATCTGACCATCATCGTCAACTTTGAAAGTCACTGTGTTGCCGTTTTCGCCACCTCCTTCTATATTCTGCCCAGGATAACTTCCGTCAGAGTCATCATCGTCAGCTCCCTCTTCTTCAGGTTCGGGGAAGCGTGTCGGTTCGAGTTCCTCCACCTTCTCCACGTTCCAGTTTGACACTCGCTTACCTTTTGCCTTGAATCCCTTCACAGAGATAAACTGCTCTGCGTCTATCTCCATAGGTTCACGGAACGAGTCTGCACCGCCGAAGGTGACCAATATGCGTGGATACACCTGGTCGGTGATGAGTATCAGTTGGTTCTTCGGATTCTCTCCTACCACAGTCTGCGTCTTGCGCGCCGTCTCCATGAGGAAACGCTTCAGATAAGTGTAGTTATTGTTGTCGGCATCAGTGCATACTGCAGTCCACACTTTGTTGCGGTCAAATTTCTCTATGCGCAGTATGTCGCCCTCATAGTGGTTGTTGGAGTCGAAGTTGGTGAAATAGTAGTCACCGTTCTTGAGTACCACCAGTATCTGGTCGTCATCCTTAAACTCGCCAAGGTGTACGCCATTGCCATCGTAGTTGATGCGTTTTACGTCGGGATCAAACCACACGTTTCTTCCTCCCAAGGTGCTGCGTCCCTGACTCTTCATACTCACGCGGTGCACAGGCAGCTTTGTCAGTATGCGTCCCTTCGCCGACCATCCTTTTATGTCGAGTTTAGAGAAGTCGAAGTCGAGGAATATCTTCCTAAGTTTCGGATTTGGTTCGAGAGTCACCTTTATCACCTCAGCCTCACCATTGGGGTTGGCGGTGAAATAAAGCACCTTCGATCCAGGTTCACCTTGAGTGGCGTCGCGCTCACGGTCGCGCGTCACGCTCATCACATTAAATCGTTTGGCGTAATAATAACCCAGTTTGCCATTGCGGTAAACCATGTTGTATATCGTTCGGCGGTCATTCTTCTTGAATATCTGCACATGCAGTATGTTCTTGCCCACGAAGAGTTTCTCTGCCACCTTCACCACCTTGTATTTTCCGTCCTTATAGAAGATTATGACATCGTCAATGTCGGAACAGTTACACACAAACTCGTCCTTCTTCAGTCCCGTACCGATGAATCCCTCCTGACGGTTGATGTAGAGTTTCTCGTTAGCCTCTATCACCTTCGTAGCTTCTATGGTGTCGAAGTTGCGTATCTCCGTCTTGCGAGGATGCTCCTTGCCATATTTCTCCTTGAGATATTCAAACCAGCTTATGGTCACGTCCGTCATGTGCTTCAGATCGTGGTCGATGCCCTTTATCTCCTCCTTTATCTTGGCGATGAGCTCCTCTGCCTTGTCCTTGTTAAACTTCAGTATGCGCTGCATTCTTATCTCCATGAGGCGCAGAATGTCGTCGCGTGTCACCTCGCGCACAAACTGAGGTTTGAATGGAGTCAACTTCTCGTCGACGAAAGCTATTGCAGCATCCATATTCGGTGCCTGCTCAAACTTGCGCTCCTTGTAGATGCGCTCCTCGATGAATATGCGCTCGAGCGATGCGAAGAACAGTTGTTCCATAAGTTCGCCACGCCTAATCTCCAACTCTCGTTGCAGCAGATGCAGAGTGTTGTCAGTAGAGTGGCGTAGCACATCCTCCACCGTGAGGAAGCACGGTTTGTTGTCTTCTATCACGCAGCAGTTGGGCGATATGCTTATCTCGCAGTCAGAGAAAGCATAGAGAGCGTCTATCGCCTTGTCCGACGACACCCCTGGCGTGAGGTGCACGAGAATCTCCACGTCGGCGGCAGTATTGTCGTCCACGCGCTTTGCCTTTATCTTTCCCTTCTCAATGGCTTTCAGTATGGAGTCGATGAGCGACGATGTGGTCTTTGAGAATGGTATCTCCTTGATGACCAAAGTCTTGTTATCGAGTTTCTCTATTTTGGCACGCACCTTCACGCTTCCGCCTCGTTCGCCGCCGTTATATTTATCCACGTCTATGCTGCCTCCTGTAGGGAAGTCAGGAAAGAGACGGAAGTCTTCGCCACGGAGATATTTCACCGCAGCATCACATATCTCATTGAAGTTGTGTGGAAGAATCTTTGACGTCAGACCTACGGCTATGCCTTCTGCACCCTGAGCCAGCAACAGAGGGAACTTGGCAGGCAAGGTGATAGGCTCCTTGTTGCGTCCGTCGTATGACAGTTTCCAGTCTGTGGTCTTGGGATTGAACACTACGTCGAGGGCAAACTTCGTCAGTCGTGCCTCTATATATCGCGGTGCTGCCGAGCGGTCGCCAGTGAGGATGTTTCCCCAGTTACCCTGTGTGTCGATGAGCAAGTCCTTCTGTCCCATCTGCACAAGCGCATCGCCGATGGATGCATCGCCGTGAGGATGAAACTGCATGGTGTGTCCCACGATGTTTGCCACCTTGTTGAATCTGCCGTCATCCATACGCTTCATGGAGTGCAGTATGCGTCGCTGCACAGGTTTCAGTCCGTCCTCGATGCTCGGCACGGCACGCTCCAGGATGACATAGGATGCATAGTCGAGAAACCAGTTCTGATACATTCCGCTGAGATGATGCACGGCGGAAGCGTCAAACCTGTTTACTGGGGTATAGTCAGAATGTCCCTCTACCTCAGTGTTTTCGCTGTCTTCAAATTCGGTGTAGTCTTTAGTTTCGTCGCTCATTAGGTTGCTGGTGTTTTGTCTACAAAAGTACTAAAAATCGCTCTATTATCAAAATAATTGCTTTTTTTTAGAGTCGCATGCCCTTCATACGATGCTTTTTTCGTATTTTTGTGCCATACTGAATATGGCAAGAAGACTTTCTAAAAGAAAAATATCTGGATGGTTACTGCTCTTTGCGGTAATCATCTTCTTTCGTTGTGGCGGACGACAGAAGGCTGCATCACTGCTGTCGTCGTGTGAAAAAACTAAGTCGGCAGACTCTGTCAAGACTGTTGTCGTGGATATCGACAAGGGACTGGTGCACAGGCTCGACTCCTTTGTGGAAAACCGCAGGTGCATAGGCACGCTCGGCATCTGCGTGTGGGATGAGACTGCCGGTAAACTCCTCTATGCCTATAATGCCGACTCGCTGATGAGTCCAGCCTCCAACATGAAGATGCTCACCTGCGTGACGGCACTGCGCCGACTGGGTCCCAACTATCATTTCCGTAGCGGTGCCTATATGAACGGCACTGTAAAAAGCGACACTCTCAGAGGTGACTTCGGACTGAAGTTCGACCATGATCCGTGGTTTACTACTGACTCCTTGTCGCATCTTGTCGGCATGCTGGCAAAGTCGGGCGTAAAGGCAGTGAAGGGAAAAGTTTATGTAGATGCCGCTATCACCGAACCCATAGAGCATGAGGAGCATTGGACAATGGGCGACCTCAAGGTACGCAAATTCGGAGTGCTTCACCGTGGCAGCAAAAGGCTTGTTGCTGAAATAAAGTATGCTTTGCGGTCAAAAGGCATACATGTGGCAGACTCGCAGATAGTGGAGAAACCTCTGCCAAAGGGCATGAAGCGGGTAGGGGAGATAACCACTCCTTTGCTCAGTCCCGTGATGCGTGCTTTGCTCAATTCATCCAATGAGTCTGCCGAGAGCATTTACTATCCTTTGGCTGGTATGTTCCTTAAAGATAACGACTTCCGTTCGGCTGGAAACATAGTGGTGCGTAGGTTCATTGATAAGGAACTGCACGTAAACCCCGACTCCGTGGCAGTGATACACGACGGATGCGGACTGTGCATCCACGACAAGGTGACTCCACGTCTTCTTGTGCGCCTTTTCCATTATTCTTATGCGCACAAGTATATATATAATGTCTTGCGGGCATATCTTCCCGTTTCGGGAGAGACTGGCACCCTGCACCGACGCATGACAAAACCTGCCGTGAAAGGACGCATACAGGCAAAGACGGGTACTCTCACGCGTGAAAACGGACTGACCTCGCTTGCCGGCTATGCCCACACCAAGTCTGGTCATATGCTCACCTTCGCCATCATTCAGAATGGTCTTCCCGTAGCTGATGCCCGCCTGTGGCAGGACAAGTTCTGCACGGAGATGGTGAAGTGATTCCAAGAATTAATGCAAGAACCTCTGTGCGCCGATGTAAGAACCTCGTTGTGCGGATGTAAGGACTATGGTGCGCGGATGTTGCGACATATGTCACACGATTGCGCGGCATATGTCGCAAACTTGTGTGACATATGTCACAAACCTTTTTGACATATGTCGCACACGTTTGTGACAATTGTCAAAACATCGATATACTGGTTTTCTTACAACAAACCATTCATGTGATTACTTCATGTTTGTTATGTCCTATCGTTAGAATAGGTATATAAACGAAAATAGGAGGCAAATACCGATTGTCGGTAATTGCCTCCTATTTTCGTTTATTAATGCTGTATCGTGATAGAATGCTATTCTGCTTTTTGTTACTTCGTGCACTTCACGTTCCACTCGCCACCATTCATGATGTCGGCATAGTGCAGGGTGTAGTCCTTCTTTGTCTTGCCGTTAAGGCGCATCGACTTGATGAAGCACTGCGACTTGTCCTTGCGGTCGGTGGTTATGGTGAAGGTCTTGCCGTTAGGCAGATGGAGCACAGCCTTACGGAAGAGTGGGGTGGTAATCTCATACTCTCCCGATGCTGGGTTCACTGGATAGAAGCCGAGGGCAGAGAACATATACCATGATGAGAGTTCGCCACAGTCGTCATTGCCCGATATGCCTGCTGGTGAGTCGTTATAGAGAGTGGTGAGGATGTGGTTTACCAACTGCTGGGTCTTGCGTGGCTTGCCCACACGGTTGTAGAGGAATGGCACATGATGGTCAGGTTCGTTGCCCTGCACATACTGTCCCACGAAGCCGCTGGCATTGTTGTTTTTCTTCTCCTTGTCATCTGTTGTGGTGAAGAACTTGTCAAGTTGGCTTTCTGTGGCTTTCGCTCCTCCGAAGAGTGCTATCATTCCATCAATATCCTGTGGCACATACCATTTCCATTGCCATGCATTTCCTTCGGTGTAAGGGTTGCCACCATTGGCACCATACTGCAGAGGGTTGAATGGTTCGAGCCATGAACCGTCAGACTTGCGAGCCTGGAAGAATCCGTTGGCAGAATTATAGAGGGCACGGTAGTTTTGGCTGCGCTTTGCAAAGTATTCGGCATCCTCTTTGTGTCCAAGAGCTGCTGCCAACTGGCTCACGCACCAATCGTCGAATGCCATCTCGAGAGTGATGGATACTGACTGCGTCTGCAAATCCTCTGGCATATATCCATACTTGTCCCACACGTCGAAAGGCGAATTCTTGTGGCTGCGCATCGATGACTGCTTCACTGCATCATAGGCACGCTCTTTGTCTACATCGCCACGGAGTGCAGCATCCACAATCACTGGTATGGCGTGGTTGCCTATCATGCAGTAGTTCTCCTGACCCCAAAGTTGCCAAATAGGCAGATAGCCGTAGACATCATAGTGGAGGAACATGCTTTCCACAAAACTGCGGTTGTATTCAGGCCAAAGAAGTTGGTAGAGTGGATGTGCGGCGCGATAGGTGTCCCACAGAGAGAAGGTGGAGTAGAAAGTCTTGTCTGCTGGCATCTTCTTTACTGTGTAGTCGGCAGCCATATAGCGTCCGTCGACGTCGCTCACGGCATTCGGTTGGATGAGAGTGTGATAGAGTGATGAGTAGAAGGTGCGCATCTCGTGCGCATCGCCTTCCACCTCTATGGTGCCCAGCAACTTGTCCCATGCAGCATCGGCATCAGCCACATATTTGTCAAGGTCCCAACTGGTGGCTTCTGCTGCCATGTTCTTGCGTGCGCCCTCAACATCTACTGCTGAGAGTGACACCTTCACCATAAGGGTGTTCTTGTCAGTGGTCTTGAACTTTGCTATGGAGCGCAGGTCGTCGCCATTGATTAGCGGTGTCTGGTTATATCGCTTGCCGTCGCTGAAGAACTCCACTTCCTCCATAGGTTCGGAGAACTCCATGCGGAAATATATCTTACGCATCTTCGCCCATCCGGTGATGACACGGTAGCCCTCGAGCACCCTATCGCTAACCTTGCGTATCTGACCGTTGAGAACGGTGCGTCCCCAACTGCTCTTTGATGCGGAGTGGTCAAGGTCGAGGAATACATAACGAGGTTTGCCGGCAGGATAGGTGTAGCGGTGAATGCCGGTATGCGTTGTAGCAGAGAGTTCCACATTAATGCCGTTGTCCTGCAGTTTCACTTGATAATAGCCAGGACGTGCCGATTCTTCATTGTGGCTGAAGGAGTAGACTGGTTTATATTCTGCATCGGTAGTCATAGGCATCAGCGTGATGTCGATGAAGTCGTTGGCACCAGTACCACTGAGTCGTGTGTGAGAGAATCCGTAGATTTTGCTCTCACCATACGTGTAGCCCGAACCGCTGTCCCAGCTTGGTTCGTCGTGAGTGTCGGGACATAGTTGCACCATGCCAAACGGCATAGTAGGACCTGGATAGGTGTTGCCGTACAGACCGTCCTGTTTGTCAGTACCCTGGAATGGGTTTACCCATTGTGTCCATTTCCCTGCCATTGCAGGCATGGCGAGCAAGAGGATGCTTGCCAAGAAGAAGGTTGTCTTTTTCATAAGAGTAGTATTTTTAGAAAAGGTTGTTAGTGTTAGGATCGTTTGACTTTCAGCGTATGTTCTTGCTGATGAAGTCTTTCACCTTCATGGTGTATTCTTCATGGTGGTCGCGGTAGGCATCGGCATGCTCCGAACCCTTGGCAAGCCACAGAGCCTTTGAGCCTGTTTTAGCCTCATAGAGGCGATGAACCATAGCTGTGGGCACATAAGTGTCGCTGTCGCCGTGGATGAAGAGCATCGGTTTGTGACATTTCTTCACCATCTCCAGAGGACTTGCTTCCTTGAAGCTCCATCCATACTGCAGTTTGCACACGGTGTTGGTGATGTCGAGGAGAGGGAAAGATGGCAGACCGAACTGATTCTTCAGTTCACCGCTAAACTCGTCCCATACGCTTGTGTAGCCACAGTCCTCCACAAATCCTCGCACATAATCGCGTTCTTGGTCATCACCAGACACGCACATCGTGGTGGCTGCTCCCATTGATATGCCGTGCACTAAGAGCGTGTCTGCATGGAATATGTCGTGAGCCACAGCTATCCAGCGATTTACGTCATGGCGGTCGTTCCATCCCATCTGTATAATGTTGCCATCGCTCTGTCCATGAGCCGTGAGGTCGGGCAGGAGAATGTTCCAGTGGAGGTCATGGTTATAGAGATAACCTATCTGGAACATGAAGATAGGGTTGCTCTTGTAACCGTGCACTATCACCGCAGTGTTGCCAGTGGAGTCGGGAGAGGCAAGATACCAAGCGTGCATGCGCTTGCCGTTATCTTTCACTATGAATGTGTCGCGCAGTGCGCCCGTTGAGCGTATGCTGTCCACCCACTCGTCAGTCCAAGGTACAAGTTCTTCCTGCCTGTCAAACTCCTTCTCTACATCATATGCAGTGTGGTCATGATGAAGGGCAAAGTGGAGGAAATATTCACTGCTGCCCACTGTTGCCACCATGAGGATGATGACAACGGCGCGTAT
Organism: bacterium; assembly: GCA_963601795.1. Lineage (GTDB taxonomy): Bacteria > Bacteroidota > Bacteroidia > Bacteroidales > Bacteroidaceae > Prevotella. The sequence continues at coordinate 36,254 of CAVCGK010000002.1, read as the reverse complement.
GATGATAACTGCTTTTTTCTTTGTCATTTGCTGTATTTCTTTAGATAAGAGTCTGCACGCTCGTCACCAAGTTCCTTGGCTTTGAGCAATGCTTCCTTGCTCTCTTCATTTCTTCCCAACTGGTGCAGGGCTACACCTTTTACTATGTATATGTCACCATATTCCTGTGTGAGTTGCAGACAGATGTTGCAAGCCTGTAGAGCTTCCTCATATCTGCCTACACGAAGTTCGATAGAAGCAAGTTCGGCAAGATAGGTGGGTTCCTGCTGGTTGATGACACAGGCGTGCGAGATGTCGTTGATGGCTTGCTGAAACTGCTTGAGCTGCACCTCGCACTTGTAACGGGTGTAGTAGAATTCAGCGTTGGCACGGAAGTTCATCAGAGTGTCATACTGGTTGTAATCTGCCAAAGCCTTCTTCGCTTCTCCCATTTCGTCGAGCATCATGCCACGTGCGAGGATGTAGGGAGCACTGATGTATGTCAGTGGTTGTGGACTTGCCTCCACCGCCTTGTTGATGTATGTGAAGATGTCTGTCTTCTCTGCTCCCAGGCGCGACTTGCACTGTGCTATCTCATAAAATACCTCGCTTGTTGCCATCTCTCCTGCTGCAAGTTGCTCAAGAAGAGAAAGAGACTCATCGAAATTATGCTTGGCATATTTTATCTGTGCCGACAGGTGCTTGTAGGACGCTTGCGGATTGATGTCAATAGCCTTGCTGACATTCTCCTCGGCAAGGTCATATGTCCACATCGTCTGCAATGTGTCGGGTGTGTAAGCCACTGTGTTATAGATGAGTTTCGCATATTCATAGTATGCCTCGTCCTTTTTGTCTGCCTTTTTTATGCCAGTCTCCATAGCACCAGAAGCCTCCTTCAGGTTGTCATGGTCTATCTCATATTTTGCCAAAGCATTGTAGCCGTCGATCTCGTTAGGATATCTGTCGATAAATTCACTGGCAGTGTTTCTCACATTCAGCGAGTCCATAGAGCCGTTGAGCATGAGCAGCATAAGGCGTGCTTGCTCTTTGTCTTCTGGCAGGGCTATGCGTATGCCAGTCTTCTGCATCGTAGGGTTGCTGAGTGACAAGCCGTTGCTTGCAAGGGTAGTGTAGTAGGCTGCATCAGTGGAGTGAATAGAGTAGGACGTGCTTGAACGCTGCACCAAACCAACAGCCATTCCTGTTTCGTTAACTATTGGGCAACCTTCGATGTCGTCGTTAATCTCCTCGTTGAATACGTAGTAGTTGTATTTGTCTAGAAACTTTTCAGAACTCTTCACCGTTACAGGAGTAAACTTTGCCTTCTTTGTGCTGTAGCTCACCACCCATAGCTTGCCACTTTCTGTGGAAGCAGATATCGGAAGAGCATTGCCGTTGCCAGAGAGGCGGAAGCGACAGATGTCGTAGATCTCGTCAGCACCGATTATGGCGGTGACATCATATTTCTTGCCTGCGCCGTCGATGACGGTGGCACTCTTGGCACCTACGAATGGTGTGAAGGCTGCTATGCCTTCGCCAGTGGCATTGCAATAAACGCCGTGGGCAGTGGCAAGGATAGTGCCGTCAGCCTTGTAGGTTGTGAGGGTGAATACTGATTTAGCTGTTTTCTGCACTGCTTGACTCTGTGCCAGTGAAGGCAAGGCGAAGCTGAGTGCAAGTAAGAATATTGTTATTGTCTTTTTCATCTTTTGTAATTGTGAAGATGGATTTTTTTAATCCCATCTTTGATAAATTTATAATCCAAGGAGTTCCTTTGCGTTGCTTATGGCGGCATCGGAAACATTGCTGCCACTGAGCATTTGCGCTATCTCTTTTATGCGCTTGTCATTGTCAAGTTGTTCCATGTGGGTCTTGGTGTTGTCTGCACCCTGCTCCTTATATACCTTGTAATGGTTGCTTCCCATGGCTGCAATCTGTGGCAGGTGGGTGATGCTTATTACCTGACGTTCAGCCTGTCCCATCTGACTCATGATGACTGCCATCTGTTCGGCTACACGTCCTGACACGCCAGTGTCAATCTCATCGAATATTATTGTTGGCAGTTTGACAGCTCCGCTAAGCATGGCTTTTAGCGACAGCATCACTCGCGCTATCTCACCACCGCTGGCTATCTGTGCCACTGGGCGTAGCGGTGTGCCTGGGTTGGCAGAGAATAGGAACTCCACCTTGTCAGCACCGTCGGCACTAAGTTCTTTGCTTGTCATCTCCACCTCAAAGCGCACATTGGGCAATCCAAGCGGTTTCAGTCGTGAAGACATCTCTTCCTGTATCTGCGTGATGGCTTTCTTTCTCTGAGCAGTAAGTTTGGTGGCTTGTGCTTTTGCTTGCTGCTGTGCCTCGGAGAGAGCTTCCTCAAGGTCGTGCAGTGTCATGTCACTATTGTCGATGGCATCAAGCTCCTTCATGTATTTATCCTGTAGGGCAAGCAGTTCATCCACACTGCTGACATGATGCTTCTGCTCAAGCGAATAGATGGCATCAAGCCGGTTGTTGATGCGTTCCAGTTCGTCAGGGTCATACTCCACATTGCCAAGCATGTCGGCAATCTCTCCCGACAAGTCTTTGAGTTCGATGTAAGCTGTGTCCAGTCGTTTGCATGTCTCTTCCACCTGAGGATAGACCGATGCTATACCGTTGACTGCCGACAGACATTGGTGAAGTCGCACCAATATGCCAGTAGCTTCATTGCCGAGATTCTCGTCAGCATCAAAGAGGGCACTCTTGATGTCCTCATAGTGCTGCATGGAGTTGGACTCGCGGTCGAGCACCTCATCCTCGCCACTCTGCAGTTGGAGCTTTGACAACTCTTCATACTGATAGCGTAGGAAATCAGTGTTTTGCCTGTTCTGTTCTATTGCTAGTCGCGTGTCTTCAAGAGCCTGTTTTGCCTTGTGATATTTGTCAAAACTCTCCTTATAAGATTTCAGTAGAGCGTTGTCCTTTGCAATGATGTCTACGACAGACAGTTGGAAGTTATCCTTCTGAAGCAGAAGGTTCTGATGCTGCGAGTGGATGTCGATGAGTTGTTCTCCCAGTTCCTTCATCAGAGATAGAGCCACGGGCGTGTCATTGATAAAGGCACGGCTCTTGCCGTTGGCATTTATCTCGCGTCGAATGATGCAGTCATCGGCACAATAGTCTATGTCGTTGTTATCGAAGAAGGGCTGAAAATCATAACGTTGTATGTCGAAATGAGCCTCTATGGTACAACGGTTAGAACCTTCCTTTATGGCTTTAAGGTCGGCACGGTTGCCCAGCAGAAGACCGAGGGCACCGAGGATGATGCTCTTTCCTGCTCCTGTCTCACCAGTGATGACAGAGAAACCGGGATAGAAGTTGACGTCCAGTTCGTCGATGAGGGCGAAGTTCTTTATGTATAATTGTTTCAGCATTTGTCGTCAAATAGGGAATATATGGCTTCCGCCGTTATTCTTTCAGTTTGTCCCAAGAGTTACTTTGGCTTGCATTGATGCCGAAGAGAATGTCATAGACAGACTGTTTTTCCTTCTGCGTGCCTTTACCTTTATATATATTGGCAAGTTCGTCGCGCTTGTAGTCAGTCCATATCTGCGGAAGCATGCTAAGCGGACGGTTCTTGTGGGCTTTCTGTAATTGTTCCTCTATTGCAGTGGTAATGTTTGTCCTGCCACGATCGGCATTTGATGCCATCTCGTCAAGTCCCTTGCGGTAGTAGTCATACTGAAACTGGCGGAAGGGTTGCATGGCGCTATCAAGATAGTCGTTGATGATGGCATAGCGGTTTTTGTCGGAGTCGAAGGCTTTCCAACCGGGAAAGTCGAGATTCTGTGCATTGTTGCACAGGTTATAGCAACGCTGCAACACGTCTTCACCCGACATGGGACCAAAGGTGTCGAGGTCGATGCCTATTATGAGGTAAGCGTAATAGGCGATGAGGGCTGTCAACTGGTTGTCGATATTCTCCTCATTGAACTCTATTTGGTCAAACTGTGCATATTCGAATGTGAAGTCGTTGTCGGTGTTGCTGTATATGGTGGTGGTATACGAAGAATTGTATACCGGACGGGTGGCAGTGATGACAGCTCTGCTTGTGAAGATGTTGTCGGCATATTTCGTCACCGTGATGTTTAAGGTGCAGTTAATGCGCTCGTTCTTCTGAAACTGCAGGCTTGTCCACTGTCGCTCGTTGATAAATTTGGTGAGGTTTGTTTCCAGTTCCTCGAAAACGCTGACATCTGTTCCCTGTATCTGTGCATGGTTTATCTTGACAGTAGCATTCAACTCCTGTCCCCATGAACAGATGGAGAACATCATTGCCAGCAGAAATGTTATAGCATGCTTTATGCCCATTATCGATTATTGGTTCTTTGCGGCAAATTCCCTGAGGCGGATGCGTGTCAGCACCTGCTTTGTGTCAGCGGGGAAGTCACCGCCAATCATCCAACTGTAGTAGCCTGGGTCGCGACGCAGCACGTCGGTGACATACCAATCCTTGTATTTGCCGAAGTTGAATGCTTCCTTTACCACAGGTTTTCCCTTTGCGTCTATGAGTGGTTTGTTGTCTGCACCGAGTACTTCGCGCCAATAGAAGCGTCCGGCAAAGTCTACGAAGTTGCCGAGTTTAGATATCTCATGCAGAGCGTCCATATCGTTGACGATTGTGCGCTCTTCCTCTTCCTGCTTGCCTGGCGCATACATATCAAGCTGGCCCTGCAATACGCGCCATGTTGCCTCTGTGTCTTCATCAGCGCGATGAGCCTGGAAATCTTCCTCCATCTTTCTGCCACAATAGAACTTGTAGGCAGCGGCGAGGTTACGTCTTTCCATCTTGCGGAATATTGACATAGAATCTATAAGGCGACACTTGGAAAAGTCGAAGTCGATGTCTGCACGGTTAAACTCCTCTGACAGCATAGGGATGTCAAACTTGTTGGAGTTATAGCCAGCGAAGTCGCAACCAGTAAACTCGTCCTTGAGTTTCGGTGCCAACTCCTTGAATGAAGGTGCATCCTTCACCATGTCATTGGTGATGTGTGTCAGTTCCTCTACAAATGGAGGTATCGGCATACCCGGATTGACGAAATAGCTCTTTCTCTCTTCTTTTCCGTCAGGATATACCTTAATGTAGGATATTTGGATTATCTTGTCCTTTACAATATCAACGCCGGTGGTCTCAAGGTCGAAGACCACCAGCGGTTTTGTCAGATTTGGAATCATGTCTTTGTCTATTGTGTTCCGTGCTATTAGTCGTTGAGAAGCATTGGCATAACGAGCATCAATACTTCCTCCTCCTTATCCTGATTTGTCGGTACTAACACTCCTGCGCGACTTGGGTCAGACAGTTGGAGAGTGATGTCATCGCAGTCGAGGTTGTTGAGTATCTCTGTAAGAGCTCCTCCCTTGAAACCTATGCTCATAGGACGTCCTGTGTAGTCGCAAGTCAATTTCTCCTGAGCACTTGTTGCGAAGTCGATGTCTTCCGACTTGAGTTCGAGTTTACCTGTTTCAAGCTGGAAACGTATCAGCTGAGTGCCACTTGCGAATGGCAACACGCGGCGCAGTGCAGAGAGAAGCGTCTTGCGGTCTATTGTCAGACGATTAGGATTATCCTGTGGAATCACGCTATTGTAGTTTGGATAGCGTCCCTCGATGAGGCGACAGCTAAGAGTTCCGTCCTCGTATGTTATCTCTGCGTTGCGGCTGTCAAACTTGATGACAACGTCGCCAGCATCCTTGCCGAGAACATTCTTCAGCAGGTTTGCTGGTTTCTTAGGCAGAATGAATGAAGCTGGAGCGTCTGACTTTACAGTGTAGTTTCTATTTCTCACCAGTTTGTGACCATCACTTGCTACTATGGCAAGAGCATCTGTCGTAAGGTCGAAATAGATTCCGTTCATCACTGGACGAAGCTCATCCTGTGCTGTAGCGAAGATTGATCGTGATATGTTGGAATTGAGAATTGCTGCATTGATAGTGATGATGGAAGCTCCGTCGCCGATAGGCTGTATCTGCGGATACTCGTTAGCGTTCATGGCAGTGAAGTCAAACTTACCATTGCCATTCTGATAGAGCACCTTGATGGTGAGAGCCTCGGTGTTGACATCAAATGTCAGAGGCTGCTCTGGCAGTTCACGGAGAGCATCAAGGATGATGCTGCTTGAGATGGCAAACTTGCCGTCAGAATCAGAATTCTCGAGAGATATAGTGGTGCACATGACATTCTCGCTGTCACTTGCTGTAATGGTCATCTTGTCGCCTGCGATTTCAAACAGGAAGCATTCGAGTATAGGTAGTGAGTTTTTGCTGTTTATAACCTTCGACAGTGTCTGCAGGTGTCCGTAGAGTTCGTTGCTTGATAAGGTAAATCTCATAACTATATTGTGTTTATATATTCCAAGGCAAAAATACAAAAATATATCGGGCATGACAAAAAAACGATGGAAAAGTTTCCCGATTTAGAAGTAATTTGTTAATTTCGCAATAGGAATTAATCCCTGTTCTTAACTCGGTATACAAATATTACAAGTAACATAAATGGATTTACAAGGAAAGATTATTGCTGCGCTGCCTCAAAGAAGTGGCGTAAGCGCTCGTGGTGAATGGAAATCTCAGGACTTCGTTGTAGAGACTCACGACCAGTATCCTAGAAAGATGGTATTCTCTGTTTTTGGTGAAGATCGTCTGCAGAGATTCAACATACAGATTGGTGATGAGGTGATGGTGGCATTTGATGTAGATGCCCATGAATATAACGGCCGTTGGTTTAATAATATCCGTGCTTTCGATGTGCGCAAGGTAGACCCTGCTTCAGTAGGTGCTACTGGTGCAGCTCCTTTTGCTCAGCCAGAACAGCCAACAGCAACAGCTGCTCCTCAGCAGGCTCCTTTTGCTGGTAGTCAGGAAGAGGGTAGCGCTGACGACCTGCCGTTCTAATAACGTTCTTACAACGTTCTGATAATAGAATATTAGTTCAGATATACAATAAATCCCGAGCATTGTTTGCCCGGGATTTGTTGTATGTGAGAGTCTACAAAATTATGTCTATCTATAAGATTACATCAGCCGACGGATTACATGAACAGATGTTCGATGGCTGGTATGTGAATTTTTTCTCTTGACAACTGAACAAGTCCTTCGTCCTGTAGTCTGTTGAGTTCAAAGGATACGTTCAGTCGCGTGTCGTTTATCTCTTCCGCCAAGTCCCTCATCTTTATTTTGATTATCTTCTCTCCTGCCGGACGAATGCAGTGCATGGTGAAGAATCGTGCTATGCGCATTCTCAGTGATATATGCCCAGAGAGCCAATTGCGGTCTTCTGCTTTCTGTACTCCTGCCGCAAGTAGGTTGATGAGATTTATGCGGAATATGTCGTAGTTGTTGCACAGTTTTATAACCTCACTTTTCATCAGACTCAGCGTGTTGCATGCCGTTTCGGCAGAGAATGTCGTTGTGTATCTCTGATTCATGCCGAAGAGCCGTTCGGGTTGCAACTGCATCGGAGCTTTTATAAATTCCATTACCATGTAGCGGTTGTCTGCTGCTTGTGTCTTGGCATTTATCATACCATCAAGAAGGAATATCATGTTTGTACACGGTTCACCTTCCTTTACTATTGTCTTGCCGGGGGCATGCTTGCCGAAGTCAAACCTCGTGTGGCCTACAATAGTATGTAGGTCTGACTTGCTGATTCCCTGAAATAGGGGAGTGCTGAGGAGCTTTTCGGTTAGTTGGAAACTCGGCATTGTGCAAAAGTGTACTATGACAAACTGAAGCAACCTTTACGCCGAAAGGTTATTTTGCGATGTGCTCGCCAAATCCTTTTGACATCCAAACTTGCTGCTTGCCGTCTCTTACGTATATGAAATAGGCTTCGAGGTCTTTGTTGTTTTCTATGACGTCAATGGCTTTCTCCAGTCCCATCACCATGAATGATGTGGCATAAGCGTCAGCTTCATAGCAAGCAGGAGCCAAGACTGTGGCGGAGATGATGTCCTGCTGCACAGGATATCCGCTCTTTGGGTCTATAGTATGAGCGTATTTCTTGCCGTCTTTATAGAAGAACTTTCTGTAGTTTCCACTTGTTGCTGCTGCGCAGTCAGATAGTTGCATTATGCACTGATAACCATTTTGTTCCTCTTCATTCTCAGAGGGTTTGGCGATACCTATCCTCCAGTTCTCGCCCTTGTCATTCTTGCCCTTGGTGACAATCTCGCCACCAATCTCCACCATATAGTTGCGCACCTTTGCACGATCCATGACTTTTGCCACCATATCCGAACCGTAACCCTTGGCGATGGCGGAAAAGTCAACCATGATTCTTGGGTCGTCCTTTACAATCTTCCCGTCCTTAAGTTTCACCTTCTTGTATCCCACGAAGGTTTTGATGGAGTCTATCTGCTCGTCGGTAGGCCATTTGTTTTCCTTGAATCCAAATCCCCAGGCATTTACCAACGGAGCAACAGTGATGTCGAACGCTCCATCAGTTTTTTCCGATATCTTTTGTGCGCGAGGAAACAAGTATGTCAGCATCTTGTCCGCCTTGATGTCCTCCCCTCGGTTTATCTTCGAGATGGTGCTGTTCTTGTTGAACATCGACAGTGATGAGTCCACTTCATGCAGAGCCTTCATTATCTCCTCGTGCAAGTCGGTGTCATTCTGATATGTTATACTGTAGTATGTGCCGAAAATCTGCCCCTTGTCATGATGATAAGGTGCTGTGTTCTGCAGATGTATGACAAATATGGCAGCTACGACAAGTACTATGAGGAGTATCCAGTGTATACGTTTCATATATCTTTTATATGGCGAGTGTAATGTTGAACATGGCTATGAATCCAGCCGTCTTTTTGTTGCCGAAACCTGGAATATACCACGGTTCGTCAACGTCGCTATGCTTGTTTGACAACATGCGTCGATATCTTACGTCCCAACCTAAATGCAATGGTCCCCATATCTTTGCGTCTACGCCAAAGACAGCTTCCAGCCAGTGGCATGTGGCATTAAGATTGTTATACTCGGGGTAAGTCGTTGTTGTCGTCGTAACCGTTTCTGTTGATGTCGTACCGTCTTCGTTCTCAGTAGTTTGCTCTGTCTCTGTTTCTGTCACGGTTTTCACTGTCATGTCGTAATCAAACTTACTGAATCCATAGCGCAAACCCACAAAAGCTTTGTAGGCATCATGCTTGTTGCGCAGGATGTTGTAGTCGCATCCTATGCGGAAATATGGAGCTTTCGCCCTACACCATGATTCTGTCACATATTCGTCACTCTCGTCAGCCTTTCCGTATCCTATTTCAAAGGCAGGGAAATACTTGTCCTTCAAGTTTATCCTTAGTCCCACTTCCCATTGTCCGTGGTCGGAAGTTGCTGTCTGTATGGCGCCGATAGCGTCTAAGTGTATGGCTATGCCATTGAAGAAGTTGACTTTCACTGTGTCAACTTCCACATCCTTGCTTTTCTGTGCCCATGTGTTTTGAGCGATAAAGCTAAATAGCGCAAGGCAAATAATTATTGGCAAACGTCTTAGCATCTTATTGTCTTCTCTATCTGATAATCATTACGTTGCTGAGAAGATCTGCTTATCAAGTCGCCCACAAATCCTGCGAGGAAGAATTGTGTGCCGATAATCATCATCGTGAGGGCAATGTAGAAATAAGGTGTGTCGGTAATGAGTCTTGCCGGTACGCCTGTCGTCAGACAGTAAATCTTCATTACGCCAATCATGAGAGTTGCCACAAAACCGATGAAGAACATTATCGTGCCGAGGAATCCGAATACATGCATCGGTTTCTTGCCAAAGCTTGACAAAAACCACAACGTCATGAGGTCAAGATAGCCATTGACAAATCGGTTCCATCCCATAAACTTGCTCACGCCATGCTGACGTTTCTGATGGTGAACGGGCTTTTCGCCTATCTTGTCAAAACCTGCATTCTTTGCCAGATAGGGGATGAAGCGGTGCATTTCACCATACACCTCTATGTTCTTCACCACCTCATTGCGGTAAGCCTTCAGTCCGCAGTTGAAGTCGTGGAGATTGTGTATGCCGCTGACTTTTCTCGTCGTTGCATTGAAGAGCTTTGTCGGTATGGTCTTCGATAACGGGTCACCCTGACGGCGATTCTGTTTATATCCACTAACAAGGTCATAGCCTTCTTCCACAATCATGCGGCGCAATTCAGGAATCTCGTCAGGCGAATCCTGCAAGTCCGCATCCATTGTTATCACCACATCGCCCTCTGCCTGCTTGAATCCGCAGTAGAGTGCAGGGCTCTTGCCGTAGTTGCGGCGAAACTTTATGCCTTTCACGTGAGAGTCTTCGTTGGATAATTTTTCTATGACATCCCATGACTTGTCGGTGGAACCGTCATTGACAAATATCACCTCATAGGTGAACTTGTTGCTGTCCATCACGCGCTTTATCCAATCATAGAGCTCTTTTATTGATTCGTCCTCGTTGTAAAGAGGTACTATTACCGATATATCCATATCATCTATTTCGTTTTTCTGACATTTTGCTGAACAACACCACGATAGGGCTTATTATAGCGCCCACTACGAGGTTGTTCATCATGAATGAGAATACTAGTTCTATAGGTTTCATCATGCCGACAACACTCACTGCGGTGTCAATGTCCTGTGCTGTCATTCCCGTGTTTTGAGTGCTATTGTTGAGAATTTCCTTTCCTGCGTTGAGGAGTTTCATGAAGTCTCCATTGTCGAGATATGTGAAATACACATATTGTCCCAAAGCAAAGATTAGTGATGCATAGAACACAACATAGCATGAGTAGGCAATGGAACGCCTCACTGATATGTGTCCTTCAAGCACCTTGTCACGAAATTCGTTGAGTCTCCACATTATGTAGAATGGAGTAGAGAACATGAGGAGTGGACCGTAGATGCTGCCCGAAACCTTTATGTAGAGCCACATGCTAAGCAACCATACCAGTGAAAGAAAAAATCCGTCCTGACGTGCGAATGCTTTTAGTTGTACTATGGCTTGCGGTGTTATCATCCTGTATTTGTGAATTTGATTATTTGACAAAGGTACTTAATTTGTACAATATAATAATGTATAGCTCATCTTTTTAATCTTTTTTTGATAAATAATAAAGATGAAATTTGGCTGTTTGCCCAAAAAGGACTACCTTTGCACCGCATTTAGGAAATCAGCACTGTTTCAAGGCTTCTTTAGAGGTTGATTTTAGAGTGATTTGCCTATTTGAAAGCGTTTATCGGTTTATGTAATTATACATGGGTAAGTCCTGTACGGTCAGCTCCCTCGGAATCCTCCAGGACGGGAACGTAGCAAAGGTACTTGGTTGTAGCGACGCGATGCAGTAAGCTTACCCACCCGCCTCTTTAGCTCAGTTGGCCAGAGCACGTGATTTGTAATCTCGGGGTCGTTGGTTCGAATCCGACAAGAGGCTCTCAAGTTTTGAGTTTATGCAAAACTTAATGTTTAAAAGGAGGTATAACGTTCTCGTTCTACCTCCTTTTTTTATTTACTCCCGTTTTATCTTCCAATAGTGTGCCGTAGCTCCAACTATTTCAAGTATTAATGCCACTATCATGAGCGTATTGGAAGTGGAGTGGAGTAGAAAGTGGAGAATCAAGAGAATGACTCCTATATACAAAAGAGGCAAGCCGACAACTGCTGTTGCCGGCTTGCTTATTCTTGAAAGTATTGTTTTTCCTTTCATTGTTATTTCTTGACAGGTATCTTGTCAATTCTTCTCTGATGACGTCCGCCTTCGTATGGCGCTGACAGAAACTCGTCGAGAATGCCTTTTGCAGTAGTCTCGTCAATATATCTGCCTGGCATAACAAGCACGTTGGCATCATTGTGCTGACGTGTTATATGTGCTATTTCTGGTATCCAACACAGAGCAGCACGTATGGACTGATGCTTGTTGAGAGTCATTGATATGCCTTCTCCCGAACCGCAGATTCCTATGCCGGGATACACATCACCCTTTTCTATGCCTTCGGCAAGAGCGTGCGCAAAGTCGGGATAGTCGCAACTCTCGGTAGAGTAGGTGCCATAATCCTTGTAAGGAATACCCTTCTCGTCAAGATATTGCTTCACAAACTGCATCAGTTGGAAGCCAGCATGGTCGCATGCCAATCCTATAGTCTTTATTTCCATCTTCTTAGAACAGTTTCATTACCTGCTTGCAGACATTCTCTGCAGTGAAGCCCAGTTTTTCGTCCAGCACCTTGTAAGGAGCAGAGAAACCGAAGGATTCAAGTCCCCAAATGCTACCCTCTGATTCTGGTACGAGTCCGAGCAAGTTTACTGGCAGTCCAGCTGTCAGTCCAAACTTCTTTACTCCTGCGGGGAGCACTTCCTGCTGATATTCCTTTGTCTGCTGGCGGAACAGTCCCTCTGAAGGTACGCTCACGATGCTTACTTTCTTGCCTTCCTTTCTTATCAGTTCGGCACCGGCACACAGTGTAGACACCTCAGAACCAGTAGCCACGAGAATTACATCTGGATTAGCGTCAGAACCAGCAACGATGTAGCCACCTTTCTCCACCTGTTTGTAGTCATTTCCAGTGGGCAGATTTGTGATGTTCTGACGAGACAGTATCAGGGCTGTAGGAGTTGCCATGTTGTTCATTGCAAGTCTCCATGCCTCTGTAGTCTCGTTCACATCAGCAGGACGTAGCACAAGTACAGATGGTTTGCCAGCATGATTCTTCAGCTTCTCCATGAGTCGTATCTGTGCTTCCTGCTCCACTGGTTCGTGAGTAGGACCGTCTTCGCCTACGCGGAATGCATCGTGCGACCAAATGAATTTCACTGGCAACTGCATCAAGGCAGCCATGCGCACAGCCGGTTTCATGTAGTCGGAGAATACGAAGAATGTGGCACATGCAGCGATGACACCTCCGTGGAGAGTCATACCGATGCAGCAGCAAGCCATTGTCAGCTCTGCTACGCCAGCCTGGAAGAATGATCCTGAGAAGTCGTCACGTGTGATAGCGTGAGTCTTCTTGAGGAATCCGTCAGTCTTGTCTGAGTTGGAGAGGTCTGCAGATGAGCAGATCATGTTTGGCACCTGCTCAGCCAGCAGTGAGAGGCAAGTAGCAGAAGCGGCACGTGTAGCCTGGTCTGCCTTCTGCTCGCATTTGCTCCAGTCTATCTCGGGAGCCTTGCCGCTAAACCAATCCTCCTGTTTCTTAGCCATTTCCTTGTTGGCTTCAGCCCATGCTTCTTCCTCCTTGTGACGTTCTGCGCAGATGACTGCAAGCTCCTTGTCTCTTGCTTCATACATCTCCTTCACCTCAGGGAATATGGCGAATGGATTCTCAGCGTCGCCACCAAGATTCTTTATTGTGTTGACATATGCGTCACCACCGAGAGGAGCGCCGTGAGTCTTGCATGAGTTTTCATATGATGATCCGTCAGCCTGCAGCGCACCCTTACCCATAATACATTTACCTATGATGAGTGTAGGTTTGCCTTTCACTGCCTGTGCCTTGGTGATGGCTTGGCGTATCTGCTCCACGTCGTTGCCGTTGATTTCCAATACTTCCCATCCGAGGGCACGATATTTTGCTGCTGTGTCCTCATTCATCACCTCGTTGGTGCGTGTGGAAAGCTGAATGTCGTTGGCATCATAGAACATTATGAGGTTGTCCAGACCGAGCACACCTGCTATGCGTGCGCCACCCTGGCTAATCTCTTCCTGTATGCCACCATCAGATATGTAGGCGTAGATTGTTTCCTTAGAGAATGTTGGGTTGCCTGTCTTTGCAGCAAGGAATTTAGCTGCTATGGCAGCACCCACGGCAAACACATGACCTTGTCCTAGAGGACCTGATGTGTTTTCGATGCCACGGGCAACGTCATATTCTGGATGTCCTGTGGTAGGTGATCCCCACTGACGGAGTTGCTGTAGTTCGTCAAGGGTGTAGTTGCCTGTCATGCACAATTGCGCATAGAGCATCGGCGCCATATGACCAGGATCAAGGAAGAAACGGTCACGTCCAATCCATGCAGGGTTGGCAGGGTCGTGTACGAGAAACTCAGAGTAGAGTACATTAATAAAGTCAGCACCACCCATAGCTCCACCGGGATGTCCCGACTTTGCTTTTTCCACAGCTGACACCGCAAGAATGCGGATGTTGTCTGCGGCACGGTTCATAAGTTGTACGGAGTTAGCCATATAAATATAAGGTTTAAATTCTTTGTATTAGCACAAAGTTACGAAGAAATGTTGAAAGACTAACCTTGTATAGCATTTTTTTTGTATAGTAAATAGATTATTGACCTTGTGGCAAGACGCCGCAGAACAAGAAAGAGTACACATATTAATAATGTATAGAGATAAGTTCGTTGATTACATAATCTTGTCGTATTGATGTAAGCAAATAGGTCCTGCGATTGTGCGACATATGTCAAAGAAGTGTTTGACATATGTCGCAAACCTTTATGACAATTGTCGCAAACGTTTTTGACATATGTCGCACAACTTTGTGACATATGTCAAAACATCGATGCATCGTGCTGCTTCCTTTTATGCACCTATTTGCTGACATAAAATCAGAGGGTTTAAATCATAAAGAAAAATAGCCATAGACGTCAATTTGAGGTCTATGGCTATTCCCTTGATTTATTCCTTTATGAATTCTGCGTTGTTTCCATATTTCTTGTCAACTCGTAGCAAGAGGCATGGCACAGAGGAGTAGGATCTCGGGTCTCCCGTCTTCACTACCTTATATCTCACGGCTATCTTGCCGTCCTGATTCTTCACAGATGTTATCTTGATGTCAGTGTCGACATTTGTCTGCTTTTCTATGATGGCGATGACATTCTGTTTGTTGAAATCGATGCTTGTAGGTATGCCGTCTGTTCCCATTGTGGTCGCCATACCGAAGAGACTTTCAAATTCCTCGCTCGACTGTATGAGTCGCGGAGAATAGTCTTTCACGTCATTGCGCACGAAATAATGAGATGCTTCTTTGTAGTTGATGGTAGACTTAGCCGAATGGCACGATGTCAAACCGATGGCGATGCATGAAAGCAACGCGAAAGTAATAAATCTGATCTTCATAATATGTTTATTTGCTGACTGTAATCTTTACTGTACCAGTCACTTTCTTGCTGTCTGTTACTGTGAGAGTAGTGCTGCCTGCAGTAACGCCCTTAACTACGATGAAAGAATCCTTCACAGTTGCTGTTGCCATCTTAGAGTCTTTCACTGCTGCAGTGTAAGGAGCTGTGCCCGATTTCACTTTTACAGAATCTTCCTTGCCTACGGCTACAGTCAGTGCTGCATTATCGAATTGCAGAGACTCTTTCACTGTGACGCTAAGGCTTGCTGTCTGCTTGTTAGCATCTGTCACCAAGATTGTGGCTGTGCCAGCCTTTACGCCTTTTACTGTTACTGTGGCTTTGTCTACAGTAGCCATGGCGATTTTAGAGTCGCTTGATGTGGCGGTCAGTGGGGTAGTGCCGTTGTATACGTTGATTGTCTTTGTGCTGTCGATTTCTACTTCTGCACTTGTTGAGCTGAGGCTCATGCTTGCGTTGTCATCGTTGTCGCATGAAGCAAATGCTATTGCACTAAGGCATACAGTAGCCATCATCATTGTCTTGAAAACAGTCTTAATTTCCATTTTTTTCTCTTTGTCTTTAATTTGTTATACGTGTTGATGTAATCTTAGTGTAGACTAATCTTCAAATCAAAGGATGCGCGCAGACCGTTGTTCTTTCGTTCGTCTGCTTATTAAATTGCCTGATGCAGGATAACTTGCACGAGAGGGTTGTTAAAAGCTGTTAACAACCCTCTATGACAGGTCTGTTTTTAGTCCTCAAAGGTATTTATAGGAGGCGAAGCGCCCTCGCTTTGCCAAAGTCCTTACTGCCTTAAAACTTTCGTGTGTGGTACGGAGAGGGCGCCGTACCTCCTATGATTGAGATAACTGCAACTGCTATATGCATAAAATGTTACTTTTTGTGTGATATTGTGTTTTCACTTATATTCTTATATCAATTTCTTTTGCATAATCATAAATTATTGCGAGAAATAACGATTTTTCAAGTTTTTTATTTATACCTTTGCAATCGCGTTACAGTTCAATTAATAAGTTATAATAAGAGGTAGAAAAAATTATGGAAAAGAGACTCGCGCTCTTCCTTGCTTGTCTGCTGATGAGCTTAGGAGTGGCGTTTGCCCAGACCAGCGTGTCTGGTACCGTAGTATCTCAGGATGACGGTGAACCGATTATCGGAGCCTCCGTGACAATTGTTGGAGGTGAGAAACTGGTCGGTACGGTTACTGATATTGACGGTAAGTTTACCCTTAGTGTTCCCAAGGGAGCAAAATTGTCATTTAGTTATGTGGGTATGCAGTCGCAGACACTGCCTGCTGCAAACAACATGACTGTGGTTATGAAATCAGAACTCCAACTGCAGGAAGTTGTGGTGACTGGTTTACAGAAAACAGACAGACGACTGTTTACAGGTGCCACGACAAAGATTGGTGGCGATGATGCCAAGCTCAATGGTGTGGCTGATATCAGTCGTTCGCTTGAAGGTCGTGCAGCTGGTGTGTCAGTGCAGAATGTCAGCGGTACTTTTGGTACAGCTCCGAAGATTCGTGTGCGCGGTGCTACATCTATTTATGGTAGTAGTAAGCCACTGTGGGTTGTTGACGGTGTTATAATGGAAGATGTTTCCGATGTAAGTGCCGACGACCTTTCCTCGGGTGATGCCGAGACTCTTATCAGTTCTGCCATTGCAGGACTCAACTCCGACGATATTGAGAGCTTTCAAATTCTTAAGGATGGTAGTGCTACATCTATATATGGTGCGCGCGCGATGGCAGGTGTCATCGTTGTGACCACAAAGAAAGGTAAGGCAGGTCAGTCACATCTCAACTATACAGGAGAGTTTACCACACGTCTTATTCCATCCTACAGCAACTTTGATATCCTCAACTCACAGGATCAGATGGGTATCTATCGTGAGATGCAGAAGAAGGGATGGCTCAATTTCTCTGATGTGCTCAACGGTTCTGACTATGGCGTGTATGGAAAGATGTATTCTCTTATGAATACCTATAACCCAAGCACTGGTCTTTATGATCTCTATAACTCCATTGAGGATCAGAATGCTTACCTTAGCCAGGCTGAGTATCGCAACACCAACTGGTTTAAGGAACTCTTCTCTACAAACATAATGATGAACCATTCGCTCAGCTTCAGCGGTGGTACAGAGAAGACAAGCTACTACGGTTCTGTTAGTGCTATGCTCGACCCAGGATGGTATATCGACAGTAAGGTGAACCGCTATACGGCAAACATGAACTTCACTCATCATATTCTTGATAACCTCTCCATTAATGCCATCACCAGCGCTTCTTATCGTAAACAGAAGGCACCTGGAACTATCGGTCAGGATGTAGATGTAGTGTCGGGTGAGGTGAAGCGCGATTTCGACATCAACCCTTATTCCTATGCGCTCAATACTTCACGCGCACTGGATCCTAATGCATATTATCAGGCTAACTACGCTGCATTCAATATCAAGCATGAGTTGGCGACAAACTATATCGACCTCAATGTTATCGATGCCAAGTTCCAGTTGGAATTGAAATACAAGCCAATAAAGAGTCTTGAACTCTCTGCCCTCGGTGCCATGAAATATAGTGCTACCACTCAGGAGCATAAGATTGAGGACTCTTCCAACCAGGCTCTTGCCTATCGTGCTATGGACAATCAGTTGATACGCGATGCCAACAGTCTGCTCTACACCAATCCCGACAACCTTTATGCATTGCCAGTGACAGTGTTGCCAGAAGGTGGTATCTATCAGCGCACTGATAACCGCATGATAGACTATGACTTCCGCTTCACGGCGCAGTTTAACCGCACTTTCAACCGTGTGCACATCCTCAACCTCTTTGGTGGTATGGAGACAACAGGCATCAGCCGTACTCGCACATGGTTCAACGGATGGGGCATGCAGTATGACTCAGGTGAGGTGCCTTACTTTGAGTATCTCTACTTCAAGAAGTTGCAGGAAGAGAACTCTAACTATTACACACTTTCGAATACCGACTCTCGCAGTGCAGCCTTCTATGGCAACGCCACATATTCTTATAATGGTAAGTATGTCATCAATGGCACCTATCGTTATGAAGGTTCCAACCAGTTGGGTATGAACAGTAATGCTCGCTGGATGCCTACATGGAATGTGTCAGCATCATGGAATGTGCATGAGGAGAGCTTCTTTGAGAAACTCAAACCTCTGTCGCACTTGACTTTGCGTGCTTCTTACAGTTTGACTGGTACACCTCCAAGCACAGCTTACTCCAGTTCTACTGCCATTATGCGTTCCTACACTCCTTACCGTCCGTTCGCATCCGACAAGGAACCAGGCATTCAGGTAGAGGCTTTGGCAGACGCCAACCTTACTTATGAGAAGAAGAACGAGTTCAACTTCGGTGTTGACGCAGGTATTCTCAATGACCGCATCAATGTGACATTTGATGTCTACACACGTCGTAACTTCGACGAAATCGTGCCTGTAGCCACTGAAGGATGGCAGGGACAGATTATCCGCTATACCAACGACGGAAAGATGAAGTCGTGGGGACAGGAGTTGAGTATTTCTTCAACAAACATCAAGACTAAGGATTTCTCTTGGAACACCAGCTTGGTGTATTCACACAACTGCACCGAGATTACCGACCTCTATAACCAGGGACGTGTCATTGACATGGTGAGCGGTTCGGGTTTCGCCATGAAGGGTTATCCTGTGCGTGCCCTCTTCTCTATTCCTTTCGTTGGATTGAACGAGGACGGTATGCCACAGTTTATTAACGAGAAGGGTGAGGTTACTGTCTATGACATCAACTTCCAGGAGCGTAACAATACCTCATATCTTAAGTATGAAGGTTCTACAGACCCAATACACAACGGATCGCTTTCCAACTCGTTCCGCTATAAGGGTTTCCAACTCAACATCTTCATGACCTATGCCTTCGGCAATGTGGTGCGCCTCGACCCTGTGTTCCGTGCTAACTACACCGACATGTCGTCCATGACAAAAGTGTTCAACAACCGTTGGGTAAAGCCAGGCGACGAGAACGTGACAACAGTTCCTGTCATTGCCAGCTATCGTCAGTATTCGGAGAACAACCAGATACGCTATGCTTACAATGCCTATAACTATTGCACCGAGCGCATCGCTAAGGGTGACTTCATCCGCATGAAGGAAATATCGCTTGCTTATGATTTCCCATCGGCATGGTTTAAGAACTCCGTCATCGGCAACTTGTCACTCAAGTTGCAGGCCACCAACCTCTTCCTTATCTATGCAGACAAGAAGTTGAACGGTCAGGATCCTGAGTTTATGAATGCCGGTGGTGTGGCTTCGCCAATGCCAAAGCAGTTTACGTTGACATTAAAAGTAGGTCTTTAACAGGTTAAGATAACAATGAAATCTATACATATATATATAATAGGTGCAGCAATGTTGGGCATGACATCATGTCTGACATCCTGCAACGACTATCTCGACAAGCTCCCCGACCAGCGCATGGAGCTGAAGTCTCCATCAGAGGTTAGACGTCTCCTTGTGAGCGCTTACCCTGAGATTCATCCTGCCTATCTGTTGGAAATGTATTCCGACAATGCAGATGAGATAATCGGTACTGGCTGGTCAGAGGCAACAAAGTTTCAGGGTCAAGCTTACCGTTGGGAAGACATCACTGAGACATCTGACAATGAAACTCCTCAGCGCATTTGGCAGGCTGGCTTCTCAGCAGTGAACACTGCAAACGAAGCTTTGCAATATATTAATAAGGTGGACAATCAGGATGATTATAAGGAGCAGAAGGGTGAGGCACTGCTTTGCCGTGCTTACGCCATGTTCTCCCTGTCCACAGTGTTCTGCCGTGCTTACGACAGCACTACTGCCGACACAGACCTTGGACTCTTCTATCCAGAGGAAGCCAATGAAGAGGTTATGGCGCACCATGAGCGTGGCACTCTGGCAGAACTCTATGCCAAGATTGATGCCGACATCAAGGAGGGTATCACACTCGTAGGCAACACCTATGACCATCCAAAATTTCACTTCACGCAGACATCGGCTGCAGCCTTCGCCGCACGCTTCTATCTCTACTACCAGAAGTATGACGAGGCTATCAAGTATGCTACCTCTGCCCTCGGTACAATACCTACACTCCGCGACTGGTCATCATGGTCAAAGTTGAGTGCCAACGAAAATATCCAGCCTAACGCTTACATCAACAGTTCGGAGAAGGCAAACCTCATGCTTCAGGTGGTATATTCCGCTTGGGGTGCTATTGGTGGTCCTACCATTTTGGGCAATAAATATGCACACGGTCAGCTCATCTCACGCCGTGAGACCATGCAGTCGTCAGGTCCTTGGGGAGTTAGCGACGATGTGTTCAACTATACTGTGTGGTATAACAACTCCGTATCAAAGTATATCTTCCGCAAGGTGCCTTACGTATTTGAATATACTGACATTCAGGCTGGTGTAGGTTATGCCCACACTGAGTATTCTGTATTCAATTCCGACTTGCTCCTTCTCGAGCGTGCTGAGGCTTATGCCCTCAAGGGTGACTATGCCAAGGCTTTGGAAGATATCAATACCGAACTCAAGGCATTTAGCAATAACGGCGTGCAGATTACTATGGATAAGATAAAGAACTTCTATAGCAATGACCGCATAGCTTATTCCACTCCAACCTCGGCTACAGCCCGCAAGCAGATGCACACGTCATTCACACTTGACATGACAACTCAGGAGCCTCTCCTGCAGTGCATACTGCATCTCAAGCGAATCCTTACACTCCATGAGGGCATCCGCATGCAGGACATCAAGCGCTATGGCATCACCATCTACCGCCGCACACTTGTCAACGACACAGAGGTGCAGAGCGTGACAGACACCATGACAGCCGACGACCCACGTCAGGCAGTACAGTTGCCTGCCGATGTCATCACAGCCGGAGTACAGGCAAATCCACGTAATAAATAATCCGACAAACGGTTTACATCAAGATGAAGAAGTTATTTATAATGATTATAACGGCATCTCTCTGTCTGGCTTTCTCCTCATGCTCTGAGGACAAGCTCAGCGACAAGTCAATCTTCGCTGAAGAAGAAGTGAAGAGAGATGCTCTCGACCAGTGGTTGTATGAGAACTACACACTGCCTTACAATGTCAACTTCAAGTATAAGCTTGAGGATATAGAGACCAATATGCAGTATCATCTCATTCCTGCCGACTCGGCAAAGTCTGCCAAGATTGCCAAGATTGTGAAATATCTCTGGATGGACGCATATGCAGAGGCAGTGGGTACTGATTTCGTGAAGAGCTATTGTCCACGTTCCATCATTCTTGTTGGTTCACGTGCTTACAATAGTGACGGAACTTTCGTTATGGGTACTGCCGAAGGTGGTTACAAGGTGACCCTTTACATGATTAATGAGCTCACC
This sequence comes from bacterium, assembly GCA_963601795.1. GTDB lineage: Bacteria > Bacteroidota > Bacteroidia > Bacteroidales > Bacteroidaceae > Prevotella. The sequence goes on along the minus strand of CAVCGK010000002.1, from coordinate 14,783 downwards.
GACGACATTTTGGCAGACTATACCTCGCTCAATGATTATTATTTCCACACTATGCATCATGAGTTCACCCACATTCTGAATCAGAAGACCCCTTACGACACCTCTTTCGACCAGATTACGGAGTCGGGCTACAAGAGTGGTGACTGGTATAACGTTACCGACCATAATGCACATATTGCCGGATTTGTTACTCCTTACGCCATGTCAGAGGGTAAGGAAGACTTTGCTGAGATGATGGCTTGCTATGTCACCATGTCTGCTACAGACTGGGAAGCAATCCTTGCCGATGCTGGCGATGCAAAGTTGAGCGACAACCTCACAGCCCGTCAGGCTATTGAGCAGAAGTTGCAGATAGTACGCAACTACATGCAGACCTCATGGGGATTTGACATTGACGACCTGCGTTATGCAGTGCTTCACAGGTCGACAGAATTGGGTAAGTTGGACTTAAACCATTTAAACTAAGATGATGATGAAGAAAACGATAATGGCAATGATGACAGTGGGCATGACGCTCACATTCCAGTCTTGCCTTCACGATGATACTGACCTCTTTGACGGCAAGTCTCCAGCTGAGCGTATGGAGGAGGCTGTTGCAGAGAGTAAGGAGTTGCTCGAGTCTGCCGATAACGGTTGGACAATGCATTTCTATTATGGACAGGAATATAGCGGTGGCGGTTTCACCTATCTCTGCAAGTTCAGCGATGGCAAGGCTAATGTCTCTGGCGACCTATTCTCTCCTGGCTACGACGTAGTCTCTCCTTCCACTGTGGCACGTTCAAGTTATAACGTGACAGAAGAACAGGGACCAGTTCTTACCTTTGATACCGACAACGCTGTTATCCACTATCTTGCTCAGGCATATCAGGATGACATTAGCGGTGATGAGGGTGACTATGAGTTCATCATAATGCGCACCACTCAGGACAGCATCTATCTCAAGGGAAAGAAATGGGGCAACAAGATGGTCATGACTCGCAACGGCAGTGACCTGAATTGGCAAAACTATCTGGAAAATATCCATAAGGTAGTGAACTCTATGTCTTATTTCTATGACATCACAAAGAATGGCGAGAAAATAGGTAAGGCTACTCTCGATGCACAGTCACGCCATGCAGTCATCGTTGTGGGCAACGACAGCATCGACCGCGCTTTCTATATGACCGAAGAAGGCATACACTTCCAGTCAGAGGTGAAGACAGAAGAGTTTGCAGTCAATGACTTGAAATGGAATGATTCCGACAAGTCTATGACAAGCGACGAAGCATCTTCGATAGTATTCAAGGGCTATGTTCCTGATTTCTATATGACATATAAAGACTGGCAGTCATCTTTTGCTGGTTATGCTTATCTGCCAGCAAGCAGTGGCGACTCCAAGATACAGATGAAGTTTGACATTGCAGCCGATATGTCAGAATATCGTGTGTCATCATCTATGGCATATTCATGCAAACTGTCGCTCAGTGCAAAACTGTCATACGACATCTATGCTTATTATGATAAGACCAATGGCCATTTGTCATTCCCTCTTCAGCGTTGTCTTGACCCGACAGAAGAGTATCCTTATCTGATGATTGTGCCATGTGCTACAAAGAATGATGGACAGGGCGAGTATTATGAGTTCAACACGAGCGGTTGTCTTGACATGCAGACTACCAACGATGCGCATGACGGTGTATTTGTGTGGAATGGAGCTGGCTCCAAGTCAGTGCCTGTCAACAGTCTGATATTCCTCGCCTGCGACTCCAGCGGCAATCTCGTCACAGAGAATGAGTATGCTGTGCCTGTGCTCATCATCAAGAACTTTGAGAACTTCCAACATCTCCAGTAACGATAAGTAAGATAAAGATATATGTTTAAGAAAAAGATATTATCCTTGAGCCTTGCAATGGCTTGTCTGTCGTTGTTGTCATGCAGTGATGACAATGTAAGTTCGCCCCTTGCAATGAGCACCATCAATATTGTCTCTTCAAAGACAAGTCTCGGTGCATTGGCTGAGGAAGGAAATGTAGTGCTCGACTGTGTTCCGTCTACAGTTTATACTAATAGCACTGATTGGCTCACCGTCACTACCAGTGGCAACACGGTGAACTTCTCCGCTACGCAGAACTCGTCTATAGAGTCGCGTAATGCGAAGCTCGTTATCAAGAAGACTGACAACGACTCCATCCTTGTTAATGTATCACAGAAAGGACTTGTATTTGTTATCAAAGGTGAGGACCTGAAACTCACAAGCGATGATGCCTACACCACTGTGTATGACATGAACTCCACCATCGAACCGCATGTCATCTCTTGCCCTGACTGGGTGAAGGCTACTGTTAGTGGTGAGTCGCTGACAATTGATGTAGACAAGAACGAGAGTGGCAGTCTGCGTTCAGGTTATGTGAAGGTAGGATATGCTGATTTTGCTGACTCTATCCTTGTGTCTCAGTATGAGTATGCCAAGGATGTGAACGGCAACTACACATTCTCTTATTATGACGACGATGAAGAGGAATATGTAGACTTGTCTGCTACTATCAATGGTGATAAAATGAACATGACAGTGGCAGGCTATGATTTGAGCGTACCTGTCAGCTTTAATGCCGAGACAAATAGCATCTCCATACAGAGTGGTCAGTATCTTGGTCAGGTTGGCACCAACTATGCCTATATGCTTTTCCTCGATGAATCAGGAAAGACAGGCGAACAGAGTTATGTGGCTTCCTATAACCTCACCGGTCTTGTGACGGCTTCTCTCACTGACGCATTGACAGAAGAAGGTGCAGAGTTTAAGGGTTCTGCCTACAAGCTTGTTGGTGAAGCTACTCCATTCTATGCCATGATGATAGCCCAGTATCGTGTCATTGACACTCCTTCTTCACTAAACAAGACGGGAAAGACTTTGGCATACATGTACACGCCAAGACTCTATAAGAAAACAAACAAGTAATAACTTAAAACAGAGGGATTATGAAAAAGATATTGCTGACTCTGATAATGGTAGTAGGTCTTTGCTCTTTGGCAAAGGCGCAAGTGCCTGCCGTAGAACTGAAGAGTATCGATGGCAAGACAGTGAAGACAGACACTCTGTCTAATGGCGGTAAACCATTCATTATCGATTTCTTCGCCACATGGTGCAAGCCTTGCAACCGCGAGCTTTCTGCCATTGCCGATGTTTATGAAGACTGGCAAGAGGAGACTGGTGTAAAGGTAATAGCAGTGTCAATAGATCAGGCACAGAATATTAATAAGGTGAAGCCTCTCGTCGACAACCACGGTTGGCCTTATGAGGTTTTGCTCGATCCAAATGGTGACTTCAAGCGTGCCCTCGGCATACAGATGATTCCTTACACTCTCATTGTTGACGGTAAAGGAAAGATTGTCTATAAGCACAATGGTTATACGGATGGTGCAGAAGAAGAACTGATAGAGAAAGTCAGGGAACTGCTGACATCAGAATAATACGTTGACATGAACATTCGATTATATAGCGCACTTGCAAGTGCCATGATATCCCTTGCTGCCGTTGCCCAAGATGACAACGGAGGCAAGGGTGTTGTCTTTTCGGGCAGTATCCAGAGTGACATTCTCATCCCACAGACTGACAAGACAATTAACTCAGAGAAGGGTGATGATTGGGCTCGCACCAACACTTATGTAGATCTCAATATGCAAGGCCGTAACCTTGATGCCGGTCTTCGTTTTGAGTATAATGAGCATCCTCTTCCTGGTTTTGAGAATGATTTCAAGGGATGGGGTGTTCCTTATTGGTATGTGAAGTGGCATAGCTCCAAAAAGGTAGAGCTTACCATTGGTGACTACTATGAGCAGTTTGGTTCGGGATTCATCCTCCGTACGTATGAGGAGCGAAGTCTTGGCATTGACAACTCTCTGCTTGGTGCCCGCCTTGTAGTGAAACCTGTGAGGGGAGTCACCTTTAAGGCTTTGTCCGGTCGTCAGCGTCGCTATTGGAACCACAACAAAGGAAGAATCCGTGGTGCAGACCTTGAACTCAACATCGACCAATGGTTTGAGTCTATGGAGCGTCACAATACCTATCTCACACTTGGCGGTTCATGGGTAAACAAGTATGAGCAGAAGGAAGATATTATGGCAGACCCTACACATATGCTCAATGTGCCAAAGTATGTCAATGCCTTTGATGTTAGAGCAAACCTTCATGTAGGCAATTTCGGCATTCTAGGCGAATATGCATGGAAGACAGATGATCCTTCTTACGACAACAACTATATCTATCGCAAGGGAAATGTGGCGATGCTTTCTGCCACTTATAGTAAGAAGGGCATGAGTGTTCTCCTTCAGGCAAAGCGTAGCGACTACATGTCGTTCCGCAGCAAGCGTACTATGGTCGGAACATCATCCTTCATCAACCATTTGCCAGCGTTCACCATGGATCAGACTTATGCTCTTGCAGCACTCTATCCTTATGCCACCCATCCCGATGGCGAGTGGGCTTATCAGGCAGAGTTCGGTTATAAGATTAAGCGCCACACATTCCTTGGAGGCAAGTATGGCACAGATGTGAAGGTAAACTTCTCTCATGTGCATTCCCTTGACCGTCCTGAAGAGAAGGCTACACCTGGTACTAGTGGCTACAGTTCAAGCTTTTGGAAGTGGGGTGACCAGAAGTATTATCAGGACCTGAATGTACAGATTGGTAAGAAGTTTAGCAAATCCTTCATCCTCAACCTTATGTACATGAATCAGTTCTATAACAAGACCATCGTTGAGGGCGAGGGCGGAATGATTCACTCTGACATCTATATTGCCGAGGGCAAGTATCGTTTCAACAACAAGTTCACCCTGCGTGCAGAGGCACAATATCTCCATACTGCCGAAGATGAAGGCGACTGGATGTATGGACTCGTGGAACTGTCGATGCTTCCTCACTGGATGTTTACTGTTTCCGATATGTATAACAGTGGCACAACAAATATCCATTACTACCAAGGTTATGTCACCTTCAATGCTGGTGCCCACCGTCTGCAGTTGGGCTATGGACGCACACGTGCCGGATATAACTGTTCGGGTGGCGTTTGTCGCTATGTACCAGCAAGCAAGGGCTTTACCCTTTCCTATAACTTTAACTTCTAAAGGCGATGAAGATGAAAAAGATATTTTATAGTTTGGCAACCCTTGCAGTTATTGCCTCGCTTTTCTCTTGCGACAACATCGCCGAGGGCGACCGACTGATATATGTTGCTCCCGTAGAGGTCAGCAAGAATGTCCTTATAGAGGACTTTACAGGTCAGTATTGCAAGAACTGTCCTGATGCCACAGAGGCTATACATGGACTGCAGGAGACATATGGCAACACCAAGGTGATAGCTGTCGGACTGTATAGTGGCGAGTTCGGTAAAAAGAAGGACGGCACTCTTCTGCCCCTTACCACCGAGACTGGTTGCTATTATTATGACCAGTGGCATGTGCAGCAACAGCCATGCCTCAATATAGACCGTAACGGCTTGACCAGCGTCATCGGCATTCTCCAAACACGCGTGGCTGAGGCGTTGGCGAAAAATACTTCTGTCACGATAACTCCATCTGTCACTTATGATGAGTCTACACGTAAGGCAAACATCTCTGTAGAGACTGTCAGCTCTGAAACTCTTGCTGGAGCAAAGTTGCAGGTATGGGTTATTGAAGATTCTATAGTCAATCCACAGGTGATGTTTACTGGTAAGACAAACATGAAGTATGTACACAACCATGTTTTCCGTACCACTGTCACCGATCGTGACGGAAAGTCTGTTACCCTTGATGCCAATAAACCCATAACGGAGACATTATCCGTGACTATAGACGATAGTTGGGTGGCAAAGAATATTAGCATCGTGACTTTCGTATTCAATGACGAAGGCGTGAAGCAGACGGAGATTATTCCGCTGGTAAGCGAATGACAACATATTAGAAAATTAAACGTTTAAATATATTATGAATAGAATTCTACTCACATTCTCAGCTATGCTCCTTGCTTCTGCCTCAATGGCTCAGAAGGGAAATGTAGCTCCTTTACTCAACTTGTCGACATACGGAAAGACGTCTGTCGCAAAGTCCAATCCTGCATCCCCATTGCAGAAGTCAAAGTCTGTCGCACGTCGTGCTGCTTCAGAGTTGGCTGACAACCAGCACTACATGGGTCCTTACTACACTGATGACTATCAGACAGACAGCGATTATGGTATTGGCTTCGGTGCTGGTACATTCAAGGTCGGTACAATTATTGATTATCCTCAGGCTGTGAAGTTTAATGGTGGCAAGATTGTTGCCATACGCTATGCTCTTTGTGGCTCAATCACTTCACCGCGAGTATATGTAAATGCCATTGCCAATAAGGATGGTTATGCACAGATTGGCGATGAGGTTGTTTCGCAGGTAGGCGACACTCCTACGTTGGGATGGAATACAGTAAAACTCGACAATCCTTACACCATTAATGTAGATGGCACTGACCTTGCCGCTTTAATGATAGGTTTCGAGTTCACTCAGATAGACGGTGAATATCCTGTCTCTGCAGTTGTATACAATAGCAACCCTACACTCTATGTGTATGGAGCCAGTGCTGAATCTGGAATAAAGCAGTGGTATTCTCTTAATGATTATGACTACGGATCGCTCAGTGTGCAGTGTATAGTAGAGAAAGACGGCGGTTTCCACACTGTGGATGCCATGCTCTCTGACCTGCGTGCTCCACGTTACATCCAGAGTGGTGGCAAGACTACACTCGGATTCACTTGCAAGAGTTTCTCTGACGACATTAATTCCGCTTTGTTTGGCGTAAGTGTTAACGGTTCGGAGGTTGCAGAACTCGAATTCGACGAAGCTCCAATCACTACAGACGGTTCAAACCTGGCTGCTATCATAGACATTCCTGACAATCTGACAATAGGTAAGGTAGGCAACCTGTCACTCTATGTAAAGAAACTCAATGGTGAAGTGCCTACAGATGTTAACACAATTCAGGATGATGAAGTTTCCTCTGATTTCGTTCCTTATACAGAAAGTTTCGATCGTCAGAAGCAACTCGTAGAGTTCTTCACCTCTCAGGCTGCTCCTTATGGTTCTTATGGCGACAATGTGTTGGCTGAACTTGACAAGTTGCGTGATGACATTGTGAAGGTAGGAGTGCACGCTAGCCTAAAGTCGGGTACAGACGAATGGGCATTGGACAAAAGCGCAGCATTGATTAGTTTCAGTGCATATTCAGTTCCTTCAGCATCCTTCAACCGCTATTATTGCAATAGTCTTTATAACTCTTCCAACCGTATAGCCATTGCTACAGACTACAATGAAAGCTTTGCTCCTACTGCAGCCGAACTGATCAACAGTAATGTAGTCGGTGGTTCCATCTATGACTATCCAGCATTCGCTACAGTAGATATAGCATCTACATATGATGAAGAGACACGCAAGTTGAACATCAAGGTGTTTGGTAAGAACGTGAGCGACTTCAAGAAGGTTATGGGCGACGACGCTGTATTGACCGTCTACCTGACACAGGACAGCCAGAAGGGTGACCAGACTGTTGGTAGTTCTACTACATATAACTACACCAACAATGATGTGCTTCGCATGATAGTCAGTGGCGAACTGGGTGATGCCATCTCATGGGACGGCACTTCTTACGAGAAGAACTACGAGGTTACTATTCCAGAGGACATATCTATCACAAAGAAGAAGGTGATGCACGTTGTTGCTTTTGTAAGCCGTCCTATCAAGTATGAAAACAGCACCTTCACCACTTCCATTACTGACGCTTGGGTTACCAACGCCAACACTTGCAAGATTGGCGAGAGCACAAGCACTGGCATCAATGATGCTATTGCTGACGTAGAGGATGTGCATGAGGTGGCTCGTTATTCTCTCGACGGAATGCTTCTCTCTGCTCCTGTCAAGGGCATCAACATCGTGAAGTATTCTAACGGCAAGTCCGTAAAGGTTGTTGTAGAGTAATACTATCTAAGGTATAAATAAAGATAACTCAGAATATCAAGATCGCTTATGAAAAGGATTCTGATTGCCTTATCTTTGCTTTCAAGCATTTCTTCTTCCTTCGCTGCGCCAGCCAAGGCAGGCACATATGTGGGGAAGAAGAAAGGCTTGATAATATTGGTGGAGTTCCCAAAACGAACTGCCACCAATACTCCCGCCGTGTCTTTCTCTATGGAGAATGCACGTGATTTCTATGACCGTGTGGCAAATGAGAAAAACTTCTCCGACCCTGCTACGGGTTTCACCGAGAGCGTATATGATTACTTCTATGCTCAGAGTGAAGGTCAGCTTGAGTTCAATTTCGATGTTGTAGGTCCCTATAAGTTGGGCAATGCCTACAACTATTACGGTGCTGACTCTGACGGTGTGCAGGACACCAAGTTGGGTAAATTTGTCTATGATGCTTGTCGCAAGGCAGACGGCGATGTCAACTTTGCAGACTATGACTGGGATGGTGACGGCAAGGTAGACCAACTCTATATTCTCTATGCAGGACAGGGACAGAACGTCAATGGTGCCGACACAGGTCTTATTTGGCCACAGGAGGGTAGTCTCAATGCCCTTGGTTCTGACCAGGCTCCATTTGAGATGGATGGTGTTACCATCGAGACCTTTGCTTGTAGCAACGAGCTTGGCAAGGACAATGTACTCGACGGCATCGGTACCATATGCCATGAGTTCTCTCATTGCTTCGGATTGCCCGATATGTATGATAAAGGAACATCCTTCGGTGCTACCTCTCTCAACTATGGCACCTATGTGTGGGACCTGATGAACATGGGCAACTACCTCAATGGTGGTTTTACTCCTGCTGGTTATACTGCCTTCGAGCGTATGTACTGTGGATGGAAACAGCCTATTGAACTGAAGGATGATACGGAGGTCATTGATATGAAACCTCTCTCAGAGGGTGGCAACACCTACATTATATATAATGATGGTGACCGTAATGAGTATTTCCTCTTGGAGAATCGTCAGAAGACAGGTTGCGATGCAGGTCTTTATGCTGCAGGACTCATGATAACCCATGTTGACTATAGTGAGGAGGCTTGGTCTGCCAATAATGTCAACACCACCAAGGAACGTTGCTTCATCGTAGCTGCCGACAATTCCAAGGAGAAAACGATAGCTGATGTTGAAGGCGACCTCTATCCCTATGGTGGCAACAATAGTTTTGGTAATACCACCACTCCTGCTGCCACGCTTATCAATGCCAATAGCGATGGATCTTACCTCCTTAACAAGGAGATAACGGACATCACGCAGAATGCCGACGGTACCATCTCGTTTAAGTTTAAGAACAACAATGTCTCTGACGGCATTGCTACCATCGATGCAGCCCCAGCCAATGCAAAAGCCATCTACGGCATCAATGGTCAGTATCTCGGCACAGACCTCAACAAGTTGCCGAAGGGCATATATATCATTAACGGAAAGAAAATAACCAAATAACAATCTATAGAATAGAATATGAAAAAGTTTTATACACTCTCACTCATGTTCCTTCTCGGTGCTGCAAGCATTATGGCACAGAAGAATACTGACGTGAAATTCGTTACTATCCAATTGGATGATAACGAGGAAATTGTCAAGACTGGCGACGTCGAAGACGGTGCAGTTATCTATGTGTCGACAATTACCGATGACGGTTTTAATGATGCCTACATTTCCACAGGACTGGGCGTGGAGAACACTACAGACAATGGCAAGCGTGTGCAGATAGATTATGAAATTCTGAAGCTTGACAACGGAGGAGTGCAGTGCTGCTTCAATACTTGTAATAAGAATTATGACTTGGGTACTTTCTACACACCATTGCTGAGCGCAAGTGGCAACCGCGTCAACTTGCCTGTCGTCAGGAAACATGAGGTTAACGACTTGGCAGGTGAATGGATCTATGACGGTGATGGTGTCGCAACAGTAAAGTTTACCATCAAGATAGGCACTAAGAACACTTCTAAGACTGATAAAGAAGGTGATGTCTACGATGTAGTGGAAGGTCCAAGCGTCACAGTCAACTTCCTTAAGGGTGCCGCTGCAGCTGGCATAGATGCCACAACAACAGACGATGTTGTAAAGACTACCTATTTCGACCTCTCGGGGCGCAAGGTGTCAGCTCCTTCTCATGGTGTTTATGTGAAGAAGCAACAGCTTTCTGATGGTAGCGTCAAGACTTCCAAGGTTACAGTAAAATAAGAATATTATAAATAAATAGAACAAGTATATTATGAGAAGATTAGCAACATTGTTTTCTCTGCTCGTGGTTGTGATGGCTTGCTCCATCCAGGCACTGGCACAGACAGCAAAGCCCACCTTCATCTATCAGAAGTTCTCAGACTATGCCATTGCCTCTGTTCTTTCCGACAATGGCAAGTGGGCGATAGTGAAGGGTGCTACTAATGAGCAGTTGGCTAATGGCTATATCCGTCTCCTCAACATGGAAACCGAAAAGTATATGGTTGTCCGTACTGATGATGAGGATGATGAGGATGCCATGGGCGAGTATCAAGTTTGCGACGTCACCGACGACGGAAACATCCTCGTGGGTGCCTTTAACGGTAATTTTACCTCCGACGGTTACTACACTGGTAAGCCAGGCTACTGGACGAAGTCTACTATGGAATGGACTGAGCTGCCTATGCCTGATGGTTTTACATCTGCTGTGGTAAGTAGTGTGACTCCTGATGGCCACTATGCTGTAGGTACAGCAGAGAGCGATGCCGCAGGCGATTTCTGGAATTCTATTTCTGAAGGTATCCTTTGGGATTTGACCACAGGCGAGATTCTTGCTACTCCTGGCAAACCTGTCATGGAGATGGACAAGAATGAGAAGGGTGAGACCTATCCTCAGCAGGAGGCTTTCACTCAGATTTCTGCCGATGGACGTTACATCGCCATCTATGGCAATCAGAGCTATGCTCCTATCAGCTATGTTTACGACCGCCAGGCAGAGACCTACTTTAAGTTTGGTAAGTCTACAGGTGGCGAGAATGCTCCATCCGACTTCCTCCAGATGGAGGGTGGCGTTGTCATCAGTGGCAACGGCAAGTATGTGGCAGGAACCATCCGTACCTACAACGATGAACTGTTCCCTCTTGTTCTCAATATGGAGACAAAGACCTACACATACTTCAACACTGTTGAGGAAAACGACCTCATGGTTGATGGCATCGACAATGAAGGTAATGTTTATGCTGCAAGTCCTTCCACAAGCCCTGTGCGTGAGTGGCAGATCATGACTGGCAATGTGTGGTATCCATTCTCAAAGATTCTCAAGCAGCGTTATGGCATTGACTACACTGACTACACAGGCTATGACAATACTGGTACTCTCTGGAGCGCTTCCAATGATGGTATGACTCTTTGCTCTATGGTGTCACCACAGGGTGAGAGCTACATCGTGAAGATGCCAGAGTCTATCACCGAGGCTTGTAATGGCATCGACCTGCTCAAGGACTACACTGCTTCTCCTGCTTCTGGTTCTGAGTTTGCATGGGTGGAGACCATCGAACTTACATTCAATAACGACATTGTTGTGAATGGTGACAAGAAGTCTGCAATCTTGAAGGACAAGGACGGCAAGACATTGAGAAACTCCATGATCTTCGCTCTGAAGGGTACAAGCAATAGAACTCTTGAGGTGACATTCCGTGCCACACAGATGACTGCTGGCGAAGACTATACAGTAGAGATTCCTGCAGGTACTATTTCGCTTGCAAAGAACCCTGCCAAGACAAACAATCTCATTGCCATCAACTACAAGGGTAGGGCAGACGAACCTGTAAACATCGTCAAGGCATTCCCTGCTGACGGTGCAGAGATTGCGCGTATCGACAACAGCAGTATTCCTATCTACCTCACTCCTGACACCAAGGTGCTCGTTTCCGACAAGGCTTCAGCTTCCTTGATTCAGGTTGACGGCGACAACGAGAAGACTATCTGCAGCCTCAGTGTAGTGGCAAGCAACGACAACAGCATGGTGGCTCTTGTGCCTTCTGCTACACAGTATCTCTATAACGGTGGAGTATATAAGATAGTACTCGCGGCAGGTTCTCTGACCGATATGTCAGGTTCGGAAGAAACTGGCAACAAGGAGTTGGTGCTCAACTATACTGGAACTTACGAGCGTCAGATCTCTACCGATGATGCTACTCTGTTCTCTAATGACTTCACCGACATCTCTACATCTCTCAAAAACTTCATCCGCTATGAGGGTGACCATAAAACACCTACTACAGAGATGAAGAAGTGGGAGTTTGATGCTGACAATCAGCCTTGGAACTTCTCCATCCGTGAGAGCAGTTCCACTACTAAGTATTATGCTTGCTCCACCTCTATGTATGATCCTGCAGGACAGAGCGACGACTGGATGATTATCCCACAGCTCACCATTCCTGATGCTTACACTACCTTGACTTTCAAAGCACAGAGCTATCTCGAGGACAAGCACGACACTCTTCGCATTGTCGTTTGGCCACAGGATGAGAACATCAGCTACTTCGGTGATGAGCGCATTGCAAAGATGAAGGCTGAGGGTGACGTAACCGCATTTGAACTCAATATCGGTGACACAGAGGATGGTCTCGATGGTGAGTTTACCGACTATACTCTCGACCTTGGCAAGTATGCTGGCAAGAAGGTGTACATCGGTTTCTGGAACAACAATACTGACCAGAGTTGTATCTTCGTTGACAGCATTATGGTACGTCGCAACCTGAAGTATCTCATGTCACTCAACAATGCTTCTTCCGTAGTGGCTAAGAATGACGTGACAATCTCCGGCGCACTTACTGTCAACTCTGATGATGATGTTTACCACAGCATGACTCTCACTCTGAATGATGCCGAAGGCAATGTCATCGACACCTACACTAAGGAAGGTCTTGAACTGAAGAAGGGCGACAAGGAGAAGTTTGCCTTCGCCAAGCCATTGCCTCTGACTATTGGTGACATCAATAGCTATTCAATCTCTGTGAAGCTTGATGACTACACAGATGTTATGAAGAGTACCATTAAGGACTTGAGCTTCGAACCTGTTAAGCGTGTCGTTCTTGAGGAGAAGACAGGTTTCACTTGCCAGTACTGCCCATTGGGACTCATTACCATCGAAAAGTTGAAGAAACTCTATGGCGACCAGTTTATCCCAGTGTCTATCCATACTTATGATGGTGACCCTTATGGCAATGGTCTTACAGGTTATACCAGCTACCTCGGTCTTAGTGCAGCTCCTTCTGCCATCATCCAGCGTGACGGCATCATCTCTGCTCCTATGATCCAGAATGACGAAGGCTACTATGAGGATAGCAATGGTAGCTCTCTCTGGTGCGACAAGGTGGCAGCAGAACTCAACAAGCCTACAGAGTTGGGCGTGTCTGTACCTAAGATTACTTATGACGAGACTACCAACAAGTTGAATGTTACCCTGCAACTCAAGTCTGCCCTCAACATGAAGAACCAATACATCAATGTATTCGGTGTAGCTATGGAGGACAAGATTGTATATCAGCAGGACAATGGTCTCTACAACAACAACGATCCAGCCCTCGGCGAGTGGGGCAAGGGAGGTAAGTATGCTTACCGCATGGTGAACGGCGTTTCTGAGGATGACGTAGTTCGCAGCTATTGGGGAAGCAGCTTCTCTGGATCAAATGCAGGTTTCGACCAGATGTTTGAGGCAGGTAAGGAGTACAGTGTCACTCTCGACCTCAGCTATCCTGACCAGGTTTATGAGAAGGAGAACGGTAAGATTGCCTTTATGATATTCGACGGTAACACAGACAACCTCATCAATGCCGTATTGGTGAAGATGACTGACATCGTGCCTACGGGCATCCATGACACAACTGCCGACAATGCTTCTCTCAGCATCTCTTCCGAGAACGGCAAGATTGTGGCAAAGGGCAATGGCGAGACCACCGTACAGGTTTACGCCGTTTCGGGCATGCTTCTCGGCACAGCCACCTCAAATGATGTTGTGAGCGTTCCTACAAAGGGCTATCACGGCGCTGTCATCGTAAAGGCTACTTGTGGCAATACTTCTGCCACCAAGAAGATTCTTGTAGACTAACGTAAATTTAATAAGGTGTGCAGCAATCGAGCTGCACACCCTACATACCTATACAATAAGAAATATTTTTTTTAATTCACTAATTGTTTAATTCTTTAATTCGTTTGAGTATGAAAGAGAGATTACTTAAATTGACTTCGAGCCCACTGTCAAAGCTGTGGCTCCTGGTAGTTTTCGTGATGACTTGCGTCTCAGCGTCTGCTGCAGTAGAATGGAATACACTCGAAACAGAGACGACCTACAAGTTTGACACAAAGGTCAACACGTACTACAAGTACACTCCGACAGAAGACGGTATCTTCTACATTTATTATTCGGCTGCAAAACCGTCAATCTGCTCAGCAGCAGACGACAATGGCCCTCTGATAGGTTATGAGGATACTGACGGTTCGTGGATTTCTTATACTGTTGACAAGTTCAGCTGGTATAAAAAAAACTACAATGGCACTTATTACACCAGCCAGGTTGAAGCTTCAGTAAAGGCTAACAATACCTATTACATCAGCATTCCTGACAGCTGGAGTGGCGGCACATTCATCGCTCACCTCGAAGGTAGTGTAACAGAGATGAAGCTCGTGGAGCAGAACTTCGAGAGCGACCAGACATTCAATGTTACAGACAATCGCTACGGCCAGTTGGAGCTTACATTCAATGTTGCTGCTTCTGCTGACCAGTGGGCTTACCTCAAGGTGGGCAACTATCCTTCTGACGCCAACAA
>CAVCGK010000001.1:175757-182556 GCA_963601795.1 bacterium | reverse complement strand
ATGACAAACTTTCTTTTGGATAACCCGAATTTCTTGAGGATTTTTGCATTTAGTCGCCGATGGGGGAAAGGGGGCATTGTGCCCAGACATTACACATATTGAGGATTTATGCTTGTGCACATGCCTACACATACGATAGAAAGCGAATCTGCATATGTGCGGAGTCCATCTGCTAATTTAGGGTTTCTATATATATATTAATTATGTATATAAGTATTATTGTTCTTGTGAAGGTGTGGCTTTTGGCATGTCGTCATTCTGCAGTATTGGCAATTTGAGTGTAAGCTGATACGTTTCGTTGCTGTTCTCTATTTTCATCATGTATTTGTTGCCGTAGATGAGTTGCAGACGTTTTCGGGCATTCTGCAGTCCTACGCCTCCATGCGAATCTTCCGATTCGGGTTTCTTGCTGTTTCGGCATACGAAGGATATCTCCTTGATATATTCATCGGCAGTAATGCTGACATCGATAAAGGATTCCTTCTGATAGCTCACTCCGTGCTTGAATGCGTTTTCCACGAATGTTGTGAACAGCAGTGGTGGCACTTGCACATCGGGAACTGACATCGGCAACGATACATTAATGCGCACCTTATCGGTGTAGCGTATGCGCATAAGGTCTATGTAGTGAGTGATAAACTCAAGTTCTTTCTTCAACGGAGCCATAGTCTTATTGCCTTCATAGAGAGTGTAACGCATCAGTTTCGACAAAACTTCGATGGTGTGCTTTGCCTCTTCGGGGTCTATGTCTACGAGGGCATGGATATTGTTGAGGGTATTCATGAAGAAGTGAGGGTTTATCTGATATTTCAGATATTCCAACTGCCGACTGAGGTTTTCCTTCTCCAACAGTTTCATGCGCTTTCTGTCATCGAGTGACTTAAAGAAATATTTTGCACCAATGTTGAGTCCCGTCAGAAGCATCATGATGATGAATGCCACGGTGTCTTCACCTCCAAATGCCTGTGGCGGTTCGTGTTTGCGGTCATTGTGTCCTTCTGGACGATTGGCGGGAGGAACCATCGGACGCCGCATGTGCTGATCCATCTGATGTCGCATCTGATGCGGTGGCATTTCCCGTCTCTCCATTTTCATACCGCCATCACCTCTCGGTACTGGAGGGTGAGGACGTCCTAATCTTTGGTAACAAGAAAAGCATGCGGTGAGAATTAGTACGGAGATGCAATATGTCCACTTACGGTTGCGATAGACAAGTATGGGGGCCAAGAAGAAATTGTGCAGACAGAAGACAACAAAAAACATAGCCAACAATTTCCAAGCACTTAGCACTCCATCCCAATCGAACGAGGTGGAACCAATCGTAGCAGGCAATGCCAAATCGGATTGTGACGGATAGTAGAAGCTGATGGCAGCAGATATGACGGGCGCGGCAAAGAGTAGCGTCCAAAGGGTAAAGTAGAGGGTGAGTTCGGTTTTCTTCTGGTACCGCATGGAAGATGGAAAGATTTTAATATGGAAAAATTGAAAGATGGAAATATTAAACGGTTGAAAGATTTAATTGGTTTCTAAAAAGTGCCCTGCAATTGCCGAAATCCTCACGGATGCCGGTATTACAGGACACGGTTACACAATTAACATTTAGGTGAGATACTATTTAGTGCCATCCACCATTGCTACCCTTTATTACTGCGGTTGCAGTGGATGATGATGTTCCGCTTGTCACGGTATAGCTGCTTCCTGATGTGATGTCGGGGCAGGAGATGAGTATCGAACAGCCTCCTGAGTTGCCACCGTGGCCTCCACCACCAGGACCTCCGCCAATTCTTGGACCGAAACCTCCTCCGCCACCACCGCCAGTGCTTGACGATGAGTAGTTACTTGGCACGGTGAATGTGGCAAGAGTGGTGCTACCGCTCTTGAGTGTTATCTCAGAATTGGCTGTCACTGACATGGATGTAGAGACATAAGCCTGTGTAGACTCTGATGTGCTTGGCACACTGTTGCCACCACCAACAGCGAGAAGAGTTCCTCCCGTGAAGATGACTGTGTAGCCGTCCTCTTCGTTAGCATCGATACCGCACTCAGGCGACGAAGTACCGAAGGCTTTTATCGTGCCACCACTGATATACATGTTGCCATTGCTATCGAGTCCATCGTTATTGCTTGCCACGACAGTGATGTCGCCACCCTTAATATACATGTGGCTCGAAGAGTTGATGGCATCGTCATAGGCATTTACTACGATAGTACCGTCGTTGATGATAAGCACAGCCTTGCTTTCAATGCCTTCTGCGCCGTTGCCTGTTGTAGTTACATTGATGGTACCACCGTTTATCTCCACGTTGCCATCGATCTTCATTCCCTTTGGCGAAGACTTGTAGTCGCTATCGAGATTGTCGGTGTTGCCAGTATAGTTGGTGTATTCCTTTCCGTTTACATAAGCATACATACCGCCTGTGGTACTGATGGTTATGGTTCCACCATTTATGGTGAGAGTTCCGTCGCCATTGATGCCCTTGCCACCAGCTCCCGTGCTACTGAGCGCGAGGGTGCCATCCTCAATGAGAATATTACCATCGGCACTGATGCAACTTGATGCCTTTGTCTTGCTGTCGTCATCATCCCATGTGCCATTACCTGATGTAGTAATGTTTACAGTGCCTCCAGATATTGTCACGTCACCTTCTGCCTTAAGACCTTTTGATGCCGTTCCTGTGACAGTAATGTCCACAGTGCCACCTGCTATAGTAATCGAACCAGTGTCTTCCGCTTCGCGGTCGGTGTCGTCCTTATATGACACTTGTATCCCGTCGTCGCCAATACCTGAGATAGTAAGGCTGCCACTCTCCATGAGGAAATACTGGTTGCAGTTGATACCGTCCTTAATGGCAGAAAGGATGTTGACGGTGCAGTTTTTCATCTCAATATACTCCTTTGCGTAGATGCCGTGAGCAGTGTTGCCGTAGACATTGAGAGTACCCTTGCCCTTCATCTCCAGATGTCCCTTGCAAACTATGCAACCCTTCCAGTCGCCATCAGTTGCATCAGTGAGAGTATTTGTAGTGCCTTTCTTTACACTAAGGTCTATTCGCTTGCCATTCTGTATGTTAAGTGGTGCACCTAAAGTATTGGTTAAGGTGAGTCCATTGAGTTCCACGGTAGCCTTATATGAACCAGTCATAGTAAATTCACCATCGGTGGATGTTCCTGATAGAGTGTAGGTGATCTCTCCGCAGGTGTCGTCGCTGACATTCTCGTTCTGCGCAATAGATACATGTGCATTGCTGACAGTAGGGGTGACATATTGTGCAATGTTGCCCGCTACAGTAACGGAAGCAGAAGTTCCGTCATAGGTGACAGTCACAGTGTTGTCGTCCACCTCGTCACTGCTCACATACATCTTGTCTATATCACTCACATTGAATGTCTTTCCCATCACGGTGAGAGTCTCGCCCGACTGATAGGTGGCATTGCCCATTTGGTCGGCAGGGAAAGCGTAGGTCACACTGCCAGTGGTAACATTAAGGGTCTGTGCTTCTGCTCCTAACAGGGCACTACTGACCATTATCACAGAGGTAAGAATCTTTTTCATTTTACTGCGACTTTATATGTTCTTCCGTTTGCCTTGATGATATATATGCCTCCTGGGAGAGACTTCTTGAGAGACTCCACGTTGTCGAATATGCCATAGCATACGCCTTGTGTGCTGTAAGCCTCCATCTTGCCATCAGCAATATCTGCAGGGATGTTGTCTATGCCAGTGGCATCATCCTGAGTGGAGAAGTACATGCTTGCCAAGTCAGTCAATGTCAGACTTGTGCTTTCTGTGCCATTGGATACTACAAGTTTACCATCGCTGAATGTCATGTTGAGCAATTCAACGCTCACTGACACCAATGTGCCGTCACTCTTCTTGAAAGTGAGATATGGGTAGTTGTCAGCAAATGCAGATGCTGCAACTGCCAAGACAGAAACGATTGTAAGAAGTTTCTTTTTCATATCAAACAAAGTTTTTTGTTTATGCTGCCGCAAAGGTATGCTATTATATATAATGTGGCAAATATTTTCAATCAACTGGACATTTTTTACAATGAATCCGGCTATCGAGGTAGCGTGCTTATTATATGGAAAAACAGAAAACTCTTTCCCGACAGGTTTGCGTGCCAGTAGGGAAAGAGTTTTTATGATAGTAGGAGGTACGGTGCCCTCGCCGTACCAGCCACCTTTTTACTTATTCTTCAGTAGATCACGAATCTCGGTAAGGAGTTTCTCTTCTGCTGACGGTGCTGGTGGAGCAGGAGTCTCTGCTGGTGTCTCTTTCTTCTTGGCAAGTTTGTTAACTACCTTTATAAGGATGAATATACAGAATGCCACGATAAGGAAGTCAAGGCAAGTCTGCAAGAAATTGCCGTAATTGATAGTGGCAGCCTTCATGTTCTCCATACCTGGCACTTCAACGGTAGGCAGGCTTACCTTCAAGTCGGAGAAGTTGACACCTCCAATAAGCCATCCTATTGGTGGCATGATGATGTCGTCGACCACTGAACTGACGATTTTACCAAAAGCGCCGCCAATGATTACACCCACAGCCATGTCGAGCACATTGCCTCGCATAGCGAATGATTTGAATTCTTCAATAAATTTCTTCATTCCGTTTCTCTTATG
Organism: bacterium; assembly: GCA_963601795.1. GTDB lineage: Bacteria > Bacteroidota > Bacteroidia > Bacteroidales > Bacteroidaceae > Prevotella. The sequence continues at coordinate 177,930 of CAVCGK010000001.1, read as the reverse complement.
GATGTTATTTATATGATTTGTTACTATAGAGTGCAAAAATACATATAAATATATAATGTAGCAAGAAATATAAAGAATAATTACCCTTAATGCATCCGCTTGGCACTTGTTGTTTTGGCATATACATGTTACAAAATATCCACATTTACGTTTTTTTATCTAAAAAAGCAATTCATTCCTTTTCGGATATAAATTATTTGAGTAATTTTGCACATATAAAATGGTGTGTCGGTGCATGCTGGCACATTGTTGGAACAAAACAAATGTTTCTTTAACTTACAAATAATTCAAGTAAAAATGACAAAAGTTGCTATTAACGGTTTCGGCCGTATTGGTCGTCTGGCTTTCCGTCAGATGTTTGAGGCAGAGGGTTATGAGGTAGTTGCAATCAACGACCTTACTTCACCTAAGATGTTGGCTCACCTTCTGAAGTATGATACAGCTCAGGGTGGTTTCGCTGGCAAGTTCGGTGAGGGCAAGCACACTGTAGAGGCTACTGAGAACTCTATCATCGTTGACGGTAAGGAGATCACTATCTACGCTAAGCCAAACGCAGCTGAGCTTCCTTGGGGTGAGCTTGGTGTTGACGTAGTACTCGAGTGCACAGGTTTCTACACATCTAAGGAGAAGGCTTCTGCTCACATCACAGCAGGTGCTAAGAAGGTAGTTATCTCTGCTCCTGCAGGCAACGACCTCCCAACTATCGTTTACAACACTAACCACAAGACTCTGACTCCTGCTGACACAGTGATTTCTGCAGCTTCTTGTACAACTAACTGCTTGGCTCCTATGGCTGACACACTGAACAAGTATGCAGCTATCCAGTCAGGTATCATGTCTACAATCCACGCTTACACAGGCGACCAGATGATTCTCGACGGTCCTCAGCGTAAGGGTGACCTCCGTCGTTCACGCGCAGGTGCTCAGAACATCGTTCCTAACTCAACAGGTGCTGCTAAGGCTATCGGTCTCGTAATCCCTGAGCTCAACGGTAAGCTCATCGGTTCTGCACAGCGCGTTCCAACTCCAACAGGTTCTACAACAATCCTCGTAGCTGTTGTTAAGGGTAAGGACGTAACTGTAGAGGGCATCAACGCTGCTATGAAGGCTGCTTCTACAGAGAGCTTCGGTTACAACGAGGATCAGATCGTTTCTTCTGACATCATCGGTATGAAGTACGGTTCTCTCTTCGACGCTACTCAGACAATGGTTAGCAAGATCGACGACGAGACATATCAGGTACAGGTTGTTTCTTGGTATGACAACGAGAACTCTTACACATCTCAGATGGTTCGTACTATCAAGTACCTCGCTGAGTTGAAGTAATACCGTCCATTGCCTTTCACTTGAAAGGCGACAGACTCAAATAAGGCCACTCCCCAGTTTTATACTGTGGAGTGGTTTTTGTACTATATAGCTTCCTCTTTGCGAGAACTTACCTTTGTTGATTGCGTAACTTCTTACAACAAGTCATCTAGATTCTAGCACACACTTATGCGCCAGCTGACACTGATGATTTTTGAATGTAGGTGCCCTTGTTTCTCGCACCTACATTCATCCTTATCATTTATGTAAAGCTAGTCGAATTTTTAAAGAATCCACTATACTTCCATATCTATTTTTATCCAATGGACCATAAATTTTTTCCTTTATCTTATCTATAATCCAAAACGTTCTTCCTTGCAATTTCATTTGCTGATAATATTTAATATCCTTTCCGAACCAAACAGTATCATTGTCAAATGCTGCTGAGTCAAAATTTTGATGTGCCACGATAAACTGTTCATTATAAGCATAATCTATAATTTCAGGAAATAGCACCAATGTGTCAACATCTTGCTCGTTTTGTTTATAAATGCCCTTTTCACAAAAAGAGTAACCATTGCCTAAATCCCAGTAATCACCATGACTACAACTTATTACTAATAGTCCTAGAAATGTAAATACCACAACCTGTTTCATTCTAAAAGATTTTTCTTTTCAATACAAAGCATCCTCATCTTTGTTTCTGCTCCATAAGACATTAGCAAGTTGAGTCAAAAAATAGCTGTTATTTGGTGACAAAACAAGTTCCTTTCTCAACAGCCTTTCTGCTGCTAAGAAAGAATTGCTTTTTATGAGTTCTATCAATCTATCCATCTTAGAACTATTTGATTCTGCCCCAAAAGGAAGT
>CAVCGK010000001.1:0-175724 GCA_963601795.1 bacterium | reverse complement strand
AATTAGCAGACCCTACTTAGAACTATTTGATTCTGCCTTCCAAAGTTTTTCAAACGCTTCCTTTGATATTTACTACATATTATTTCCAACTTTCCAAAAAATTACTCTTCAACTCCTCCCAATTATCCTTTACATATAGAAGCGTTTGATTATTAGGATGCTCATTCAATAATTTTAAAAGATATTCTTTTGCTGCTTTATCCCCATTGCGTAGATATAAGGCTTGAATTGTGTAGAAAGCCATATTCTCGTCAAACTTCTGCTTTTGCGCAAGTTCACAAACAGACAGAACTTTTGCAAGGTATATGTCCGCTGAATCTTTCTTATCGTTCTTGAGTTGTTTAACTGCCATAAAAAGAAGGCGTTGGGGATTATCCTCTGACAAGAGAGCCATTTCCATCACCGCATTCTTCATAGCTTCATCCTTACGTCCCAAAGAATTAAGGATAATGGAAAGATGATGATAGTAAAGTCTTCTATGGGATGATATGGTATCTATGCTTAGCAAGCTGTCGGAAAGAGTTAAAGCACTTTTAAGCATAGTTGTATCATTACGCAAAACTCCTTGCTGTATAAGAACAACTATACTATCACATAGTTTATTATCGTCAGATTTATTCTGGTTAGCCTTACATCCAATTGTCAATACCGCAACCAAAACAACAAACAACACTTTCTTCATTTTATTCTAGTAATTTAATAGACAAAAAAAGATCACCACATAAAAGAACGTCAGATTGAATGTGAGTGTAACCAGATTTCAGTGGCAAATGTACAATGATTTATTGGTATTTACAAAATGTTTCAGCATAAATGCTTAATTGTACAAGATAGAAATTACACATTTTGTTGAACAGCGATGTTTGGTCTGCTAATAAATTTGCTCAACAAGGATGTGTTAAGTCATTTTTTTGTACTTTTGCAGTTTAGAAACAGTCATAACATTATGCCGACCAACACTGACAACAACAAAAGAACCGGAAAACGCGGTTCTACACCAATAGACAATACTTACGGACATCTGCAGCCACAGGCTGTTGACTTGGAACGTATAGTTCTGGGTGCTCTGCTCATTGATAGCGATGCCTATACAGTGGTGAGCGAGATTATCCGCCCCGAGACATTTTATGAACAGAAACACCAGCGCATATATGAAGCCATAAGAAGCCTGAACATAGATCAGCGACCAGTGGACTTCATCACCGTGACCGAGGAACTGAAGAAACTCGGTGCACTGGAGATGGTTGGTGGCCAGGCATATATCATCGAATTGAGTGGTGCCGTGGCATCATCTGCACACATAGAATATCATGCCAGGATATTGGCGCAGAAATTCCTCGCCCGTCAGCTCATCAGTTTTGCAAGCGTCATTGAGACAAAGGCTTTTGATGAGAGTATAGAGGTGGACGACCTTATGCAAGAGGCAGAGGCATCGCTCTTTGAACTCTCGCAGAAGAATCAGAAGCAGGACTACATACAGATAGCTCCTGTGTTGAGTCAGGCTGTGGATCTCTTGAAGAAATCTTCGCAAAACACTGACAGTCTTACTGGTATCTCAACAGGATACACACGACTTGATGAGGTGACAAGCGGTTGGCAGAGTTCCGACCTTATCATTCTTGCTGGACGTCCTGCCATGGGTAAGACTTCTTTCGCATTGTCGTTGGCAAAGAACATGGCGGTAGACAATGGCACTCCAGTGGCTTTCTTCTCTTTGGAAATGAATAATGTGCAGTTGGTAAACCGTCTCATGTCGAATACATTCGAGATAGAGGGTTCGAAGATTCTCAACGGACGTCTTGACGATGACGAGTGGAGTAGACTTGACCGCAATATAGACAAACTTGCACATGCTCCGATATACCTTGACGATACTCCAGGACTTTCCATATTCGAACTGCGTACCAAGGCACGCCGACTGGTGCGTGAGAAGGGTGTGAAGATTATAATGATCGACTACCTTCAGCTGATGAATGCCAATGGAGCTAAGTTTGGTAGCCGTCAGGAAGAGGTGTCAACCATATCACGATCTCTCAAGGGACTTGCCAAGGAATTGGACATTCCTATCATAGCCCTGTCACAGTTGAACCGTAGTGTGGAGACACGAAAAGACAATGACAGCAAGCGTCCGCAGCTTAGTGACCTCCGTGAGTCGGGAGCCATTGAGCAGGATGCCGATATGGTGCTCTTTGTGCACCGCCCAGAATACTTCCGCATCTTCCAGGATGAAAACGGAAATGACACCCACGGTATGGCTGAGGTCATCATAGCCAAGCACCGTAAGGGTGCAACAGATATCATCCAATTGCGCTTCCTTGGACAGTTTACCAAGTTTGCCAATCCTGATGATGGCTTTGCTGCTGGAGCTGGAGGCCCCGGAGGTATGGATGAATTTATCAGTTCGGGAATAAATTCGGGACTTAATGCAGGCATAGGTATCAATGACATACCGCCATTAGGTGATGCACCTATATCTATGGGCGATCTGCCATATTAGAATTTGCATCGACTTTAATTTAACTATAATGACAAACAACAAACCTCTTACGGCGCACCTGTGCTTGTTTTGCGCAGGCGCATTTTGGGGATTGATGGCTCCTGTAGGAAAGGATGCCATGCTCAATGGAATTGATGGAATAGACCTTATGTCTTTCCGAGTACTTGGTGGTGCAATCCTCTTTTGGATTACCTCTCTCTTCACAAAGAAGGAACATGTCCCAGTGAAGGATGTCTTCAAATTGGCTGCAGCTGGCATCTTCGCCCTTGTGTTCAACCAGTGTTCCTACACCATAGGACTAAACATGACCTCACCAAGCAACTCCAGTATTATGACCACTTCGATGCCAATCTTTGCTATGGTTCTTTCTTTCTTCATCTTGAAAGAACCTATCACATGGCAGAAGGCTTTCGGTGTGCTTCTTGGTTGTAGCGGTGCTGTCATCATCATCATGACAAGTGCCACGGCAGGCAATGCCAAGGTGGGCAACATCTGGGGTGACCTGCTCTGTATGTCGGCACAGTTGTCATTCGCATTGTATCTTGCTCTCTTCAAACCTCTTGTGCAGAAGTATTCACTCTTTACCGTCAACAAGTGGATGTTCACATGGGCAACATTGTTGATATGGCCATTCACCTTCGGTCACGTCACTTCGATAGACTTTGCCAATGTGCCTATGTCTACATGGTGGGAGTCAGGCTATGTAGTTTTCTTCGGCACATATCTCGGATATATCTGCATGATGGTGGGGCAGAAGGTACTACGTCCTACAGTGGTTTCTGTCTACAACTACGTGCAACCGCTCGTGTCGGTTATAGTAAGCGTTATCGTAGGTTTGGCTGTATTCAAAGGCGCTCAGGCATTTGCTTCAGTGCTCGTGTTCTCAGGCGTGTGGCTTGTAATAAAGTCTAAGTCAAAGCGTGACACGCAGACCGTTGATACACAATCAACAGAATAGACTATCGTATGACCACATTGCCCATCAAATGATAATGTGGAAGCATTGTGTGTATTACTTGTATATTCTACAGGTGACCTTTTTTTTGAATATTATAATGAAAGTACGTGCGTTGGTTGATGCACGTACTTTCGTTGCTTGTCAAATATTATTGCCACTTCAGAATGATGCCTCCATTTGCAGGAATGCTTACCTTTATGGCTGTGTCTTTTTCAAGTGACAACGTCTGCTCTTTATTTGTCAGCAGGTCTGTAGCAATGACATTGCCTTCCTTTATTCCGAGAAAATCAAAGGCGTGTTGCGGAATATTGATCTCTGCGTCTACATTGGTGTCAGCAAAGTTGACGGCAACAAGAAAGTCATTGCCTCTGAGGAATGCAAACTGTTTGCTTCCTAGTTGAGGATTCACATACATCAAGTCATACGACTGCCCTTCTGCTATTGATTTCTCTGTCGTAGCAATGTTGAGAATCTGCTTATATTGAGCTTCCAGCTTTTTCTCTTTTGTTGTCAGTGCCTTGCGGTCATAGAAACCGCGACGCACAGTGTCAACACTCCAATAGTCGAAGATGGTGGTGCGGCCGTCCTTACCAGAAAATCCTTCCTTGTCCATGCCGCGCTCGCCATATTCCTGTCCGAAATATATCATCACGGGATTGCTGCCGAAGAGAGCAGAGATGATGAGTGCAGGAATGGCCTTTTCGCCTTCAGAAGCAAAGAAATCGGATGCTATGCGCTGCTCGTCGTGGTTTTCGAGGAAGTAGAGCATATGGTCGCGAATATCGTCAACATTCTGCCATTGGGAAGTGATGGCAGCAGACGGACATGAGTTTGCTGTCACAGCACGCAGAGTGTCATACATGCCCACCTTGTCATACAGATAGTCGAAACCTGCTGCTATGTAGTTTCTGTATTGTGCTGGATTATATACCTCACCGATGAGCTTTATGTTGGGATATGCCTTCTTCAGTATGCCCGATGCATAATGCCAAAATGCACAAGGCACCATCTCTGCCATGTCGCATCTGAATGCGTCCACGTTCTTTGATGCCCAATAGAGCAATATGTCGGTCATCTTCTTCCATGTGGATGGAATGGGGGAGAAATGTTCTGATGGAGTACCCGACCAGTCATTATAGTCTATGCCATAGTTGAGTTTCACTGTCTCATACCAGTCATTTATCGATGGATGTGCGCAGAAGCAGTCGTTACCAGTAGCTTTTGCAGGACTTTCCTTGTAATCGGAAGCACAAGGGCTGGTGAAATCTTCACCTACACAATAATAGAAGTTGTTGTCTGCAGAGAAGTGCATCTGACAGTTATCGGTCATGCCAAGATCTTCTACATCAGATGGCTTTGCTATAGACTTATACTGGCGTGCCACATGATTGGGCACAAAGTCCATCACCACTTTCATGCCTGCTTTATGGGTGCGTTCGATGAGCTGTTCCCATTCCTTCATCCTGTTGTCGATGTCGACAGCGAGGTCGGGATCAACGTCATAATAGTCGCAGATGGCATAAGGAGAACCTGCCTTACCCTTTACCACAGCGGGGTGCTGCGTGGGGATGCCATGGGCAGAATAATCAGTACAAGAGGCATGACGGATAACCCCCGTAAACCAAACATGCGTTGCACCCAACTGGTGGATGCGACGCAATGTTTTCATATCGAAATCATCAAATTTACCTGTGCCATTGTCGGTTACACTTCCATTCTCAATGCGCGAGATGTTCTTGTTGCCAAACAGGCGGGTAAACACTTGATAGATGACAATTTTGTCCATTATTCGATGCCTTTGACAGTAACAGCCTCATTGCCTTTGGCAATCTTGGCAATCATTCCCTGCAGAGCCTTACCAGGACCACACTCTGTGAACTCTGTAGCACCGTCGGCAATCATGTTCTGCACCTCATAGGTCCACTTCACAGGTGCTGTGAGCTGTGCGATGAGGTTCTTCTTTATTTCCTCAGGGTCAGTGTGAGGTTTAGCGTCCACATTCTGATATATAGGGAACTTAGGAGTATGGAACTCTGTAGCCTCAATAGATGCCTGCAACTCGTCCTTAGCTGGCTGCATCAGTGGTGAATGGAAAGCACCGCCCACCTTCAGAGGAAGAGCTCTCTTTGCGCCTGCTGCCTTCAACTGCTCGCAAGCCTCGTTGATGGCATCGATGTTGCCTGAGATAACAAGCTGACCAGGGCAGTTGTAGTTGGCTGGAACTACGATATTGCCTTCCTTGGAGATGCTTGCGCAAACCTGCTCGATAGTCTCATCGGGCAATGCTATGATAGCTGCCATAGTGGAAGGAGCAGCCTCGCAAGCTTTCTGCATAGCCTGTGCACGTGCAGAAACGAGCTTCAGACCATCCTCAAAGCTCAGCGCACCAGCTGCCACAAGAGCAGAGAACTCACCGAGAGAGTGGCCAGCTACCATAGAAGGATTGAATTCTTCGCCGAGGCAAAGTGCGGAAATCACACTGTGCAGGAATACTGCAGGCTGTGTCACCTTTGTCTGCTTAAGTTCCTCATCAGTACCAGCAAACATAGTATCTGTAATTTTGAAGCCGAGAATCTCGTCTGCTTCATCGAAAAGTTTCTTAGCAAGTGGGTTGCTTTCATAGAGGTCTTTGCCCATACCTACAAACTGTGAGCCTTGACCTGGGAATACAAATGCTTTCATCTGAATTATTGTTGTTTAATATGTTATGCTGTGCAAAGTTACAAATAAAATGGCTAATAGAGGATATGTGACAGCTGTTTTTGCTATATCGGTGCTTTCTCATGCCTATGCTGAGATATCAGGAATATCGAGGCAAGCAATACACCACGCAATAGGAGATAGGATAGAAAAGCATACCATAAGGCATTGTTTCCTAACGCATTTCTCATCGTGAGATAGATAACAAAGAATGAAGTCGTAGCGACAAAGCATGAAAAGAGCATCGCCATGGCGCGTGTCATTCCTATGAAGAGTCCGTCGTAGAGGAATGCCATTACTCCGCAGACAGGTATTAACAGAACGAAACGGAAATAAGGTACCGACGCCGCTATCACCTCCCCGTCATTGGTGAGTAATGTCAGTAGATTGTGTCCTGCCAACATATATAATAACGTGAATGCTATGACAAGTGTCAGTCCCCATATGAGCAGATGTCGGTGCAGGACTTTCTTGGCCTGCAAGTCGCCAGCACCATAATATTTTCCTCCCAATGCCTCACCAGCAAAGGCGAAGCCGTCCATAATGTAGGAGAAGAGAGTGAAGAATGTCATGAGCAATGTGTTTACCGACAGAATGACAACTCCTTGTGCGCTGCCAGCTGAAGTGAAATACATGTTTACAGCTACGAGACATAATGTACGGAGGAATATCTGCAGATTGAGTGTAGAGAATGATTTACCTTTGCTGCTAATGTCATTGCCAACATTCTTTTGGATAACGGCGTATCCTCTGTGTCGCTTCCTTGCCATGAGAAAGAGCGTGATTACAGCAGTCCATTGTGACAACATAGTGCCGAGTGCTACACCGCATACGTCCATCTTCAGAGCGAAGACAAAGAAGAGCGACAGAATTATGTTTGTCACATTCTGACTTATTGCCACCATCATAGGTGTCTTCGTATCTTGCATTCCTATCAGCCATCCGTTGAGTGCAAAACTGCCGAGTACGGCGGGTGCGCCAAGTATACAGATGTTGAGGTAGGAAGTGACGATCGGACGTGGGGCTTCTCCCACTTGGAAAGCCCACAACATGATGTGTCGCAACGGCAGATAGAGTAGCAGGAGAATGAAGCCAAGGATAAGCGCATTGCAAAGTGAACGGGTGAACATCATCCTTATGTACGGCTTGTCGCCTCGTCCTAAAGCCTGTGAAGTCAGTCCCGATGTACTCATGCGGAGAAATCCAAGCACCCAGTACATCACGTTGAAAATCATTGCCCCGACACTTATTGCTGCCAGATATGTGGCATCGCCGATATGTCCCATGATGGCAATGTCGACAAGTGAGAGCAGTGGCACGGTGATATTGGAAACTACCGAGGGGAGTGCCAGTCTGAGAATATCCCTGTTCATATGTTGTATTTAGCCTTTCTGTGTGCTGACGGGTGCGGTTGTGGCGACATGCCCGACGCTGATGATGCTGCACTTGATGAGGATGATGCAGACGGCACATTCTTGCCCGAGAACTTCATTCCTCGGTAGTCAAACCATCGTGACCATATGCGGTCCACATAGTCTGCAGTCTCGCTACCGCGCATATATCCGTATTTCACTACAGGGTCGTTATAAAACTCCGGTTGCGAGAGTTTAAGTATATATCCGCGCACATTTCCCCAAGCGTAAGGCGACTGTCCGTTTTTCTTTGCCAAAGCCATAGCATCACGCACATGATGAGCGCCTCCGTTATAGCTTGCCAATACAAACTTTATTCGCTCCGATGGGGTAGGGACATCAGAGAAACGTTTGGTCAACTGTGCTATGTAGCGTGTAGCGGCAGACACATTGCTTTCTGGATTATATATCTCCGAGCGTGGGAGTCCCAGCTCGTCGGCAGTGCCTGGCATAATCTGCATTAGTCCTCCTGCTCCTGCCCATGACCGAGCATTAGGGTCGAAAGTTGACTCCTGATAGCATTGTGCAGCAAGGAGCTTCCAGTCCCATTGTGCCACAGGCGCATAGCGTTGGAAGAGATGGTCATAATTGGAGATGATGCCGGCAGAACGGTTGAGCATAGGAGAGTAGACATGACGTGTGATGCTCCGTGATGACAACCAGTAAGACTGCTCCTCGTTCACTTTCTTTATCTTGTCTGCCGTGAGCCAGTTATCGATGGCTTCCGCAAGTTTTGTATTCGATTTATTAACAAGCCAATGCCATTTCTTTGATGAAGCCTTTTCCCCGCATTGAGCCAACCCGTCAATACTGTCTTTCATGGGCATAGCCATGACATCAGCCTCACCGTTTTCTATTCGTTGCACCATGTCGAGCGTATCCTTGCATACATCCACTCTTAGCGACACACCGAGCGATTGACAAAACTTCTCGCAAAGGAGATAGTGCAGTCCCATGCCACGGCCGTGATATTCATAATATGTCTCTGGACCGCTCACGGTGACCATTATCATCTCTCCGTTAGAGATTATGTCGTCGAGACTGAATGCCGTGTCGACAGCCACTTCGTCAGATGTTGTTTCGCCCCACGGGTTAGGGTGCTCAACTTTATGCTTGCATGATGTCAAAATGACAATCATTACTATATATAGAATACTTAATTTCCTGAAACCAACCATAAGCGAGCACAAAATTACTACAATTCTTGGAATAATAAATTATAAATGTTACTTTTGCCGTTAGTTTGATGTGATTTTAATGTTTACAGGTAATAAATTATTAATATGTTAAGAGTAGCAGTACAATCTAAGGGACGCCTATTTGAAGACACCATGAACCTGTTGGCTGAAGCCGACATCAAGGTGGGTAGTTCAAAGCGTACTCTTTTGGTGGAATCAACGAATTTTCCGCTTGAGGTGCTCTATCTGCGTGATGACGACATTCCGCAGTGTGTGGCAAGTGGTATCGCCGACATCGGTATAGTGGGCGAGAATGAGTTTCTTGAACGTTCGGAAGATGCAGAGATTGTCCATCGACTTGGTTTTTCTAAGTGCAGATTGTCGCTCGCCATTCCAAAGAGTGTCGACTACCACGGACTGGAGTGGTTTCAGGGAAAGAAGATAGCCACTTCCTATCCAGGCATACTGAAGAAATTCATGGCCGAAAACAATATCAATTCCGATATACACGTCATCACTGGAAGTGTGGAGATTAGTCCTGGTATAGGTCTTGCCGATGCCATCTTTGACATTGTGAGTTCTGGTTCCACTCTCGTGAGCAACAACCTGAAAGAGGTGGAAGTGGTCATGAGAAGCGAAGCTCTGCTCATTGCCAACAAAAATCTTGATGCAAGCAAGCGTGCCATCCTCGAAGAGATGCTCTTCCGTTTTGATGCCGTGAAGAATGCCGAGGACAACAAGTATGTAAGAATGAATGCTCCAAAAGACAAGCTCGACGAGATTGTGAAGGTGCTTCCTGGACTGAAGAGTCCTACAGTCATTCCGCTGGCTGACGAAGGTTGGTGCTCAGTGCATGCCGTCATTCATCAGAAGGTGTTTTGGGAGATTATCGGCAAACTGAAGGAACTGGGAGCTCAGGGCATACTTGTTACTCCTATTGAAAAGATGATATTGTAATGACGACATACGAATATCCTGAAAAAAGCACATGGGCATCGATTACAGAGCGCCCACACCTTGACGTGTCACAGTTGACAAGCGTGGTCAGTGGTGTGCTCGATGATGTGCGCCAAAATGGCGACAGTGCGGTAAAGAAATACGAAGAGAAGTTTGACCACGCTATTCTCACTTCATTGCGTGTTAGCGATGAGGAGATGGCAGAGGCAGAACAGCTTGTAGATGCAGACCTGAAAGCAGCTCTTGAACAGGCTCATGACAACATAGCCAAATTTCATGAGTCGCAGGTATTCATAGGCAAACATGTCGAGACATGCAGTGGAGTGGTGTGCTGGCAGAAGAGCGTGCCCATACAGAAAGTGGGACTCTATATTCCTGGCGGAACAGCCCCTTTGTTCTCCACAGTCCTCATGCTTGCCACACCCGCGAAGATAGCTGGATGTGAAGACATCGTGCTATGTACACCTCCGAATAAGGAAGGAAAGGTTAATCCCGCCATACTAGTTGCTGCGCGCATAGCAGGAGTGAACCAGATATTCAAGGCTGGTGGTGTGCAGGCCATCGGTGCTATGGCTTACGGCACGGAGTCTGTGCCAAAGGTAAGCAAGATATTCGGTCCTGGCAACCAATTTGTGATGGCTGCCAAGCAACAGGTGTCGCTACATGATGTAGCCATCGACATGCCGGCAGGACCTTCCGAGGTTTGTGTCATTGCCGACGAGACAAGCAATGCTGAGTTTGTCGCTGCCGACTTGCTCTCTCAGGCAGAGCATGGCACTGACTCGCAGGTGCTGCTCATAACGACAAGTCAGTCGCTACTTGATGATGTTAAGGCTGAACTCGACAAACAGTTGCAACAGTTGCCACGCAAGGAGATAGCTCGTCAGTCGCTCGATAACTCTCGCCTCGTGCTTGTGCATGACACCGATGAGGCTATGGCTCTGAGCAATGAGTACGCACCTGAGCATCTCATTATCTGCACGAAGGATTATGAGGCTCTTGCCGACAAGGTGATAAATGCTGGCAGTGTGTTCCTCGGCAACTATGCGTGCGAGAGTGCAGGTGACTATGCCAGTGGTACAAACCATACTTTGCCAACACACGGTTACGCATTGGCTTACAATGGAGTAAACCTTGATTCCTATAGCAGAAAGATAACATTCCAGAATATCACAAAGGAAGGTATAAAGTCGATAGGAAGGACAGTAGAACTGATGGCAGAGAATGAACAATTGCAGGCACACAAGAATGCCATGACAGTCAGAATTAAATCTATAGAGAAATGAAAAGTCTGAAAGAACTGACGAGAGAAAATATTTGGAATCTGGCACCATATTCTTGTGCCCGCAACGAGTTTAGCGGACGAGTGGCAAGTGTATTTCTTGATGCCAACGAGAATCCATACAACAGACCTTATAACAGATATCCCGACCCTTTACAACTCGAACTGAAAGCGAGAATATCTGTCGTGAAGGGCGTGGACAAAGACTGTATCTTCCTTGGCAACGGCAGTGACGAGGCTATAGATTTACCTTATAGATGTTTCTGTCGTCCGGGTATAGATAATGTGGTAGCTATCGAACCGACATACGGCATGTATAAGGTGTGTGCTGACATCAATGATACGGAATATCGTCCCGTACTTCTTGATGAAAACTATAACATCTCGGCAGAGAAGATACTTGCTGCTTGCGACTGGAAAACAAAGATTATATGGCTCTGCAGTCCAAATAATCCAACTGGCAATAGTCTCAACCGTGACGAAATAGTGAAGATACTTCAGTCGTTTGACGGTATCGTCGTTGTGGATGAAGCTTACAGTGATTTCTCCAAAGCGAAACCTTTTAGGCATGAAATAGCAAAATATCCCAACCTGATCGTGCTCAATACATTGAGTAAGGCATGGGGATGTGCTGCCATAAGACTCGGTATGGCGTTTGCAAGCAAGGAGATTATAGCATTGTTTAATAAGGTGAAATATCCTTATAACATCAACATGCTTACACAAAAGCAGGCTCTTGAGATACTTCGTGACCAGATAACGGTAAACAAATGGGCAAAGATGCTTGTTGAAGAGAGAGTACTTGTGATGAACGCTTTCCTTAAGTTACCTATCTGTGAGAAGGTATATCCATCGGATGCAAATTTCTTCCTTGTGAAGGTGACAGATGCACAGGCTATCTATGACTACCTCATTGATAAAGGAATAGTGGTAAGAAACCGCAACAATGTGACTCTCTGTGGCAATTGCCTCAGAATTACTATAGGAACAAGGGAAGAGAATTCAAAGTTGATTTCCGCCCTTATCAAATACATGTAGTATTTATAGTAGGTGCAGTGTTCTCACTCATAGTATGCTGAGGGCACTGCACCTACTATTGATATTGTATCAATCTGTCGCTTTTGCTTGGTTAACATTGACATTTGTAACAAATATCATATTGTAAAAAGCGACAATGTGAAAACATTTTCTTAACTTTGCATTCATAATGTAACAAATATAAGGGATAACATGAATGCAGTAAATGACTTCTTTGTATGGTTCAGTTCTTTGCTATGGGGCTGGCCTATGATAATTCTTCTTCTTGGAACTCACTTATTTCTTACAATAAGGCTGCGCTTCCCGCAGCGTTACATATTCAAAGCCATACGTTTGTCGGTAAAGCGTGACCCTGATGCCACTGGTGATGTGTCGCAATTCTCGTCGCTTGCCACGGCGCTGGCAGCTACCATCGGTACTGGCAACATCGTCGGTGTTGCCACAGCCATAGCCTTGGGAGGTCCAGGAGCAGTGTTGTGGTGCTGGCTTACAGGAGTATTTGGTATTGCCACTAAATATTCGGAAAGTTTGCTCGCAGTAAAATACAGAGAACAGAAACCCAATGGAAAGATCATCGGTGGCCCGATGTATACTCTTGAGAAAGGTTTAGGCTGGCGATGGGCGGGCATTCTCTTTGCTATCTTCACAGCCTTGGCATCTTTTGGCATTGGCAACACCGTGCAGGCGAATGCCATATCCACAATGGCATTTGAGACATATGGCATATCACCTTATATCACTGGTGCTATAGTTTGTCTCCTCACAGCAGCAGTAATCTTGGGAGGAGTGAAGAATATTGCCCGTGTTTGCTCAGCACTTGTACCGTTTATGGCTCTAGTATATGTGTTGGGATGTATATATATATTATGTGTCAATGTTAACTATCTGTGGCCAGCATTAAAACTCATTGTCACCTCAGCATTTGATCCGCAGGCAGCAGGAGCAGGTTTTGTTGGAAGTTCGGTCATGATGGCGGCACGTTATGGTATCGCGCGAGGACTCTTCAGCAATGAGTCGGGACTCGGTTCGGCTCCTATAGTTGCTGCAGCAGCCCGAACACGCAATCCCGTGCGTCAAGCCATGGTGTCAAGCACAGGCACCTTTTGGGATACTGTAGTGATATGTGCCATGACAGGACTCGTTATTGTGAGCAGCGTGCTGGCTTATCCCGACATCAGTTTTGAGAATGGAGGAGTGCTCACCAAGATGGCGTTCTCCAAGATACCCGTCGTAGGCACTCTCTTGCTGACATTCGGCCTTCTCACCTTTGCCTTCTCCACCATCTTGGGATGGAGCTATTATGGTGAGCGTGCCGTGGAATATCTCAAAGGTAAAAAATGGATGCTCGTTTATAGGGTCATCTTCATATTGGCAGTCTTTGCTGGCAGTGTGATGCAGTTGGATGTGGTGTGGAACATCGCAGACTGCACCAATGCCTTGATGGCAATTCCTAATCTCGTGTCGTTACTCTTGCTCAGTGGTGTGCTCATTCAAGACACCCGCAAATATCTTTGGGAGAAGAGACTTGACGAGAGTGAAGATTGATTCC
Organism: bacterium; assembly: GCA_963601795.1. GTDB lineage: Bacteria > Bacteroidota > Bacteroidia > Bacteroidales > Bacteroidaceae > Prevotella. The sequence goes on along the minus strand of CAVCGK010000001.1, from coordinate 162,153 downwards.
CGTTTCATTATTTGTAGCAGTTACTTGCGTCGATGTTTTGACATATGTCACAAACCTTTGCGACATATGTCAAAAACGTTTGTGACAATTGTCATAAACTTGTGTGACATATGCCAAAACATCGACGCACGTAGATGCTTACAAAAATCCAACTGTTTTCTTACAACAACCGAACTATCTGCTTGCAAATGCCATTCATAGTAGTTGACGTGTCTTCACGTCAACCTACAAGCAATTATGGTTAAATAGTAGGGACGGCGACCTTGCCGTACCAGATATCAACAATAAAAAGGGGATGCGCCACTTATGACACATCCCACTTTTATTAATATATGAGAAATATCGCGCGTACGTCTATTATAACAATATATAATACTGCGCGTACATTATTACTGCTTATTTCTTCTGTGCATAGAGTTTTGCGAGAGATTCCTTCAGAGAGGCAATTTTCTCCTCAGAGTCGCTCTGCTTTTTGCGCTCGAGAGCCACCACTTCCGGTTTTGCATTCTGCACGAAACGCTCGTTGGAGAGCTTCTTCATCACACCTGTGAGGAATCCTTCAAGGTGCTTCAACTGTGCTTCTTGCTTCTCTATCTCTGCATCCACGTCGATGAGGTCGCCCAGAGGTATAGCATATTCAGTAGTGCCCACAAGGAATGCACTTGTGCCCTCGCTCTTCTGATTTACATATGTAATGTCTGACAGACCTGCCATCTTCTTTATCACAGGACCAAGAGCTGGACATTTCGTCACGTTGCGCACCTCGTCGTTCTCAACTACAACCTCAAGGGTGAGCGGTTCACGCTGAGCGATATTCTTGCTCTGACGCACGGCACGCACACCTGAGATTATCTGCTTTGCCTCTTCATATTGTGCCAGCAATGCCTTGTCATCCTCTGTTGGAGCAGACACGGTGAGTGTGGAAACCATGATAGAGTCGCTTTCATCGCGCTCAGCGATGTGCTGATAGAGTTCTTCTGTGATGAACGGCATGAATGGATGCAGAATCTTCATCAATATCTCGAAGAAGTTGAGTGTAGCCTTCAGTGTCTCTGCATCGATAGGAGCCTGATAAGCAGGCTTTATCATCTCAAGATACCAGCCTGAGAACTCGTCGGTGAAGAGTTTGAATGCTGCCATGAGAGCCTCGTTGAGACGGTATTTAGAGTAGAGGTCATTGATTTCCTCTACGGCAACCTTCACCTTAGCGTCAAACCATGCTATAGTCTTCTTGTTGGATGCAGGCTGCTCTATGTCTGCCACTTCCCATCCCTTCACAAGGCGGAAAGCATTCCATATCTTGTTGCAGAAAGCTGCACCCTGCTGACAGAGGTCTTCCTTGAAGAGAATGTCGTTGCCTGCAGGAGCTGCAAGGAGCATACCCATACGCACGCCGTCAGCACCATATTTCTCTATCAGACCGATAGGGTCAGGAGAGTTGCCGAGCGACTTCGACATCTTGCGGCCAATCTCGTCGCGCACAATACCAGTGAAATATACGTTGCGGAAAGGCACGTCGTGGAGATATTCCTCACCAGCCATAATCATTCTTGCTACCCAGAAGAAGATGATGTCCGGACCTGTCACAAGGTCGGAAGTGGGGTAGTAGTAGTTTATCTCCTCATTGCCCGGATTGTTGATGCCGTCGAAGAGCGAGATAGGCCACAACCAAGAAGAGAACCATGTGTCGAGAGCATCCTCATCATGAGTCAGCTGGTCGATGGTGATATTCTCAAATCCAGCAATCTTCTTTGCCTTCTCGAGAGCCTCCTCCTTGGTGAGAGCCACTACATATTTCTCCTCTTCACCCTCTGCTGTAGGCAGAAAATAGGCAGGGATGCGATGACCCCACCAGAGTTGGCGGCTGATGCACCAGTCCTGAATGTTCTCAAGCCAGTTGCGGTATGTGGTGACATACTTTGTAGGATAGAACTTTATCTTGCCTTCGAGTACTGGTGGAAGTGCGATGTCGGCAAAATGCTTCATCGAGAGGAACCACTGCTTGCAGAGACGAGGCTCCACTGCTGTGTCCTGGTTGCGCTCAGAATAGCCCACCTTATTCTCATAATCCTCAATCTTCTCCAGTAGGTCGGCATTGCCAAGGTCTACGGCAATCTGCTTGCGGCAGTCCATGCGGTCCATACCTACATAGAGAGAGCTTTCTTCAGAAATAGTTCCGTCAGGATTGAATATGTCGATAGTCTCCAGGTTGTGAGTCTTTCCGAGGGCGTAGTCGTTGACATCGTGTGCAGGAGTAACCTTCAGACAGCCAGTACCGAACTCAATGTCTACATAGCGGTCTTCTATCACAGGAATCACTCTGCCAACAAGTGGCACGATAACCTTGTGACCACGGAGCCACTGGTTCTTTGGGTCTTTAGGGTTGATACACATCGCGGTGTCACCCATGATAGTCTCTGGACGTGTGGTGGCAACCACTGCATAGTAGCCCTTCTCGTCCTTGTGCAACACTTCGCCCTCCTCGCCTGTAGGTTTCACAGGATTGGTGTCGGCGTCTGCCACATAGTAGCGAAGATAATAAAGCTTGGATTTCTCGTCACGATAGATAACTTCCTCTGTGGAAAGCACTGTCTGTGCTTTAGGATCCCAGTTGACCATACGCAGGCCACGATAGATGAGTCCCTTCTCATAGAGGTCTACGAACACCTTAAGGACAGACTCCGAACGCTTCTCGTCCATAGTGAAAGCCGTTCTGTCCCAGTCGCAACTTGCGCCAAGGCGACGGAGCTGCTTCAGGATGATGCCACCGTGCTCCTCTGTCCACGACCAAGCGTGCTCAAGGAATTGCTCGCGTGTAAGGTCGCGCTTCTTTATGCCTTGCTCAGCAAGACGGTTTACCACCTTCGCCTCGGTAGCGATAGATGCGTGGTCTGTGCCTGGCACCCAGCAAGCGTTCTTGCCGTCAAGGCGAGCCTTGCGCACAAGAATGTCCTGAATGGTGTTGTTGAGCATGTGTCCCATGTGGAGCACACCTGTCACATTCGGCGGAGGAATAACTACGGTATAGGGTTTGCGGCCGTCAGGCTTACTTGAAAACAATTTGTGGTCAGTCCAATACTGATACCATTTGGATTCTACATCCTGAGGATTGTACTTGGTTGCTAATTCCATCTGTAGAAATAAAATCTTGTATCTTAATAAATAATATGTGTGCAAAATTACTAATTTCTATCCTAATTTATGTACTTTTGCATCATAAATTAGATGAAAATGCATACAAGAGAAGAAAAACTGCAAGCCTTTGGCAGATTGCTCGATGTGCTTGACGAATTGCGTGTGAAATGTCCGTGGGACAAGAAACAGACTTTCGATAGCCTTAGACCTAATACCATAGAAGAGGTATATGAACTTTGCGACGCCACCATGCAGAAAAACTGGAAGGATGCGTGCAAGGAGTTGGGTGATGTGCTGGAACATGTCATATTCTATTCTATCCTTGGTCGTGAGCAGGGTGAATTTGACATTGCCGATGTGTGCAACAAGGAGGCAGACAAACTCATATTCCGTCATCCTCACATCTATGGCGACCAGAAGGCTGAAACGGAAAAAGATGTGCTTGAGAGTTGGGAACAGATAAAACTCAAGGAGAAGGACGGCAACAAGACCGTGCTTTCGGGTGTGCCTCAGGCTCTGCCGAGCCTCATAAAGGCTTACCGCATTCAAGACAAGGTGCGCAATGTGGGTTTCGACTGGAAACAGCGCGATGATGTGTGGGCAAAGGTGCGAGAGGAACTCGATGAACTGGAGGCTGAACTCAAGCGCGAAGATAAGGAGCGCAGCACAGAGGAACTCGGCGACTTCATCTTCTCTGTGGTAAATGCAGCCCGTCTTTATAAGCTCAATCCCGACACAGCACTGGAAAAAACCAACCAGAAGTTTACCCACAGATTTAATTATGTGGAGTCACAGGCTCGCCAGCAGGGGCGCAATCTCAAGGATATGACTCTTGAGGAGATGGACGACCTTTGGAAGGAAGCGAAAAAGATGGAAAGATTGAAAGATTAAATAGAAAGTAATTATGAAGAAGATATTTATGTTTGCCGTGATGTTGCTGGCGATAGTGGGATGCACCCATAAGAAGCAGTCGCCTGTGGCAAGCGGTGATGCAGAAACGGAAGTGAACGACTCTACCATCTATGGAGTGTGTGGCGAGGGCACTATGATGCACTCTCTTGAACTCATCACCAGCATGCAGGACACTCTCACTATACTCATCAATGACGAAGATGCCATTGACCAAACTGTTGTGGCAGGAGGTCTTATGTCTGGCGACCGCATGGCAGTGACGGCACGTAAGACTGATGATGGATGGGTGGCTCAGCGCATACTGAACATCACTTCGCTACTCGGCAAATGGACGAGCATAGACAAGAACTTTGAAATTACTGATGACGGTGAGGTGAAGTCGTCGGTGAAGATGGAGTCGAAGGCATGGACTTCATGGCGAATACTCAACGGACAACTCCTTCTCAACCGAGACACATTCGACATTGTGAGCATCACTGCCGACTCTCTAGAAATAGAAAACAAGGACGGTATTTATGCTTACCGACGTATGGCTTCATTTTCGCATGTAGACAATGATAGTGTAGCGGCAAAGAAATAGCTGCGTTATCAATGACCTAATCTATAAACTAAAGGTTGGGATGAAAACTCCAACCTAAACTAAATCCTTAAACTATGAAAAAGCGATTCTATGTTGTTCTGACAGGAGCTTTAGTTTGTAGTTGGCTTTCTCTGTCAGCGCAGACAAAGACTGGTGCAAAACTTAATCCCAAGGCTTATGCTCCGTTTGAACTGGGAGAACTCAAACCCGAAGGTTGGCTCAAAGATTGGGCACAGCGTGCCGCCAAGGGCATGACAAAGACAATGGGTGAGGACTACACTGAGTTTGTCAAAGGTTGGGGCGATGCCAACTGCGGAGGTTCTGGCGGATGGTGGCATTATGAGCAGACAGGTTATTATACCGACGGATTCACCAGACTTGCCTATCTCCTTGACGATTCATGTCTTATGAAGCGAAGCCAAGACGTGATGGCGGCAGTAGTAGCACGTCAGAAACCTAATGGCTACATCTTTTCCAATAGCAAGGACTTTATAGCCAAATGGGGTACCAAAGATATTGATTGGGGTGTATACTGGAGTGAGGGAGTGTTCTGCCGTGCAGCCTTGGCTTACTATAGTGCTACGCGTGACCAGCGTGTGCTAGAGATGCTCAAGAAGGTGTATGCTAATTTCCCCATTTTCTCGTATGCAGAAGATAGCAAAGGACCTTTCCATGGTGCCGAACTTGACTATATGCGCAAGTTGTGTGGACTTGAAAACATGTTTGAATTGTCACGTATCACTGGCGACATGTCGTTTGCAAATCGTGCCCTCGAGGTGTTGAAGGGTTACGAACCGGCATTTATTGACAGTTGGGTGCATAAGAAGGAGTTCCTCCGCACAGCGATAGCCCATGGCGTGAGCTGGAATGAGTTTTCGAAATTGCCAGCCATCGGCTACATATATAATAACGATTCGGAATATCTTGCAGCTACAATAAACAACTATGAGTTCCTTCAGGAGAACTCCATGTTGCCCACGGGTGTCAACTCGTCAAACGAATATCTTCACGGCGTAGGTGCTTTTGAGGCAGCAGAGAGTTGTGATGTTACAGACTTTATGTGGTCTAACATATGGATGGCACGTGCCACTGGTGATGCCCGCTATGGCGACCGCATAGAGCAGGACGCATTCAACGCCCTGCCTGGTTCGGTAAGTGCGTCGTTCACCAGTTGTGTCTACACTCAAGCACCAAACCGCATCCCAGGTTTCCATCTTCGTATACGTGATGACGGTGCTTACTATAAGGAGATGCATTGGCCGACCTGCTGTCCGGCAAATATCAACCGTGCCTTGCCAAACTATATCATGAATATGGCAATGATTAACGGCGAAGGCGATCTGATGTGGCTTACCTATGGACCTGCGCACCTTCAGACCCGCAAGGGCATCTATGACATCGTCTGCAAAACTGAATATCCGTTTCGTGATGAACTCACCTTTAAACTCAATGCTATACCTCAGAAGCAGGTGCTTAGATTCCGTGTGCCGTCATGGTGCAAGAATCCTTCGCTCACTATCAATGGCAAGACGGTGAAGTTTAAGATTGAGGATAACTTCATAGTGCTCAACAACAAATGGAAGGAAGGCGACCAGATAAAGTTGAAATTCCCTATGACTCCTGTCTTTGTTGAAGGATGCGAGAAATTCCCCTATTTTGAAGGCAAGAAGGCTCCGTCATGGGGCATAATGGTGCCACTAGAGGCGAACATGAAACTTGATGGTTTTGTAGACCAAGGACGTTGTGCATGGGTAACCTATGGACCATTGCTCATGGCTATGTCGATGCAGCAAAATGACCGCGATGGTTTTAATGCCAATGAGGAACTGTGGACAGAATATCGCTATGCACTCTCACCTGACGCTCTGAATGGATGTAAGGTGGAATTAACTGATATGCCAAAGAAGTTTGGATGGAATTATACTGATGCACCACTTTCGGTAAGTGCCAAGGCTCAATTGGTTGACTGGAATCCCGACAAGGGAGACCCCGTGATGCCACTCACGGCACCTGCTATACTACAGAAGGATGTCAACGTGAAACTGGTTCCTTACGGATTCCTTGCTTGTCGCATGTCAATGTTTCCACTTGTCGGGAAATAAAGGATAGTATGTAAAGATTGAAAGATTTAAAATTATTGGGAGGTATGGCGCCATCGCTATACCTCCCAATAATTATATTATGAAGAATATATTATTGAAATGCGTGTCTTCATCGTGAAGCGTTGAAGAATTTCTTGCCGTTGCTTATGATAAGACCCTTGTAGGAAGAACTTACACGCTGACCGGCAATATTGTATATTTTGTTGTCCGATGTTGTCTGTATATCACTTTTGACGCCATCGATGCCAGTGGCATCAATCATTTTGTCGTAGGCTGTAGCTTCGTCTTCAGTCATGATGAGCCAACGCTGAGTGGCAGTTGCTGCATGACTGAATGTCCCCACTACTGGACCTTCAGCTGAACCCTGCATGGCATTGTATTTTGATGTTATCCAATATGTAGTCTTGCTGAACTCTCCTCTCTGCAAATCTGACCATGACGGCAGAAGTTGCAGTGTGGATGGAGCATCCGACAGAGTATAGGCATCATCTATGTATGCGATATACTGGTCGGTAGATGCATTGCGGAGCATATACATAGCATTCTCGGCGTCATAGGTGACATACCATGCATAGGCATCGTCATTGGTGGCTTCATCAGTCTCAGCCTTTGCAATGGCAAGTTTGCCGTCGACGACAGCAAGAAAGGAATCATTCGCACCGCAGTCTGTACTCTCGTTTCTGATGTAGTATTTCGTGTCATCATCCTGTGTCATTACGTAGGCAGGTGATGCAAAACCTACTCCAGTGGAGCAGATGAGTCCATCCTGATGCAGAGCGTGGGTGATGAATACGTTGCCATAGAGCAGGAGCATGTCCTCTGGATTAGAACCGCTGCCATAGTTGATGCCGAATCCCGGTACGGTGTAAGCTGATGCCGGCCACATATGCACATTGTCGCCAGTCATGTAGGCTGCGGGGTCATCATTGAGAAACTGTATCATCTTTGTGGCTCTCGGTCCCTGCCAGATGGCATCCTTGCGATAGACGTCGCTCCACCATTCATTGCTTTCTCCCACGCCCACACCGTGATTTATCTCATGCAATATTGTGCCCGTTTGTTGATATAAGGCTTTAGGTCCTATGCGCATATAGCCACCATAAGAGCAGTCGGCAGTAGGAGTCTGCGAACCATAGTGGGCATCCACGCCGAAATAGCGCACATAGGTAAGGTTATCATAGAGCCATTTAGCCTCTTCAAGAGACGACACCACATTCTTATTACAGTCGCTATCGCCACCATAGTTCCATTTGTAACTTATGTTGCCCTTAGGCAGAGTGACAATCTTCACCTGTTCACCATAAGCCACCTGACCACCCTTTGTGCGTGCATATGGACGTATGTAATAAACGGTGGCATGGTGGAGCTTTTCTATGAGATAGATAGACCCACGGTTGGTGAAATGATTTTTCGTAGAGTAGTCGCGCACAGTGGGGTAGGGTTGAGTGCTCCAGCACACTCCCAATTCTTTTATGGACGACTTGTTGCTCTTATATTCGAAGCGCATCAATGCTGTTGTGGCACCCGTAGGCACAAACGTATTTGTGGTGAGTGTGGGAATATTTCCCTCGGCATGTTCTTCGCGATAGTCTTCAATGGCATCTTCGAGTTGCTTTGCCATGGCTGTAATGTCTGTGGCAGATGAACTTGTGAGGAGTTCTTTAGCCTCAGCAATTGTGGCTTGCAGAGAGTTTTCCTCAGAGCCGTCAGTCAGATAACTTTCGGCATCCGAGATAATTCTCTGCAGTTCGACGTGCATTTTGTCAGCATCAATGCCGTTATAAAAGAGTTGCACATTGTCAATGGCAGCCCAGTTGCCGTCAGCCTGTGTAGTCTTGAATCCTATGTCTGCCTTACCGTCTATGACAGTGAACACCACGCTGTAGTTCTTGCACACATTCACATCTGTCGATTCGTTACCTGCATAGAGATGGGCACCAGTGCATACGAGCGACTCGTCACTCTGTTGCACAAGTTGGCAGTCGGCAGTGAGAGTGTAAGTTCCAGTGGGCAGGTCAATGAGAGTCTGGTGAATGTCCACGTTCTTCACCTTATTGCCCGATGTTGCCTGACGTTGCATATAAACGATGCCGTTCTTTCCTGCGAAATCGTCATTGATGGAAAAGCAGAAATCATTGTTGGTCCATCCTGCGAAGCGAGCCTCAAAGTTTGGGTTCTCTACATATTTCTCTGTGACATTCTCCTGTGCCTGTGCTATTGTCATAGACAGCAACATTATGGCTGTATAGGTAAATCTTTTCATGTATAGATGTTGTGTTATCCTTTATATAAATATCAATTTTGTGATATTTTATCTTAATATCGTGACAAAAGTACAAAATAATCCTATTATCGGCAAGCGAAGAGAAAGGAAACATTAGACAACTTTAAGTAGGTATTCAAAATTATTTATATATAATGTAGGATTGCTCATTTCCGATTATCAGTTATATTTATTAAACTCTCTTTTGCGCATCTATTTACCTTATTTTCAGTTGCAATGTCCACATTGCTCCCTCAAATAAAGAAAATAGCCGCATCAAAATAGAGCGTAATAAATATAAAAATAATTTTGAACACCTACTTATATAAATGCCTATAACAAAGTAATATAAAAAAACCAGGCGGTTTCCCAATTTAGAGGGAGCCGCCTGGTCTTATTTATGGAATGTCGTTAATTTGCTATTATTCGACTGTGCAATAGATGTTCTCTGAAGTCTTGCGAGTAGGATAGAGCTTGATGGTTGTTCCCTCTGCAGAGAGATCGTCGCCACCCTGTACCAGGTTGTTGACACTACCGCCGAGGTTGATATCCCAACCTGCATTGATGCGGAACTTCCATCCATTGGCTGTTACACCAGCATTGCTGACCTCATAGCAGTACTCGTCTGCGTTCCATGTCATCACAGCATCGCCGCCCCAGCCATTGAAGTCGCCGATGATGCCCATGGTCTCCACCTTCGTAGCCTTGATGCTGCCACCGCCGAGGCTCACCTCGAAATAGTACACACCTTCGCCAGCATTGACACCAATGTTGCCGTCTTCGTTAGTGGCTGCTCCATTGAATGTAGAGAATGTGCCAGAGTTTATCTCATTGTCCCAGCTACCAGCCACACGCTGGAACTTGAACTGATTGCCCCAACCATTTGGATCTGCACAATAGATGTAGCCAGTGTAGATACCGTTGTCTTCATCCGTGAGGGCGAGCTTCTGCTCTGCCTTTGTCCAGCCATCGGTGGCACCGATAAAGTAGATGAATGGGTCGTACATCACCTCTTCTATGGTATATGTGTAGTCCATCATGTTGAGGGTCATCTTGTACTTGCCAGCCTTGGCAATCTTGCCAGCCTTGGCATCAGAGTTGGTCAGTGAGCCTTCTGCACTATCATCACCATCCACTTTGGTTCCTACCACGCCGTCAGCCCATATGTCGCCGGCATCAGCACTAGACTTAGGAATAATCTTCCAATACTGGTCGTCTGCAGTCGTGGTGAACGTAATGGTAAAGACGGGATCATCATACACATCCTTTTCACTATGCGTGAAAGCCTTCATGCCATCTGCACTCCAACCGCTGATGTCGCCATCGTTGAGCATATCGCCAACAAGATAGTAACCATTGTCGATGAATGGAGCCTCGGGGATAACCTTCACGGCGAAGGCACTCGATGTAGCCATCTTGACAGATGTAGCACCGTTGCTGACCCAAGCGGAGAGAGTGGCGTCGATGTCACGCTCCACAGGACGCTTGCCGTAGGTGCTAGTGACATAGCTTGCCAAGTCCGTCTTGGCCATGTTGCCGTTGGCATCAATGTCGAAGGTCTCGTCGCCCAACGTGATCTTGTAGGATGGAGCATAGGCTACATCGGAAGACGTAGGAGCAGTGATGTTAGCCACTTTCACGCTGTCGGCAGTGACGTCGGCAAGGTTGATGACATCAACGGATGCCACACTGCCATTTCCGAATGCTACGGCATCCTCTTGTGCGTTGGACTGTGGCGAAGCCCAGTCGGTGTAGTCGCCTGTGCAGGCTACCAATGAGGTAGCCAGCACGAAAAGTGATAATATATATTTTTTCATAATCTATATATTCTTGATAGAGAGTTATTGAAGAATGCAGCGATAGTAGCGTGTAATATCGTTGTAGATGAGGAGATAGGTACCTGCTGGGAGATAGATGTTGTCACCACCGTTGGTGCCGTAGCCATAGCCGTCGCCTGCAACAGTGTAGTTGACAGGACCACCTGTGTTGTAATCCCAGCTGCCAGCCTCCTTGAACTTGAAGCCCTGACCGTCTGCCACGGTGATGGTGGTGTACCAGTCGTGATTCTTGGCACCGTCAAAGCTGAAGCATGGAGTCATAGCATGGTCTGCCCAATCGTCGCCATACATGTCACCAGCCACGCAGATAGAGCTGTACTCCGTTACGCTTGACTCGTACTGCACTACGTTGAGCTCATCCTTTGAGGTGTTCAGGGTAACAGTGTAATAGCCAGCCTCTGACACGGTGATATTGGCTGAGCCACCATCGTTCTTTACGAATGAGCCGAAGGCGTCGCCCTGTCCCCATTGGTTGTCCCAGCTGTCGGGAGTCATCTTCAACTTGAAGCCGTTGCCAGCCAGGTAACCAGTCCAGGTTATCTCGCCCTGACCAGTCTTCTTGTCATACTCATAGTCTGGAACTGTCTGCATCGGGATGATGCTCTCGCCAATGGCTGAGCCCCACTTGCCGTCACAGATGTCGCCACCGATGAGATACCACAGCTCTGGGTCAGCGTTCTTCAGCTCGATGTAGTAAGGAGCGGCGTTGAAGGAAACAACGTTGGAGAGTACCTCCGACTGCACCTCTTGGCTGGCATTGGCCACGTAGGCGCGAATGCGAATCTTGATATTCTGTGTCTCAGGCACCTGAGACTCATCCTGCCATCCGTTCACCTTCTCGATGGCCTTGTCTATCTCCTCGCAAGAGACATCGGCTGTGCAGGTGGTGAAGGTCTCCGACATGGAGATGTAGTTGGCACCCGTGTTGTCCTCGGCGTTCTCGTCATACTTCTGGGTGAACTCACCAGAAGTAGAAAGCTGCACCTCATAATTTGCCACTATAGGAGCATTGGGAGTGGTAAACGCCGGCTGCGACCAAGTGAGGTTGATGGTCTTTGACTCCTTCAAGTCTACCAACGCCTCGCCCACGGAAGGATTGTTCACGGTAAACTCCGTGGGAGTCACCAGCGTGGGGTTGGAGCCGTTGTCATCTTCACATGATGTAAATGCTGCCATCGAGGCAAGCAACATCAATGTATAAGAAAATATCTTTTTCATAATTCTTCTTTCTTTAATTTAAGATTAATAACCAGTGTTCTGTACGAGGTTAGGATTAGCGTTTACGTCTTCTGCCGGGATAGCGAAGATGTTGCGATAGGAAGCAAAGCCTACGCCGTTCTGCACGCCACCTTTCCAGTCCCAAAGATACTCGCTGCTGGTGAATAATCCATAGCGAACCAAGTCGGTACGACGGAAGCCTTCATAGTAAAGTTCTCTTGAACGCTCATCAAGAATCTGGTTGAGAGAGTACTGTGTCTGTGTGGTAGCCTCAGCACGCTGGCGAAGCTGGTTGATATAGCCTGTACCTGTGGCTGTTGTTATGCCACCATTAATGCGAGCGTCTGCTTCTGCTGCTATGAGGTAAGCCTCTGCAGAGCGCATCAGGAAGTAGTCGGTGTCCACAAACTTGGAGTTGTGGGGCTGACCGCCGTCGGAGTAGGTGTTGCGGAACTTGGCAACAGCATAGCCAGAGGTGTACTCGCCAGGATTGGTGACAACAAGCTCACGATCCTTGCCGTAGATCAGGGCGCGGTCGTCTTTGGCAGCGATGACCATGTCCTTCACGCCCACTGCAGGAGCATCTCCATTAGGGAAGAACTTGGCAACGAACTGGCTGCGTGCGCGGTTTCCTGCCCAGAACTCAGAGGTGAGGTAGTTGCCTTCTTCGTCCATGTCAGCCTTCCAGCAACTTGCCATCAGGAAGAGAGATGTACCGTAAGAGGTTGTGGTGACACCGTCCTGCAACAGAGGGAGAATAGCCTCCTGTGAGGCGCCGCTCTCGCCGTTGTCGCCCATGAAGAGCATCTGGTAGGCAGACCAGCCGTTCTGACCTGTGGTCCAGAGCTTGTGAGGACCGTTGATTACCTTCTCTGCATACTCCTTTGCCTCGTTCCAGTGGGCAGTGCCTGTGTATACCTCTGCGTTGAGGTACATACGAGCGAGGAGCAGGTTGGCAGCGTCCTGATCGGCACGGCCGTAGCCGTCATCCTTGCTGGTGCGTGCCGCTGGTGTCAGCATGTTGGGCAGACACTGTTCCTTCAGTTCTTTTTCGATCCATGTGAAGAGGTCGACGCGCTTGATTTGCTCAGGAGCGTTGGCAGAAATCTCCGTGGTGAAAGGCACGTTGCCGAAGCAGTCCATCAGGAAATAGTAGTAAAGGCAACGGAGGAAGTGTACCTCTGCCACATGAGAGGCATCTGCGTCGCCGCACACGTTGAGATAATGGTTGCAGTAGTCGATGCCTGCATACAGACGATAGTAGAAACCCTGGAGCATTGGATGGGAGGCATCCCACTGACCATAGTTGAAGGCAGGGATACCAGTATCGCCCCATGAGCAAATGGACTCATCTGTTGTCAGCTCGTTGGCGTTGAACATCTGGCGCACGAAACCAGTGGTACCACCGTCGAGACCATCGATGTCGCAGTCGCCGTCGGCACCAGTGTTGCCAGCTAGTGCCATGTTGGAATAGCACTTTGTGAAGAGGGCAGCCTCATTGACCGTCATGTTTGTAGAAGGGTCAATAGGTGTCACGTCCAAGTCGCCCGTGCAGGAACTCATTCCCATAGAAATCAGTGCTACCGCGGCGACAGGAGCTATATTCTTGAAATATTTGAAGTTCATATCTTTATGCTTTAAATTGTTAGAAGTTGATGTTCAGACCCAATGTCATAGAGAATGGACGTGGATAGATGGTGTTGTCGATACCACCGAATACCTCAGGGTCTGTTCCGTCGTACTTGGTGAAGGTAGCCACATTGGATGCGGTCAGGTAGATGCGACCGCCCAAACCTTTGTAGCTGTCACCCTTAAAGAGATTCTCGAAAGAGTAGCCGAGGGTGATGTTGTCGAGCTTCACGAAGGATGCATTCTGCACAAAGTAGTCGGAGAGTACGTGATCGTATGTCTTCCATCCGAGAGACTTGGCAGTAGTTGTGGTGTTCTGGATGTAGCTAAACGAAGAGTCGTAACGTTTCTCAGTGTTGATGTAGCCAGCCAGACGGTCGTTGTACACGTAGTTGCCGAAGCTGCCACGGAAGTTAACGCCGAAGTCCCAGTTCTTATACTGTAACTTGGTGCCCAGACCTGCGGTGTAAGGAGCAGCAGGGCTCTTGTATACATAGAGGTCCTCCTCTGATATCTTGCCGTCACCATTGCGGTCTACATATACACCTTCGATAGGTTTGCCGTTCTGATCGTACACCTGTTGGTATACATAGAATGAGTTGGCAGGATTGCCCACTTTCTGCACCTGTACGGTGTTACCGGTACCAGAAGAGATACCACCTGTTTTCACTACGGATCCCTCACCTGTCAGTTCGGTAATCTTGTTCTTGTTGTAGGTGAAGTTGCCTGTGATTTCCCACTGCCAGTCTGCTGTCTGAATGGGGCGTACAGTCACAGAAGCCTCGAAACCTCTATTCTCCAAAGAACCGATGTTAGATGTCACCTGATTGCGGAAGTTGGAGCCTGCGGGTACGAATGCAGTGTTGATAAGGTCTGTGGTCTTGCGATAGTAGTAGTCGAAGCTAGCACTTACGCGGTTGCGGAACAATGCTATGTCTATACCGCCGTTCCATGTAGTGGTGGTCTCCCACTTCAGGTTCTCATTGTATGCGTCAGGGCGCGAAAGCAGACCGTCATCATTAGTGCCAATGATAGGGTAGCGGCCGTTGGTGTTGTTAGTGTTCTCATTGTAAGAGGCGAAGTAGTTGTAGTTGCCGATGCCGTCCTGCTGACCTGTTTTACCCCAACCGAGACGGAGCTTCAACTCGTCAACCTGTTTCACATCTTTGAGGAAATTCTCCTCATTGATTTTCCAACCGAGTGCCACCGATGGGAAGGTTGCCCAGTGCTCCTTGAAGCGTGAGGAACCGTCACGACGTACGGTAGCTGTCAGCATGTAACGGTCGAAGGCGATGTAGTTGGCACGACCGTAGAAGGACACGAGATAGCTTTCCTGCTTCCATTCGCTCTTGCTGTAAGAGTGATAGTCCTTATCGCTCATGGAGGCGATTTCTGCCGCAGTCTTACCCATCACGGAACGTGTGTCGTTATAGAGGCTATTGCCCCAGTATTTGTTGTGGCTCCACTCGTAACCTGCCATGATGTCGAAGTGCTGTGTCTTGGCGAAGTCCTTGTAGTACTGCAGATAGGCTGAGTAAACGAGGTTGTACTTGTTTTCTTTGCTGAAGCCCGTGTTGCCGTAGTAGAAGTTTGTCTGTCCCCAATCGGCGTAGTCGGTATTCTGCTTACCGTTGGACCAGTCGCCAGAGAAGTTCATGTGAACACGGAGGTCTTCGAAACCGTGTACCTGGTAGTCAGCCTCGATGTTGCCCATGTAGTCGAAGGAGTTGGCACGATCGTTCTTCTCGTTGAGTAGCGCTACAGGGTTTCTCACTGCGTTTGAGTTCTGTATATAAGGATAGTTGGAGTCGCCGATGGTGGCACCGCTGTCTGTCCATGTGAAATAACCGCCGAAGTTCTTGTATTTCTCGTCGCTGTTGAATACGGACTGTGTAGGATCCATACGCACGGCTGCTGAGATGGCATCGGTGTTGGCGTAACGAGAGTGAGCGTACATAAACTTACCGTTGATATTGAACTTCAGGTGATCCTTCAAGAAGGAAGGATTCAAGTTAACGTTGGCGGTAGTGCGCTGGTAGTTAGAAGTCTTCAGCACACCATTCTGGTCGGTGTAACCCACGCTGACGCGGTAAGGCATGTTTTTGATGCCACCCGATACGGTCACATTGTGGTCGGTGCTGACGGCTGTGCGGTAGATCTCGTCCTGCCAGTCAGTGTTGCCCTCTCCGAGCAGTTTGGCGGCGTCGGAGTCCTCACCATAATAAGACTTTATAAAGTCACGGTATTCGTCTGCATTCAGTACGTCTACCTTCTTGCTGACAGAGGAGAGAGAGACATTGCCACTGTAGCTTACCTGTGGCTTCATGCCCTTACGTCCCTTCTTCGTGGTAATGATGATGACACCGTTAGAACCTCGTGAACCATAGATGGCAGTGGCTGAGGCGTCCTTTAGGACTGTGAAACTCTCGATATCGTTTGGGTTTACCATACCCAAGGCGTTGGGTGCGCCCTTGATTCCCTGATTGTCCATCGCCATACCATCAATTACGATCAATGGGTCGTTGGAAGCATTCAATGAAGAACCGCCACGAATGCGGATAGAGGCACCACCACCAGGAGTTCCGTTGTTGGTTGTCACGTTCACACCAGCAATCTTTCCCTGCATCATCTCCTGGGCGGATGTAACGAGAGAGTGATTCTTTTCATCCGGCTTTATGGCTGTGACTGAACCCGTAAGGTCGTTCTTCTTGGCGACACCATAACCGATGACCACGACTTCGTTGAGTGACTTTGAGTCATCCTGAAGTGTGATGCTCATGTTGCTTGAAGCTTTCACTGTCTGTGGAGTCATGCCAAGATAAGAAAATGTAAGATTGGAGCCTGGAGCGGCATCCACGGAGAAGTTTCCGTCCATGTCGGTGATGCCCACTGGCTTACCGTCCACGGTGATGGTGGCACCCATTACGGGTTCGCCTGAAGCATCTTTCACTTGTCCCTTGATGGCATTTGACTGCGCAAAGGAACTAGCTGTCAGAAGCAGACCACCTGCAAGGGTCAACGCTCTGAGCGGCAATTTAATCTTTAATTGCTTCTTCATTTGCTAGGTTTTTAAGTTAATGTTATAATATATGTAAGTATGTTTCCGCCTATACGCATCTATGGCATACAATTGCTTTCCCTCAGTCAGAGACAATCTAACACAGATATTTTGTAAGTTTCGAGAGTTTGTTTCTTTAGGTTTAAAGCTTATGTTGCTATGAATTTTAGGTTTTCTGATGGCAAAGTTACCTTCTTTTATTTATACACGTAATAAATAGCAGTTAAATCCGATATATAATTAATGCAAACGTTTGCATGCTGTTTGTTTGATTTGTGTCAATAAAGGTAATGCCGTATAATGATAATTTTCTAATTTTGCACTATAACTAAAAGCAATGAGTGGTATTACACCTATTACAATGAAGGATATCGCCCGTGATTTGGGCGTATCCGTAGCTACTGTGAGCAGGGCTTTGCAAGATAGTCCTCATATCAGTATTGTGCAGAAAAACAGAATAAAACAATATGCCCGTGAACATAATTTCTACCCGAACGTCATAGGCGAGGCTTTGCGCCACACCAAGGTGCAGAAGATGAAACTTATTGGTGTAATAGTGCCCGAACTTGTGCACTATTACTTCATGTCGGTGCTTTCAGGTATTGAGGAACAGGCAAGAACACTTGGCTACCGTGTGATGGTGGCACAAAGCAATGAAAGCTACGAAAAGGAGGTTGCCATCTGCGAGGACTTCTACAAGAACAAAGTATGTGGCATCATCGTGTCGCAAGCTAAGGACACGAAGAAGTATGACCATTTTCAGCGACTTATAGATAATGGTGTGCCACTAGTATTCTATGACCGTATCTGCACGGGAGTGAACTGCTCACGCGTGGTGGTGGATGACTACATGGGAGCTTTCAATGCAGTGAAATATCTCATCGAAACTGGTTGTAAACGTATAGCATTCTATGGTTCTCCGATGAATATGGAAATCTCCAAGAATCGCTATAATGGCTATCATGATGCACTGTTAAAGTATGGTCTGAAGGAAACTTCATCTTACATCCGCATCTGTGACAATAGAGAACAGGCGGAGCTTGTTACACCGGAAATATTGAGGCAGGAGGATCGTCCAGATGCATTCTTTGCAATCAATGACGACACTGCTATAGGCATACTCTACACTGCCAAGCGCATGGGATTCCGCGTGCCCGAAGACATCAGTGTGTGCGGATTTACCAATGGAGATCGTGCCAAGGCATCCGACCCGATGCTCTCTACAGTAGAACAGCGAGGCGTGGCAGTAGGTGAAGAGGCTGCCAATATCCTTGTCGGTCATGTGGAAGGAACCATACCTCGGGATGTTATTGAGAAGAGAATCGTTAGAACACGACTTGTGCTAAGAGGAACTACAAGATAAAAATAAATACCTGAAAATATGAAACAAAAACCTGATCTAAACTTTTGGATGCTTTGGAACTTGAGCTTTGGATTTTTTGGCGTGCAGATAGCCTATGCTTTGCAGAGTGCTAATATCTCGCGAATCTTTGCTACTTTGGGTGCTGACCCTCACAGCCTGAGCTATTTCTGGATTCTCCCTCCATTGATGGGAATCCTGGTGCAGCCTATAGTGGGCACACTGAGTGACAAAACCTGGTGTCGCTTCGGAAGACGTATACCATACTTGTTTGTAGGTGCTACGATAGCCGTGCTTGTGATGTGCCTACTGCCTAACTCTGGATCGTTGGGACTTGCCGTTAGCGGAGCGATGCTCTTCGGACTCGTATCCCTGATGTTCTTGGACACCAGCATCAACATGGCGATGCAGCCGTTCAAGATGCTCGTTGGCGATATGGTGAATGAGAAACAGAAGGCAAAAGCTTACTCAATACAGAGTTTTCTCTGCAATGCCGGTTCTGTGGTGGGATTTATCTTTCCCTTCCTCTTAACTTTCTTGGGTATCAAGAATGTGGCTGACAAGGGTACTGTGCCAGACTCTGTTATATGGTCTTTCTATATAGGTGCTGCTATACTTATCCTCTGCGTAATTTATACTACTATAAAGGTTAAAGAGTGGAATCCAACTGATTATGCCAAGTATAATGGAGTAAGTGATGAAGCAATAGAAGATAAGGGAAAGGGTAATTGGTTTTTCCTCTTGAAGAATGCTCCATCCACATTTTGGAAAGTAGGATTGATACAGTTCTTTTGTTGGGCAGGTTTCCTCTATATGTGGAATTATACAACGGGTGCCATCGCAGAGACCGTGTGGGGAACCACCGATGTTGCTTCTGCCGAGTTTCAGGAGGCTGGCAACTGGGTAGGCATTCTCTTTGCAGTGCAAGCTATGGGAAGCGTGCTTTGGGCAATAGTCTTGCCACAATTCAAGAACACCAAGGTGGCATATAGTGTGAGCTTATTGGTAGGTGGAGTAGGTTTTGTCATCATTCCATTCATCCATGACCAATATCTACAATTCATTCCGTTCCTGATGATAGGTGCCGGATGGGCTGCCATGTTGGCGATGCCTTTCACCTTTGTCACCAATGCTTTGCAGGGTTACGGACATATGGGTGCATATCTTGGTCTATTCAATGGTACCATCTGTATTCCTCAGATTGTGGCTGCCATATGTGGTGGTGCTGTGCTGCACGTCGTAGGGTCTCATCAGAGTAACATGATGATTGTGGCAGGAGTGCTGCTCATTTGCGGTGTGTTGTCCGTATCTATTATTAAGGAGAATAAATAAATAACTATACATAGAAATCTTATGATATTTCATTTTAATATAACATATAAGACATCGTTTGGTGAAGGACTTGTTGTGAATGTCATTACAGGTAATGATGTGTTGAGACTACCTATGTCGACAGTCAATGGTAAACAATGGTCATGCGACTGGACGATGGAGCCAACGCTGAAATCCTACACATATTATTATAGTGTGGAGCATGATGGATGCGTATGCAAGACAGAGTGGCTCATGATAAAGCATCGTCTAGATGTGACTGCGCGCCGTGGTGATGATTATCGGATTTATGACATATGGCGCGATATGCCAGAGGATGCTTATCTCTATAGCAGTGCCTTCACCGATTGCATTAACTATCAAGTTCCAGGAGAGATGTCCATGAACAATTGTGCGAAGACTGTTCGCATCATAGTTCGTGCACCTCAACTTCGTAAAGACTATAGCCTGGGACTTGTTGGTGCTGACAATATTCTTGGTGCATGGAATCCCCAGCGTATGTTGCCCATGACTCAGCATACATACAATGAATGGGCTGTAGACCTCGATGCCACTTGCTTGCAGACAAATCATTTGGAGTTTAAGTTTGTTTCTATTGATATAGCGAAGAATAATCAAGTGGAGTGGGAGACAGGTATGAACCGCACCATCGACTTACCTGAGATGAAGGCTGGTGAAGTAATCTCTTATGAATTGGATCAGTCGTTCTTTGCATTATATAACCGCAAGTTAGCTGGAACATTGGTACCGGTGTTCTCTCTCCGCAGCAAGAATAGTGCAGGCATAGGTGACTTTGGTGACCTTTGCGCAATGATCGACTATGTGGCAAAGACAGGGCAGAAGGTTCTCCAACTTTTGCCTATCAACGACACTACAATAACACATACGTGGACAGATAGTTATCCATATAGTTGCATCAGCGTCTTCGCACTTCATCCTCAGTATGCAAATCTGCGTGCCCTGCCTGAATTGAAGGACGAGAAGGCACGTGCAGAGGCTGAGAAGACGATGGAGACATTGAATGCCATGCAGCAGATAGACTATGAACAAGTAAACGATTTCAAGACAGACTATCTTCGTAAGATATATCATCAAGAAGGTGATGAGATTATGCATTCTTCTGAGTTCCAATCGTTCTTTAATGAAACTCAGAAGTGGCTCGTGCCCTATGCCCAGTATTGCACTCTACGCGACACTTATGGTACAGCCGACTTCAGCAAGTGGCCCGACCACAACACTTGGGATGAAGCTGACCGAAAGACTCTTTCCAATCCAAAGAATAAGGCATACAAGAACGTGGAATTCTTCTATTTCGTGCAATTTATCCTTAACAAGCAGATGCAGGAGGCTCATGAGCATGCCAAGAAGTTGGGCGTTATTCTCAAGGGCGACATTCCTATAGGAGTGAATCGTTATGGCTGCGATGTATGGATGGAACCGAAATACTTTAATCTCAACGGTCAGGCAGGAGCGCCACCTGATGACTTCTCTGTGAACGGACAAAATTGGGGCTTCCCTACTTACAACTGGGACGAGATGCTCAAGGACGGTTGCCAGTGGTGGACACGCCGCTTTCAGAACATGTCAAAGTTCTTTGATGCTTATCGCATAGACCATGTGCTCGGTTTCTTCCGCATATGGGAGATTCCAGTCAATGCCGTTCACGGTTTGCTTGGACAGTTTGCACCGGCATTAGCCATGACGCGTGAGGAGATACTAGGTTATGGCCTTAACTTCCAGGAAGACCGCTTCCTTCGTCCGTTCATAACCGACTGGGTATTGGATCGTATGTTCCACGAGCGCGCCGGAGAGGTGAAGGAGAAATACCTTGATCGTCTCGATGACGAGCGTTATCAGATGAAACCTGAGGTTGACACCCAGCGCAAGGTGGAGGCTCTCTTTGAGGGCGTTACTGATGAGAAGGAGCTGTGGCTACGTGATGGACTCTACGCCCTTATCAGCGATGTGCTCTTCGTTCGCGATAATAAGAATCCTGAACTCTTCCATCCGCGCATCTCTGCCCAACTCGATTTTATCTACGAGTCGCTCTATGATAACGATAAGGCTGCGTTCAACCGTCTCTATAATGACTATTTCTATCGACGTAACAACCAGTTCTGGTACCAAGAGGCAATGAAGAAGTTGCCTAAGTTGGTGCAGGCTACAAGGATGCTGGTGTGTGCTGAAGACCTAGGTATGGTACCAGACTGCGTGCCATGGGTGATGAACGAACTGAAGATACTGAGCCTCGAGTTGCAGAGTATGCCAAAAGATTCATCGGTGAAGTTCGGTCACTTGAGTCGCTTCCCTTACCGCTCCGTATGCACTATCTCAAGCCATGACATGCCGACACTTCGTCAGTGGTGGGACGAGAACTACCAACGCACACAGGAATATTACAACACGATGCTCCATCGTCAGGGACCAGCTCCTCATCCACTGCCAGAATGGTTGGCAAGCGATATCATCTACCGTCATCTCACATCGCCATCTATGCTTTGCATATTAAGCATTCAAGACTGGCTTTCCATCGATGAGAAGATACGTCTGACAGATGCTGATGCCGAGCGCATCAATATTCCAGCCAATCCAAAGCACTATTGGCGTTATCGCATGCATCTCAGCATAGAAGAACTGTCAAGCAATGTAGAGTTCACCGAACATATAACAAGCATGATAGAACAATCTGGAAGATCTTAAACTGAAAAATTCAATATATTATGAACAAGATAAAACTCAGTTTATATATACTGCTGTCAGCGATGACAGTGGCATGTTCAAGTGGCAATGATGTCATTGAACCCAAACCTACGCCCACACCAACTCCTGACCCCGATCCAGACCCTACTCCTACCTTGGTGAGTGAAGGTTGGCCGAAAGACTATGGTGGTGTGATGCTCCAAGGCTTTTCTTGGGATTCCTATGACAATTCGCAGTGGAAAGTGCTTGAGAAGCAAGCTGACGACATGAAAGGTTATATAGACCTCATATGGGTGCCACAAAGCGGTAAGTGCTTGGAAACTTACCAAGTGATGGGTTATACTCCTTACTACTATTTCAATCAGAACTCCAGTTTCGGTTCAGAGTCGGAACTTCGCAGCATGATAAAGACTCTCAAGGCTAATGGTATAGGAACTATTGCCGATGTGGTCATAAATCATCATAACACAACGGGTTGGTTCTCTTTTCCTGAAGAATCCTATAAAGGTGTAACTTACCAGTTGCAGAGCACTGACATATGTGCTAATGACGATGGTGGAGCTACGCTAACACAAGCAAAGTCGGAAGGCGTAAGTCTCAGCAAGAACAATGACGAAGGCGAAGACTGGGGAGGTATGCGAGACCTTGACCACAAGAGTGAGAATGTGCAGAAGGTAATAAAAGCCTATGTCGACTTCCTGAAGAATGATCTTGGCTATACTGGTTTCCGTTATGACATGGTGAAAGGTTTTGGTGGTTCTCATGTGGCAGACTATAATGATGCTGTAGGTATAGAATTTTCCGTAGGAGAATATTGGGATAGCAACGAGAAAATCACTAGTTGGATTAACTCTACGAGCAAGAAGAGCGCTGCATTTGATTTTCAGTTCCGCTATAATGTGCGTGATGCCATCAAAGACAATAACTGGACTAAGCTCAATAGTATCAACAATCTGATGCATGATGCGTCTCTGCGTCGCTATGCCGTGACATTTGTAGAGAACCACGACACACAGTATCGATCGGCTTCCGAACCTCTTAATCCTATCAGTAAGGACACTCTTGCTGCCAATGCCTACCTGTTGGCGATGCCTGGTACTCCATGCATCTTCCAACCACATTGGATTGCATACAAGCAGGAACTCAAGGCTATGGTAAATGCACGCAAGTTGGCTGGCATCACAAATATGAGCAACTATGCTAATAGAAAGAGTAATATGAATTTGTATGTCAATGAGGTTACTGGAGACAAGCATAAGCTTCTAGTAGCCGTTGGAAATGATGTAGCAACATATGAGGGCATGACTGGATTTACCAAGATTCTCTCTGGCTATCATTATGCTTATTTCCTCTCCAATGATGCTGAGACAGCATGGTCAACTACTCCTTCGGGCACATACGAGAATTCCTTCACGACAACACTCTCAGCCATAAGTACTACTGATGGTGCAAAGGTGGTCTATACTATTGATGGCACAGAACCAACAGCCAAGAGTGCGAGTGTGGAGAGTGGCAAGGAGATAACCATCAATGCTTCTTGTACGCTGAAAGTGGGCTTGCTCGTAAATGGTGCTGTTAAGAGCGTGACTTCTTATCAGTACACAGTAGAGAAATTTCAGGCTTATACCTTTAATGTATATGTCAATGACGATGCTGTCAACTGGTCGCCATTCTATTTCTATACATGGGGCAACAATAGCAAGAATGCTTCTGCAGCATGGCCTGGTGACAAGGTGACTGCAACAAAGACAATCGGTGGCAAGACTTGGTATTACAAGGAGTATAGCATAGACAAATCTACTGATGTGGTCAATTTCGTGTTTGGCAATGGAAATGGAAAGCCTCAGACCGTGGATGTTAAGAGTATCACCAATACAGCATTTCTGGAAATAACCACTGATAAGGATGGTGATAAGTATAAAGTGAAGGATGTTACCTCATCCTATAGCGAATAGTTATTATCTGTTGAATATCAAAAACTAAAGTATATATATGAAAGTCAAAGATAGAATGTACATGGGCGCATTGGCGCTTCTGCTTCCTCTGTTTGCAAACGCACAGACAGTTACATCGCCAGACGGCAACGTGGTTGTGAGGTTCTCTTTGTCTGATAAGGGACAACCCACTTACGAGATGAGCTATAAGGGCAAGACCGTATGCAAGCCCTCCCACTTGGGACTGGAGTTGGCAAAGGACAAGCATGCCTCCAAGGGCATGGACGAGACAAGCCTGATGGACGGGTTCATCGAGACAGGCTCGAAGACCTCCACCTTCGACGAGACGTGGAAACCCGTCTGGGGCGAGACTGCCACCATTCGCAACCACTACAAAGAGATGGAGGTGAACCTCAACCAAGCTGCCTCCAATCGCAACATCACCATCCGCTTCCGAGTCTACGACTACGGCATGGGCTTGCGCTATGAGTTCCCGCAGCAGGAGGCGCTCAACTACTTTGTCATACAGGAGGAGCATACACAGTTTGCCATGACGGGCGACCACACCGCCTACTGGATTCCCGGCGACTACGACACCCAAGAGTACGAGTACCAGATTACGCCCCTCACCGGCATCCGCGAGGTCATCGCCAAGAACCGCGAGGCATACAAGAGCAACTCGTCTACCACCGTCTTCTCTGACACCGGCGTGCAGACATCTCTCCAGTTGAAGACCAAGGACGGCTTGTACATCAACATCCATGAGGCTGCCTGTCTGGACTACCCAACCATGCACCTCAACCTCGACGAGAAGACCTTGACCTTTGAGTCGTGGCTCACACCAGATGCCGTGGGAAGAAAGGGCTTCATCCAGACACCGTTCAACACCCCATGGCGCACCATCCTCGTCAGCGACGATGCACGCGATATGCTCTCCTGCAAGTTGACCCTGAACCTCAATGAGCCTTGCAAGATAGAAGACACCTCATGGATTCACCCCACCAAGTACTGCGGCGTGTGGTGGAACATGATAGTGGGCACCAAGCAGTGGAGCTACACCAACGACCTGCCGTCCGTTCGCCTTGGCGTCACCGACTACAGCAAGTGCAAGCCACACGGACAGCACGGCGCCACCAACGAGGAGGTGAAACGCTACATCGACTTCGCCGCCAAGAACGGTTTGCAGGAAGTGCTTGTGGAAGGTTGGAACGAAGGATGGGAAGACTGGTTCGGACACCAGAAGCTCGACGTCTTCGACTTCGTCACCCCATATCCCGACTTCGACATCAAGATGCTCAACGACTATGCCCACTCCAAGGGCGTGAAGCTGATGATGCATCACGAGACCTCTGCCGCCGCCCTCAACTACGAGCGACACCTGGAGGATGCCTTCAACCTGATGAACAAGTACGGCTATGATGCCGTGAAGACAGGATATGTGGGCGACATCATACCGCGTGGCGAATACCACTACTCACAGTTGATGAACAACCATTACCAGCGTGTAGTAGAGACGGCTGCCAAGCACCACATCATGATAAACGCCCATGAGGCTACGCGTCCAACGGGTATCTGCCGCACATGGCCAAACCTTGTAGGCAACGAGAGCGCACGCGGCACGGAGTATGAGGCTTTCGGCGGCAGCGTGCCTTACCACACCGTGATGCTGCCCTTCACCCGTCTGCAGGGTGGTCCGATGGACTACACCCCAGGCATCTTCGAGACCAAGCTCTCGGAGTGGAGCAGCAACAAGAGCTTCGTGCACACCACACTCTGTGGTCAGCTCTCCCTCTACCTCGTGATGTACAGTCCGTTGCAGATGGCAGCCGACCTGCCCGAGCACTATGAGAAGTACGACGACGCCTTCCAGTTTATCCGCGACGTGGCTTGCGACTGGGACGACTCCAAATACCTGGAGGCAGAGCCTGCCAAGTACATCACCGTGGCGCGCAAGGCTAAGGGCACAGACAACTGGTTCGTGGGAGGCAAGACAGACGCAGAGGCACGCACTGCCGTGGTGAAGCTCGACTTCCTCGACAAGGGCAAGAAGTACGACTGCGCCATCTATCAGGACGGCAAAGACGCAGACTACGAGAAGAACCCCAAAGCATACCAGATACTGCACAAGACAGTGAAGAAGGGCGATGTCATAAAGGTAAGGGAAGCACGTGGCGGCGGCTTCGCCATCTCGCTGCTGGCTAAGTAGGGAGTTGAGGAGTGCTCCTCAAGTTTTAATATCTTAATGTCAAACAATATGACTATCAAGCATCTTATGTTCGCCACATTGGCAACATCACTATACACTGCCTCGCTGAATGCCCAAACGACATTCAGCGAGATGCAGTACTCCAAGGACAAGACGCAGTTTGCGCTCAATGCACCAACGGCAGGCAACAGCTCCGTCACTATCCGCCTCTACAAGGACGGACAGGGCGGCAAGGCCGTGAAGACTATAAAGATGAAGAAGGCGGGCGAGGACCGTTGGGAGGCCACCGTAATGGGTGACCTCAAGGGCAAGTTTTATACCTTTAATATAGGAAAGGGCGAGACACCTGGCACCTTCGCCAAGGCGGTGGGGGTGAACGGCAACCGCGCCGCCATCGTCAACATGCAGGATACCGACCCGGAGGGTTGGGCGCAAGATGTGCGACCGGCCTTGAAGTCGCCTGCCGACCTCGTCATCTACGAGCTTCACGTGCGCGACTTTTCTATCTCGTCCACCTCGGGACTGAAGTACAAGGGCAAGTACCTCGCATTGACAGAGCCTAAGGCTATAGAATACCTAAAGAACCTCGGCATCAACGCCATCCACTTCCAGCCCGTCTTCGACTACGCCTCTGTGGACGAGACGAAGCTGCACAAGCCGCAGTTCAACTGGGGTTACGACCCGAAGAACTACAATGTGCCCGACGGCAGTTACGCCACCGACCCCTATACTCCTGCCACACGCATCAAGGAGTTTAAACAGATGGTGATGGCACTGCACAAGGCAGGCATCCGTGTCATCTTCGATGCCGTGTACAACCACACCTTCGACATTCAGGGCAGCAACTTCCAGCGCACCTATCCCGACTATTACTATCGCAAGACTGAGGACGGCAAGTACAGCAATGGTTCGGGCTGTGGCAACGAGACGGCATCCGAAAAGCCGCTGATGCGGCAGTTTATGCTGGAGAGCGTGAAGTATTGGGTCAACGAGTACCATATCGACGGCTTCCGCTTCGACCTTATGGGCATCCACGACTTAGAGACGATGAACCAGATACGGGCAGAGGTGAACAAGATAGACCCCTCCATCTACATCTACGGCGAGGGATGGAGCGCTGGCAGTTGCGCTTATCCTACGGAGAAATTGGCGATGAAGGCTAACACGCAACAGCTCCAAGGCATCGGCGCTTTCTCTGACGATATGCGCGATGCCCTGCGCGGTCCTTTTAGCGACGACCACAAGGGCGCACTCCTGGCTGGCATCCCCGGCGAGGAAGAGAGTCTGAAGTTTGGCATTGTGGGTGGCATAGCCCATCCACAGGTGGACATGAGCAAGGTGAACTACGACAAGAAACCTTGGACCAACGACCCGACGCAGCAAATCAGTTATGTGAGTTGCCACGACGACATGTGTCTTGTAGACCGTCTTAAGGCAAGCATCCCGTCACTGACAGATGAGGCTATCCCCGAGGAGCAGCGCAAGGCAGAGCTCGTTCGTCTCGACTTGCTCGCCCAGACTGCCGTCTTCACTTCGCAGGGTGTGCCGTTCATCTTAGCCGGTGAGGAGATGATGCGCGACAAGAAGGGCGTACACAATAGCTTCTGCTCGCCAGACAGCATCAACCAGTTTACGTGGAGCAACTTACAGAGTTATCCACAGGCGTTCCTGTACTACAAGAACCTAATACAGTTGCGCAAGAACCATCCCGCTTTCCGCTTGGGAACAGGCGACAAGGTGCGCCAGCACTTGGAGTTCTTGTGCACTGAGGATGCCAATGGCAAGAAGCAGGACTGCCTTGTTGCCTTCCGCCTCAAGGATTTGCAGGGCATCGACTCGTGGAACGACATCATCGTCATCCAGAACTTCAACAAGGAGAAGAAGACCGTGCAGATTCCCGATGGTACCTACACCGTGGCTTGCTGCAACGGAGTAATCAACGAGGAAGGACTGGGGCAGGTTGCCGGTTCGCAAGTAACCGTCAGTGGACAGGGCGCCATCATATTATATAAAAAGTAGAAAGGTATGAAAAAGATAATCGCTTCATTATTGCTTATGGGCAGTACAATGAGTATGAATGCTGCGGTGAACGTGAACCGCATAGAGCCTGCCGACTGGTATGTGGGCATGAAGGATGCCTCGCTCCAGCTTATGGTGTATGGCAAGGACATAAAAAATGCCGAGGTGTCCGTGGACTACCCCGGCGTGAAGGTGGACAGTATCGCCCGCCTCGATTCACCCAACTATCTCTTGGTGTATCTCAACCTCGACGGTGCCAAGGCGGGCGAGATGACACTCAACTTCAAGCAGGGCAAGCAGACGAAGAAGGTGAAGTATGCGCTGAAAGACCGCGAGATGCCGGGCGACAAGCGCATCGGCTTCTCCAACGAAGACGTGCTCTATATGCTAATGCCCGACCGCTTTGCCAATGGCAACACCAAGAACGATGCCTTCAAGACCATGCGCGACAAGACCTGCGACCGCACGGCGCCCAGTCTGCGCCATGGTGGTGACCTGGAGGGCATACGTCAGCACCTCGACTACTTCAATGAGTTGGGCGTAACTGCCCTGTGGTTTACGCCCGTACTGGAGAACGATAGTCCCAATGACGGCAAGAACAGCACATATCATGGCTACGCCACCACCGATTATTATAAGGTAGACCCACGCTTCGGCACCAACGCTGAGTACAAGCAGCTCATCGACGAGGCACACCAGAAGGGGCTGAAGGTGGTGATGGACATGATATTCAACCACTGCGGCTTCGAGCACCCTTGGGTGGCAGACATGCCCAGCAAGGACTGGTTCAACACCCCAGAATGGCTCTCGCCAGAATACCAGACCCCAGAGCACCAGAAGAAGATAGGCACGATGGACGGCGGCAGGACGGTCAACGACATGTACCTGCAGACCAGCTACAAGCTCACGCCAGTCCTCGACCCTTACGCCAGCAAGGCAGACTTGCACGAGACCGTGGACGGATGGTTCGTACCTACAATGCCCGACCTCAACCAGCGCAATCCGCACGTCATCAAGTATCTGATACAGAACAGTGAGTGGTGGATAGAGACCGTGGGCATCGACGGCATTCGCATGGATACCTATCCATACGCCGACCGCGATGCTATGGCACTCTGGATGAAGACTCTCGACCGTGAGTATCCACACTTCAACACCGTGGGCGAGACGTGGGTCACAGAGCCAGCCTACACCGCCGCATGGCAGAAGGACAGCAAGCTCTCCGAAAAGAACAGTTACCTGCCCACAGTGATGGACTTCGCTTTCTTCGACCGTATCAACAGTGCCAAGAACGAGGAGACTGACGAATGGTGGAAGGGCATGAACCGCATCTACAACGTGCTGTGCTACGACTATCTGTATCCCAACCCCAAGAGCGTGATGGCGTTCATCGAGAACCACGACACCGACCGCTTCCTCGGCGAGGGTAAGGACACACTGGCACTGAAGCAGGCACTCGCCCTCCTGCTCACCGTAAACCGCACGCCACAGCTATACTACGGCACCGAGGTGCTCATGAACGGAACGAAGAGCGTGACTGACGGCGACGTGCGCAAGGACTTCCCCGGCGGTTGGGTCGAAGACAAGCACAATGCCTTCACTGCCGAGGGCAGGACAAAGGCAGAGAACCAGATGTTCGACTGGCTGAGCCGCCTCCTGCACTGGCGACAGGGCAATGAGGTAGTCACCAAGGGCAAGCAGACCCAGTTCTGCACTCAGAATGGTGTGTATGTCATCGCTCGCCAATACAAGGGTAAGAGTGTGATGACCGTCATCAACGGCAAGAACGAGGCCAACGAACTCAGCTTCAGCCGATATGCCGAAATAATTGGTAAGACGGAGATGGCTAAGGATGTGACAAGTGGCGGCACCGTCTATCTGAACAATAACGTAACTCTTTATCCGCGTCAGGCGATGATATTAGAGTTTTAAGAGACAAATAGATTTTCTCCATAATGTTCCCATGAATGTGTTTTGCACTCATGGGAACTTTTTTTTATTTAAAAGTTCTTTGTTTTCACATATTCTTCGTATTTTTGTTGCTGGAGTTAAAAATAAAAGTTTAATTGGGTATTAGATTCATACTGACCATAATAAGCTGTTTGTTCATTACCTTGGGCATAAATGCACAGGGCGGTGTGCTTAGTCGCTATAATCTGAACTACCTTAATATGGCGAAGGGAATGCCCAACAACTTCGCCGACGACATTTTTCAAGACTCCTATGGCTTCATGTGGATCAGTACCCACGGTGGTGGACTGGTGCGCTACGACGGCTACGGCTTCATGAACTTCTCCCTCGGCACAGCAAGCATAGGACTCCGCAGCAACAGTTGCCGAAACGTATACGAAGACCATTTCAAGCGCCTTTGGATCGCCTTTGAGGAAGGTCCGCAGGTGCTCGACCTTGCCACGATGCAACCTATAGTTCCGCCTTGCGAGAGCGAGTCGGTGAAGGTCCAACTCGAAAAGATCTTCCAGTATTCTTCTAACAAGATATATTGCGACGCGAAAGGCAACATCTGGATAATATCTGTCAATCGTCTCACCCGTTTCGGCTTCAATGACAAGGGTGAGGTGAACAATGTCCTCACCATGGATTATCCTTTCAACGCTCCGGACCTCGGAATATGTGATGTCTATCATAGTGGCACGGTCGTGCTGTGCAACAACGGCAAGGTTAGCGAGTTCTCAGCCAAGGGCAACAAGCTCGTGGCGAAGGATATATCCCATCTCTTCTCACCGCTTGGCGCACGCTATGCTGGCGATATTATCCTCTACAATAGCAAGATTTGGCTTGCTACCAACCAAGGTCTCTTCTGTAGTGACAAGAAGGAATATCACAATTCCCTCACCGACAGATCCCTGCAACACGAGGTAGTGACAAGCCTCGCTGTCTCTCCCGAAGACAAACTCCTCGTGGGCACGCTCTGCGGCGTGGACATCATCGACGACAAGACGGGACAGATAGAACATTGGAACAGCAATAGCGAAAATAATCCACTGAGCAGCAACTTCGTGAACAGCCTTTTCTCCAAGGACGGTCAAATATGGGTGGGCACAGAGACCGGAGGCATCACCAAGCTCACTCCTCGTCTCTTGCAGGTGGAGTATTATCGACATGAAAATAATAATCCAGCGAGTCTCTCTCCCAACGCAGTCAATGCCATGTATATGGCAGCGGACGGCAACCTGTGGGTGGGCACCGTTGAGGGTGGCTTGAACCGCCTGGCTCCACATTCCCATAGTTTTTCCCATTACACGACTGCTAACTCTGGCTTGCCCCACAACAGTGTGTCTGTATTGACTGCTGATGGTCACGGTAATCTATGGATAGGTACATGGGGTAGGGGTGTGGCAGTAATGTCCCTCTCACAACCGGGCAAGATTACACCTTTCCAACCACAGAACAGCTTGCTCTACTTTGCTGGTGCCATGGCTTGCGACACATACAACGATGGTATGTGGCTGGGAACCAACGACGGCCTGTTCTTCTACAACTATAAGACCCAGCGACTGGAGCATCCTTTCGCTGGTTGCCTGAACGTGAGAGGTTGCATCGGCAGTCTCATCACTCGCGACGCTAAGCTCTTAATGGGCTGTGTGCAGGGCATGGTGGAGGTAGACCTCAGGTCACGCCACCATGGCAAGGGCGATTTCAAGGTGCAGTATCATCCCTATAAGCTCGATGCCCCCAAGAGCGGTGTCATCGACAAGATCCTCTCCTTCTGCCAGACCCAGGATGGCAAAATATGGATGGGAAGCAACGGATATGGACTCTACTGCCAGCAGAAGGACAAGAATGGCAAGGTGAGCGTGAAGAACTACACCACTGCCGACGGACTCTCCAACAATATCGTGAAGGGCATCGTGGAGGATGCCCACGGACTGCTCTGGATAGCCACCGACAATGGTCTCTCCATCCTCAATCCGAAGACGGAGGCTTTCAGCAGTTTCTCCAAGGAGGACGGCTTGCTCAGTGCGCAGTTCTATTTCAACGGAGCCATCCGCAGCCGCCAGGGTGTCATCTACTTAGGAACCGACCAGGGAATAATGGCGGTATCGGACGTCAACCGCACGGTACAATCCGCCAACCGTCTCTGTTTCACCGAACTGAAAGTGGACAACCTGCCTGTCTTTGCGGGCAGCGACTATCTGGACACCGATGTCTCCATCGCCAAGAAGATACGCATCCACGAAAGTGACAAGTCTTTCTCCCTCCATTTCTCCGCCCTCAACTATGGGAGTGAGACGCAGGGAGTGTATTTCTATCGCATGAAGGGTTACGAGAACGACTGGGTGCAGTTGCCCCCCGGTCAGCACGGTGTGCGCTATTCCACCCTTCCTGCCGGCAACTACGATTTCGAGGTGAAATACGCCCCCTCCATCGACTCCGACAAAGAACAGGTCATCTCCATCAGTGTGACGGTGACTCCCTACTTTTGGAAAAGTTGGTGGTTTATCACCCTTGTTATAATAGGTGTAGTGGCAGTGGTGCAGTATCTCTATCTCCAGCGCATCAACAAGATCCGCGAGCGGGAGGTGGAGGCACTCTACCGTCCCATCGAGGCTGCGCTGAAGGATAGCGATGAGCCGGGCAAGCTGCAGAGTCGTATCCAGACCATCCTCGCCAACCAGAAACGTTACCAGGAGAGTCAGCTGAAGACCATCGAGGCGGACAAGAAAGAGGTGGAGGCAAAAACGCTCCCGTTTATGCAGGAAGTGATAGAGGCAATGGAGAATCACTATAATGACTCTGAGTTTGGCGTGCAGGAACTCGCCGATGCCCTTCACATCAATCGCAGCATGCTAAGCAAGAAACTCAATGCCGAGACAGGTCTGCCAACCGCCCAGTTTATCCGCAACTACCGACTCGACATCGCCCGTAAGATGATTATCGATAATGTTGCCAATCGCAACATCACCGAGATAGCCTATCGTGTAGGCTTCAACGATCCGAAGTATTTTACCCGTTGCTTTACCAAGAAATACGGCACCTCACCATCACAATACAAGGACTCACTTGGTGAGGATTAAGTAACAACAAAAAAAGGGTGCGCCACTCGACGCACCCTCCACTACAAACCTAATAACCAATTACTCCAAAGAGGGCCAGCCGTCGCTGGTCCAGTTGATTATCTTTTCCACGAGGATGCTCGCACCATTCTTCTCCACACTGTAGCCGTGGCAGAAGAAGCGGTCGCCGTCGGGGAAAGTATAGGCAGAGCTATGGCCCATTGCCTCAAACTCTTTCTTGTCGCCCTCCAGGATCAGGGTGCCGCCACCCTCCATCATACTCTTGCCGTTCTTGTCGAAGTAAGGACCTGAGACCTTCTTGCTCCTGCCCACTGCCACACGGTAGTTGCTCTTCACGCCACGGCAGCAGTAGTCCCAGCTCACAAAGAGATAGTAATACTTGCCGTGCTTCATGATGAACGGAGCCTCGATGGCGTTGGTTCCGGCATACTTGCTGGTGGGGTTGGGCTCAACGTTAGTGTCGCCCACCGCATGACGACGGGCGATGGTCTGCGGTTTCGCTCCCTTCTTCACATGGAATGTCTTCTTGTCGAGCGGAATGAGCTGGATACCGTCCCAGAATGACCCCCATGTCATCCAAGGATTGCCCTTGCCGTCAACGATAAAGTTGGGGTCGATAGCATTCCATTGGTCCCTGTCGCTCTTGGAGGCGACAAGACAACCCTCGTCATTCCATCCGTTTTTGTTGGCGAGCGAGGTGTTGCTTAGCAAGCCGATGGCTGAGGTGTTCTTGCCGAAGGTGGAACAAGAGTAGCCCATATACCATTTGTTCTTGTACTTGATCACATCAGGCGCCCAGATGTGAGTATCGAACCCCGGTACGCTGTCGTGCGTCCAGGATGGTATCTTCTCCTTGGGCAGCACACCTTCCTGCGACAATGTCCAGTGCTGGCGGTTGGTGGAGGTCATCTGCGTAATGCCGTGTCCCGTGCAGTAGAGATAGTAGGTGCCGTCCTCGTATGCGATGACGGGGTCGTGCACCATCGGTGTCTCAACCACCTGCTGGGCCTTTACAGTAGGAGCAACAATAATCATTGTTGCTCCCAAAAGTATCTGATATAATTTCATGTATTACTCATATTATTTCTTCTTGCCCCAATAACTCTTAGCACCATTGAGACCGGAATATACGATGGTCACTTTGCGTGGAGAAGCCTCCCAGTCTACCTCACGCTGTACCTTAAGCTCCACGTTGCCCACCTTCAGGGTGTTGGTGGTTGCATCAAACGACCAGCTTGCACCCTTCCATAATCCAGAGGTCACGGTGTGGTCTGTGCCGAGTACCATCTCGGAAGACTCCTTCTGAACGCCATACTTATAGCCCAAGTCGATGTGCTCCCAGGTGCCGGCGATCTCCGTGTCGCTGATAGCCTCCTGTGGAACCTTACCGTAACGTTCTGGCATTACTACCGGCCAACCGTTTGAGAGCCACTTGATGCTGCGTACGCCACCCATCATGATGGCATTGGAGCTTGTGTTGCCGCCAAAGTCCTTGGGGAAGCGCTGCTGTGAAGCGTAGTAGTAGTTGCCGTTGCCGTCATCGAATACTGCACAGTGGGAGATACCTACCCAGCCATGCTTGTCGGCATCGGTGTCGGCGAACTTATACGGATGAGTGAGCACGGTGGCATTGTTGCCCACTACCTGTGTGGTGGCATCGGTAATAACACCGTTCATGGTCTCGTAAGGCCCAGTAATATTTTTCGAGCGAAGTACTGTGGTGTTGTAAGGTACGTCCAGACCATCGTTTGCTAGGAAGAGGTAGAAATAACCGTCCTTCTCAACAATCTCCGGTGCCTCGGTAGCCTGCCAACGTGAGTTGATGTCACGCGAGAAGATTTGTGTACCGTAAGATGCGATGGCATCTGCGCCCTCACCCCATGGCTCTGACAATGGGTTCAGCGTCTTTCCTGTTTCTGGGTTCAACTGCACAGCAGAGATACCACTGTGCCATGAACCATAGATGAGCCAGTGTTCACCACTTGAGGTGATGATATAAGTTGGGTCGATGGCATTGAAACGGAAATAGGTGCTGCTATAGTCTTCGGTTGAAGCACGACTCCAGTCCTTGCCTTTGTCGGAAGAAGAGCAGATGACGTAGCCCTTGTCCTCCCACTGGTTCAAAGCAGGATTACTGCACTCCATTACACCGATGTATGCACGTTCACTCCACGAGCCATCGAAATTAGCTCCTTTATCATCTACCTCAGCACCAGTCTGAATATAGTTGTTTACTACGATACAGTAGTACATACGATATAGACCATCACGCACCTTGCGGGCACAGGGTGCCCAATAACCCAAGCTCGGGTTGTAGATGGGGTCGAGGCCTACACGGGCACGCTGGGCGTTAAGCGTGTCCTTCACCCAAGTGAAGGCCTTCTCGTTGGCAGTGGCTCCCATATACTGCCAGTCCACGAGATTCTTGCTTCGGCGGGCGTGGAAGTGGCCGTTGTTGGAGTGTGCGTTGCCGTATGAGGCATCGGTCTGGTACATATAGTAGTAACCGTCCTCTGCGAGCATCACCGTGGGGTCGTGCACGTTGGCAAGGTTCCACTGGTAACGGTTGGCCCAACTTGATATTGACGTGTAGTCATCCTCGTAGGTAGGACACTTGTAGTCGGCAAGGTTCGTTGCGATGGAGTCAATCAGCTCCTCGGGTGCGTGGGGCACATAGGTCTCCTTGTCGTAGGTGTTTTCTATTGGGTCGGTACAGCTGGCTGTGGTCATTGCCACAGCCGCTGCTAATATCGGGAGAAATTTAATATGTTTCATAATTTCTTGTCCTGTTTGATTACTTATTCAAATTTGAGGCAGCTGCTATCAATAGTAAAGTCAAGATAGAGGTTGCTGCTGTCTACAGCTACGCCTGTATATGCCTGAGTGTAGGTGTTGCCGTCGTTTGCACGGTTGACAACATATACATCTGCTGTACCATTGCCATTGTTAGTTACAAATGCAGATACCTTAGCACCATTCATGCCTTTAAGCCAAGTAGCCCAATCACCGCCATTGTAAAGACTTGTCGTAGCGGCAGCATAGCCTGTACCCCAGCCGTAGTTGTCAGCACGAGCCACTATATACTCAGTTGCTTTATCCTCACTACGTAATACAACATACCAGTTGTTCCAGTTACCTGCTCCTGATGTGTAGTTTGTAAAAGAGCAAGCGTATGTACCTGTTTTGCTGATATTTACATCATTGTCAAGATGAGCTCCCCACCAACCAGTTGAGCAATCTTCTGCACCCAAAACAGATGGAGTAGGATGAACTGCTGTGGCATTAATTACCTTTGTCACATTCACGTTTACCGTAGTGCTAACACCGTTTGCGGCACTGATCTTTACATCCTGCTTACCAACCTTTGCCACTATAGGATCTATTGTGAGTTTGCTCAAATCAATCTTGTCTACAGTGCCATCTCCGTAGGTCGCAGTCACTTCCATACCTTCTGTGAGCAATGGATTAACTACATTACCTGCGTCATATACAACGTAGTTGGTATGTGTAGGCTGTGTTGTCACTTCAAGTTTTGTAACCTTGTCAATAACCGTGAAAGCAGTATTGGTAGAGACTGCAGATTTCGCTGTAGCGTCAAGATAGGTCTTGCCGTAAGATGCCACCAAGTACTTGCTACCTGTTGTGGTAAGGTCAGGTACAACGGTAACGGTCAAATCCGTTCCTGCAACATTCTTCGTTACTCCACCATCGTATGTTACAGTAGCAGAGATTTGGGAAACGATATCTTCAAGAGAAGTACCCAGGTCCACTGTCTTTGGAACATCATTCAGTACAATAGATGCTGGCTGGTAGTCCTTCACATCTGACACGTCCATTTCTGGCTTGTCAAATGCATAATGTGAACCATCTACAGTGAAGTCCAGATACAGGTTGGAGGCTGTCACGCCAATACCTGTGTATGTCTGTACGGATTGCTTTCCGTCAGGGTGATTTACTGTAGCCACCACATCGGCTGTGTTGTCACCATAGTTGGTGATAGAAAGCGTCACCTTTGCGCCATTCATCTGAGCAAGCCATGCTGCCCAATCTCCATAAACAGTAGTTCCTGTGTTTGAATGGGTACAAGCAGTGTAGTAACTTGGAGCAGGAGACTCTGATGTCGTTTGCCATCCATAGTCGTCAGCACGCATGACAGCATATTCTATAGACTTGTCTTTGCTGCGCAATATTATAACATAGTTGTTCCAGTTATTTGCACCAGACGTATAGTTAGTGAAAGTGGTAGTGTATTTCTTACCACTCTTGATTTCCACGTCATTATCCAAATGAACGCCCCACCAGGCAGTTGAGTTATCTTCTGCACCCAATGTCGTAGGAGAGATAATCGGGTCACTATCGCTATTGGCGTTTGCTATGGAATCAACCTTTTCAGACAGCCAATCGGGTGAGTTGACGCTGATAATATCTCCACCTTCGCAGGCTGTTAAGGACAGAAGTCCGAGAGCCGCTGAGCAGAAGATAGTTGACATTTTATTAATATATTTCATAATGAATATTCTTTAGTATGTTACACTTGTTAGTCGTAAACACCTTACTTGGCAACAGGATGGATGGTCTTGTCGTCATACCAGCTCTTGTTGGACGTACCCGTGCCGTTGGCAGAATTCGTCTCAAGACCCTCGCACTGGTCGAGATAGGTCTGGTAGATAGGCAGGAACTCCTTGCCGGGAACGAAGGTGTCAAATGAGCTCTTCTTTGTTCCCACAGTAGAAGATGTGTTGACAGGATTCTCCGTATTGCTCATGTAGACAGTGGAGTGGCTCTTCATCTGCTCCAGGCGGCTACTGTCATAGTAGAAGCCCCAACGGAGGAGGTCGAAACCACGACCATGCTCACAACCAAACTCCTTAGGACGCTCCACGTTGGCAATCTGCTCGAAGAGCTTCTCTTTTGTGGAGAAGTCAGACAATTTCAGGTCTGCGAGGTTAGCACGATTGCGCACACGGTTGATCCAGTCGATGGCCTGCTGAGTAGGACCGCTGATTTCATTCTCGCACTCTGCAGCACGCAGCAGGATGTCAGAGAAGCGCATCAAACGAAGGTTGATACCGCACTTCAGACCAGTGGTAACAGCTGAATAGAGACCTGTACGCAGGTTTGTATTCTTGGCAATTACGATACCACCATTGGTGTTGTTGGTGCGAAGCATGTCTTCAGCCTTGATAGTCTTGGTGTATGCCACGTTTCCGAAGCCACCTGCTGGATAGTTGCTGGTCCAGTCTGTCTCGTATGTTCCAAGTGTCCAGTAGAGGCGAGGGTCGAGCTTTCCGTCCTTGGTCTTCTCTGCTTTGAACAGGTTGTACAACCATGGAGTGGCGGAGATGTCGGCCCAACCACCGAAGTCACCAGGAGCTTCGTTAGATTCCACTGCATGAGCTTGGGTGGCGTTGGAACTGGTGTTTACAGGAGTCCACTCGTCAACGGTTCCCTGCTTACCATAGTCGAGGTACTGTACCTCAAAGAGACTCTCCACGTTGTTCTCGTATTCTGTGCCCTCACGGAAATTGTCACCGTAATTGGCGGTCAGGTCATACTCGCCATACTCGCCATTGATGATGCCCTTCAGGAGAGGCAGTGCCTCAGCATACTTCTGACGCTGCATATATACACGAGCAAGGTAGCCGGCTGCGGCACCGCTGTTGGCACGGCCCTTAGCCCACTCGCCGCCTTCGCTCTTGGAAGGAAGGAGCGAGATGGCATCCAAAAACTCTTTCTCCACAAAATCCATTGTCTCGTCGAAGGACGAATTTTTCTGGTTGTAGAGGGTCTCGATGTCAGAGTAAGTGGCGTAGTCTGTCACGAGCACAGGCTTTTGGAAATACAATGCGAGATTGTAGTAAGCCAGTCCGCGGAAGAACTTGGCCTGGCCCTTGATGCGCTTCAAGGTTTCGCTCAGCTTGCTGTCATCCTCGTCAACACGAGAAAGAACGAAGTTGCATGCGTTCACCACATAGTACCAGTCACGCCACAACCATGAGGCGATCTCGTCGGTGGATGCCGTGTTGAAATCGTCGAACGAGAGATACCACACCTGTGAGGAGTTCCACGCCTCGTCACCACGAACCAAGTCGATGGTATAGCCGACACGGGCATATGTACCCTCCATACGGATACGTTTGTATATTGCTATTACAGACTCTTCCAACTCGTCGGTGGTATAACCGAAACTCTTGGAGGTCTGCTGGTTTGGATTTTGCACCTCCAGTTTGTCGCTGCAAGAAGTGAGAGCGGCGAGTCCCATGAGGAGGACAAGAGATATTTTACGTATTTTCATTTTTAATTCCTTTCTTTATTAGAATGTGAAATGAACGCCACCCATGACTGTGCGGGCGCTTGGGTATGAACAGAAGTTGTAGCCCGGGGTGAATGTACCGCCGGCATAGTCAACGTTGTAACCCTTGTAACCTGTGATGGTAAAGAGATTCTGACCGGAAACATAGATGCGCAGACCTGAGATGACACCCTTGAACCACTTGTTGGGGAAGTTGAAGCCAAGTTCGATATTGGCAATCTTCCAGTAGGCTGCATTCTGGATGTAACGCTCTGAGAAGAGGTCGTTCCAGTTCATGGAAGCTCCACTTGGTGTGGCTACGTAGGTGGCAGGAAGCTTGGAGATGTAGTTACCTGCATCATCGAAATGGTTGGTGTCAATGAGGTCGGTTGACTTGTTTGCCCATCCGTAGCTTGAATGCAAGCTGTTCCAGATGTCGTCGGTCACATGATAGCCGAGCGCACCATAGGTGCTGACGCTTAAGTCGAAGTTCTTGTACTCCAAGTGAGCGGAGATACCGAAGTTTACCTTAGGCAGACCGCTGCCGAGTACCACGCGGTCGTTTTCGTCGATGACACCATCTTCGTTCACGTCCTTGTAGAGGCAGTCACCCACACGGGCACCAGTCTGAGTGGCGTGGTCGTCGAGCTGAGCCTGAGTGCGTGCGATGCCCTCATATACATATCCGTAGAATTTACCAATTTCCTCACCTTCCTGGGTCATGTAAGCACCTGTAAGATACTGGTTCGTACCGAAACCGAGGGAGTTAACCTTGTTCTTCAAGGTAGACAAGTTGGCACTGATGCTATATTTGAGAGGATGGTCGTTGTTGCGATAAGTAGCGGAGAACTCGAAACCACTGTTGGTCATGGTGGCCGCATTCATCGTTACGGTACCGTTGTCCACACCTGCGATGGTAGGAACGGGAACGGAATAGAGGAGGTCCTCAGACTTGTTGTTATAGTACTCGAAGGAGAACTCCAGACGATTGCGGAACATGGCGAGGTCAAGACCTACGTTGGCTGACTTCTTCTTCTCCCATGCGATGTTGCTGTTGATGAAGGTGGAGATGGCTGAACCCGTCACCTTCTGACCGCCGAAGCTGTATGCCAAGTTGTTGCGGGAGAGGGTGGCGAGATACTGGTACTCACCGATGTTCTCATTACCCAGCACACCGTAGCTACCACGGATCTTGAACATGCTCACGATGTCGTGGCTGATGGGGAAGAATTTCTCCTTGTCAAAACGCCAACCGGCAGATACAGATGGGAAAGTACCCCAACGCTTGTTGCTTGTGAGACGTGAGCTACCGTCACGACGAACCGTGAGGGAAAGCAGATAGCGGTCGGCGAAGTTGTAGTTGACACGACCGATGAATGAAGTCAGGCGGTGCTTGTACTCGTAAGAGTTGGCGTCGCGAGTGCTTGCGTTCTGCAACTGCAGGAAGTAAGGAGTAGAGAATGTGTTGCCCCAACCTGAAAGCGTATTGGTTGTCTCGTCTTCGTATGTCTGGCCGAGTACAACGTTCAAATGATGCAGGCCGAGCTGACCGTCGTATGTGAGAGTATTCTCAATGAGTCCTGTAGTATAATTACGAGCAGCCTTTGTCAAATTCTCATTGTCGTTGCTCAGATATACACGGTTACTCTGGATCCATGCGCCCACCCAAGTCTTGTCTGTGGCATGTGTCGTGTTGTAAGACAAGTTCAAGTTATAGTGGAGTGAGTGATTCTTGCTGGTGACACCGAATATTTTGAGGATGTCAACATCAGTAGAAAGAGTGCCAGTGAAACGGTCAACCAACGTGTTACGCGTGATCATATTGTTGATCAGCAATGGGTTGGAAGCAGAAATATCACCGTGGATGTTATCGTAGTACACACCATAGCCATAAGCGTCATACTTATAGTTGCTGGCAGCACCCACCTTGTCGTCCAAGCACCATGTAGACTCATCGTAAGCCTTGATGGTAGGCTGCATCAGCAGTGTACCACGAAGCACATTAGTCACGTCACCGTAGAGACCCTGGATGTACTCAGAGGCATTGGAGATACCCATACCGTCCTGACTTGAGTGAGAGTAAACGAGGCTGGTGCGGAACTTCACGAACTTCGTCTCCATCGTGTTGTTTACACGTGCAGTGAAACGATCGTAGTTAGGACCTGCACCCTCAAGTGTCCCCGACTGCTTGAAGTAGTCAAGTCCCACATTGTAAGTGCTCTTTGCACTACCACCGCTCAGGTTGACGTTGTGGTTTTGACGAACGCCTGTCTTGAACACCTCCTTGAACCAATCGGTGTTGGTGTTGTCCATGAAATGATATGTATCTGTGGCACCGTCATACAAGTAACCGCCTGGGCGGGAAGTGGCAGAGTTGGCACAAGAGTGACCGATGAGGTTGCTGTATTGGTCGGCGTTCATCGTTTCGTAAGTGGAACCGGGGATCCAGTCTGCACCGACGTATCCCGAGTAGTCCACCTTCAAAGGCTGGTCCTTCTTACCATTCTTAGTGGTGATGATGATCACGCCATTGGCGGCACGAGAACCATAGATGGCAGCCGAAGCACCATCCTTGAGCACCTGGATGGTCTCAATATCATTAGGAGAGAAATCACGGATAGTAGTTCCCATTGGAACACCGTCGATCACATAAAGAGGTGCTGTGCTGCCGAAAGTGGAGATACCACGGATACGCACTGAAGGGTCTGCACCTGGCTGACCGTCAGAAGTAATCTGCACACCGGCTACCTTACCCTCCAGCATCGTAGATATGTTGGAGTTGGACACCTTCTTCATTTCCTCTGCGTTTACTACAGCCACAGAACCGGTCAAATCAGCCTTCTTCTGTGTACCGTAACCAACTACGACCACCTGCTCCAGCACCTGGTCGTTTGAACTCAGCTTGATGGGCTCCAAGAGCGCACGGCCACGAACGGCAATCTCACGCTCCTTGTAACCAACGTAGCTCACCACGAGAGTGGCGTTGCCATTTACCTGGATGGAGAAGTTACCATCGAGGTCGGTTACTGCACCTGCCTTGCTATTCTTAGCCTTGACGGTAGCACCGATCAGAGGTTCGCCCTGCTCGTCCACAACCTGTCCCTTGACTGTAATCACCTGGTCCTGGGCTACAGCAGCATGAATTGGCGGTGGAGCTACAAATGTAGCAACGCCAATGGAACCAAGGCTCAACATCATTGAGAATAATTGTTTCCTCATTGCTTTTGAATTTAGGTTTATTTTTGATTTAAGGTTTAAAGTCAATTCTCCAGTTATATCCTTTTCATTGGCAGGGGCGCCAACCGAAATGATTAAAACTGCGAAATTTTCAGTGGCAAAAGTGCAATTAATAACAAAATAGTAGGTGGACAAAAGCAAATAATAGGTGGACAAACCGCATAAATAGTGCGGTGTTTGGTATATTTTCGCACTTGTCCACTTCTTGTGCGCCCACACGGAGAAGATTACTAAATATACACTGTTTTGATTATATCCTCTAAACAATGATAGGGCTAATATTAAGGTGGGTTCTAAAAATTCCCACTGCAAATTAATATTAATGATAATCACTTTTTACTGTCACTAAAATAAGGGCGGCAATCTGCATCACGCAGGTTGCCGCCCTTTTCCAATCTTACAAACTTATCATCTATTCAAAATACATCTTTTTATTTCAGTCTAAATATATTGAGCGAGTTGGCAGGAATCTCCACCTCAACTCCGTTCTTTTGGGTAGTGATGTAGCTCTCCACCGGATAGATGTTGGTTGGGTTGTCGATGGTGTTCTCCTCCAGTCCGTTCTTGGCAGAGAGTCGAATAAGTTTACCATCTGATATGTTCTTGCCCTGCAGATTCACCTTGGCAGTGGTGTTCTCGGTGCTGGTGTTGGCAATCTTGAGGATAACCTCGCCAGTCTTCTCGTCGAGTGTAGCGGTGGAGAAAACTCCAGGCTGGGTGTTTGCCTTCAATTTGGTGGCGAAGATTTCCTTGCCGTCCACCGATGCGAAGATACTGTCGCCCACTACCTTCAACTCGATGTCATACCACTTGCCAGTCTCTATCTTGCCTGGGCAAGTAGTTATCTGACCCTTGCCACCATTCACAATTTGCTCAATGCCGTGTTGGGTGTTGTTCCATCCACCGAGATTCAACCAACAGTAGTTCTGAGAATCCACGTAATTGAATACTACGAGGAAGCCCTCGTTGCCTGCGTCCTTCTTGGCGCGTACCTTATATATATACCCGTCGCTAGTAATCTCGCCGGGGTTGAGACGGATGCAAGACTCCTCGTTGCAGGTCTGCTTGATGATGCCGTCAGCGCTAGCTTGCCATTTTCCCTTGATGTCGGTAGGCAACTCCTGCAGTGTCATAGGCAGGTCGTTGCCCTTGTCATCGCTGTAACCCTTGTCTTGGAATGATACCTGAGTGCCCCATGTTCCCATTCCCACTCTGCAGGTAGCAGGCTTTACTCTAATCTGGTCGTATTTGTAAGGAGAACTTTGCTCTACCTTCAGCACACGTGTACCAATGTTGTTCGCCATCACGTTCTGCACATAGTAAGACGGAGTGCCGAATACCTTGTCGGAGGTGTACTGTATCATGTCGGGAGCCCACATGCGGTTGTTGAGGTTGGCGAAGATTGGAGCATAGGATGCCATGGTCACGATGTCGCTGTTGTTCTCAATGCCCATCATGTAGACAGCCTCACCGAGAGCTGCGTCGAGTGAGCCCATGTTGCCGAAGCCTTGGGTCACAGCATACTCGCCCACGTAGATCTCACTGCCCTTGCGGTCGTAAGAGTCATACTTGTTGAAGTTCTCGGCAAACCATGACGGATTGCGGTAGTAGTGCTCGTCGAGTAGCTCCACACTCTCGTTGCTGTTCCACTTAGGGTTGTCGTCACCCCATGCCACCACGTTGCCTATCAAGTGCATCTTCGGATATTTTGCCAATATGGCATCCTTAAACTTCTTGAAACGCTCGTAGTAGTGGTCGCTCTGCAGGGATGGATCAGGCTGGTTGTTCTCGTTGCCTATCTCCAAATACTCGATGTTGTATGGTTCGGGGTGACCGTTCTTGGCACGGAGGGCACCATACTTGCTGGTAACAGGACCATTGGCATACTCCAATGCATTCAGACATTCGTCAATCCATGGCTGGATGCTGTCTACAGGGGTCATGCCGCCGTGCCACAGACCTACGTTCACCACATAGAGGGGCTTGGCGTTTAGGTCCTCTGCCAACTGCAGGTACT
Organism: bacterium; assembly: GCA_963601795.1. Lineage (GTDB taxonomy): Bacteria > Bacteroidota > Bacteroidia > Bacteroidales > Bacteroidaceae > Prevotella. The sequence goes on along the minus strand of CAVCGK010000001.1, from coordinate 117,285 downwards.
CGTCAAATCCCATACCGTCGCTGGTGCGATAACGCCAGTTCACGTTCTTATGTCCGGGACGCTCCTCGATAGGACCGATGGTCTTCTCCCAATGGAAGGCATTCTCTGGAGACTCCTGTCCCTCTACATAGCAACCGCCAGGGAAGCGGACGAACTTCGGGTGGATATTGTATAAGAGTTGTGCCAAGTCGGGGCGCAAACCATTCTCGCGATTCTTGAAAGTAGGAGGGAAGAGGCTCACCACATCGAGCTGGATGGTGCCCTTGCCGTCGGCGACGAGTGCAAACTGAGCCTTCGCATCGTTGGCGTTGGCAGTAAACTCAGCCGTGTACTTGGTCCACTTCTTGCCAATCTTTCCACTGATGGCAGCCTCGGCATACACCTTGTCGCCATTCTCATTGATGAGCTGTGCCTTCAGGCCACCCTTGTAGCCACCCTTTGCCCAGAAAGAGAGCTTATAGGTTCTGCCCTGCACACTGTTGATGCCCCAGAAGCCCTCGTTGATGAGAGATGCAGTGGCGGTGGGAGTGGCGGTCACGATAATCTGGAGAGCCTTGCCTTGTGCCTTGTTGAGCAAGTCCTTGTTGATGAGTTGGGTGCTGATCTTCGCACCATCTTGTGCGAAAGTCTTCCAGGTAGGAGTCTCCTTATCTGCATCCTCGAATGATCGGTTGCTGATTAGTTCGGCGTAGAGACCGCCATCGGCAGCGTGGTTGATATCCTCGAAGAAGATGCCATACAAATTTGGAGAAACCTTGATGCCAGGGTTGGAAGCATCCACATTGATTGTCACTTGGGCATTGGCCGCCATGGCAGAGGCGAGCACAGCCGAAAGCAATAGTTTTTTCTTGTTCATTGTTTATTCTTGGTTTTTATAGTTATTTGTTGAGAGGCATAAGCGGGTATGCTTGGTTAGTATAGCTATACCACACTTATTATTACCTTTGCAAAGGTTTCAAAAAAATACAAGATAGAGGTGGACAAAACGCATAATAATGTGTAAAAAAGCAGAATTTATAGTGAAATTCACCTTTTATCGTCCTCGATGTGACCATTTGTTAACTCAACTGATAACTCAACTTCTTTGCATTATCATTCGCCATATTGATATTTTATTTTTAATTTTGTACTACGTTAAGTTCAACCTCCGATAAGTGGGTAGACAAAGGCAATCATAAAATTAACTAATAACACAAGTTTCATGTGACCTTCAACATTGAAGGGCATTGTGAGAGATACACTTCGTAGTCACGCAAAGATGAAAGAGGCATTCTTAAAACTGCATCTAGCAGTACTTATCGCCGGAAGCACTGGTCTATTTGGTAAACTCATCACCCTGAGCGAATTTCCACTATCTATGTATCGCATGGGCTTTGCCATGGTGATGTTTTGGATATATATGACACTTACTGGCAAGGTGCATCGTATACCTACAGGCAATGCCATTAAGATGATAGGTGTGGGCGTGTTGTTGGCTTTTCACTGGGTATTCTTCTATGGAAGTATAAAGTATGCCAACATCTCTATCGGAGTTGTGTGCTATTCCATGGTGGGATTCTTCACAGCCATCTTTGAACCGATAATCCTGCGACGCAAGTTGTCATGGCGTGAACTACTATTTAGTCTTCTCACTGTAGTGGGCATCATGTTGATATTTAGTTTCGACAGCCGCTATCGCTTCGGCATCACGCTTGGTATGATTTCCACAGCCCTAGGTGCCCTCTACACGATATTCAACAAAATGGTGGCTGTCAATACAGGTCATAAGTCAAGCACCATATTGCTCTATGCCATGACAGGTGGCACGATGGGCTTAGTGGCATTGTTGCCCCTCTTCACCCATATATTTCCTGCAGACCGTCTGCTCCCTTCCTATCAGGATTTTATGTGGCTACTGGTTCTTTCTTCGGTAAGCACCATCGTCTTGTATCTCCTTCAGATACAAGTATTAAAGGTCGTCTCTGCCTTCACGGTGAGTCTCACCTTTAATCTCGAGCCTATCTATAGCATTATAATGGCCATGCTCTTCTTTGGCGAGGCGAAGATGCTCAATGCCGCTTTCTATTTCGGCGTCTTCCTCATCTTCCTATCTGTAGTACTCCAGACGCTTAGTGTAGCACACAAGGCGAAGCAATAGGCGTCTGGAGCATTGCCATTCCATCATTTTTCACTATCTTTGTGGCGGAGATAATACAACTAATTGAAAGATTGAACGGAATGAAATACTTTTTGTATGTTTTCATGGTGATAGTAACCATCGTTTTATTACTACTGATAAAATGGTATATAACAGCAATCTTATTTACCGTAATAAGTCTTGTTGTTGCTATAATTGCTTTTTATGACGATACTCCGCATAAAAATATTCAGAGAAGACAACCACGAAAGTATAACAAGAATAAATATCCCAGTTCAAACAGTTGGAATGGTTTTACCGACCCAGATGACTTTCCGTCTGATGGGTGTAGCAACAATGGTTGGTGAAATGTTTATAAAGCCGACTTCTTCCAAAAACGGCTTGTAATATCTTCCTTTCTGTTGTCCTCTTGGTGAAGAATACGGTAGAGATGCTGATTGGTATTCGGATTGTTGAGCGGACCAAGATGTGCGATGTATGGACCTACCTTGATGTAATCAAAGTTGTTAATATCTACTGCAGAAGATATGATAGTACGTCCTGTATACCATGCTATTTTAATAGTTTGATAATAGGATTTCATGTATGCCGCAAGTCTGTTGATCTCTGACGGTTCTGCATCACCTCCCATGAAACTTATACAGGTGATGTCTTTCCCATATTCCTTTATAAACTTGTCTATCTCCTCTACTGTTAGTTCTATGCCTGTGTCTGTCCACAGAAATTTACTGTGGCATCCTGGGCACCGACAAGGGCAGTTGGATAAGTTTATTGCCAGAGTGACCTCATCTGGTATTTCCTGAAAAACGATGTCACTATTTATATATTTTAGCATACTGTGTATGTCTTTGGTAAAAGTTGATGGTCCGAATGGTGTTATCCTGAGAACCGCCATTCAGACCATCACTATAATTTTAAGAATATGTGTTATTGTGTGTGTTAGGCTTCCACCAGTTTGTTCTTTCCTGCATAGAAGCGTCGTGAAGCCTCCTTCTGTCTTGCCTGTGAGAAGTTGCTCACTCGCTTTAGGTATCCTATGATGCGTGTCAAATAGTCGATATTCTCTGAACCGCACTTAGGGCACTTATGTAGATAACGCTTGTCGATGTGTCCGCATTCATTGCATAATGTGTTGGGGATGTTGAATGTAAAGTAGTTGCATCCCTCTTTTGCTGCCACCTTAATCAACTGTGCATACTGCGCTTTCGACAGATGTTCCTCTAAATTCATATGGAGAGCCGAACCGCCAGTGAGGTGTTTGATGTATGGTGCGCCGTGGAGCTTGAATTTGTCGATGATAGTTAGCGAGTCATCTTCCACAATATAGAAGTATGAATTGTAGCAATCGCGCGGCACAAAATATCCATCTTCGCGATCCCACTTTGCATGTTTCACGCCTACATTCTCAGCAGGAATCATCTCGCAGTTGAACATCAAGTCCTTTGTTTTGTATTCCTTGTTCTTCTTCTCCACGATGCCGAGGATGCCCTGCACGAACTTAAGATATTCAGGGTTGTCATTGATCTTTAGTCCTAGGAACTCTGCTGCCTCCACTATACCATTGACACCGATTGTCAGATACTGGCGCGCCATGTTGATGTAGCCAGAGTCAAACAATGGCAACATACCGTTGCTTTGCAGATTTTTCAGATTCTCATTGTAGGCGGTCTGCACTTTGTGGCAAAGGTCTACGATATCGGTCAGAAACTCGGTGTAGTCCAGTCCGTGGTTAACTGCATACTGCACACTTCGGTTTATATTTATTGTCAGCACGCTCTTTGAACCTGTAGAGATACCACCTGCACCGAGAGTATAAGAGAATGTGTTGTCTGTAATCTCGTTACGCAGACGGCAGCATGATGAGAGAGAATCGGCATTGTCGCTGATATAAGTAAAAAATGAGTGTCCCTCAGAATACATCTCTGCGGCGAAATCACCCCATTCCTTGTCCTTTGGTTCGCCGTTTTCCACGAGCATTGCCATGGTCTCCACAGGGAATGTGAGCATGGTCTTCGTGCGCTCTTGATTAAACCATTTCATGAATCTCTTCTGAAGCCATGACAAAGACTCCCAGTCAGGCTGAGATCCGTCAGGGAAATAGAAGTTCTCAAACAGTGACTGAAAATAATATTTGTCATAGTAAGAGATATTCCAGAAAACGGCCTGAAAGTTACGAGCTCCCGTAGGCTGGTTGATGGAATATACTATCTGCTCAAAACAGTCTGTGATGACCTTGTCGATGGAACGCTTCTTCAGCGACAAGTCTGCTTGCTGCTCAGGATGCTTCCAGTAGTCTACACCATATTCCTTACCGATGAAATAGTTCATGTACATCAAGAACTCTGGTGTGGCGCATGCACCAGAGAGCATGGAACTGACGATGAATACCATGTTAACAAATCCACCACAGAATGACTTTAGGTTAGTTGGAGCGGTGGAGTTGCCACCGATGCCACCCGTGCCACTGACAAGCCATGGATACATGGTGATGGATGCACAGTAGTTGGCGAGTGAAGTCTCGTCGTTCTTATATATAAAATGATGTGTAAGGAGATCAATATATTTGTCGGACAGTTCCTTACCATACATTTTCTTTATTCTATCAGTAAGCAGTCGTCTATTCAGACGGATAAATGCGGACTTTGGCAATTCACCGATGAGAGTGGCGATGTTCTTGTGCTCTACATTTGCATTGGCATCATATTTCGAGCCAGTGGCAGCATTGGCAGCATCACAATAGTCTGTGAGAAACTTCATTCGCTCTATGGTTTCGCGGTCCTCAGTGTGCTGCTGACGATAGAGCATGAATGACTTTGCCACCTTGTAGTGACCTTCCTCCATGAGTGCCACTTCTACCTGATTTTGAATGTCCTCCACCTTGATGTCATTGTGGATATCCAGATGGCTGATTATTTTGGATATTACGCCAAGATCTGTAGCCTCGTTGACTGACTCGAATGCTTTTATTATAGCATTCATGATTTTATCTAAGGAAAACATATCCTTAGAACCATCTCTTTTTGTAATGCTAAAATTCTTGATCTCCATGTTGACTTCTATATTTTTATTTGTCTGTTTATATGCACGTTAAAGGTCTGTCAGGTGATGTTTGTTCCTGAGTTAGACTTAGCGAAACTTTCTTGTTTTGGAAAACTTTTATTTTGTTTAGAGACTAAAAGTTTCCCGTTTTGGGAAACTTTTGATAATTATTCAGTCTGTAAATTTTCCTCTTTGTTTCTCTGGTTTCGATTGCAAAGGTAGTATAAATCTCTATCTCTGCCAACTAAAATGAGAGATATTTTATGTCTTTTTGCATGGATTTTGTCCTTTGTCAAAAGAAGGCAAAAATGGTCATTTCAATGGTAACCTTTAACAGAAAAAGGACAACTATCAGTGGTACAATGGCTTTTAGTCCGCAAAGTAATGCGTCAGCTGCAAGAGAGTAGGATTTGCACCTTTCAGTCAACAATAGGAAGGTGATGCTTCCTGCGAAAATGGAACTACCGATAACCAACAGGGATGACTTCAAAAGCGGTCCAGGGAAGAATTTTCCGTCAATACCCAAGAAGGGAGAGTGGGGAACGAAGGCTAATGCCAAACAGATACCGATGCCAATGAGAAGTTCGATAAAGAAAAACACTATTGCTGTCTTCTCGTTGTAATCGCATAATCTGAAGGTGGTTATCTTTTTTGGTAACCCACACCATATGAATGTACCAAGAAAAGTACTGCCAATCATTAACCATACCATGTATTCAGAACATCCGCTACTAACGCTCTGAGCGAAGAGCCATCGTAGTCCAGTGCCGCTCAATAGTGAGTTGAATCCCTCCTCGGGAAAAACGGCACTGGCTATCCATGACACAAGGATAATGAGCATTTGTATGATGCATAGACTCAGAGTGGACAATATGAATATCTTCGGTCTATTCATCATCAGCTACAAGATTGTCAATATCGAGAATCCTCAGTTCAAGTGCACGCACCACTAGTCGTGTGGCATTGACCCCACCCTTACTGTTAGGAAAGAGTTTTGCTATGAGTTCGTTCTGTCGCTTTTCGAGACTCTTCACTCCGAAGGGCATACCACGGAGCATGGTAATCTGCTCTTTAGTGTAGCCGAGAGCCAGATGGCGTAGGAAGCGCTCGTCATATTCGTCCACGTCATTATCGATGAGAGCCTCTTGGTGAAGGATTTGTTGATTGACTGTTTCCTTAAACTTTTCTACCACCTTGTTGAGTATAGGTTCGTTGAATACTAGTTTGTCACCACCCATAACTGCAAGCACGTCGTTGCGGGTGAGCAGTTCGCCACTTTTCAGAATGATGCCGTTGCATCCTGCGTCAAGTGCATCGACCCACAGTTTCTCGTTGAGTATCTCTCCCGTGAAGATGAGTACCTTTACGTCAGGATAAGATTCCTTTGTATGTCGGCATATCTCCACGCCAACAGTAGTTGAACCGCCAAGGCCGAGGTCAAGTAGCACGAGGTCGGGAGTTTGCTGCTTTATCAATCGCCAGTATGTAGGTTCGTCCTGTGCCGTGCCTATTATTTCCGCTTCGGGAATGTCAGTGGTGAGTATGCCCACCGTACCCTTCATTTCCAATGGAACATCTTCCACTACTATCACCTTAAACTTTTCCATATTAGTTCTTTCAGTTATTGAAAATTGAGTATTATCTTGTTATACATTATTATATAGATATACGAATTGCCATCTGCTTCCACTTTTGACTGTATACCGCATCCACGCTTACCCGTCGATTCACCAATCTCTCTCACTATTTGTCTTATCAGCAGGCATGTAAGATTTTGTGTCATTGGTGTAAAGAGGTCAGTAGCTTGAGATTCGTCAAGATGCAGGTTTTCATACTTCAGTGTATAGTAGTCGTATGTCTTGTCGACAGCTTGTCGTATAGCTATCGGCATAGTGCCATCAGCAAGTTTTAGAAGAAGATTCTGCAAGTAGCTGGTCAAGTACTCATTCACCTTCAGATTTGTTGTTATCTGCGCCTGTGCCTGTGTACTCAGTATAGTATAGAGATCCTTGTAGAAGGATGTAATTTCTCTCAGTGCCTCTATGTCCACAGGTTGGGTTTCAACAATCTGCTTTATGCGTGACGGATAATACATTGTCTCATGTTTCAAAGTCGAGAAACAATTGTCAAGTACGCTGTTGTGGATATAGAGTCTCTGTGCTTCATATCGCAAACGTTTCAGTTCGTCGTTAGCCAGTTCCATATTGACCGCATCGCTTTCCTGTTGCTTGATATTCTTCTCCAAGGCAATGCATATCTCCTTCACCACCGTATCCAAGGCTGAGGTCTGCCTTGTTTTCTTGCTTTGTCTGTCTTTTGATTTCGTCCAGATGTTTTCTATCTTGCGTTTCTTTTCCTTGTCATCGATTGACTCGAAGAGAATGCTATTGATCTTATTTACCTTATCTACCATTTGTCTATAATAGACCACATATCTATAATACAGCATATAATAGGCGGGGATGATACAAATAAACAACAATGACAGAATAATCAGAGCCACATTCTTCGCATCGCGTGCTGTCTGTGTCTGCTTCACATATCTTTCCAAACTATGGTCAGCACTACACTCTTTATAGAGAAGTGTAAAGATTCCATTGTTGTAGTTATAGATATCCCATTTGTGAAGTGCTAATGCAGCTACTGCCGCCTCGTTTCTAAGATCGAGAATGATGTCATACCTCATTGGTATAGAATCAACAAACCATCTCAGTTCGGCAGCATTTGTGGACGATATTCCCAAGAGTTTCAGCGTGTCCTTGTCGTTGTGCGTTAGTTGACGATAGCGTTCATTGAGATAGTGACATGTGGTTACAGAATAATCAAGTGCCTTTTGATACTTTCCTTGTAGATTGCAGAAATACACACTGTCAGCATACATCCTTATTTTGTTGTTTATGTCTGGTATCTCTTTTGCATTGGCATTCGTGGAGAATAATGCAGACATGGTAAAAATCAATAGGCAAAGCAGCGAGCGTAGTTTACCATATGGCAATCGGAAACGGAATGTTGATCCATTACCCTTCTCACTCTCTGCCGATATGCTGCACACGGCAAACAAACGGCTCACCTTCTTGTATTTCTCTATTATACCCTTACAGTTCATAAGCCCAAAGCCATGTTGCGACTTTGTAAGTGACGGTTGTCTATTGAAGATACTTTGCAACTGTTCTTCATCCATTCCATCGCCATTGTCTTCGATGGATAATTCCACATAACTGTCAGTATTCTCGGCATAAATACTTACCTTGCCTCCATCGTGAGAAGCCTTGCGCGCATTGTCGGCTATGGTGTTTATCATAAATAGCGTAAGAGTCTTGTCGGCTCTTATCACGGCATCCGTATCCAAGACTTCCAATGTTACATTTTTCATCTTGAAAGCCTGGGAACCACCCTTTACAATGTCAAACAGTTCCTGCAGTCTGAAACTCTCGATATGCAGGCTTAGTTCACCCTTTCTCAACTGTATCCAGTTGGTCAGCACATCGTTGTATTCATTGATCTTGTTTGACAGTTCGGCTATGTAGCCATAACGTCTTGCCTTTGTTGCCTCATCCTCTTTCCTATTTTCCAGACTATGTATTTCTGCCAACATGCGGTCTATGAATGGAGTGATACTGTTAACGAGCGACATCTTTGCCCTCTGCTCGATATTCCTGTTGAGGTTCTGCTCAAGGATATATTCCTCCGACGCCTGCTCTTCTATTATCTCCTGTCGTTGCCTTTCTGCTATTTCGGTGTTGCGTGCCTGTTGAGTTCTCCATTCTGTCAGCGGTTTCAGAAGGATTTCTGAAGAGTACGATTTCTCCTTGTTCTTTCTTTTTCGGCTGAAAATCATCAACAATACCACAAGCATCAGTATGCTGCCGATAACTCCGCCGATGGCGAGATTGAGTTGCAATGAAACCTTGTCCACCTGTTCGGCTCTTGCCTCCAACTCACGATCCTGACGGATATTTTCCTGAGTATCGAGATAGAGGTTACGGTTGTAGTCAGAATTCTGCTTTTCGTTGAGAGCGGAGTAGTTTATCGACAACTTCTCATATAAGCTTGACTTTATCGATGGCGACTGGTTTATAAGTGTATCTCTCGTCAGAGCCTCGTTGAGGCACTCGATAGCAAACACATATTCTCCATTATGAAAGAGACAGTCGGAGAGCGTGCGCAAAGCTCCAGCTATCTGATATGTGTCACCATAAGAGATGAAGTCGCAGAGTGAGCGATGGGCGAGTTCCGTGGCAATGTGTTCATGGTCTATGCTTTCTAACTCCAAAATCTTCATTGCCACAGGATTTTCCTCTATGAGACTTTCGCGCAGACTCTCATTCTGTATGTGCTCACTCAATGCCTGCAGAGCATTGGCTTGCCAAAAGACGTAGTTGCCATGTTGTGCCATGAGATAGCAGCGCATGAGGTAGTCAAACTCCTTGCGACTGCGCTCCATATCCGAACCTTTGAGGAAATATTCACCCGAACCGACATTATAGAAATAGTTGAGCAATTGTGCAGTGTCCTTCTGCAACACATCGGCTTCGCGCAGTTCGCTCAGCACCTTTGCCGACTTGTGAACCTGCCCCACATAATATAAGTATGTCGATGTCACAATCTTTATTTCCGATTCGGCATAGTTAACCCTGAGAGTTTGACGTTCAGAAAGCAATTGCTTGTCTTCGTCTATTCTCTTGAGGTTTCGTGTGGCATTCCAGTAATAGTCATAAAACTCCTTGTTTCTTGATTCCCTTTGGCACAGACGCATCATCTGCGTGTTAGCAACAAGTTGTTCTATTTGGTTGTCGGTATGTGAAAGTATGTCCTTCAGCTTTTTCTCCGCTTGCCTGTAGTTCATTTTCATGATGTCTACAAAAGCCAGATTGTTCATGGCCTCGTTGTGTCCGGCATCATAATCAGTGCTGGCATCAAGAGCCATATTGGCATAGACGGTGGTGGAATCCAAAGAGATGTAGTGGTAATGATATGCCTTATCATTTAGTCTGTCAGCCTCAGCGCAGTTTTTATCATGATCACAGGCAACCACAATGGAGATTATTGCAAATGTCAGCAATAGTCGGCATAGAGGTATGAAATGATTTTTTATTGGCATACACATATCGCAAAGTTATGTAATTTTTCCTGCAGAGGAAAGGAAATGAAAGGAAAAAGGCTCACTACGTATGCTTTTTATTAAAGAACTTTGTCTATACGGATAAGATTTATTAACTTTGTCTATTATCTAAGAACAAAATACAATAACTAAGAATAGTTGTGGTGGGAAATTTACACGACCCACCGTAAGGTAAAAAGGCTGATGGCAGATAAAGTCAGGATTAAGGATATCGCAGAAAGGGCAGGTGTGTCGGTAGGCACAGTAGACAGAGTTCTCCATAATAGACCGAATGTGTCGCTCAAAGCGCTGGAGAAGATAAACAAGGTGCTTGAGGAACTCAACTACAAACCCAATGTCTTTGCAAGTGCATTGGCATACAACAAGTCTTACACTTTTGTGCTTTTCATTCCCGCTCATAGTTCCGAAGCTTACTGGCAAGAAATAGAGGAGGGTGCAAGAAAAGCTGAGGAGATGCATACCGATTTCAATATCAACATTCGCATTGTGCATTACAAACGTCTCAACGATGAAGATTTCGAAGTTAAGGCAAAAGAGAGCCTTAGCTATAATCCAGACGGTCTTGTGATAGTGCCAGCAGGACTTGAAATCACTCGCCATTTCACAGAGCATCTGCATGAAGTGGGCATACCCTTCGTTATGCTCGACTCCTATATGCCCGATCTTCGTCCACTAGCATTCTTTGGTCAGGACTCTTTTGCCAGTGGTTACTTTGCAGCAAAGATGCTCATGCTCATAGCCGGTACGGAGAAGCAGATAATGCTGATGAAGCGCACACGCAATGGGTTTCTCACCACCAAGCAGCAGGCCAACCGAGAAGTGGGATTCCGCCATTATATGCTTGACCATTTTCCTGAGATAGAGATAGTGGAACTGGAAGTACCAGCAGAGAAGAAAGGTAAGGCTCTTGTTGCCTTGCTTGATGATTTCTTCCAGACGCATCCTGATATTCATCACTGCATAACTCTCAATTCCAAGGCACATGTGGTGGGCGAGTATCTTCTCGAAAACAACAAGCGTAACATACAGATTATGGGCTATGACATGGTGCCACGCAATGCGGAGTGTCTGCAGAAGGGTAGCATATCCTTCATCATCGCTCAGCATGGCTATCAGCAAGGCTATTCGTGCATGGATGCCCTCTTCAAAGCTGTGGTACTGAAGATGCCTGTCGAACCTGTAAACTATATGCCTATAGAACTGCTGACAAAGGAGAATTGCCAGTTTTATAGACGCACTCAGATGTAAATATAACAAAAGAGCAAAGATGAAGAACTTGCAAGGACTCAAGGCATTGTCGCCACTGCTGGTATTCATTGCCATTTACACCATCACGTCAATAGTAGCATCCGATTTCTACAAAGTACCCATCACCGTGGCATTCCTCTTGTCGTGCATTTATGGCGTAGCAGTAGTAGGCAAGGGTAGTATCGAAGAGCGTGTAAGTTCATTTTGCCGAGGTGCGGGCACAGAGAATATCATCCTTATGATTCTTATCTTCGTCCTTGCAGGAGCCTTTGCTTCAGCGGCAAAAGCTATGGGTAGCATCGATGCCACAGTGAATCTGGCATTATATGTTACTCCCGAATATATGATTCTTGCAGGCCTCTTCCTTGCCTCTTGCTTCATCAGTCTTGCCATAGGCACCAGCGTAGGCACCATAGCGGCACTCGTCCCCATAGCTGTTGGACTTGCAGAAAAGACGGGCGAGAGTACGGCATTCCTTACTGCCATAGCAGTGGGCGGAGCATTCTTTGGCGACAATCTTTCCTTCATCTCCGACACGACAATTGTTGCCACAAAGACCCAAGGGTGCATGATGAAGGATAAGTTTCGTGCCAACTTCCCCATAGCGTTGCCTGCGGCAATCATAGTCCTTGTTATATATATAGGGATGGGCTTTGGAGTGAAATCCACCGATCAGATAGAGTCTGTGCAACTGCTCAAGGTAGTGCCTTATATTGTTGTGCTTGTCACCGCCATAATGGGAGTCAATGTGATGGCTGTTCTCGTGCTTGGTCTTGTGTCGTGCGCTGTCTTGGGACTCGCAGATGGCAGTTACGACATATATGGACTGTTCTCCTCTATGGGCGAAGGTATACTCGTGATGAGCGAACTCATCATCGTGACAGTCTTGGCGGCAGGTCTGCTCTCTGTGATAAAGGAAGCTGGTGGCATAAACTATATCATCGACAAGATGACACGACATATCACAGGCAAACGCGGTGCGGAACTTTCCATTGGCTTTCTAGTAGCACTGGTAGACATCTGCACGGCCAACAACACCATTGCCATACTCACCTTGGGTGACATATCCAAGCATATCTCCGACAAGTTTGGCATTGACCCTCGCAAGGCAGCGAGCATCCTCGATACATTCTCCTGCGTCATGCAGGGATTGATTCCTTATGGAGCGCAACTTCTTATTGCTGCGGGACTTGCCAAAATCAGTCCTATAGAGATTCTTCCGCATCTTTATTATCCTGTTCTGTTGGGCTTTATTGGCATTATGAGCATACTCCTTCGGTTTCCGAAGAAATATTCATAATCAATGTAGTAAGATGGATTAGGTGGTGAAAATGGGTTAAAACCTTTGCCATTTCGTGCTATTGTAGTAACTTTGCATTAAGTGATCTCAATTAATATAATCAACAAATACGAAAACGACAATGAAAAAGATGCAAATTGCTGTTGCTGGTATGGCACTGCTCACAACAGTTAGTTGTTCGACAAATGCAGGCAATGGTGCTCTCATCGGTACAGGTGCTGGTGCAGTGATTGGTGCAGTGGTAGGTAAGCTCACAGGTAACACTGTTGTCGGTACAGCAGTAGGTGGTGCTGTAGGTGCTACTGCAGGTACTCTCATTGGTAAGCACATGGACAAGGTAAAGGCTGAGGCTGCTGCCAAACTTAACAATGCTACTGTGGAGGAGACAACTGACGCTAACGGATTTAGCGCTGTGAAGGTTACTTTCGACAATGGCATTCTCTTCAAGGTGGGAAAAGCTGACCTTCAGGCCACTGCTCAGTCAGAGCTCGCAAACTTCGCTACTGTGCTGAAGAACAATACTGACTGCTCAGTAGCTATCCAGGGTTATGCTTCTTCTGACGGTTCTGAAGCTACAAACCTCGCTCTCTCTCAGAAGCGTGCTGACTCAGTGAAGAGTTATCTCACCACAACTTGTGGCGTAGGTTCTTCTCAGATTGCTTCTTCTACAGGTTATGGCGAGACCAACCTTATCATGAAGGACGGCAAGGAAGATGTTAACGCAAGCCGTCGTGTAGAGGTTATCCTCTATGCTTCAAAGTCTATGATTGACGCTGCTAACGCTGGTACACTCCAGTAAATAGCAATATTAGCGGTATAAGGAAAAGGGTGTGGCGATATAGGCACACCCTTTCCTGTTCATAAGAGGTACGGCGTCCTCTTCTTTATTTGGTAATAAGTAAACTTTTATTTAGGTGAAGATCGTTTGGAAGATAGTGAGATGGGCGTTGGCATTGTTCTTCGCATCCACCATATTGGTGACTTTGGCATACCGTTATATCCCCGTGTATGTCACACCACTCATGTGCATAAGACTCGTACAACAACTAGCAAATGCGGAAACACCGCGATGGTATCATAAGTGGGTGCCGCTCGACGAGATGTCGCCAAGCATGCCTGTGGCGGTGATGGCTTCGGAAGACCAGCGCTTCCTCATTCATCACGGTTTTGACTTCAATGCCATACAGCAGGCTGCAAAGCACAACAAGAACTCCCAGACAAAGCATGGAGCAAGCACCATCTCTCAGCAGACAGCCAAGAATGTCTTTCTTTGGCCTGGACGCACATGGGTAAGAAAAGGTCTTGAGGTTTATTTCACTTCTCTCATAGAAATCATGTGGAGCAAACACCGCATAATGGAAGTATACCTCAATTCTATAGAGATGGGCGATGGCATATATGGAGTGTATTCTGTGGCGAAGCATCATTTCAGCAAAGCCCCTAACGACCTAACACGTGGTGAGTGTGCCTTGATAGCTGTCACACTGCCAAATCCGCGGAAGTTTGACTCTTCGCAGCCTACAGCCTACATGCGCAAGCGACAGTCGAAGATAGAGCGTGAGATGAAATTCATTCCTTCCTTCCCGAAAGAAGGTGAGAGGGTAGACCCGAAGACTGTGTCGGGTGGCATATATTCCAAATAATTTTCGGTGACAGATATAAGACTATACGACATTACATTATCACGATATAATGAACAAAGACGAACTTCTTGCCAAGCTAAACCAGAGCCAGCAGGCAGCGGTGGAATATAACGACGGTCCTTCATTGGTCATTGCCGGAGCAGGTTCGGGCAAGACGCGGGTGCTGACCTACAAGATAGCCTATCTCATACAATCAGGACTTGATCCACGCAACATCCTTGCCCTGACCTTCACCAATAAGGCTGCCAATGAGATGAAGACGAGAATTGGCGACCTCATCGGTATGGAGCACGCCCATTATGTCAACATGGGCACCTTTCACTCTGTCTTTTCCCGCATCCTGCGAGTTGAAGCTGAGCATATCGGTTTCGATTCTCACTTCACCATCTACGACGAGAATGACTCCCGTAGTCTGATAAAGACCATCGTAAAGGAGATGATGCTCGACGAGAAGATGTATAAGCCGTCTACTGTTCACAGCCGCATCTCTATGGCGAAGAACACTCTTATCAGTGCCCAGCAGTATGCCAACGATGCAGAGATATATGAGCGCGACCGCTATTCACGCATGACTGAAATAGGCAAAATTTATATGGCCTATCAGGAGCGTTGCCGACGTGCCAATGCCATGGACTTTGACGACTTGCTGGTGATGACCTATCAGCTCTTCAAACAGCATGAGGACATCAGACGAAAGTGGGTGGAGAGGTTCAAGTATATCCTTGTGGACGAGTATCAGGATACCAACAAGGTGCAGCAGATGATAGTTGACTTGTTGGCGTCAGAGAATAAGCGCATATGTGTGGTTGGCGACGATGCTCAGAGCATCTATTCCTTTCGTGGAGCAAATATCGACAATATACTCAATTTTACGAAGATATATCCTGAAGCTAAACTTTTCAAACTTGAGCAGAACTACCGTAGCACTCAGCGCATAGTTGAGGCTGCCAACAGTCTTATACGCCATAACCAACGGCAGATACGCAAGGAGGTCTTTTCCGAGAATGCTCTTGGCGACAGTCTCTTGGTTAAACCCGCTTATTCCGACAAGGAGGAGGCTTCCATCGTGTGCCGCGACATAAAGAAATATATGCGTCAGCACGGTGGCAACTATTCCGACTTTGCTATCCTCTATCGCACTAATGCGCAGAGCCGTCCCTTTGAGGATGAGTTCCTTAGTCAGAGCATTCCATACCGCATATATGGCGGACTCTCTTTCTATCAGCGCAAGGAGATAAAGGACATCTTAGCTTACTTCCGTCTTGTTGCCAACCATAATGACGAGGAGGCTTTCAAACGCATTGTCAATTATCCTTCTCGTGGCATCGGTGACACCACTATTGGCAAGATTTCCACTGCCGCCACGCAGTATGGAGTGAGCTTTTGGGAAGTATGCTATAATCTCGACCGCTACGACGTGCCACTAAACGCAGGAGCAAAATCTAAACTGGTGAAGTTTGTGGCTATGATACAGAACTTCAGCGACCAGATGAATGTAAAGGAGGCCTATGACCTCGGACGCGACATTGTCATGCTGAGTGGTATACATGCCGATTTGTTCTCATCGTCGGATGCTGAATATCTTACACGTCAGGAGAATCTCGAGGAACTCATGGCTGCCATGCAGGACTTTGTTGAGGGATTGCGCGAAGAGGGTAGGGAGCGAGAAGCCACTCTCGACCGCTTCTTGCAGGAGGTGTCATTGATATCAGATAAGGAGTCAGGCGATGCCAATGAACCACAAGTGTCGCTCATGACTGTGCATGCCGCCAAGGGACTGGAGTTTCCTGTTGTCTTTATAGTGGGCATGGAGGAGAACATCTTCCCTTCGCCTATGGCTCAGGACTCGCCCCGAGAACTTGAGGAGGAGCGTCGCTTGCTCTATGTTGCCATCACGCGTGCGGAGAAATTGTGTATTCTCACATGCGCCAAAAACCGATGGCGCTATGGAAAAATGGAATATGATGTGCCAAGTCGTTTCCTTCAGGAGATAGACAGCAAGTTCATACATTTCGATGGTGATGACATGCAACCGTCATATCGTCAAGTGCAGAATTCGCGTCCCGTAGCACGACAGTTTATGGCTGATGTGAATTATAAGGTGACGTCACCACGCAAAAATGAACCGAAGGTAGACCCATTGAGTCCTGCCTTCCGCCGAGAGCTCGATGCTGCTCGCCATAATCCCTTCACTCCTCATGGTGCAAAGGCTGCTGGTTTCCAGCAAGCCACTCAGATAAAGTCGCAGCCATTGCCTCCCAATTTCCGCAAGGTGTCATCATCGCGCCCTGCGACTTCTGCCAGCCAACCAACCGCAAATGGTTCGCTTTCTGAGGGAATGGTTATAGAGCACCAGCGTTTTGGTGTCGGCACTGTGATAAAACTCGAGGGCACAGGTGACAATGCCAAGGCGACTGTGGAATTCCGAAATACGGGCACAAAGCAACTGCTTCTCAAGTTCGCCAAGTTTACCATTGTAAAGTAAAAACCTTCGTATATAGTCAAATGCACGTACGTACATTGGCCGATGGATGTATATGTAAAAGTGGCTACACCATATAGATTGCTATAACGGTGCAGCCACTTAAATTAGATATGATGAGAAAGTTTATTTGCTTGCGTAGCCTTCATTCTGCTCAAGCAGACTGTTACGCTGGAGCTCATCGATAGAGAATGGCCATACGAGGTCGGTAGCCTTGAATGTGGCACCCGATGCGTTGGTAGCACCAACGAGAGTCTCATAGGTCACACTTCCCTTTGTTGTCTCAGAGATGTTAGGGAACATCTGAGTGCGCAGACAGTCGTCCCAAATCTTGAATTCCAGAGGGAACTCACGCAGACGCTCTGTCCAGCAAGCATGGATGAAGGCATCCTTGCTCAAACCAAGAAGTGTAGTCTTGATGGCATCGGCAGTCTTGCCCTCGGTGTTGGAGCGTGCCTGCACCTGTGCCAGATAGCCAGCAGCCTCATCGGTAACGCCTGATGTCTGTGCGATAGCCTCGGCAGCATCAAGCAGAGCCTCAGAGTAGCGGAAGAAATCCTTGTCCTTTGTGCCCTGACCAGTCTCAAGAAGAGCGGTCTCGTCAGCCCAATACCAGCAACCAGCATCTTCTGATGACCAGGTCTTTGTCTCATTGTCATTCTTGTTGACGAAGCTCCAAGAATGGCGGAAGAACTGACCCTCCTTAATGCGGAGGTCATTGTCTTCATACACATTGAGGAATCGCTTTGTAGGACCGTAGATACGACGGCTCAAGCTATATGTAGCCAACTTGCCTTCGATAGTTCCATCGAAAGCATATGTAGGCCACCAGCCAGAGGTGCTAACAGTAGCGTCATATTCATAAGAATAAATCACCTCGTTGAGACCATCGGTTGTGCGGAGCTTATTGAATGCGCTACCCTCATCGAGGTCATCATTGGTTGTGAGCGAGTGACCAGAGTTGAGCACTGTCTTTACTGTCGTAGCAGCCTCAGCATACTTGCCTTCCTGCATATAAACAGATGTGAGGAGCATAGCGGCAGCATATTTGCCCACCTGCATGCCATTGTCATAGAACTTTGTAGCTGGCAGAGCGGCAACAGCCTCGGTGAGATCCTGTTCAATCACTTTGTATATGTCAGCGGTAGAAGACTTAGCCAACTGGAGTTCCACTGAAGCATCCTCATAAGGTTCTGTAGTGAGAGGCACACCGCCAAAGAACTTCACGAGAGTGAAATAGTTGAATGCTCGGAAGAACTTAGCCTGACCAATCAGCTTGGAAGATGAAGAAGCGTCAATCGAAGCGATATTCGATGTATACTTTATCACCGAGTTAGCCACACGGATAGCCTTGTAGCATCCCTCATAGAGTCCGCTCATAGCCTCGCCAACAGTGTTGGTGTAGTTCTGACGTGTCAGCTGGCGTGCATAGGCGCAAGTACGCTCCTGACCTTCATACTCATTGATGAAATAACCTGTCAGCATGCCTTGATAAGTAGACACAGGACCAGTGTAGGCACTGTTTGCACTCATCAGCTGCGATGGGGCACCTGTGCGGTAGAGGTAATTCACCATAGACTCTATGTCACTTTGGTTGGTAGGGAAGTCGAGGTCAGTCTTCTGATTTCTACTATCTTCCTCAAGCCAGCTTTCACAAGAAGAGAAGCCCAGCAAGCATGCGCAGGCGATGGCTACTGTATATAATTTTCTTTTCATTGCTTTATTGCTTTATTTAGTGTGTGTTGTTGTATGTTAGAATGAAACGTTCAGACCCAGAGTGAAGGTTCTTGATCTTGGGTAAGAGAAGAATGCTGCGTTCTGTCCGAACTTGCTTCCCATAGAGTCGGTCTGTGATGTTGTCTCAGGGTCGTAGCCATTAAACTTGCTTGAGCAAATCAAGAACAGGTTGTTGGCACTTGCATAGATGCGAAGACCTGAGAGGCCGATGTGACGAAGGGTATTGCTATCGAATGTATAACCGAGCTGAAGCATATTGCAACGGAGGTAAGAACCGTCAACGATCCATGAAGAGTCGATGGTGGTGTCCTGTCCTGCATGACCTGTGTTGGCAAGATAAATCATCTGCTCCATAGCGTTAGGATTAGATCCGTTATATGCGTCATAGAGGATGTTGCTCAGACCATTGGTGATGCCGAAGCGGTCGTAAGTAGAGTGATAGAACTGCTGCATAGTCTCTACACCCCATACGAACTGCATGTCGAGAGTAAGATCCCAGTTCTTATAGTTGAATGTGTTCACCCAGCTACCAGTCCAATCAGGTATACCCTTACCGAGAATCTCCTTTGTCTCGCTACGCTTTGCACGACCTATTTGGTTCTTCTCGCAGTTGCCTGCAGCATAATCCTCTGTAGTGTATACGCCAAGGCGCTTGTAACCATAGAATGATCCCATGCTTTCGCCAACGCGGAGTATGCCTTCATAACCGCCTACCCATGACATGAGACCTATGTCAGAGTTGTTTTCGCCGAGCGAGAGAATCTCATTCTTGTTGTAGTTGAGGTTGAGAGTAGATGTCCATGTGAAGTCCTTAGAACGGAATGGAGTACCTGTAATCATGATGTCGAGACCCTGGTTCTTTACCGAACCGATGTTCTTGAATACTGATGTGTAACCAGTAGAGTAGGGCACTGGGCAGTCGAGGAGCAGGTCGGTGGTCTTCTTGTGATAGTAAGAAACATCGAATGTCAAGCGGTCCTGGAACAAGCCGAGGTTTACACCGAAGTCAAACTGTGCTGTCTTCTCCCACTTCAAGTCACCGTTGCCGAATGAGCTGAGATAAGCGTAAGGCACGCGTGTGCCGTCCATGAGCAGTGTACCAGAGCTTACGTTTGCCAATGACTGGTAAGGGTCAATCTCTGAGTTACCTGTCAGACCATAGCTGGTGTGCAGCTTCAGGTTGCTGATGGCTGTGATGTCTTCCATGAATGATTCGCGTGAAACATTCCATGCCAAACCTGCAGATGGGAAGAAAGCATACTTGTTGTTCTTACCAAACTTAGAAGAACCATCGGCACGCGCTGTAACAGTTGCTGAGTAGCGATCCATGAGAGTGTAGGCAAAGCGAAGGAAGTAAGAGTTCATTCTCCAGCGATTCCAACTTGACTCTGGGTTGCTTGGCTTTGTGCCTGCACCCATGTTGTAGGTCTGGAAGAAGTCGTCAGAGAAGCCCTGAGTATACATGTAGTTGTAGTCATAAGTGCGCTCCTGCCATGAAAGACCTGCCATAGCATTGATGCGGTGGATATCGAACACCTTGTTGTAAGTGAGGTAAGTTTCCTCCTGCCAGTAGAGAATGTCGCTATTGGTGATGGAAGCGCGTCCCTGCTCGCCCTGCGACAAGTTTACGAGGTCGCGTGAGCTGTAGTAGGAGTTGCGGTTGTGGTGATAGTCTACACCAAACTGTGTTTTGAGGTCAAGACCGTCGATGATATGGAATGTGAATGCTGCATTACCGAAGATCTGTGTGCGATAGTTGCCATAAGTTTGGCCGTTGAGGATAGCTACAGGGTTTGTCATACCCTCGAAACCGAGGCTCGACATTGTGCCGCCGATACTCTGTGAAGTGGTGTAGTTGCCGTCCTTGTCTTTTACAGGAAGCCAAGGGAGCATCTCTATCATTGTGCGTCGTGCATCCTGACCGCCACCGTCTTCAGGAGTATAGTGTGTCCAAGTGTGGTTGGCAGTAAGGTTGACTGCTGTTGAGAGCCACTTTGTAGGGTTAGCGTCGTAAGTCATCTTTGCGTTCACACGCTTGCTGTAAGTATTGAGCACGATTCCCTGCTGGTCGGTGTAGTTGAGGAATGCGCCCATTGACGACTTCTTGCCAGCCTGCTGGATGCTTATCTGGTGGTTATGCGAGAAGGCTGTACGTGTAGCCTCGTCCTGCCAGTTGGTGTCGTAGAGAGGATTGCCGTTGGCATCGAAGTAGTTGCTGTCAGTAAACCAGTCCTTGCGGTCAAGGCTCCAGTTTGTGCCCTGATAAGTGTTCTCATTCTTCAGACCCTGCATGAAGGCGTCGCACCACTCCTGAGCGTTGAGCACATCCATCTTGCGTGCTATGGTGCTCACTGAGAACGAACCGTCATAGCTGATGCGTGTGCCTTCCTCATTCTTCAGACCGCGCTTTGTGGTCACAAGGATAACTCCGTTGGCACCGCGTGCACCATAAATGGCAGTAGCAGAAGCATCCTTCAGCACCTCCATAGACTCGATGTCGTTAGGGTTGATCATGCCGAAGCCTTCCATCACCACTCCGTCGACAACATAGAGAGGGTCAGTAGAGGAGTTGATGGTAGCCATACCACGAATCACCACCTTATTATTATATGCGCCAGGCTGACTTGAGTTGGAGAACACGTTCACACCCGACACCTTACCGCGCAAGTTGTCTATGGCGCTGAAGTTTTGGTTCTTCTTCATGTCGTCGCCCTTGGCGATACCGATGGAACCGGTGACGTCCGACTTACGCATCGTACCGTAACCCACAACCACGAGTTCATCGAGAGTGGTGTCCTCTGGTTTCAGTTCCACGTTGATGACTCCACCCTTAGCGGAAGCTACCGACACTTCCTGAGAGATGTAGCCAAGATAAGAGAATACGAGAGTTCCGTTATCAGGAACGGAAATCTTGTAGTTGCCGTCGAAATCGGTAACCGTAGCAGTGTTGGAGCCTTTGAGTCGCACCGTACCGCTGATGATTGGTTCACCCTTTTCGTCAGAAACAGTTCCTGAAATAGATTTAGCTGTCTGGGCAAAGGCTTCGCCCACGCCACCTGTCAATAGGCAGAATATCAAGCCTAATACAGATGTCAGATACATTCTTTTTAGTTTCATAACATAAATTGGTTTTGAATAAATAAAAGTAGTATTTGGTTTTTATCCTCTTTTGTGGTAATTCCAGTAATAACTCATTGTAGCACATGCCTTAGTGCCATTTAATATTGACGTGAAGACCAATTTCTGAAGTGATCTCACTTGTCAATAGAATAATGTAGGTTTTTAATCTTAGTTTCGTTTAATTCTGCGCTTCCTGTAATTTCTCTCTCTTTATAGGAGCGATGCAAAATTAAATAATTTTATTTAGAATACAATCGCTTATTCCTGGATTTTTTTTGAGGTAAGTCAATAATACGAATAAGTATTGTAATCTTAATGTTACAATCTGATGTCAATCAATGGATGTTATGCTCCTTGCTTTTTGCTTGTTTATGACATAAAGCGAAGGATTAACATGAAATGACGTCATTTATGTTATTCATGATTTTTTAGGAGGCGAAGCGCCCTCGCTTTGCCAGTACACTGCACCTCCTATGAATACTTGTTCTGCAACCTGACGTTCTGCAGGAACTTCTGGGGTGTTATTCCATATCTCTTTGTGAACAAGCGATAGAGTGAGGTGGAAGATATGAACGTGCATTCCTTAAGCAGTTCCTCCACATTCTTGTATTTGCCAGTCAGAAGAAGTTCTGCCACATACTCTATTCTCAGGTCGTTGATATATTCGCTGAACGTCTTACCTGTAAACTGGCGGAACAAACCTGCAAACTTGTTGGCAGGAATATTAAACTCTTCCATCAATGTCTTACGAGAGAATGTATTGTCTACAAAGTACTTATCAGTGATTATTTTATTCTTTATTTTGTCGAAGAGCAACTTGTCCGCACCTCCTTCTTCTATTTGAGGCATAGAGGCAGATAGAGCATTGAGATTCTGCTGTTCCAGTTGCTCCTTATATTTCATTGCTTCCTACACATTGGCAACAAGCGAGATGTTCTTTACCTTTATGATGCGGTAGTTGTAGGCGAGGATTCCTCCGACGATGACTAATGCCACCACGAAACCGATGATGATGCAGAGTGCCCAATGCTGGTTGGCTATTTGGGCTTCCTTCTCCTTTACGTCATAGATGGAAGCCAACTCCTGTGCGGAACTTTGCAAATCCCTTATGCGCAGACTGTCTCTCAGCACCGCCAACCGTTCAAAATAACTTACTGCCTTGTCGTATTGTCCAAGTCCGCGATATGCCATGCCAAAGAATTTGAGCGTGGACGACATATAGAGGTTAATGGTGTCCTTTTGGTCTTTCATGTTTTCCTCACGCTGCTTGCACATGTCAAGCACTTCGTGATACTGGTGCTGGTCGAGCAGGTAGGGTACTATCAGGTAGGCATATCGTCGGTTTATGCGCCCCATCTTGTTGAATTCCTGATAAGCATCCGAAGCCTCCTTGTCCTTCCCTAATTTAGAGCATACCACAGCACGATGGGCGAGCCATTTGCATCGCTCCTGTTCGTAGAGTCCTTCCATGTCGGCTTCGCCAGGATTTTTAGGCGCAGTTTAAGGTAGACAACAGCCAGTTCTCTACATTCTTTGCATATGGTGAAGATTATTCCTTTCAAGATGAATATGTGGGTGAAGGCTATCGCTGCGGAATGCAAAGTTTGTTGTACCAATTCATCGGTGAAGATACAAAGGAGGACATTACAGTGGCACCTCTTGACACTCTTACGGCTTTATTCACGATGACCGACATGTATGGCACAGAGCATGCCAGAGTGGATAATTCTCAGGAAATCTTGAAAAGTGTCAATCAGTATCTGAAACGCACGGCAAAATCGTTTTACAAAACCATTTCCAATAACTTCACCGTTATTCGAGGCGGTGTGTATACCTTACGCCACTACATGGATTTTATTGATTACGACTGGCGTAACACCATTACCATTTGCGACGACCCAACGCTCCGCATTTTAGGTCAAACTGTGGTAAAGACTGGTGAAGGCGTTTCCTTCAGGGCATTCTATAACACGGGCTATCCCTTTGACATCAACTCATTGACTGGCAATGAGACGACAACGGTAACTCTCTATAGAGACATCTTAGCGACTCTACATCAGAAGAAGTATTCACTCATGTGTTTCCTCTCGACCTAAAAGACGAGGAGCATCCTCTGATAGCGGGCATAGACTCGATAGCCATCTCATATGTAAATCCTAAGATTGGTGCCTACACCATTCGGTTTGAGACAGATTGGGATGCCATCGGAAACCGCGATGTAAGCATGTCTGTGGAGGACACCCTGCGCGCTTCCGTCAGTCTTGACAAGGAGGCTTACGTTTTGCCCACAGACAAGAAAGCCCGACTTGGCATAAAGATGGACTATGGCTATCCACACATCTACCCAGCGAAATCTGACACCATCCCTACCATCCGCATATCTGCTCTCCTTATGCAGAAAGCAGACACCCTGTTATGTGACTCCATGAAACTGGCAAACGACACATTGCAGACAAAAGACCTGCTCTATGACAACGCCTGGGAACTTGACCTTACAAAGATAGACCAGTCAAAGTTAGATAATAATGCTGCGGAGAAGAAACTATATGTAACTATTCATTTTAACGGTACAGAACAATACAATGCAGTCATTCCTCTCACCATCCAGCCGACCGCTACAGGTATCAGCAGTGTCATTGCCACTAGCGAGGATGAAGAGGCAGTCTATACTCTCAGCGGTATGCGCCTAAATCCAAAAGGCAAACTCCCTGCAGGCGTCTACATTCGAAACGGAAAGAAGATAGTCGTCAAACAGTAGGAGGTTTATAGTAGTTGGCGTGAGGACACGTCAACTACTATGATTACCATTTGTAAGAAAGCAGTTGCCTCGTTGCATGCTGTTACTTGCATCGATGTTTTGACATATGTCGCAAACCTTTGCGACATATGTCAAAAACGTTTGTGACAATTGTCATAAACTTGTGTGACATATGCCAAAACATCGATGCACGTATCTTCTTACAACAAGAGAGTTATATTCTTACAATACTATTCAGGATTATTTATTTACTTGTTTTTCTTTCTCTTTCGGTTTGTTTCCACTAACTTTGCATAGGAAACAAAACAAAAGATAAAGAACGTGATAATAAAGTCATCAGAATTTACCATTTCATCGGCAAGGGTCAGCCAATGTCCAAAGGACACCAAACCAGAATACGCCTTCATCGGAAGAAGTAATGTGGGCAAGTCGTCGCTCATCAATATGTTGTGCAACCGACGTGGGCTTGCCAAGACCTCTGCCACACCAGGCAAGACTCTGCTCATCAATCATTTCATCATCAACAGGGAGTGGTATCTCGTAGACCTTCCAGGCTATGGTTTTGCCAAGAGGTCGAAAACAGTGCAGCACCAGTTGGAGCAGATGATAACGAGCTACATACTGCAACGCGAGCAGTTGGTGAATGTATTCGTGCTCATCGATGTGCGCCACGAGCAGCAGAAGATAGACCGCGAGTTCGTCGACTGGCTGGGGCAGAGCGGAGTGCCATTCTCCATCGTCTTCACTAAAGCCGACAAGGTGGGACCTGTGAAAGCACGCCAGAATGCAGAGGCTTGGATGAAGAAACTCGAGGAGTCGTGGGAAGAACTTCCCCCTTACTTCATCACATCGAGCGAAAACCGCACGGGCAAAGACGAGATATTGGATTATATAGAGAAATTCCTTTAGTAAAGATGACACCATTTCTTGACGTACAGAACCTTACCAAGTCGTTTGGCGCACAGGTCTTGTTTCGCAACATCAACTTCAGCGTAGGCGAGGGACAGCGTGTCGGACTTATAGCCAAGAACGGCACAGGAAAGTCCACACTCATGAAAATCCTTATGGATGAAGAGGGCTATGACGACGGAAGCATCATCTATCGGCGCGACATACGTGTGGGATTTCTCACCCAAACTCCCGTTTTCGACCCTGAGGAGAGCGTGCTCGATGCTTGTTTTAATCATCATGGCGACGAAGAGCGCATACTCAAGGCAAAGCAGATTCTCACACAACTAAAGATTACCGACCTCACACAGCCCATGGGACAACTTAGTGGTGGTCAGCAGAAGCGTGTGGCTTTGGCAAATGTACTCATCACCGAGCCTGACTTTCTGATGCTCGACGAGCCTACCAACCACCTCGACCTCGACATGATAATATGGCTCGAAGGTTATCTGCAGCGTGGCAACAAGACTCTGCTTATGGTCACTCATGACCGCTATTTCCTCGATCGTGTGTGTGATGTCATTCTCGAACTCGACAATCAGAGCATCTACACATATCGTGGCAATTATGCCTACTATCTGGAAAAACGACAGGAACGCATAGATGCACAGCGTGCAGAGGTGGCAAGGGCTAACAATCTCTATCGCACCGAACTGGAATGGATGCGCCGAATGCCACAAGCTCGTGGCCACAAGGCAAAATATCGTGAGGATGCCTTCTATGAACTGGAGCGAGTGGCAAAGCAACGCATAGAGGAGCGACAGATGCGCCTCAAAGCGTCGAAGGTATATATAGGAAGCAAGATTTTCGAGTGCCAGTATGTCAGCAAGACATTCGAGAAGGAGGGGATGCCACCAAAGGTCATATTAAAGGACTTCTATTACAACTTCGCACGATTTGAGAAGATGGGCATAGTGGGCAACAACGGCACAGGAAAGTCGACATTCATAAAGATGCTTCTCGGACTTGTGCAGCCCGATTCTGGACGCTTCGATATCGGTGAGACCGTGAAGTTTGGCTATTTCTCACAGGAAGGACTGCAGTTTGATGAAAATCAGAAGGTAATAGACGTTATCACCGACATTGCCGACTACATAGACTTTGGCAGTGGCAAGAAGCTCAGTGCATCGCAGTTCTTGCAATATTTCCTCTTCACTCCCGAACAGCAGCACAACTATGTCTACAAGCTCTCGGGTGGCGAGCGCCGCAAACTTTATCTCTGCACGGTGTTGATGCACAATCCTAATTTCCTCATCCTCGACGAACCTACCAACGACCTCGACATACAGACCCTGCAGGTGCTTGAAGAATATCTCCAGGACTTTGCAGGATGCGTCATTGTGGTAAGCCACGACCGCTATTTCATGGATAAGGTAGTGGACCATCTGCTAGTGTTCAGCGGCGAGGGAGTGATACGCGACTTCCCTGGCAACTACACTCAATATCGCGATGTGGCAGCTATGGAGTCAAAAGAGTCTATGGCAGCAAAAGCAAGTCAGAAGCAGACCGAATCTCCAGCGAAGAAAGACTATCACAACGACACTCGCCGACGCCTTTCATACAAGGAAAAGATGGAGTATCAGCAACTGGAAAAGGACATAGAGCGACTTGAGGCAGAGAAGAAACAGATAGAAAATGCGCTCTGCAGTGGCACTCTCAGTGTGGATGAGCTCACAGAGAAGAGCATACGTCTGCCTAAACTCGAGGAAGAACTCGACGAGAAGTCCATGCGATGGCTCGAACTTAGCGAGTTTGCCTAATAACACTATTACTCTAACCTAAACACAATTTACATGAAGATGAAGGAAACATTGTTGGCATCCATGATGCTTGCGGCTGCATTGTCAGTATCTGCCCAGCAGTCACCTCGAAACCAGCTAGCACCGACTCCACCAATGGGATGGATGACATGGAACCTGTTTAAGGGCAACATCTGTGACCAATTGATTCGTGAAACTGCCGACGCCATGGTGGAAGGTGGCTATCGTGATGCTGGATACACATATATTTATATAGACGACCTGTGGCAGGGTGGCAGGGATGCACGAAACAACATCATTCCCGACCCGAAGAAGTTTCCCAATGGCATGAAAGCTCTTGCCGACTATGTGCATTCCAAGGGACTGAAACTGGGCATCTATTCAGATGCTGCACAACTTACATGTGCTGGACAGACAGCCAGCCTTGGTTTTGAGGAACAGGATGCTCGCACATTTGCATCATGGGGTATAGACTATCTGAAGTATGACTATTGCGATGCACCGGAAGACAGTGCCACGGCACGTCTGCGCTATCGCACCATGGCAGACGCTCTACAGAAATCGGGACGAGACATAGTGCTCGGAGTGTGCGAATGGGGACAGCGACAGTGTGAGGAATGGTGCGAGGAAGTGGGCGGACAACTATGGCGCACTTCCTATGATGTGCGCGACATGTGGAAAGACATCGTAAAGCAAGGTGGCATGGGAATATTGGACATTATCAATGTCACGGCTCCACTTGCCCCTCATGTCCGTCAGGGGCAATGGCCCGACATGGACATGCTTGTCGTTGGACTGGAAGGCAAAGGCGGTCCGTCGAGCGACCTTGGTGGAGTGGGGTGTAATGTAACGGAATATCAGACTCAGATGAGCATGTGGTGCATGCTCTCGTCACCTCTCACCATGACCAATGACCTGCGCAATGTGCCCGACGACTATCGACGCATACTTCTCAACAAAGAGATTATCGCCATCAATCAGGATGCGCTAGGAAAAGCTGCCGTGCGCAAGGTGAATGAACCTACGCATCAGATTTTCTTGCGCCCTCTTGCAGACGGTTCGCATGCCATAGCATTGCTCAATACCTCTGATGAAGCAATCACTATCAATGCTGACTTTGCGCAGCTTGGACTGTCGACAGGCAGATACACCGTGCGCGATGTGTGGCAACATAAGAATATTGCCAATAAGGCAAAAAAGTGGAAAGGAAGCGTAATGCCTCATGAGACGCGTGTATTCATCGTGAAATGACAGAAATCTCGCACAGCTTCTTAAAGAGAATGAAAAAAAACTGGGATGTCAATCATTTCAGTTTTTTTTATTACCTTTGCAATTCAAAGGGATAACTATCCTGCATATTGTAATTGGATGAAATAAAATATTCGTTTTCATATGGGTAAGAAATTTGCCGAGTATAAGGGACTGGACCTTACTCGGGTAAACAATGACGTTTTAGAAGATTGGAAAAAGAATGACGTGTTTCATAAGAGCATGACAGAGAAGGAGGGATTTCCTCCCTTTGTCTTCTATGAAGGACCTCCGTCGGCTAATGGACATCCTGGTATACACCATGTTATGGGTCGTACGATAAAGGATACCATTAACCGCTATAAGACCATGAAGGGGTTCCATGTTGACCGCAAGGCAGGATGGGATACTCACGGACTTCCTGTGGAACTGTCTGTAGAAAAGTCGCTCGGCATCACTAAGGAGGACATCGGAAAGAAGATTTCTGTGGACGAATACAACGATGCCTGCCGTAAGAATGTGATGATGTATACCGACGAGTGGTCTGACCTCACACAGAAGATGGGCTACTTCGTTGATCTCGAGCATCCTTATATTACATATGATATAAAATACATTGAGACTCTATGGTGGTTGCTCAAGCAACTCTATAACAAGGGATTGCTTTATAAGGGCTACACCATCCAGCCTTATTCACCTGCTGCCGGCACTGGTCTTTCTTCTCATGAGCTCAACCAGCCAGGTTGCTATCGTGACGTTAAGGACACAACAGTGACAGCTCAGTTCCGTGCAAAGGAATTTGTAGACGGACTGCAGAATGACGAGAATCTGCCTATCTATATCCTCGCTTGGACCACAACACCTTGGACATTGCCAAGCAACACGGCATTGTGCGTAGGTCCAAAGATTGACTATGTAGCATTGAAGGGCGAGAATCCTTACTCTGGCGAAAAGGCCATCTATGTCATAGCTGAGAGTCTGATGTCTGCTTACTTCAAAGAAGAAGAGGATAAGAAGATAGAGATCTTGTGGCGCGGTAAGGGTACTGACCTTGAGGGCATTCACTATGAGCAGTTGATGCCTTGGATTCGTCCTTGTGACTTTGTGGACGACAAGGTCGTTGACCGTTATGACGATGCCTTCCGCGTAATCCTCGGTGACTATGTGTCAACGGAAGACGGTACTGGTATCGTGCATATCGCTCCTACCTTCGGTGCTGACGATGCTAAGGTGGCAAAGGATGCTGGCATACCAAGCCTGTTTGTAGTAGACAAGGCTGGCGACACACGTCCTATGGTAGACTTCCAGGGCAAGTACTTCGTTAAGGAAGACATGAACCCTGACTTCCTTAATGTTTGTGTTAATGAGAGTTACTGGAAGCATAGTGGTGACTACGTGAAGAATGCCTACGACCCTAAATATAATGAGGGTGGCGTCTATGACGAGAAGAAGGCAAGCAAAGATATGGACCTCAATGTCATCATCTGCCTTGAGATGAAAGAGGAGGGTACAGCATTCAAGATAGAGAAGCATGTGCACAACTATCCTCACTGCTGGCGTACCGACAAGCCGGTGCTCTATTATCCTCTTGACTCATGGTTCATCAAGTCTACTGCCAAGAAGGAGCGCATGTATGAACTCAATAAGAGCATAAAGTGGAAACCAGAGGCTACGGGTACAGGTCGCTTCGGCAAGTGGCTCGAAAACCTTAATGACTGGAACCTCTCTCGCTCACGCTATTGGGGCACTCCACTTCCTATCTGGCGCAACCGCGACACTAAGGAGGAGATATGCATCGGTTCACTGGAGGAACTATATAATGAGATAGAGAAGTCTGTAAAGGCTGGTGTGATGGAGTCAAACCCATTGAAGGATAAAGGTTTTGTGCCTGGAGATATGTCACAGGAAAACTATGACCGCATCGACATCCACCGTCCTTATGTAGACTACATCAAACTCGTAAGCGACAAGGGCAATGTGCTCACTCGCGAGACCGACCTTATTGACGTATGGTTTGACTCGGGTGCCATGCCTTATGCTCAGATACACTATCCTTTCGAGAATAAGGAAGCATTCGACTCTGGCAAGATTTTCCCTGCCGACTTCATAGCCGAAGGTGTAGACCAGACTCGTGGATGGTTCTTTACCTTGCATGCCATAGCCACTATGGTATTCGACTCAGTGGCATTCAAGTCAGTAATTTCCAATGGACTTGTGCTCGACAAGAACGGCATAAAGATGTCAAAACGTCTGGGCAATGTCATCAATCCATTCGACTGCATAAAGCAGTATGGTGCCGATGCAGTGAGATGGTATATGGTGACAAACTCGTCGCCATGGGACAACCTCTCATTCGACCCTGAGGGCGTGAAAGAGGTGACATCGTCTTTCTTCATCAAGCTCTATCAGGCATACTCATTCTTCACTCTCTATGCAAATGTGGACGGATTCACATATGCTGAGGAGGATGTGCCTTATGCAGAGCGTTGCGACTTTGACCGCTGGTTGCTTAGCGAACTCAATACTCTCGTGAAGCAGGTTGACACTTATCTCGACGATCTCGACCCAACTCCAGCAGGACGACTGATACAGAACTTTGTCATCGACAAACTCTCCAACTGGTACATACGTCTTAACAAGAAACGTTTCTGGGGTGGCGAGATGACAAAGGACAAACTCTCTGCTTATCAGACTCTCTACACTTGCATCGAGACAATCTCTCGTCTCATTGCTCCTGTGGCACCATTCTATGCCGACGAACTGTTCCGCGACCTCAATGCAGTGACAGGTAAGGACAATCACGAGAGTGTGCATCTGGCAGACTTCCCTGCTGTCAACGAGGAACTCATTGACAAGGAACTCGAGGAAAGTATGGAACTGGCAATGCAGGTTACTTCTATGACTCTCTCTCTGAGAAAGAAGGTGAAGATTCCTGTAATCCAGGCTCTGCAGACCATCGCCATTCCTGCTATCGACCCTGTTCTGCGTGCAAGAATACAGCGCATGGCTGAGGTTATCCTTTCTGAGACCAATGTCAAGGAACTCAACTTCATTGAGAGTGGTGCTGGTATCCTCGTGAAGAAGGTGAAGTGCAATTTCCGCACTATGGGTAAGAAGTTCGGCAAGATGATGAAGAGTGTTTCTAATGCTGTGGCTGCAATGACACAAGATCAGATCGCTACACTCGAAAGCAATGGCAAGCTCGCTTTGACCGCTGACGGTCAAGAAGTGGAGATAGAACTCTCTGACGTGGAGATATTCTCCGAAGACATCGAAGGATGGACTGTCACCAATGAGGGTTCCATGACTGTAGCTCTGGACATCACAGTTACCGACGACCTGAAGGTGGAAGGCGATGCTCGTCGCATCGTAAAGCAGATACAGACTCTCCGTAAGTCAAGTGGCTTTGACATCACCGACCGCATCTCTGTTGTGTTGTCAGAATCTGACGAGACAAAGAAGGTCATCGAACGCTTTGGCGACCACATCGCTGCACAGGTACTTGCCAACAGCATTACTCTCGGCACTGTTACCGACGGCGTGGATGTTGATTTCGAAACATTCAAACTCTCTCTGAAAATTGAAAAGGCTTAAGCACACGGGTTATTGGTCGATAGCCCTTATCATATTGCTGCTCGTCATTGACCAGATCATCAAGGTCTGGGTCAAGACGAGCATGCATCTTGGTGAGAGCATCCACATAACCGACTGGTTTTATATCTCCTTTATAGAAAACAACGGCATGGCTTATGGCATGTCGTTTATCTATAAACCCCTGTTGACATTGTTTCGTCTGGTTGCCATCTCCGCCATCGGCTATTATATATATAAGGTGGTGAAGAAGGAGCATCGTCTAGGTTATGTCCTGTGTCTGTCACTTATCTGTGCAGGTGCTGCGGGCAACATCTTTGACTGTCTCTTCTATGGTCAGATATTCACGGTTTCTACACCGTTTAACATCTCCGAGTTTGTACCTTTCGGTCAAGGTTATGCGCCTGTGCTTCAAGGCAAAGTGGTAGACATGTTCTACTTCCCCTTAATAGTCACCACATGGCCCGACTGGGTGCCGCTATGGGGTGGGGACAGGTTTGTGTTCTTCTCACCTGTATTCAATTTTGCCGATGCCTGCATCTCTGTAGGTGTGGTGCTTCTTTTACTTTTCTATAGAAAGGATATTGAACACTTCGGAAACGTATTTAAGATGTAAATATTGAAATATTGAAATATGAAAATATTGAGATATGGAAATATTGAAAATCACGACAATGAGATTGGTAAGGAGCTGTAGAAATTTCATTTCAGTGCTGTGCATAGCTTTGGGATTACTTTTCACCATGCAGTCATGCAAGGATGAAAAGACAAAGATTATGTCGCAGAGTCAACTCGAAGATGTACTCTTTGATTATCACATGGCAGATGCCATGGTGCATGTCAAAGGCGTTGCGTCTGAAGAATACGACAACTATCTCGATGCAGTTCTCGAAAAGCATGGCATCACCCGTGCAGAGTTTGACTCCACGATGGTGTTTTACATGAAGCATACACCCAAGATGCTAGATGTCTACAAACATTTGTCAGACCGTGTGTCAAATGAGGCTCGCCTTCAGGGAGTGGACAACAACAATCTCTTTGGTGGCGATGTCATGACAGGTGACACTGCCAACATTTGGAATCGTGAGCGTGCCTACGTCTTTACCGACAAGGGTAACGATAATTACGTGAAATTCCATCTTGCTTCAGACAGCACCTATCACCAGGGTGACCGTTTCCAGTTGTCTTTCAACACCGACTTCATCTATCAAGACGGCATGCGCAACGGTTATGCTGTAATGAGCGTGCGTCTTGCCAACGACAGTGTAGTCACGCGCACATCATCAATGTCGTCCTCATCGCAATATAAACTCGAATTTAGCGACGACAAGCGAATAGGCATCAAGGACATCCGTGGATTTATCATGCTCCGTAAGAGCAATGCCAAGGCTGATAGAAACAATTCTACCTTGCGAATGATGATTGTCACCAACATCAAACTTATCCGCATGCACATGTCTGAATCGGAGAAAGCGAAGAAAGACTCCATCCAATCAGCTAACGACAATAAAATTATAAACAATGAAAATCAAAACACTCCTGCTCTGCGCCCTGTCCCTGACACTCTGCGTAGAGAAAACCTCCGCCTGCACAAACTTCATAGTAGGTAGCAAGGCAAGTGCCGACGGTTCTGTGATGTGCTCCTACAGTGCCGACTCTTATGGTGCTTTCATGAAGATGGCGCATTATCCTGCTGCCAAACATGCCGCAGGCGAAATGCGCAAGATTTACGAATGGGACACTAATAAATATCTTGGAGAGATTCCCGAGGCTCCCGAGACATATAATGTGCTCGGCAATATAAACGAATACCAGGTAGCCATTGCCGAGACTACCTTCGGCGGACGTCATGAGATGGCAGATTCTACGGGTCTCATTGACTACGGCTCACTCATCTACATAGCACTGCAGCGTTCAAAGACTGCACGCGAGGCTATCAAGACCATGACTTCACTAGTGGAGAAATATGGTTATTGCTCCGAGGGCGAGACCTTCACTATCTGCGACACCAAGGAAGCTTGGATCATGGAGATGTTGGGACAGGGTGCTGGTTCAAAGAAAGTGGTATGGGTAGCTTTGCGCATACCTGATGATGCTATCTGTGCTCACGCCAACCAGAGTCGCATCCGCACATTCAACCAGAAGGACAAGGAGAATGTGATGTTCTCTAAGGACTGTATCAAGTATGCACGCAAGATGGGATGGTTCACTGGCAAGGATGCCGACTTCAGTTTCCGCGATGCTTATGCTGCTCCTGACTTCTCAGGCCGTCGCTTCTGCGAGGCACGTGTGTGGTCACTCTTCAATCATTATCAGGATATGACCGACTATGTGGACTATGCCGCAGGCAAGAAGCCACTCGCTGAATGCAAGGAGATGCCTTTATGGATTGTTCCTAACAAAAAAGTGAGCGTGCAGGATGTGGAAAATCTCATGCGCGACCATTATGAAGGCACTCCTTTCGCTCTTGACGCTGACATGGGTGAGGGACTTTATCAGATGCCTTACCGTCCTACACCATTGACATTTAAGGTTGACGGCAAGTCATATTTCAACGAGCGCCCTGTATCAACCCAGCAGAGTGCCTTCACTTTCGTGGCACAGCTTCGTTCTTGGCTTCCACGTCAGATAGGTGGCGTCATTTGGTTTGGTAATGACGATGCCAACATGGTGCCATTTGTTCCTGTATATTGCGGCAACACCCAGCCGCCAGCATGCTTCAGCGACCCTAAGGCAGACGATGTGACATTCTCCATGAACAGTGCTTTCTGGGTGTGCAACTGGGTTAGCAATATGGTATATCCTCGCTATTCGCAGATGTTCCCAACACTGGAGGCGGAGCGCATGCGTTTCGACAGTATCTACCATGCCAATCAAGGTATAAAGGAGGCTGAAGCAATGGCACTCTATAGCAATAGTCCAGAGAGGGCTGTGGCATATCTCACCAACTATAGCAACACTCTTGGCGACGAGTTCCTTCGCAGTTGGCAGCAGTTGGCTTATCGCCTCATAGTGAAGTTTAATGACATGGCAGAGAAGCCAGAGGTTGACGGCAAGTTCACACGCACCAATACAGGTCTTGGTTCCACTGTAAAACGCCCGGGTTATCCTTCGCGTGCAGCCAAGAGATTGGTAGAGACTACAGGAGACAAACTGCTCGTGCCAGAGGAATAATCATAATCTATGGATTTCAATAACTACAGGCAAAACAGTCTCTCTCGCGAAGAGATATTGCATTCCATAGACAAAGCTCTGCGTCAGTTGAATGACAAGGAGCTGGAGGCAATCTACTACGACCTCCTTACTAAGGATTACATAAGAGCTTAGAATAAAGCGATTCATATTTGTGCGCTACCTTGATATAATCATGGTGGCGCACAATGTATTTAAGCCCTTGGAGTTTTAGGTCGGGTATACATTCCTTGTGTGTTACTATTTGATCCAGCGCATTATATACACTTTGTTCGTCGGGCAGAACATTAACGATAGGGTGCAAATCCTTTTCTCCTATTATCTCATAGTTTTCAGGTTCGCCACCACCCACACATATCAATCCTTGGTTCATCGCTTCCAAGGCATTCATTGCTGGCGTGTAACTGTAGAGTTGGTCAAGAATGATATCCGAATCGAGCATCATCTTACGATACTCGTCAAATGGTACACCCGTCACTTCCTTCAGTTCCACTTCCGAGGGATATTTTTCTGCTATGCGTCTTGCTGCACGCAGCATGATGTCTGTACCTTTATATTCTGACCTGTTGCGACTGATACCAATGAATATCTTTATTATCTCCGGCTTACTTCCTATTGCCTCCATTCGTTCATTGGAAAGTTGTGAAGGTCTTATTGGCAATGGTATAAAGGTAGTCTTGTTGGGGAAAATGGGTCTATAGCAAACGTCATATTCATACAGGCAAGTCACTATAGCATCCGCCTTTTCCGCACAGTGACGGTTGAGACGTTCTTTAGCCGTGCCCACCCAATTATGTATAGCATCCAGGGCATCTTTTCCTGTGCGCAATTCCTTACCAATATTAAAATCGCTATATCGCAGAGGCAAGCGAGTCAGGTTTTCGTTCACCCAGTAATAATCCATGCCGAAAGCCCCCATGACAATCCTTTTGTTGTGTCTACGGAGATAGTCGAAGACAAAGAAAAGCCTTTCCGCCTTCAGTTCTACAAACATAGGATTTATTATCTGCACTATGTCGTAGCCACGAAAATCCTTCAGATGCCATAAAAGTTTTATCAATATGCGCATACCTCCGAGGTGTCCTTCTTGGCGTGCAAGGTCGATATCGCGCGGATAATTTTTCCAAAAATCACCGTTGCTTGCCACTGTAACCTCATGTCCCAACTGTCGCAGTCCATCAGCCAATGTGGCGTGTACATTACTGTATTCTCCCAAAAGAAGTATCTTCATTTCCTTATAGCAAATTCGTAAAACAATCGACATCCCACTTTCGTCCGTGAGAGTATACTGAAGCAGAGATATTTCATAGAGTAGCAGTGCATAGTGATAGGGTAGAGATGTGACTTCTTCATCCTGGCTATTTCCTCCCTCAGCATGCTGTAGTTCCTGCAAAGTGTTGCCACATTATACATATAGTCCATGCATAACTGGTCGACCCTTCGTCTTAGCACTCTATATTCTGCTTCATGTGCCAGTTGGCTTAGATATATAATAGTAGAAAAGAAATCGTTAAGTCGCTTTTTCGTATGTCTGTCCGTTGCGGAAGTCATGATTGAGTCTTCACGTTGACGATAGTAATAAGCAGGGGAATAAGTGTAAGCTATCTTGCCAGCCTTGCACATCAGCAAAGGAGTAAACAGTTCATCCTCATGAAGGATGCCATCCTTAAATTTCTGCTCACCAATGATAGCGTGGCGAAACATATAGCAACAGGCAGAAGCTCTTAGATTGTGCTTTTGGAGAAATTCATGGGCTGTTGTGTGACGGAAACAAATATCATCCGATGATCCATAATGCTTGTCAGTGCGTGAAGCGCAAAACATCAGCATATCGACCTCGGTATCATTCTTTGCCAATGCTATGACCTTGTCATATGCTTCAGTTATGAGGCAGTCGTCACCATCAACAAACTGCAAATATTCGCCTTTTGCCAGTGCTATGCCAGCATTCCTAGCTACCGACAGTCCTCTATTGGTTTGACGGAAATATTTGATGCGTTTGCCGTAGTGGTTTATGACATTTACTGGTGGTACGTCAGAGCCGTCATCGACAAGTATTATCTCGCGCTCGTCATCCTGTAAGTCGAGAGATATGATACTGTCAATACATTCCCTCAGCATCTCTTCGGAAATGTTGTAGTCAGTGATTATAAAACTCACAAGTGGCTTTTGTTTTTCACCTCCATTTATTGTCATACCGCAAAGTTAAGACATTTTCAGAAGAAAAGGTTAACGAAACAAAATAAAATCGCGACTTATGCGTTATGGATAACAATTAATGGAAAAAAGTTATAAACACATATTCAAGTATACTGGCGTATTCGGAGGCATTCAAGGTCTGAATATTCTTGTGGGACTCGTGCGCAACAAGATAATTGCCATTTTGCTCGGACCACAGGGAGTGGGACTCATTTCCATCTATAACACAGCGTCCACACTTCTTCAGAATGCTACCAATTTCGGTTTGCAGATGAGTGGCGTACGATCTATCTCCCGTGCCTTCGATATGGGCGATGAAGAACTCACGAATAAGCATATCCGCATACTCCGCACTTGGAGTCTGCTTGCCGCACTGCTTGGATTCTTCGTCTGCATCCTCGTGAGTAATCTCATGAGTCAATGGGCATTCTCTACATCAGACTATGCATTAAATTTTATGCTCCTTGCCCCTGCAGTGGCTATGGCTGCCATCTCAGGAGGCGAAACGGCAATACTCAAGGCCACACGTCGACTGAAACAGTTGGCGCACACCAGTATAATAGGAGTATTCTGTGCCTTGGCGATTTCCGTACCCCTATTCTATGAGTTCGGTAATGACGGTATTATCCCGTCCATCATCATTCTTGCCTTCATACAGATGCTCCTCGCCATAGTTTATTCCTATCGCTATTATCCGCCACAAGTGTCTTTCCGCAAGAGTGAACTTCTTGAGGGCAAGAACATGATATCCCTTGGCATAGCTTTCGTCATGGCAGGCATCTTTGGAAGCGGAGCAGAGTTTGCCATAAGGTCTTATCTTAGTGACATGTCAGTGTCGCTGGCAGGACTCTATAATGCTGGTTACATGATAACGATGACCTATGCTGGCATGATCTTCGCCGCCATGGAGACAGATTATTATCCGCACCTTTCTGCCGTATGCCATGACCCAGTGAAGATGAATGGTGCGGTAAACAGACAGATAGATGTGTCGCTCACCCTCGTTTCCCCATTGCTTGTGGCGCTCATGGTGTTTCTCCCTGTGATAATTCCTCTGCTCTTTAGTGGCAAGTTTGCACCCGTGATTGGCATGGCGCAGATAGCCGTTGTGGCAATGTATTTCCGTGCACTCAATCTTCCCATAGCCTACATCATGCTTGCAAAAGGCGACTCCAAGTCATATATGTTTATGGAACTAGTCTATGACATTCTAATAGTTCTCACTGTCATCTTGGGCTATGGCATATGGGGACTCTGTGGCACAGGAGTAGCGCTTGCTATAACGGGATTTGTGGACTGTGTCTGTGTGGCAGGTTATTGTTGTTGGAGATATGACCTTGTGGTGTCACGACGACTTGTCAACGATTTCATCATTCAACTCTCTATTGGTATTCTTGCACTCATTGTCTGCATGATGGTCAAGGGATTGGTTGGTTGGATATGTGGAATAGTTCTCATTGTAGCAAGTATCTTAGTTTCAATCCGTATGTTCAGGAGGAGATTGCATGGCTAAGGTAAGTATCATTGTTGCAGTATATAATGGTGAGCAATATCTTGATAGATGTCTCAATTCGCTCTGCCGACAGACTTTCTCCGACATTGAGATTGTCTGCATCGATGATGCTTCTACAGACTCCTCCCTGCATATGTTGCAGAGTAGGGCAGAAGAGGACTTTCGCATACACGTGTTGCATCACGACAATAATCGTGGACCTGCTGTTTCACGCAACGAGGCTCTTGCTATATGTAGTGGTGACATAATAGCGTGTCTCGACTGTGACGACTGGTATGCAGATGACACGATAGAGAAGATTGTCTGCGTCTTTGATAACCATGACGATGCTGACTGTGTGCTTCTCCATTGTCGGTTTGTCTATCCTGACGGCAGGGAGGAAGACTATGACGGGATGCATTTCGACAGTCTTGATGGCAAGACAGCCTTTCGCGAATCACTCACATGGCATGTACACGGAATCTATGCTGCACGCCGTTCGTTGTATGATTGTTGCCCATTTGATACTTCTTGCCGTCACTATAGCGACGACAACACTACACGCATACACTATTATCTTTCGCGCCGGGTCTATTCATCGGATGCACCATATTACTATTATCAGAATCCTGATTCAATTTCGCATGTTGTGTCAGTAAGCCGTATGGATTATATGCGTGCCACGGAGAGCATGAAATGCAAACTCCAAACATTGCATTGCCCTAAAGATATCATGGCACTCTATGAGAATGAGCGATGGCTGGTGGTGGTTGGTTCTTATATGTTTTATTTTAATAGTCGAAAGAATCTTTTACCCGAAGATGCTGACTATTGTCTGAACGAGATAAAGCATAGCTTTCACAATATAGATATCTCACTCCTCCGTCCGTCATTGAAATTGAAGTTTGGCTATTCTCCGCTTTTCAAATGTTGGTTTCTCTTCCGCCTTCAGGAAGAAGTATATTTCATGTTGCGGAGATTAGTTTATATGCGCTGATAGCATAGATAATATTTGCTTTTCTTGTGTGAAAGCTGGTTGACATCAATAAGGTCTGACACTTCAGTAATATCTCTCAGAGAACCGTCGTTGAAGAGGATGGAAATACTGTCGTCATCCATGTCATACATATTTTTCTTTGCCATTGTCTGCGATATAAAATAGTCTACATCAGCATCGCAAACATTAAGTGCAGACTTTAACGCCTCACGCTTTTCCTTTACATATTCATCGCTAAATGGCACGTCGCTTATTTCCACCTTAAACAGTCTTCTATTCATCAATCCTCTTGCCAAGCGCGACAAAATGCTATCCTCACAGTCAGACCAAACTTTAATCGATGTCCATATATCGTTGTCATCCAACTGTTCATAATGCAGAAGTGTTTCCGTATGCGAAAGAAACCATTCCTTGTCGACATCATTCTCAAGGAAATATTTCAAGGCGTGAGTAGCAAAGAGGTCATTACCAGATTGCACCAAATGCTTTGCTCTCTTGAGAGTATTAATGAGCAATCGCTCAGCTCCCACCGTCGTCTTGTGCAGATACACTTGCCAATACATGAGACGGCGCGAGGTGAGATAATTTTCTATGGAGTAAATGCCTTTATGATCGATACAAAGGTGGTCATCCACCACATCAAGCATCTTTATAATTCGTGCCGAACCGATGCTTCCTTCGTGCACTCCTGTGAAGAAACTGTCGCGGCGCAGGTAGTCAAGCCTGTCCATGTCGAGTTGACTTGAAATCAACTGATGAAGGAATGGTTTGGGATGCTCGCCCTTGAATATCGCTATGGCAAGATTGAGTTGTCCGCCAAGGTCTCTGTTGATTTCTTCCATCATCATGAGCGATATCTCCTCATGTGATATGCCATTTACCAATGTGTGCTCAAGAACATGCGAGAATGGTCCGTGACCTATGTCGTGCATCAGTATGGCAGCACACACAGCCTCAGCTTCACTGTCAAAGATGAAGGTGCCCTTTTGTTGGAGTGTCAGCAGAGCCTCACTCATCAGATGAAATGCTCCAAGTGAATGTTGGAAACGCGTGTGTTGGGCACCGGGAAAGACGAGTGACGTCAATCCCAGTTGCCTTATACGCGTCAGTCTTTGAAACAACGGATGCTGGATAATCTGCAACAGTAGTCCGCGCGGAATCTTTATAAAACCAAAGACTGGATCATTTATTACCTTAAAGTCCTTCACTGTCGATATGAGAGCAATGCTCTATAATCAGGCATTTATAATATTGAAACTTATTAGATTATGTCGTGCGAAGCAAGTTCGCGCTCCATATCCTGTTGCAGTTTCTTTGCTGCCTCGGCAGATGATGAAGCAAAGTTTTCGTCCTTGCTTGCATAGATAATGCCACGTGAGGAGTTTACGAGAAGTCCGCACTCAGTGGTCATGCCATATTTGCAAACCTCCTCAAGACTGCCACCTTGTGCACCGACACCAGGAACGAGCAGGAAATGCTCTGGAGCCACCTTGCGGATGTCTTCAAACATCTTTCCCTGAGTGGCACCGACTACATACATCATATTGTCGGCATTGCCCCATTCCTGACCCTTGCGCAATACTTTCTCAA
The DNA here is from genome assembly GCA_963601795.1 of bacterium. Lineage (GTDB taxonomy): Bacteria > Bacteroidota > Bacteroidia > Bacteroidales > Bacteroidaceae > Prevotella. The sequence continues at coordinate 75,682 of CAVCGK010000001.1, read as the reverse complement.
AGAGTCTTTCGCCATTTACATCGGCAGTAAACTGAAAATCATTTGATCCCTTGTTGCTTGTCAGAGCCAACATGATGACCCATTTGCCGTCATAACCAAGGAATGGAGTCACTGAGTCTTCACCCATATAGGGAGCAACTGTCAGAGCGTCCACATTGTATTCCTCAAAGAATGTCTTGGCATACATGGCACTTGTGTTGCCGATGTCACCACGCTTTGCGTCAGCAATGATAAACTGCTCAGGATAATTCTTCTGTATATACTCCACAGTTTTCTGGAATGCTATCAATCCCTTAATGCCGTAAGCCTCATGGAAAGCAAGGTTTGGCTTGTAAGCCACGCAATAGGGGGCAGTTGCGTCTACTATAGCCTTGTTGAAAGCGAAAATAGGGTCTTCTTCATCAAGCAAGTGCTGTGGGATTTTGTTGAGGTCAACATCTAGACCCACACATAGGAAACTCTTTTTTGACTTTATCTGTGAAACAAGTTCTTGTCTATTCATATCTTTGAATATTTTTATTCGGTTGATTCTATCTTGTCTATCTTCACACGCACCTCAGGTCGTCTGTTGAGCTCGCACATGCGTTCTATAAATTCAGCCGCATTTACTGTCCGCTCATCATTATCATCTTTTTTCCTTGTGTAATGCAGTGCCATTGTTAGAGTTGATTAGCTTTCATCTTTTCGGCATTCTCAGCCACGGTGAGTGCATCAATCATCGATTGTATGTTTCCGCCCATAAATCCAGGAAGGTCGTGAGTGGTAAAACCGATACGATGGTCTGTCACACGTCCTTGAGGGAAATTGTAAGTACGAATTTTGGCAGAGCGGTCACCCGTAGACACAAGAGTCTTTCTTCTGCTTGCGATGTCGTCCATATACTTCTGATGTTCCTTATCATAAATATATGTACGCAGTCTTGCCAATGCGCGCTCTTTATTCTTCGGCTGGTCGCGAGTCTCTGTACACTCGATAAGGATTTCCTCAGTCTCGCCAGTGTTAGGGTTCTTCCACATGTAACGTGCACGCACACCTGATTCCACCTTATTCACATTCTGACCACCTGCACCAGATGAACGGAATGTATCCCACTTAATTTCGCCTTCATTAATCTGCACGTCGAAAGGTTCGGCTTCTGGCAACACTGCAACAGTAGCGGCAGATGTCTGCATACGACCGTTGGACTCTGTCACGGGCACACGCTGCACACGGTGTACACCAGACTCATATTTTAGCACGCCATACACACCATCACCACTTACGGCGAAGTCTATTTCCTTAAAACCGCCCACAGCTCCTTCGCTCTCGGAGGTCACTGCCACAGTCCATCCCTTTGACTCACAGAACTTCTTGTACATAAGGAACAGTTCTCCAGCAAAGAGGCAAGCCTCATCGCCACCTGTACCTGCACGCACTTCCATTTGCACATTCTTATCATCCTCGGGATCCTTCGGTATGAGGGCAATCTTAATATCCTCCTCAAGTTTCGGTTGGAGTTCCTCGTTCTGCTGCAGTTCCTCGCGTGCCATCTCCTTCATCTCAGGGTCTTGCTCGTTGATGATGATGTCCTTAGCCTCAGCTATGTTGTGCAGGCAATCGAGATAACGCTTGCGCAGTTTAACGATACTCTCCAGATCCTTATATTCCTTCGTAAGTTTCACATATCGCTGTTGGTCGGCTATCACGGAAGGGTCAGTGATGAGAGTAGCCACTTCCTCAAAGCGAGCCTCCAGACCGTCGAGCTTTTGCAGTATATTATTATTTTCCATTAATCAGTTTATCAATACTCAAATGTTCCGAATTCAGATGTTATCACAAGTCCCTTATTGCCTTCCTCAATGTGTCCGATAATCTGGGCGTCGATATTGAATGACTTGCTAATTTCTATCACCTTGTCGGCATTCTCCTTAGAAACATATATCTCCATACGGTGACCCATATTGAACACCTTATACATCTCCTTCCAGTCAGTGCCACTTTCCTTCTGGATAGCACGGAAGAGTGGGGGCACAGGGAACATATTATCCTTCACCACCTTGCATCCATCATTGATAAAATGCAGAATCTTTGTCTGCGCACCACCTGTACAGTGCACCATGCCGTGGATATCAGCACGCATCTCCGTCAATATCTTCTTTATCACTGGAGCATAGGTGCGTGTAGGAGAAAGCACAAGCTTTCCTGCAGAAACAGGAGCACCCTCCACGTCATCCGTCAGTTTATAGTTGCCACTGTATACCAGTTCGTCAGGTATCGTCTGGTCATAGCTCTCAGGATATTTCTCAGCGAGATATTTAGCAAATACATCGTGGCGTGCTGACGTAAGACCGTTACTACCCATACCGCCGTTGTATTCCTTCTCGTATGTAGCCTGGCCGCAAGACGACAGACCCACAATAACATCACCCGGGCGGATGTTAGCATTGTCGATAACGTCAGAACGCTTCATGCGACAAGTCACTGTAGAGTCCACGATAATGGTTCTCACGAGGTCGCCAACATCGGCAGTTTCACCGCCAGTGGCATAAATTCCAACACCCATCTCGCGCATTTCCGCAAGTAGCTCGTCAGTACCATTGATAATCTCCGAGATGACATCACCAGGGATGAGCATCTTGTTTCTGCCGATAGTGCTCGACACAAGGATGTTGTCAACCGCACCCACACAGAGCAAGTCGTCTGTATTCATAATGAGAGCATCCTGTGCGATGCCCTTCCATACAGACAAGTCGCCTGTCTCTTTCCAGTAGATATAGGCAAGTGACGACTTTGTACCAGCACCGTCAGCATGCATAATGTTGCAGTATTCTGGATCACCGCCAAGAATGTCTGGGATAATCTTGCAAAAAGCTTGAGGGTATAAACCTTTGTCGATGTTCTTTATAGCGTTGTGAACATCCTCCTTTGCGGCACTGACACCGCGCATCATGTATCTGTTGTCCATAAGTGTAATTATTCGTTCCAAAACTCCCAACTGGCATATGCTTGCAGCAGGAGCATTTCAAGTCCGTTTTTTGTTATTGCTCCCTGCTCACGACCCTTCGAGAGGAAGAGCGTTTCATCGGGATTGTATATCAGATCATAGAGTAGGTTACGGTTGTTGAGGGCAGAGTAGGGCAGCTGGGGGCAAGTTTCGAAATTGGGATACATGCCCAGTGGTGTGCAGTTTACTATAACTTTGTATTCGTCCACCACTTCAGGTGTTACCTCTTCATAGGTTATGCATTCGTCTTTCTTCGCGCGGCTAACATACTGATACTCTAAGCCGAGCGACTTCAGTCCATAAGCCACGGCTTTCGATGCGCCACCAGTACCGAGTATAAGAGCCTTCTTGTGACACGGTTCGAGCAGAGGCTTGAGACTATTCCTAAAACCGATCACATCACTATTGTAACCCTTGAGATAAATCTTACCCTTCTTTCTTGTCACCTTGACTACATTCACTGCATCTATCTCCTTTGCCTCTTTGGTGATGTCATTGAGGTAGGGGATAATCTGTTGCTTGTAGGGCATGGTCACGTTTAGTCCCTTCAGTTCAGGATTAGTGTCCAATACAGCCTTCAGTTCCTCAATGCTTGGAATCTCGAAATTTAGATATTCAGCATCGACATTCTCATTTTCGAATTTCTCATTAAAGAAGTTCTTTGAGAAAGAGTGTCCGAGTTTATCTCCTATCAGTCCGTATTTGTCCATATCAATTACTCTAATGTTCTTGGTTAGTCTTTTTGGGCTGTATATAAAGTGCAGATGCCGAATGTCAGTCTGCGAAATTTCACATTGCTGAATCCTGCCTTCTGCAGTATTGTCTGCATCTTCTCTCCCTGAGGGAAAGCGGCTATGGTCTTGTTGAGATAGTCATAAGCCGAAGCGTCCTTTGACACGAGTCGTCCATAGACAGGAAGCACCGTCTTTCGGTATATGGCAAAGAGTTGCTTCATCGGAAACTTCACAGGCGTAGTCAGTTCGATGATGACGAGTCTGCCACCTTTCCTCAGCACCCTATACATGTTGCTCAGTCCACGGTCGAGGTCTTGGAAGTTTCTTATGCCGAATGCCACGGTAATGGCATCAAAGCTATTGTCAGCGAAAGAGAGATTTAGACAATCCTCCTTTTTGAAACTCACGACATTCTCCATGCCCAGTTCCTTCACTTTCATTCTGCCGATGTTCATCATACCCTCAGATATGTCTGCACCGACAAGACTGTCGGGATGAAGGGTCATGGCTGACAGTATGGCGAAATCACCTGTTCCTGTGGCAATGTCCAAAATATTCTTCGGAGCGAAATCCTGCAACTGCTTGATAGCAATCTTTCGCCATCGTCTGTCGATATTCCACGACAGACGATGGTTAAGTTTGTCATAGGCAGGGGCAATGTTGTCGAACATCTGTTCCACAAGTTTGCCCTTTTCTCCCTTGCCTCCGTAAGGCTTTATCTTTTCCTGTGCGTAGTCCTCTGCCATTTCCGCTGTTGACTGTTATATTACAGGCTCTTGAGATAGTTTGTCACGTTCTTCTCTATGCGAAGAGCGATATCATCCTCATCCTTAGCCTTCTCAAACTTTTCGCCTACGATATGCTCATAGAGTTCTATGTAGCGCTCTGACACGCTGTCAGCATATTCGTCGGTAATCTCTGGCATTGTCTGTCCAGGCTCGTTCATGAAGTTGTGCTCGATGAGCCACTGGCGCAAGAATTCCTTTGAAAGTTGCTTCTGTGGTTCGCCTTTCTCCACCTTTTCTTCATATCCATCTGCATAGAAGTAGCGGCTTGAGTCTGGTGTATGAATCTCGTCGATGAGGTAAACCTTGCCATCACGCTTACCGAACTCATATTTTGTGTCTGCAAGGATAAGTCCCTGCTTCTTTGCTATCTCCTGACCGCGCTTGAAGAGCTTGCGTGTATAGTCTTCGATGACGGCATAGTCTTCTGCAGACACAAGACCTGTGCGGATAATCTCCTCCTTTGATATATTGAGGTCATGACCCTCGTCAGCCTTTGTTGTAGGAGTGATGATTGGTTCAGGGAATGCCTCATTCTCACGCATACCCTCAGGCAGAGTCACGCCGCATATCTCACGACAACCGTTTTTATATTCGCGCCATGCAGATCCTGTCAGGATGCCGCGGATAATCATTTCCACCTTAAAACTTTCACACTTCAGTCCTACTGTCACCATAGGGTCTGGTGTGGCAAGTTTCCAATTAGGACAGATGTCACTTGTGGTGTCGAGGAATTTTGCTGCAATCTGGTTGAGTACCTGACCTTTGAACGGAATGCCTTTCGGCAGGACAACGTCAAATGCAGAAATACGGTCGGTGGCAACGATCACCAGCAGGTCGTCATTGATGTTATAGACATCACGTGCCTTACCGTTATAAACACTCTTTTGTCCTTCAAAATGGAAATCAGTTCTTGTTAGCGCTTTCATTGTTATTTGGGATTATAAGTTTGTTGTATGCTTCTACTATTCGTGTCACGAGTTTATGACGCACGATATCCTTATTACCTAATTTAATAATACTGATACCCTCGATACCTTCTAGCACGCTCACCGCCTCCTTCATACCACTCAATTGCTGACGTGGCAGGTCTATCTGCGTAAGGTCACCGGTGATAATCATCTTCGTGTTCCAACCCATTCGGGTGAGAAACATTTTAATCTGTGCCGTGGTGGTATTCTGCGCCTCGTCGAGAATGACAACTGCATCGTTGAGAGTTCTACCTCGCATAAAAGCAAGTGGCGCAATCTGAATTATACCCTTATCCATCATATCCTGTAGTTTGGCTGCCGGGAGCATATCTTGCAGTGAGTCATATAATGGTTGTAAATAGGGATCTATCTTGTCTTTCATGTCACCGGGCAGGAATCCGAGTTTCTCTCCTGCTTCCACCGCAGGACGACTAAGGATTATCTTCTTTGCAGTCTTTTCCTTGAGAGCTTTCACCGCAAGGGCTATACTGAGATAGGTCTTTCCCGAACCAGCTGGTCCGACGGCAAACACCATATCATTCTTATCGAAGGCATCCACCAGTTTCTGCTGGTTTTCAGAGCGTGCCTTGATTGGCTTGCCCGACATATTGTATACTATGACATCCTTCGACGCAGAGTCATGTATGCGTCGACCTTTCACTATGTCAAGGATATCCTCGTCTGTAATAGTATTGTATCTTGAAATGTGCTTACGGAGTTTCTCGATGCTTTCCTCAACATCGGCAATATCCTCCTCACTTCCTCGCAAATGGACGACATTATCCCTTGCCACAATCCTTAGCTTCGGGAATAATGACCTGAGCATTTGAAAATGGCAATTATTGACCCCATAGAACGTTACAGGATCAATATCCTCCAGAATAACATGTTTCTCTATCAACTCGTATCTGAATTTGTTTCTGCAAAATTACGGAAAAAATAACGAAGTTTCAAAGAATTGACTTACAAGAATTACACTTATGAGAGATTATTTTGTTAACTTTGCAATATAAGTTGCAAATGATGAAGAAGATTTCTCCCCAAAGATATGTCCAGATATTTTGTGCTGGCGTGGTGATTCTCGCCTTAGCACGACAGTTTTATCCTCAGATAGTTCATCCCTCACAAGATGCGGAAAAGACCGATTCCATCGCTATGGTGGATACCACAGCCATTCAGCCTGCACACGTTCAAAAAATTGCTAAATCACAACAGCCTTTTACTCCTCACCGTATCTATAGCGTGTCAAGCTTCGACAAATGCTTTCCCGACCAAAATGATGTGCAGCTCATTGCCGCCGAGAAAAACGGTGTCAATATAGTAAAAGACCGTACTGAGGCTGAGCAACGTAAGGATGAACTGGTATATATCGGATCAAATCCATATTTCACTGTTGACAAGGCAAAGAGCAGCATTCCTTATCTCGTGCCCTCTGCGGCTACACTGCTGCAAGACATCGGTACGGTATTTTTCGACTCCCTGCAGATTAAGGACATACCTCTTCACAAGGTCATTGTGACAAGTGTTCTCCGCACGCAGGATGATGTAGAGAAACTTCTCAAACACAATACCAATGCCGCTCCCAACTCATGTCATCGCTATGGCACTACGTTTGACATATGCTACAACCGCTACACTACAGTGGAAGACCCTGACGGAGTGAAGCGACGTCCTGTCACAAACGATACCCTGAAATGGGTGCTTTCCGAGGTACTAAATGACTTCCGCAAGCAGGAGCGTTGCTATATTAAGTATGAGAAGAAGCAAAGTTGCTTCCATATCACGGTCAGATAATCCGACCATAGACATTACTTTTCAGCTATGAATCTGGAGATTATGGAATTTGTGGAGAAGCAGATTCTCCCACGCTACAATGACTTTGGACTTTCTCATGGTTTGCGTCATGTTCAGTCTGTAATCAATGAGAGTCTTGTCCTCGCACGCCAGTTGGGTGCCGACGAGGATATGGCTTATGTCATTGCTGCTTATCATGACCTCGGGCTCTCAGGCCCACGCGCGGTCCATCACATCACAAGCGGAAAGATTCTCCTTGCCGATGCAAGGCTGAGAAGATGGTTTTCGCCCGAGCAACTGCGCATCATGAAAGAGGCTGTAGAAGACCATCGCGCATCAAGTTCGCGCCAACCGCGCAGTCTTTATGGCAAGATTGTAGCAGAGGCCGACCGTGAACTGGAGATGGAGACAGTATTCACACGCACCATACAGTTTGGTCTTGAACATTACCCCGAATTGGACGACCATGGTCATTGGGAGCGTTTCAAGCAGCATATGATGGAGAAATATTCTGAACACGGATATATTAAACTGTGGATACCTAACTCGCCCAATTCGCAGAGGCTTAAAGAAATACGCAAGGTCGTAGCTAATGAACTAGAACTAAAGCTTCAGTTTGACCGCTTGTTTGCATCTCTTAAAAGTGGGTTATAAGATTCCCACTCTAATAGTCTGACATAATGGACATAAAAACCAATTCCCTCAGAGCATGGATACTTGCCATGCGTCCTAAAACTCTTACTGCCGCTGCCATTCCTGTTCTTATGGGAATAGCACTTGCAGTTAAGGACACATCCCTTCAAATAGATTTCTTTCCTGGACTTCTTTGTCTGCTCTTTGCATTTGTGATGCAGATAGATGCCAATTTCGTAAACGATTATTTCGACTGGCGTCATGGTAATGATGATGCTTCCACACGACTTGGTCCACCAAGAGCTTGCTCTATGGGGTGGGTAACACCGAAGGCGATGCTCGTGGCATTAGTGCTGACAACAGTCTTGGCTGGATGCGTCGGACTGCCTCTCATCTTCTATGGTGGCATACAGATGCTTATCATAGGTGTGGCGTGCGTTGTCTTTTGCGTGCTCTACACAATCTTATTTTCCTATATCGGACTTGGTGACTTGCTCGTGCTTCTGTTCTTCGGACTTATACCCGTCTGCATCACCTATTATATATTAGTGGACATGGTGACTCTGCCAGTTGTCTATGCCTCACTGTCATGCGGTTTGGCAGTAGACAACCTTCTTGTTCTCAACAACTATCGCGACATCGACAACGACCGTCGCGACGGCAAGCGCACTCTTATAGTGATGATAGGAAAAGAGTGGGGCAGAAGGCTTTATCTCCTGCTTGGCATTGCGGCATCATTATTGATGGCAATATATGACGGTTTCACTGCAAAATCCGCATTACTATTCATCTACCTTCTACTTAATCTTCAGGCATATACGAAGATGAAATGTCTTCATGACAGAGACCTCAACCGCGTGCTTGGCATGACCTCCCGCAACATCCTAATTTTTGGTCTTTTGGCAATAGTAATCATCTTGCTATAATTATATTGTCCATCATTTAATCACGTTTTGTCTATATAGTCTAATAGAATAGATTTCGTAACTTTGCTGAACGAAAATCTATTAACACATCTATTATTATGAACATAATATTGTAACTTTGCATATAGAAAACAATATCAATTAGTAACTAAACAAGCAATTATGAAGAAATTTTACGCAATTTTGATTATGGCAATGATAGCCATTAGTGCTAACGCTGCTGGCGACTTGGCAGACTGGTATTTGTATGTATGGAGCAACGAATCCAATGCAGGTGGGGATCGCGGACAATTTAAGACAACCGACACCGACTATGTATTTGTTCTTGAGGGTGTTACATTGTCTGAGAAGGATGCAGCTGGATTGAATTTCTGCATGCGCAATAGCGACTGGAGCACAATGTATGGATGGGGCGATGGCGGTTCGTTAGATGCAACCGACAAAGCCGTGGTGTTGGAAACAGCCACTCAAGCTACGGGTTGGATGTCTCTGCCTGCAGGTACATATGACTTCACTTGGAATGCCACAAATCTAACAATCACAGCAAAAGTTTCTACCACAAATGGTATCTCTACCATAAAGAAAGTAGAAAAAGGAAATGATACACTTTACAATCTTGCTGGCCAGCGCGTCAATGGCAATGCCAAGGGTATTCTCATAAAGAATGGCAAGAAGGTCATTGTAAAGTAAAAGAAACTTAGAGCCAATATATAAACTCTAATCGCCCGATCCTTAGGCTAATTGCCTAAAGTCGGGCTTTTTTTTGTTCATTTTATACATGTTCACACAAGGCTTAATTGGCGTTATGGTAAATAGATTATATGAATAACAAACTAACCAAGTCTATTCTATTGTCTGATCAATTGGAATTTTCCGAACTATTAGGCCTTCAAGGCAGCAGCCCTTACACGACTCAAAGTTTCAGGAGTCATCTGAAGATAGTTGGCAATGTGCAATAATGGTGCACGAAGAATAACCTGCGGAGAAAGTCGGCACATCTTCTCGTATCTGCTCTGTGCACTTTCAAAACGCACAAGGTCGGCATGAATCTGCGAGATAATAAGGCTTTCTTCTAGAATCTTTCTGTAAAGCATCTGTATATTTACATGATGAAGAGATATTTTTTCTAGATCTGCCTTTGGCAATCCATATATTACACAGTTTTCAAGCGCTTCTATCTGAAGCCTTGATGGTTCCTCTCTAAAGAGGCTCTCTATACACATAAATATGGTATGATCTTCACCAAGATGTTCGGTAACTTCCTTTCCATTTTTAAAATAGAACTGGCGGATTAGACCTTGATCTAAATAATAGATGTATTCACACACCTCACCTTCAGAAAGTATCATCTCGCCCTTCTTGAATCTCATTGGTTCGATGATACTCTCAAGTACATCCAATTCCTGCAGAGTCATTGTACTGTACTTTCTTGCAAGTTCACGAGTTATATCTCGTGTCTGAAACTGAAATTTTGCCATCAGTAATTCCTCCTGCGATTGTTTTGTTATAAATGGATAATAGGTCTATAATTATTGTTACTTACTAATCAAGTTTCAGCACAGCAAGGAAGGCTTTTTGTGGCACTTCCACATTACCTATCTGCTTCATACGCTTCTTTCCACGTTTCTGTTTCTCAAGCAGTTTCCTCTTTCTACTCACATCACCACCATAGCATTTGGCTGTTACATCCTTACGCACGCATTTGATGGTTTCGCGGGCAATAATCTTGGCACCTATTGCAGCTTGTATGGCTATGTCAAACTGTTGTCTTGGAATAAGGTCCTTTAGCTTTTCACACATCTTACGTCCTAAGCCGACGGCATTATCTTGATGCGTCAACGTAGACAAAGCATCGACCTGTTCGCCATTTAGCAATATGTCAAGTTTAGCAAGTTTTGATGGGCGATAACTATCTATGTGATAGTCGAATGACGCATATCCTTTGGATATGGACTTTAGTTTATCATAGAAGTCTATGACAATCTCACCCAGTGGCATCATAAAGTATAGCTCTACCCTATTGCCAGCCACATATTCCTGCTTAATGAGTTCGCCACGCTTGTCAAGACAGAGTGTCATTATCGGGCCAATAAAATTGGTCGTTGTGATGATAGATGCCTTTATGTAAGGTTCCTCTATATGGTCAATCATCATAAGCTCTGGCAATCCAGAAGGATTATGCACCTCCTTCTTGTTGCCATGCTTGTCATACACCATATAGCTCACATTAGGCACGGTGGTGATGACATCCATATTAAACTCGCGATCAAGGCGTTCCTGCACGATTTCCATATGCAGTAGACCAAGGAAACCGCATCTGAAGCCGAATCCCAATGCTACAGATGACTCGGGGCTGAAAGTCAGAGATGCGTCATTGAGTTGCAACTTTTCGAGCGATGCACGCAGATTCTCATATTCAGAAGGGTCTATTGGATAAACACCCGCAAACACCATTGGCTTCACTTCCAGGAAGCCCTCAATGGCTTTCTTGCAAGGATTGGCTACATGAGTTACCGTGTCGCCAACTTTCACCTCCGTGGCATTCTTTATACCTGTGATAAGGTAGCCCACCTCGCCGGTGCTTACTTCCTTTCGGGGCATCATATCCATCTTGAGCACACCCACCTCGGCTGCCTCGTATTCCATACCCGTATTAAAGAATTTAACCTTGTCACCCTGACGTATAGATCCGTTCTCTATCTTGAAATAAGCGATTATTCCGCGGAAAGGATTGAATACTGAGTCAAAGATGAGAGCCTGCAGAGGAGCTTTCGGATCTCCCGTAGGAGCCTTTATGCGGTCGACGATAGCATCGAGGACATCTTCCACGCCATCACCAGTCTTTCCTGATGCACGGAGTATTTCTTCATGCTTGCATCCGAGGAGCTCCACTATCTCATCCTCCACCTCGTCGGGCATAGCCGAAGGCATGTCTATTTTATTAATGACGGGTATTATCTCAAGGTCATGCTCCAGAGCCATATACAGATTGGATATAGTCTGAGCCTGCACTCCCTGAGTGGCATCAACCACAAGCAGAGCTCCCTCACAAGCGGCAATACTACGGCTCACTTCATAAGAGAAGTCTACATGTCCCGGAGTGTCAATCAGATTAAGTATATAAGTTTCTCCGTCTTTCACATATTCCATCTGTATGGCATGGCTCTTGATGGTTATACCTCGTTCTCTTTCCAAGTCCATGTCATCGAGCATTTGTCCCTCTGTCACCTGTATTGTTTGTGTCTTTTCCAACAGTCGGTCAGCCAGTGTAGACTTGCCGTGATCGATATGTGCTATAATACAAAAATTCCTTATATTGTTCATCTGGTATCTACGTTTAGACTGCAAAAATAGGTATTTTTCGCCAAAAACTCACTATCTTTGCGAAAAATAATTGCATCTATAATGAAAAGAGTCATATTTATGTACTTGTTGGCATTGTTGTTTTCAGCTTGTCACGAGAGTCTTGCCGACCGTGCGGAAAGGGAAGCAAGGGAGTATACAGAGCGCAACTGCCCTACCCCAGTCGTCAATTTCACGCGGACTGATAGCGTAGGGTTTGATCGTAGAACCAACACATATTCATATTACTGTTCGTTTGTTGATGACTTTGACGACGAGAACATCATCAGCAAAAACAAGCGACAGATACACGATGGTCTCTATGAGGCAATAAGCACGAATATGGGTCTGAAAGTATATGTTGAGGCAGGATTTTCCTTTAAGTATATCGTTCGTTCGGGCAAGAATCCGTCGAAGATACTGTATAAAGACACTATAAAGATAGTTAAGCGTCGCAATTAAGTCCACCTATGATTAGCATTTTAGGAATATTTTATTAATTTTGCAGTCGCATCAAAGTTTATTACTAAAAAAATTAATATGGATTGGTTAATTAATCTCTTCACTGCAAGTGAAGGTGTGGCGCATACCGTCCTCTTGCTCGGAGTCGTTATCTCCGTCGGAGTCCTGCTGGGCAAGATCAAGTTTGGCGGTATTTCATTAGGCGTCACGTGGGTGTTGTTCGCCGGTATCTTTGCCGGACACATTGGGTTTACTACAGACCCGCAGTTGCTCACATTTCTACAGGACTTCGGACTTATTCTCTTTGTATTCTGCATAGGTCTACAGGTAGGACCTGGATTCTTTGAGAGTTTTATGCGAGGTGGCATTCCCCTCAACCTCATGTCAGTGTGCATGATATTGCTCAACATCGCTGTGATGTTCGGATGCTATTATCTCTTCTTTGACCACACGAACTTCAATCTCGCCATGTTGACCGGTACTCTGTATGGTGCCGTCACCAATACCCCTGGTCTTGGTGCTGCCAACGAAGCCCTCAGTTCCATTGCAGACCATTTCGAAAACTTCGACGAACTGAAGATTGCCAATGGTTATGCTTGTGCCTACCCTCTTGGTGTTGTCGGCATCATCGGTGCTACTATATTAATAAGGTATATATGCCGCATATCTCTTGGAAATGAAGAGAAAGAACTGGAAGACGCAGAATCTGCCAACCCACACGAGACACCTCACAACATGTCACTACGTGCAGACAATGCATATATCTCAGGACGCACAGTATTGGAACTCAATGATTTCCTGAAGCGTGACTTTGTCATCACCAAACTCTACCACAACAATGATTTCATTGTACCGAAGAGCAGCACCGTCATCACACAGGGCGATGAATTGCATGTTGTATGTGCAGAGAGCGATGCTGAAGCTGTCAAGGCGTTTATCGGTCCTGAAACTGACAGAGATTTCGATCAGGACGAACCAAAGAATGTGCACATGGTGTCACGTCGCATCATCGTCACCAACCCTAAGATAAACGGTAAACCGCTTGGCAAGATGCACTTCTCAAGTGTGTATGGAGTGAATGTTACCCGTATTTCACGTCAGGGCATGGACTTGTTCGCATCACGCGACCACCACTTCCATGTAGGCGACAAGATTATGGTTGTAGGTCCAGAAGAGAATGTACAGCGTGTGGCTGATTTGCTCGGTAACTCGGTAAAGCACCTTGACCACCCAAATATCGCTACCATCTTCATCGGTATATTTGTGGGTATCATCTTCGGACAGATTCCTGTATTCTTCCCTGGAATGCCAGTGCCATTGAAGTTAGGATTGGCTGGTGGACCTCTCGTTATAGCTATCCTTATCGGACGTTTCGGTCACCTATGGAAACTTGTTACCTATACCTCTACATCTGCCAACATGATGGTGCGAGAGATAGGATTGAGCCTCTTCCTTGCCTGCGTGGGTATTAAGGCAGGTGGCAACTTCGTCGACACTCTCGTTGCTGGCGACGGAGTGAAATATGTCATCTGCGGTTTCCTCATCACAGTAATACCGATTCTCATTGTTGGTCCTATAGCACGTTGGAAATTCAAGTTCAACTACTTCACCATGATGGGTATGATAGCTGGTACATATACAGACCCACCGGCATTGGCTTTTGCCAACGCTAGTTGCTCAAAGGAGGCTCCTGCCATCGGCTACTCCACGGTGTATCCATTGAGCATGTTCCTAAGAATACTTACAGCGCAGCTGATAATACTCTTTGCCTGCGCTTAGCGTAAAACCAAGAATGGGAGGAAGCAAATAAAATGCTTTCTCCCATTTTTATTTTCCACATATTGGTTGACGTTAGAATACGTCAACTACTATGAATTTCATTTGTTAGATGGTGTAGCGAAGGCGCTGCACCTCCTAAAAAAATGCACCTACGCGAGTTCTTATTCTGAAAGGTGAGTAATGAGAATCTTTATTCCGATAAGGATGAGGATAATGCCTCCAAAGAGTTCAGGACGCAGACGCTTGCCTATGGATTTTCCGAAAACTATGCCAAGTGAATTGCCAAGAACGCCGAAGAACATGGACGCTAGCCCTATTGCAAGTAGAGGATATGTCAACTGCATCACGTTGCTATAACCTGTGCAAGCAAACGAAATGCCCACTGCAAGTGCATCTATACTTGTGGCTATTGCCAGCACTATCTGAGTCTTCAACTTGCATGGATTGAATTGACGCTCTTCTTCATCGCCAAACGATTCCTTTATCATCTTGATGCCAAGGAATCCTAACAAGCCAAAAGCCACCCAGTGGTCAAAAGACTCTATGTACGTGCGGAAATAGGATGTGCACAACCAACCGATAAACGGCATGGCAGCCTGAAACAGACCAAAAAGAAACGACATACGGATGATGGTGTCCCACTTATAGCGAGAGAGAATCACTCCGCTTACCATACTCACGGTAAAGCAGTCCATAGCCAATGCCACGGAAAGCAACAATACATCAAAAATACCCATAATGTTTTTATATCATAAAGTCCACCATACGGCAAACTTCGTGTTGTAAGTCTATAATCTAAAGACTCTGCAAAGCATCATATATGCGTTGCACTGGCAGTCCCATCACATTGAAGTAACTGCCGTTGATGGATGTCACACCAATGTAACCTATCCATTCTTGTATGCCATACGATCCTGCCTTGTCAAAAGGTTTGTAGGTCGCTATGTAATGGTCTATTTCCTCATCGCTCAACTTGCGGAAGGTCACATCTGTCACAGTGGAGAAATGCAGTGTCTTGTCTGTAGTGCGGATGCAGCATCCCGTTATCACTTGGTGAGTATTGCCAGAAAGAGCATGAAGCATACGCCTTGCGTCTGACTCATCTTTTGGTTTGCCCAAAACATCATTACCCAAGACAACGACTGTGTCGGCAGTAACAAGTATCTCGTCGTCAGCTACATCATAAGCCTTAGCTTTCTTCTGCGAGATGTATTCCGCCACTTCACTGACAGGCAAAGTGTCAGGATAGCTCTCGTCTATGCCCTTCTTTACTCTTACCTCAAAGTCATAACCCAATCCTGCCAAAAGTTCACGCCTTCTTGGAGAATTGCTTGCAAGAATTATCTTTTTCATACTATTGATTACCAACCGAATGCCTTATTGTCACTCATCCATTTATTCTGCGCCTTGAGCACTTGTTCGATGATATCTCTACCGCAACCGCAACCGCCATCCATATCGCTCACATAGAGGCTTATGCCTTTTATTTCCTGACAGGCATCCTTAGGACAGCAAGGGCAACCGACGATAGACATTATCTCATAGTCAGGAATATCATCGCCGACATATATTATATCCTTGTCGTCATAACCATATTTCTCCTTAAACTGTCGATACGTCAATATCTTCACTCCGCATCCAATGTGCACTTCGTCAACACCGAGAGCCTCATATCTCTTCCTCACAGCCTCGCTTTTTCCGCCAGTCATAATAGCTATCTTCAAGCCCTGCTTGACAGCAAGTTGGATGGCATACCCGTCCTTGATATTTACCGTGCGCAGTGGTTCTCCCTCCACCGACATGTTGACAGTGCTACATGAGAGCACTCCGTCGACATCGAATATCACTGCCTTTATGCTTTTAAGATCGTAATTAATCATTCGCTTTATTGTTTTATTTGTTCACATTGAGCAGTATTGTCAGCACTACACTCCAATGGGATATGGCTCCCAAGAGCACGAACACGTGCCATATGGCATGGTAATGACGACGACTATCGTGGGCAAAGAAATAAGTTCCAGCAGAGTAGAAGATGCCTTCCAAAAGGAGAAAGGCTATCGACAATGTGGACATATTGTCGAGTACGGGTTTCACCATCAGCAATACACTCCACCCCATTATGAGATAAAGGGCAAGCGAGAGTCGCGGATATTTGCCCAATGCCACAATCTTGTAGACTGTGCCGAGAGCAACGACAAACCATTGCAAGCCAAACATAAACCAACCGAGCTTTCCGCCTATCACTCCCACGCAAATGGGAGTATAGGAACAGGCTATCATCACATAGATACTGATGTGGTCTAGCTTTCTCAGTATGGTCTTTGCCTTGCCTGGGCGCACCCAATGGTAAAGGGTACTAGAAAGGAACATCATGAACATGCCGGCGATGAAAAATATCACGCCGAAAGCCATCTGCCAACCAGCATAGACTGCCGGCCATGCCATCCATATGGACGACAGGGCAAAAATCACTCCGATGAGATGTGTCCATGTGTTACCTTTCTCTACCATAACATTATTTCTTAAGATTATTCACAGCTTCTGCCAACTGACTCATTGCCTGCTCTATGACACTGCGCGGTGCAGCCACATTAAGGCGCATGAATCCTTCGCCTCCCTTGCCAAACATCTCTCCGTCATTGAGCGCAAGGTGCGCCTTGTCGATGAAGAGATCGAGCAAAGCATCGTGCGAGAGATGCAGGTCGCGACAGTTGAGCCACACGAGGAATGATGCCTGCGGACGCAATGGACGTATGCCAGGTATATGTTCACGACAGTAATCCTCCACAAACATGATATTCTTCTCTACATAGGAAAGCATCTGCTTGCGCCATTCTTCTCCATTGCGGAATGCCGCTATGGTGGCTATAGGTGCAAAGAGAGTTGGTTCA
The DNA here is from genome assembly GCA_963601795.1 of bacterium. GTDB lineage: Bacteria > Bacteroidota > Bacteroidia > Bacteroidales > Bacteroidaceae > Prevotella. Next base: position 58,382 of record CAVCGK010000001.1, on the reverse strand, counting down.
TCAAGTTCGTTGGCGTTGAGCCACGAATAGAACTTGTCACGCAGATCCTTATTGGGCACTATGGCATAGCTGCTGACAATGCCTGCTATGTTGAATGTCTTGCTCGGTGCCTGAAATGTGATGCTGATGTCGCGTGCCTTGTCGGAGACTGAAGCAAACGGAATGTGCTTATGTCCGAACAAAGCCATGTCTGCATGAATCTCGTCACTGATAACAATCAGATGGTGCTCATGGCAGAAGTCAGCCAGACGCTGCAGTGTCTCCTTGCTCCATGTGATGCCACCAGGATTATGAGGATTGCAGAGAATAAATATTCTGCACTTGTCGTCGCACACTTCAGCAAGATTGTCAAAGTCCATGTCGTAATATCCATCCTCGCGCATCTTCAGCGGATTGAACACCACCTCACGACCGTTGCCTTGAGGGGTAAGACGGAATGGATGATAGACAGGTGTCTGTATGATAACCTTCTCATCTGGCTGGGTAAACACGTTCACCACAAGTCCGATACCTTTCACTATTCCAGGGATGAATTTCACCCATTCGCGCTCCACATTCCACTGATGATGGTCGCGCACCCAGTCGATGATACTTGGCAGATAGTCTGCGGGATCCATAGTGTAGCCGAAGAGTGAATGCTCAAGACGCTTTTTCAGCGCATCGGTAATAAACGATGGAGTCTCGAAATCCATGTCTGCCACCCACAAAGGAAGCAAATCGTCCCTACCCCAACGTGGCAACAACGCACCGTGCTTGAGGTCGTCGCTGCCCGAGCGGTCTATTATCTTGTCGAAATCGTATTGCATCGTCATCTAATTAGTTAAGTGCTTGCTTGATGTCCTCAAACAAGTCGTCTACATCCTCAAGACCTACGCTGAGTCTTATTGTCGTGTCGAGCACATCCATGCTTGCGCGCTCCTCGTCAGTGAAACCGCCAAAGATTGTGCTGGCTGGATGAATGGCAAGCGAACGGTTGTCAAAGAGGTTGGTTGCTCTATGAATGAGTTTCAGACTGTTGATAAAATGGAAACATGCTTCCTTGTCCTCCAAGTCTATGCACACCATAGCGCCGGCAGTCTTGCCAAACTGACGCTGCGCCAATTCGTGATAAGGATTATCCTCCAGTCCCACATAGTTCACCTTCTTTATCTTTGGCAGTGTGCAGAGTTTCTTTGCCAGTTCCAATGCATTGGCACTCTGCACTCTGTAGCGTGCATCGAGAGTTTCAAGACCGAGAGTCTGCATGTAAGCCACCTGCGGAGTCATGTATGCACCGAAATTAAAGAGTTGCTCGCCATAGAGACGCTGGGCAAACTCAGGAGCATAGCCAGTGCCATAGTCAATCACCAGACCGCCGAGCGACGTAGCACCGCCACTCACATACTTGCTACTCGACACCACCTCGATGTCAACGCCGAGGTCTTTTGCAGAGAAATGTGTGAACGGAATGGTTGTGGTGTCAGCCACAAGAGGTGCATTAAACTCATGTGCAACCTTTGACAATGCCGCGAGGTCTGCCACCTCCATCTGCGGATTGGTGATAATTTCGAGGAATATGCAGCAGGTATTGTTGTCCATAGATGCCTTCACCTCATCGATGTTTGTAAGGTCGCAAAGGCGCACTTCCAGACCAAATCGCTTCAGCGATGTCACCAGCAAAGCATAAGTGTTACCGAAGAGATGGCGAGAAGTGACGATATTCTTGCCTTGTGCTGCAAGTGCCAATATGGTGTTGCTGATTGCTGCCATACCCGAATTGAAAGCTGTAGCCTTGCTTGCTCCCGTGAGTGCAGCCACACGGCGCTCAAGGTTTGTCACCGTAGGGTTCTCCACGCGTGAATAGTCAGGAGCAGAAATTCTGTCGGTAAAAGCGTCTGCCATAGTCTGGGCATCATCAAATTCATATGCCAGAGTATTATAGACAGGCACACTGAGTGAGCCGTAAGCATCAGGACGTGCATAAGCCAAATGCAAAGCACTAGTTTGTTTTCTCATTGTTGTAGTTATATTGTTTTTTTGTTTTAAGAGCGCACATAAACTCACGAGTGCAAAATTACTAAAAAAATATGTGACGAGTCTTTATGTGCGGTGTAATTATTGAGAGGAAATGACATAATGATACAATGCTGTTTGGATTATAAATCAAAATTGTTAACTTTGCAAGACATATTATTAAAAAGAATTTATACATGCAACCGATATTTATTGCTGGTCCATGTGTCATTGAGTCTGCAGAACTGCTTGACACTGTTGCCACAAAACTTAAGGAAATAAATAGCCATCTCGGAACTGACATCATATTCAAGGCTTCATTCGACAAAGCCAACCGCACATCGCTCCGCTCTTTCCGCGGACCTGGACTTGAGAAGGGTCTGCAGATGCTTGCCGATGTAAAGGCGGAGCATGGACTGAGGATTCTCACCGACATACACGAAAGTTATCAGGCTGCACCTACAGCCGAGGTTGCCGATGTGCTTCAGATTCCTGCCTTCCTGTGCCGACAGACCGACTTGCTCGTAGCAGCTGCAAAGACTGGCAAGATAGTAAATATCAAGAAGGCTCAGTTCCTTTCCGGCATGGACATGCGCTATCCCGTGGAAAAAGCATTGCAGAGCGGTGCTAAGGAAGTATGGCTGACGGAAAGGGGCAATACTTTCGGATATAACAACCTCGTGGTAGATTTCCGCAATATCCCCGATATGCTCAACATCGTGCCGAGGGTCATCATGGACTGCACACACTCCGTGCAGAGACCTGGCGGTGCCGACGGCAAGACAGGTGGCGACAGACGCTTCGTTCCGTCTATGGCAAAAGCGGCAAAGGCTTTTGGTGCAACGGGATATTTCTTTGAGGTGCATCCTGATCCTGACAAGGGACTGTCAGACGCTGCCAACATGCTTGAACTCGACAAGCTCGAAACTCTCATTAAGGAACTCATCTGATGGAAAACGACATTTTGAAATACGGGAAGCAATGCCTCAGAGATGAGGCAGAGGCTATCCTTGGACTCATTGATAGCGTGGACGAACAGTTTGCCCATGCTGTTGACATGATATATCACTGCAAGGGAAAACTCATTGTGACAGGCGTAGGCAAGAGCGGACACATCGGAGAGAAGATCTCCGCAACTCTGTCATCAACAGGCACACCGTCATTCTTCATCAATCCTCTTGATGCTTATCATGGCGACCTCGGTGCCATATCGTCAGACGACATAGTGTTGGCGATATCCAATTCAGGACATACTGACGAACTGCTCCGCATGATTCCCATCCTCGATCACATGAACATCCCTCTCATAGCGATGACGAGCGACCCTGAGTCTCTGCTTGCAAAATATTCCAAGGCGATGATAAAGGTGAGTGTGCAGAAGGAGGCTTGCCCTCTCAACCTTGCACCTACATCATCGACAACGGCACAACTGGCTATGGGTGATGCTCTCGCTGTGGCATTGATGAAGGTGAGAAACTTCCAAAAGACAGACTTCGCACAGTTTCATCCCGGTGGTCATCTCGGCAAGCGTCTCCTCACCACGGCAGCAGACATCATGCGCACCGCCGACCTGCCCATCATACCTGAAGACATGCGACTCTGCGATGCCATCATACATGTGAGCAAGGGCAAACTCGGTCTTGGCATTTCCATCGATGGCGACAACAAGGTGATAGGTCTCATCACCGACGGCGACATCCGCCGAGCTATGGAGAGATGGCAGGAGAAATTCTTCAACCGCAAGGTGGAGGATATTCTCACACGCACACCAAAAACTGTATCTCCTGATACAAAGATTACAGCCATACTTGACTTGATGCATCTTCACAAGATACACATGGTGCTGGTGACCGACAAGGAGAACCATCTTCTCGGAGTCGTCGACCACTACTCATGTATGATATAATGCGACGATTATAAAGTATATATGAGAAGAAGCATCATATTGCTGCTCGTATTAGCATCGTCATGCTCATTGGGTTCCTATGCCCAAAGGGCTCAGCAGATGCGCGAACATCAACTTATGAACGAGCGTGCTGACTCTATGATTGTCAGCCAACTAAAAGAAAAAGGCGTAAGGTTTACTTCAGATAATAAACTTGTACTTCTCACCAGTGGTCAGGACAAGTTTGACGATATGTTTACCGCCATAGACCAGGCGCAGGAAAGCATACACATGGAATATTTCAACTTCAGAAATGACTCCATCGTCAGCCTGCTCATACAGCATCTGGAAGAACGCGTGAAGCATGGTGTGGAGGTAAGACTCATCTATGACGCTTTCGGCAACTCATCAAATAATCGTCCGCTCAAGAAAGAGCATATCGAAAAGATAAGGAGCAAAGGCATTAGCATCTATGAATTTGACCCGATAAAGTTTCCTTGGATTAACCACGTGTTCTCACGCGACCACCGCAAGATTGTGGTCATTGACGGCAAGATAGCCTACACGGGAGGCATGAATGTTGCCGACTATTACATCACCGGAACAAAGCAGGTGGGCGAATGGCACGACATGCACTGCCGCATAGAAGGCAGTTGCGTGAATGATTTGCAGGAGATATTCCTTGAGACATGGTATAAGGTGAGCGGAGAAATCCTTACCGACAAGAAATATTTTAAGGGAAGCACCTATGACGGCAATGACTTCGCAGGGTTGAGTGAAGACATATGCCCGTCGGCAGGCAACAAGATGGTGGGCATCATCAACCGTGAGCCACGACGCACAAGTGACATCATCAGATATTTCTACAAGAATGCCATCGACAATGCCAAAGACAGCATCAAGATAATTAACCCTTACTTCACTCTCTCAAAAAAGCTAAAGAAGTCACTTAAGAAAGCTGCAAAGAGGGGCGTGAAGGTGGAAATAATGCTTAGCGTCAAAAATGACATTCCGTTGACTCCCGACTGCGGATTCTATAATGCCCACAAGTTGATGAAGAAGGGTTGCGACATTTGGCTCTACAAACCTGGCTTCCACCACACTAAGATTATCATGGTTGACGGACAGTTCTGCACAGTAGGTTCTGCCAACCTCAATGCCCGCTCTCTGCGATGGGACTATGAAGACAATGCCGTCATCATCGACCCATGCACCACACAGCAGTTGAGCGATTTGTTTGATTCCCAAAAGCAAGATTCCATGTTCCTCACTCCCGAAACATGGAATGAATTTCGCACACCTTGGCAGAAGTTCCGTGGATGGTTTGCCCACCTGCTTGCTCCATTCCTCTAACATCTATGAATGGTTGACGTGATGACACGTCAACTAGTATGAATAGCATTGTTAGAATATAGCCTAATTGTTGTAAGCATATACGTGCGTCGATGTTTTGACATATGTCACACAAGTTTATGACAATTGTCACAAACGTTTTTGGCATATGTCACAAAGGTTTGCGACATATGCCAAAACATCGATGCACGTAACTGTTTACAATGACACATCTGCCTCCTTGCAAATGGCAACCTTAGGAGGTACAGCGCCCTCGCCATAGCAAGTTGGAAAACAGAATATTATTTCGAAAGTTGCTTATAGCAGTGCCACACGCGCCAAAAGGCGGTGATGTTGGCAAGAACGGCTATCATGCCTATGGCTATAAACAAAGGAATGATGCTATCGATGCAGCCTGTCACGATGGCTCCTACACAGAGCACTACAACGCGCTCAGGACGCTGCATCAGTCCGACCTTGCATTCCAAACCAAGACCCTCGGCACGAGCACGCACATAGCTTACCATGACGCTGCCTATGAGTGCCACCATGGTGATGGTGCCCCATAATTGGTCGCCGACGCTATAGAGATAGGCTGCCAGTCCGCCAAGAGAAACAAGTTCGCTATAGCGGTCTAGAGTGCTGTCCCAAAAAGCACCAAATTTTGACGACATATTGCCGAGACGAGCCAGACGACCATCCATCATGTCAAACAGGCTGGAGATGATGAGTACAAGACCACCCCATCCTATCCATGTCAACGCTTCTGCCGGTACGGAAGCAGCATAGATGAAGAATGCAGCAGCCACGCAGTTGCCCAAGAATCCTACGAAGGTCACCATATTTGGCGTAATGCCCACCTTTATCATTCCCTTAATCAGAGGATTTATTATATAGTAAATAATCTTCTGCAAAAAATCTCTATAGTTCATTTTCTTCTATATTATAAATATGTTTCTTTCCTTTAAATACGAATAGTCTCTGCATCATATAGTTCCAAAAGATTCCCACCAATGCAGATGTCAAGAGCATGGAATAATATACCTTGATGCCAAACACTTCCTTGAAAAATCCCGTACCGGCAGTATTGAAGAATATACTTCCCGACCATATGACGAGATAACGCCATGCCACATCCATTTTCCTTGCATCGCTATTGCGGAACACAAACCGATAGTTGATGCAGCAGTTGACAATGCCACCTGTCAGAGCACCAAAGAATGTAGCATAAATATAAGGTATACCAACAATCTTATCAAGCAACACTCGCATGATATAATCCGCCAGAGTTGCCACAAATGCAGACCCCTGTGCCTTGGCGAAAGTATAAATCTCCTTCTTACCTACACTCCCAGCCATCTTACTACTAATATAATAATGAGGCTATAGAGTCCAGCAAGGATATCGTCTGCCATTACCCAAAATCCGCCATGCCTTCTGTCCAAAGCACGGATGCCAAGCGGTTTCACTATGTCGAAGAAGCGGAAAAGAATAAACGCCATTATGACATGCCATGAGAAGCATTCGCAAGCAAGAAGCGGTATCCACACACCTATCATCTCGTCTATGACCACTTTCTTAGGGTCTTCTCCCCAAATGGGTTCAAGTTTGTCGGTAGTCACCGTTCCTATCACAGTGGCAATGACAATAGCCACGAGGGTGGTATAAAAGAGATTAAGGGATGTCATGCTTCCGCACAAAGTCCACAAGACAACAGCCACAAAAGCACCTGCCGTACCTGGCCCCCACGGCCAATATCCAGCACCGAAGCCTGTAGCCCAAAAAGCATAAAAGCGTTGTTTCCACGTCATAATGGTGCAAAATTAGATAAAAAAAAAGATATGACATAAATCAACTGGAGTTTTTTTTGCAATAAATCCTTTGCTTATGGTCTAAATGACCAAAGTAATATCCTATTATTCACTCTAATACCAATTTATACTCAAAAAACATTAATTGAGAACATCATTTCGAACAAAACACGGATAATATGACTACCTTTGCACCCGATTTAAACAAGTGATGACGTGAACAAAAGATTATTTTTACTGTATTTATTCGTTGCTTTGACCATCGGAGTCAAGGCACAGCTTAACATAGAAATTGTCGACAACGAAGGATATGCCATCCCTTATGCCAATGCCACATATCGTGGACACCATATATCGGCGGCAAGCGACATCATGGGTAAACTGACCATCGAGCGCCACGAAGGATGGCTGCTCACCATCAGTTCCGTGGGATTTAAGGAGCAGACACTCAAGGTGAATTCCAAAACTCCTTCGACTCTGAAGTTTACCCTTAAAGAGGACTCCAAGACCCTTAATGAGGTGGTGGTGACCGACCGCAAGGGTAAGTATTCACGCAAGAACAATCCTGCAGTGGAACTTATGAAGCGTGTCGTAGCGGCGAAGAAAAAGACTGATCTTGCCAACAAGGATTTCTATCAATACAATAAGTATCAAAAACTGACTCTCGCTCTCAATGACCTGACAAAGGAGCGTATAGACTCTGGTGCCATCTTCCGTCCACAGTTTGTAAAGGACCAAGTGGAACTTTGTAAATACAATGACAAACTCATCCTTCCAGTGATAACAAATGAGACTGTCACTCAGAAGGTTTACCGCAAAAATCCGAAGAGCGAGAAAAGCATCATTCTCGGTGAGAACAAGGGCGGTGTGAACCAATTGGTAGAGACTGGCGACATTTTGGATGTTGTCATGAAGGATGTCTTCACTGACGTAGACCTCTATGATGACCAGATACGTCTGTTGCAATATCCCTTTACATCTCCTATTGGTAAAGACGCGGTGGATTTCTACAGATTCTATATAGAGGATACCGTGTATGTTGACAAGGACTACTGCTATCATCTGCAGTTTATACCAAACAACCAGCAGGACTTCGGTTTCCGTGGTGAACTGTATATCCTCGCTGACAGCACTCTGCACGTGAAGAAATGCTCAATGACAATACCGAAGCGTTCGGACGTGAACTTCGTGGAAAATCTCCGCATAGATCAGGCTTACGAGCAGATGCCTTCGGGAGACTGGGTGCTCTCGCAGGATGACATGATAGTGGAACTGAAGGTGGCATCATGGATACAGAAGATGATAGCCATACGCACGACAAAGAATACGGACTACTCTTTCGAACCTATTGCCAACAAACTCTTCAAGGGTAAGGCAGCCACGCGCAAGGAGGCTAATGCACAAATGCGTGACGATGATTTCTGGGGACAATATCGCACAGTGGAACTGACGAAGTCGGAGAGTCAGATGAACTCCTTTATCACCCAACTGCAGCAGGTGAAGGGATTCGGACTTTTCATCTTCTGCTTCAAGGCTATCGTGGAGAACTTCGTGGAGACATCACCCGGCAAGTCAAAGGTAGACATAGGTCCTGTCAACACCATCATTTCTCACAACTTTGTTGATGGTCTGCGCACACGTCTGAGTGCACAGACTACAGCCAACCTCAATCCGCACTGGTTTCTTGCTGGATACTACGCACGCGGATGGAGATCAAAGCAAAACTACTATAGCGGCACGCTGACATATTCTTTCAATAAGAAGGACTACCTGCCACGAGAGTTCCCTAAGCGCACTTTAGCTCTCACCGTAGCCCGCGACGTAGCCCTGCCTTCCGACAAATGGATACGTACCGACAAGGACAACGTCTTCACATCATTCAAATGGGCGACTATCGACAAGATGCAGTTCTTTGAAAAGCAGGAACTGAAGTTTGAGCGTGAGGAAGAATGGGGATTCAAGACAACTCTCGGCATCAAGCGCGAATACAACACCGGTTATGGAGAGATGCATTTCACTCCTGTGAGCCAATACAAGAACCCTGCGGAGAATCCTGACTACACCAATCCTGAGGTGGGCATACACACCACAGAGGTGAGTGCAGAGATACGCATTGCTCCTGGCGAGACATTCATCAACACCAAGCAGCGCCGTCTACCTATCAACCTTGATGCACCAGTATTTGTGCTTCGCCATACGGCAGGTATCGACGGATTCCTCGGCGGAGAATACACTTACAACCTGTCTGAGTTTGAACTCTACAAGCGATTTTGGATGAACTCATGGGGAAAGATAGACTGCTATCTGAAGTCGGGCATACAATGGAACAAGGTGCCCTACCCTCTGCTCATTATGCCACGCACAAACCTGGGATATATCATGGAGGACGAGACCTTCCGACTCATCAACAACATGGAGTTCCTCAACGACCGCTATGCTTCGCTGGAGGTGTCATGGGACTTCAACGGAAAGATCTTCAACCGCATTCCACTCATCCGCAAACTAAAGTGGCGTGAATATCTCGGCGTCAACGTGATGTGGGGAATGTTGTCCGACAAGAACAATCCTGAGCTCAACCCTACGGACAATGTACTCTACCAGTTCCCTAAGGGATGCTACATAATGGATAAGGACAAGCCATATGTAGAGGCTGTTGTCGGCATTCACAACATATTCAAACTCCTCCATGTGGAGTATGTGCGCCGACTCACCTACACTGAGCTGCCAACATCACAGCGCTGGGGCATAAGATTCATGTTCCGTGCTTCATTCTAACAATTAAAACGACAATGCCATTCTACAGTGTATATCTTATTGCCATATGGGCAATCCTTGTGGCTATAAAACCCACACGCAAGTTCACACTCGCACTTGCACCGTGGTTACTCTTCGCATGTTGCTATGACTGGATGCGCCTGTTGCCAAACTGGAAGGTGAATCCCATAGACATCGAAGGCATATATAATATGGAAAAGAATCTTTTCGGTATAATGACTCCCGAAGGACTGCTTATTCCTGGAGAGTATTTCAATGCACACAACTCCGCAGCATTTGATTTCCTTGCAGGATGCTTCTATCTCTGTTGGGTGCCCGTGCCGCTCGGCTACGCTATATTCCTTTATATAAGAAGGAGAAGAGAGGAGTTTCTAAAGTTCTCCATAGCATTCCTGTGGATCAACCTCTTCGGATTCATGTTCTATTATGTGCACCCCGCAGCTCCACCATGGTATGTGTTGCAGCATGGTTTCGACGTACAACTCAACACTCCGGGCAGTGTGGCAGGACTGGCAAGATTTGACGCATTGATGCACTTCCCTGTCTTTGCAAACATCTATTCAGGCAATTCCAATGTGTTTGCCGCTGTGCCGTCACTGCACTCAGCCTATGTACTCACGGCAGCCATCTATGCCTTTAGAAACAAGAGTAGCAAGTGGACAGCGCTCTGCTTCCTTCTGATATCGGCAGGCATATGGTGCACGGCAGTTTACACATGCCATCATTATGTCATCGATGTGTTACTGGGCATTCTCGAAGCTATAGTGGGAGTGGCAATCTTGGAGGGAATTTTCTTCAAGATTCCGTCGGTAAAAAGAGGACTTGCAAAATACGTAAAAGCAATAGAATAATATATAGGGCGCCCCCGCTCTGTCAAATGTGAGCAAGGAATATCGGTTAGAACTTGGCTTACATCTGACATAGCGAGGGCGCTTTGTATCCTAACTTAATATCCCTCCACATTTTGTTTTGAGAGGGAAATATAGCATGGTTTTAATAATATTTTAACGTTTTTGTTCTTTGTAACAAAAATATGATTATATTTGCATTAGGAAATTACAATTCTGCAACCATGCGAGGACAGAATATCAATTACTTTTATTTATTAACTCAATTAAATCAACATCTATGTCAAAGCGAGTACAGACAGTAGGCATGATGCTGGCTTTATCTTCCATTGCTACAATAGGAGGAGGAAGCTCCGTACATGCCAGTACAGTGACAGCTGAAAGCGCATTGCAGAATGTGCAGGCAGATGCAGTATGTAAAGGTGTCGTCATCGACGTCACGGGAGAACCCGTCATCGGTGCGACTGTAGTAGTAAAGGGTAAGGCTGGCGTTGGCGCCGTTACCGACATTGACGGTAACTTTACTCTTAAAGGTGTAAAGAAGGGAGAAACCTTACACATCACATCACTTGGTATGGCACCAGTGGATGTAGTTTGGAATGGAAGTAGCCTGACTGTAACTCTCAAAGAAGACTCTAATGCACTTGATGAAGTGGTAGTTACCGCTCTCGGCATCAAGCGTGAACGCAAGTCATTGGGCTATGCCATTCAGGACGTGAAGGGCGATGTACTTGTCAATGCACACGAGAACAATGTGGCTAACGCACTTACTGGAAAGATTGCCGGTGTGCAGATCACACGTTCAAGCAACGGCCCTGGCGGTTCTTCAAAAATTCAATTGCGCGGTAACAACTCCATCACCGGACTTAACCAGCCGCTCATCGTAGTAGACGGTGTGCCTATGGATAACTTCACCGGTGCTTCCAACAATGACTTCTGGAATCCATCAGCCGACATGGGTAACGGTCTTGGTGACATCAACCCTGAGGACATCGAGTCTATGTCAGTCCTCAAGGGTGCATCAGCTGCCGCTCTCTATGGATCGCGTGCAGGTAACGGTGTAATCCTCATCACCACAAAGACTGGTCGTCAGACAAAAGGTCTTGGTATCACTGTCACAGGTACTGTAACGGCAGAGACTCTGTTCACAAAACCTGAGATGCAGAGCGAGTTTGGACAGGGCGACAATGGTGTATACAGTGAGAAGAGCACCACAAGCTGGGGTCCACGCATCACAGGTCAGACCATCAAGCGATGGGATGGCAAAGAAGTGGCAATGCAGGCTTACGACAACCTGGAGAACTATTATGGCACTGGCACCGAACTGCAGGAGAACGTCACTCTCTCACAACAGTATGGCAAGACTTCCATCTATGCCTCAGTGACTAATATGGACAACAAGTCTATGACTCCTGGTGCAAAGCTTAGCCGTACGAACCTGATGCTCCGCGGTGTCACCAACTTCGGTAAGAATGACGCCTGGACATTCGACGGCAAGGTGCAGTACATACGCAACAAGGCTAACAACCGTCCTATCTCTGGTAACAACGGCAACAACTCAGCTTTGGGTATGTACACATTCCCACGCTCTCTCGACATCCGCGACTTCAAGAACTGCGTAGACGAGAACAACAACATGGTGTGGTGGAATGAAACTGGCAACAACCCTTACTGGATGAGCAACTACAACCTCAATCAGGACTCACGTGACCGCTTCCTCATGAATGCCTCTCTTAAATATAAGGTGTTCTCATGGTTGACAGCGGAAATCAAGGGCGGTACTGATATGTATACCACTGAAACTACAAGTCATGTATACTCAGGAAACTCCAACGTGACCACTGCCTATGGCTACAACCTCAGCCATTTCTATGAGAACAACTTCAGCTTCCTGCTCACCGCTACCAAGGACAACCTCATCGACAAGTTGGGTGGAACTGTGACCTTCGGTGGCAACCTGATGCAGACAAAGAAGACTGGAATCGGTGCAAGCACAACAAACCTTGTCATCCAGGACAAGTTCTCTGTAAACAACGGTACAGAAAAGCCTGGCGTTACTGAGACCTACACTCAGAAGAAGATCAACTCGCTCTACGGAACAGTAGGACTCAACTATGACGGTTGGGCATTCCTCGATGCTACATTCCGTAATGACTGGTCTTCAGCCCTTGCAAAGGCAAACCGCTCATTCTTCTATCCTTCAGTGTCAGCATCATGGCTCTTCATTGATATGCTCAACAAGATGGGCAAGCAGGCTCCATCATGGTTCACCTATGGTAAGATCCGCGCTTCTTATGCTGAGGTAGGTAATGACATGGATCCATATCAGCTCTACAATCTTTACACCACAAGCAAGGATTCGCATGCGGGCATCAACGCTTCTTCAGGAACTACTCTCTATGATGCCAACGTAAGAAACGAGCTTATCAAGTCATGGGAAGTAGGATTGGAACTGAAGTTCCTCAACAACCGACTGGGACTCGACTTTGCATGGTATAAGTCAAACGCTACAAACCAGCTCCTCAACTTGCCTATGAACAACCTCTCTGGTTACTCTTCTAAGAAGATCAACGCAGGTAACATACAGAACACTGGTTTCGAGGTTATGGCATATGCTACACCTATCCAGACAAAGGACTTCGACTGGACCATCAACTACAACATCTCACACAACGAGAACACCATCAAGGATCTCTATGATGGAGTGGAACTCTATGACCTCGGCGGTTATGACGACCTTCACGTATATGCTGTCAACGGTGGTAACTACGGTGAAATCTGGGGTACTAAGTTCGTACGTGTAGAGGAAGGTGAGTACAAGGGTCAGTTGCTTCTGACAAGCGACGGTCTGCCACAGCGCACCACAGTGAAGGAAAAGATTGGTGACCAGCAGGCTACATGCAACATGGGTCTTACCAACAGCTTCCGCTTCAAGGACTGGACACTTAGCTTCCTCATTGATGCACGCCTCGGCGGTCAGATATTCTCAGGAACTCTGCAGCGCATGGAGGCAGCAGGTACAGCTAAGATGACTGCTGTCAATGGTCGTGAGGACATCGTCGTGGAAGGTGTTATCAAGAATGCCGACGGCACTTATAGCAAGAATACTCAGGCTGTGACAGCACAGAAATACTGGAATGCAGTGGCTGGCGGTAACCTCGGTATTGGTGAGGCAAACATCTACAGCGCAAGCAATATCCGTCTGCGTAACGTATCTCTCGGCTACACCGTTCCTGCAAAATATCTGGCAAACACCATCTTCCAGAGCATCCGCGCAGGCGTCACAGTGACTAACGTATGGATGATCCACAGCAATCTCCATGGTCTCGACCCAGAGTCGGTATATGCTACAAGCACCAATGCCACTGGTTTCGAGTATGCAGGTCTGCCAACAACACGTAGCTATGTGTTCAACGTATCATTCGGTTTCTAACCACATTAAAGACAGGAATATTATTATGAAAACAAATAAAACGATACTGTCCGCAATGATGGCGCTGTCTCTTGGAGCTGCCGTCACATCATGTAGCGACTTTGAGGAAGTCAACACCAACCCTCTTTCTACGGGTGCGGACAAGATTAAGCCATATTATTCTCTTGGAGGTTCTATCATCGGAGCACAGCAGGATCCTAACATCGCTGAGCGTCTTTTCGTCATCAACTGGGCTGCAGCAGCACGTCAGGACGGCGAGGACGGCTATGGCATAGGCATAGGTCGATGCACCGACTCTTTCACTGCCGAGTCATGGAGCTATGAGGCAAAATGGCTGACAAAGGTCAATACTGCCGTGCAGTTGGCAGAGAATCCTCAGGGCACACTGACTGCTCACGAGAAGGAGTTTTATCCCAATGTGCTACAGATGGCTCGCATCTGGCGCGTTTATCTCATGAGCGAGATTGCCGACAACTTCGGTCCTGTGCCTCTAGACGGTTTCCAGGGTGTGAACCCTACCTTCAGTTCTGAAAAGGATGTGTACTACTGGATGCTACAGGAACTGGCTGAGGCTATCGATGGCATCGACGTGAGTGTAGAACCTACGAACGATGAAGGAAAGAACGATCCCGCATACGGATTTGATGCAGCAAAGTGGAAGGCTTACGGTATCTCTATGCGCATGCGTCTCGCTATGCGTTTGTCGGAGGCTGACCCAAGCAAGGCAAAGAGCGAGTTTGAGGCTGCTGTAGCACAAGGTCAGGGCATTACAACTACTGACGGCACATTCCGCGTTCAGGAATATCCAGGATGGGATGACTGGACAGGTGTGATGAGTCGCTCTTGGGACTGGCAGGAACTCTCAGCCACAATGGCAAACCTCACCACAAACCTTGGTGGTGCAAACCCTGTGGCAGCTCTCAAGACTGTGGTTAAGTCTACCACCACTACCGATGCTTCAGGCGTAGAGTCTGGTCGCTATGACAGTCATATGAAGGATGCATCGACATATCTCGGTGTGAAACTCGACAAGCACTGGGAGGCTACAACAGACAACCCTACTCAGCAGTATTTCTTTGATGCTCTGCCTACAAAGGTTGACCCTCGCGCTCTCGTTTACTTCTTCCTCCCTGGTGACTACAACAATCGCACAAAGAGTGGTGTGGTAAGCCAATTCACCAATGCCAGCGGCAAATATCCACAGGTGCAGATTTGCTTTGACAAGGATGGTGACAACGAGAAAGAAGTAGCTCGTGTGGACGCTACATATGCATGGAACGGTCTTACTGCAGGTTGGAGCGAGGATGACAAGACTACTACAAACGGTCTGATAAATGGTTCACAGACATTGGGTGCAGGCGGTTATGGCGGTACCTACCCTGCCCTTGCAGACGACTATCGCGACAGCAACAACAAGCGTGTGTTCTTTGGTCCTTGGGAGACTTACTTCCTGTTGGCTGAGGCTGCAGAGCGCGGTTGGAACGTAGGCACAACAGCTGAGGCTGCTTACTATGCGGGCATCAAGGCAAGCTTCGAATACAATGGCCTGGGCGATCTCTATGACTCTTACATAGATTCTGAGGACTACAACCGTGTAGGTACTTCCGTGAAGTGGAGCCACACCACAGAGCCTACAGCCACACAGATGACTTATGTGGACGGTTACACAAATGAGACAAAGACCACTACATATGAGTATCCTAATGCAAACAACATACTCTATGCTGGTCATAAACTCAACGACCACCTCACAAAGATCATCACTCAGGCTTACATCGCCAACACACCATGGTTGCCTCTTGAGAACTGGTCGAACCATCGTCGTCTCGGTTTGCCATTCTTCGAGATTCCTGCTGCATCTGCATCGTTGACATACATGCCAGCATGGACCAAGGAATCTTACAAGAGTGCGCAGTCAACAGATTACTTCTATCAGCGCATGACCTATCCTTCAAGCCTCCAGTCATCTGACGCAGCAGGCTACCGTCAGGCTTGCGGCCTGCTCAAGGGTGGCGTTGACAGCCAGCTCACACCACTGTGGTGGGCTATCGGTGGTCACTGATAACATAGGACATTGACATTATCAGCATAACGTCACAATTAAGACGTATGCCATAACACAACAACGATTGGCAGAATGAACTTTTGGTTTGTTCTGCCAATTTTGCGTTAGTAGGTGTTCAAAATTATAGAATTGCTAGTTTTAATATTATATTTTTTGATTACCTTTGTATATATAACTAAAACAAATAAACAATTTATACTTATGAAGAAGAAACGCTTATTGTGTTCATTGCTCCTTGCGGCTGCCATGTCGGGTGCCTTTGCGCAGAGTGCAGCACAGACAGAAACGGAAGAGCAGAAGGACAAGCGCATGGAATGGTTTGACAATGCCAAGTTGGGAATATTCATCCATTGGGGCATCTACTCCGTCAATGGCGTGTCAGAGAGTTGGTCATTCCACAACAAATATCTGCCCTACGAGCAGTACATGAGCCAGTGCGACGGATTCACCGCAAAGAACTATGACCCAAAGGCATGGCTCGACCTCATCAAGGAGAGTGGTGCTAAATACACCGTCATCACGACAAAGCATCATGACGGTGTGGCACTGTGGGACACGAAATATAGCAACCTGAAGACAACAACTGCCACAGCAGCAAAGCGCGACCTCGTGACTCCTTTCGTAAAGGAAGTGCGCAAGCACGGACTGAAGTTGGGACTCTACTACTCGCTCATAGACTGGTCGCACGAGGACTATCCTAACTTCACAAGAACGGAGACACGATATAACGTGAAGGATGACTCCGTGCGCTGGCAGAAATTCCTAAAGTTTGACTTCGACCAGCTTGGAGAGCTCAATGCATATAAGCCCGACCTATACTGGTTTGACGGCGACTGGGAGCAGACAGCAGAGACATGGAATGCCAAAGGCATGTCGGAATTCCTGCGCAAGGCAAACAAGAATGTCATCATCAACTCACGCATACAGGGCTATGGCGACTATGCCACTCCTGAGCAGGGTGTGCCTGTGGTGCGTCCTGAAGAAAAACACTGGGAACTGTGCATGACGATGAACGACTCTTGGGGCTATCAGCATGCCGACACCAATTACAAGACCCCTTATATGTTGTTGCGTACATTCGTAGACTGTCTGTCAATGGGTGGCAACATGCTTCTTGACATCGGTCCTAAGGAAGACGGCACAATACCAGAGGAGCAGGTGGCAGTGCTGAAGGAGTTCGCACGCTGGACAAAGAAGCACAAGGAAGCTATTTATGAAACTCGTGCTGGCATACCTAACGAGCATTTCCAGGGCTACACCACTCTCAATAAGGCTGGCGACATCCTCTATCTCTATTTGCCATACAAGCCTAACGGTCCATTGGAGATAAAGGGACTGATGAACAAGGTTAACCGCGTGTGGGTGGTTGGCGACGGCGAGATTATCCAGTCGAAGGTTCACAACAAGAACTACTGGAGCGAGGTGCCGGGCAATCTCTATATTGATGTGCCTGAGCGTTCACTCGACCCTATGATAACTGTAGTGGCAGTTTTGCTCGACGGACCAATAAAACTCTATCGCGGAGCTGGCAAGGTGATAGAGAGCAACTAATAGTGTTACACATATTATATAAAGTATAACATATGAGAAACATTCTCACATCAATGCTGCTGCTGTTGACCTTGTCGTCAATAGCAGCCAACCACAAGGAGTATGAGGCAAAAGGTAGCACCACGATAAAGGTTTTCGACAAGACCAACGTACACTTTGACCCATCGAAACTGCAAAACTTCAATGAGGCTGATGCCGACGGCATAATACGCCTCGTCAATGGACGCATCATCCTGAAGAAGATACAGGTGCCCCACTACAAGCGCAATGTCAAGGTATATGTAAAGACTACTGTGGCATCCAATGGTGACCGTTGGGACAAATCGGGATCAGTATTCGTATTGCCAAAGAAGTCTGCCATAAACCTCATGTCCATAGCTCAAGGCAAGAACAAATTTCCTGACGTTGACACACTGAAATATGAGAAACTCATCGGAGTGGTTGCTGGCAAGGACTATCTGCCAACAATAGAGTTGATGCGATTTATGACTCCCTTCGGTGTGGGTTTCTACAGCAAAGAGGACGACTCGTTGTCATCAAAGCGCCGCCCGGTGTATATTCCGAAATGGGCTGACTGCGTGGAATGGCAGCAGGACATAACCGACAGATATTCTGCACTTGAAGACGAGGCTTATGTAGGTGTGTTCATCGACACATGGACAGAATCAGGCTATTTGGCAAGTGTAGAACTGCAGTTCAAGGAGAGCACCATCAGTTGCGATCCCCTACCTCGCACCAAGGTGCTCCCACTGGTAAACACAGTATATTACATCGGTCAGGAGTATCCCGACATCTTCGCCCGCAAGCCACTCTCTACAGAGTTTACATTGCCAAAGAATGCCAAAAATGTGCGCCTTAAGTACATCGTTACAGGTCATGGCGGTCATGATGGTGGCGACGAGTTCACACCTCAGGAGAACATTCTGCAGATAGACGGTAAGGAGGTCTACAAGTTTACCCCATGGCGCGACGACTGTGCTTCATTCCGCCGCTTTAATCCCGGCACTGGCGTATGGTTGGAAAAGCGTGTGGCATCCTACATCGGCGAGGACGGCAAATATACGGAGAAAGAGATAGAGGAACCTGTTGGTTCATCCGACTTCTCACGCTCCAACTGGTGCCCAGGTTCCGACATCGTGCCTGAAGAGGTTGCTCTCAACGACATCACTTCTGGCAAGCACTCATTCAGCATCAGCATTCCCAAGGCTCAACCTATAAAAGGTGACGAGATGAACCACTGGCTTGTTTCCGCCTACCTGGTGTGGGAAGAATAAAAAAATGGACGTAGGTGCATAAGGCAATGCACGTACGTCCATAAGCTAACGCACGTACGTTCATCAAGCGATGCACGTACGTGCGTTTTATATTTTTACTTTGCTTTTTCTAATGAGGAACGCTTGTCGCGGTGATAGGATCTGTAGTCATCGAGTTCTATTTCCACATCAGGCTCAACAAGTTCACCTTCACGTGGCAGACAGAATTTCTGATACTTAATGTTGAGTCCACGCTCCATCCACATTTTCTCATAATATGTCTGAATGCTCAGGATGCGCTTCGTCTCCTCATCAAGCCCCTCAGTGTGATAGAGGTCCGTGGTGCGGAAAAGTACTGGCAGTTTGTTGGCATCAACAAGACAAGAGGTGTAGGTAAAGAGGAAGTTGGAGTCTGTCTTCAAATGCACTATTCCACCGTCTTTGAGGAAACGGCGATAGCGGTTGAGGAAATATGTTGACGTCAATCGCTTTCTTGGATTCTTCATCTGCGGATCAGAGAAAGTGAGCCATATCTCCTGCACCTCATTCTCACTGAAGAAACTGTCGATAAACTCTATGTTGGTTCTCAAGAACGCCACATTCTTCAGTCCTTCCGTAACGGCACGAGTGGCTCCTGTCCACATTCTCGCTCCCTTGATGTCCACACCTATGAAATTGACATCAGGATAGAGATGCGCCAATTCCACTGTGTATTCACCTTTACCGCATCCCAATTCGAGCACGATAGGGTTAGAATTATGAAAATATTCCTCTCCCCATCGTCCCTTCATCGGGAAACTGTCATTGCTTATAACGCTATAAGGATATTGGAACACGCAGTCATAGCTGTCCATATCCGCAAACTTGGCAAGCTTTCCTTTTCCCATCAGTTATTCGATAACGACACGTGTCCAACCGTGCTTGTCTTCCTCAATACCATACTGTATGTCACGCAACTTGTGATAGAGTTTCTCGCTCCAAGGACCAGGCTTCTCACCGAAGTCATAACGTTTGCCCGTCTCCACATCATCAATATGTGAGATAGGAGATATCACAGCTGCAGTACCACAGGCTCCTGCTTCCTCGAAGGTAGAAAGTTCCTCTTCTGGTATCTGTCGGCGCTCTACCTTCAGTCCCATGTCCTCTGCCAACTGCATAAGGCTCTTGTTGGTTATTGACGGCAAAATGGAGGTAGACTTTGGTGTGACATATGTATTATTCTTGATACCGAAGAAGTTGGCTGCACCACACTCATCAATGTATTTCTTCTCCTTAGCGTCAAGATAGAACTCGCAGGCATAGCCCATCTCGTGTGCCTTCTGGTTGGCATAGAGCGAAGCAGCATAGTTGCCACCAACTTTATAGATACCTGTACCGAGCGGAGCCGAACGGTCATGGTCGCGCACGATAACATATGGGTTGCTAGCAAAACCTCCCTTGAAATATGGTCCCACTGGCGTCACAAAGATAAGGAACAGAAACTCTTCTGACGGATGCACACCCACCTGAGCGCTTGTACCAATCATGAGCGGACGGATATAGAGAGTAGCTCCGCTCTCATATGTAGGAATATACTCCTGATTGAGGCGCACCACCTTCTCTACCATCTCCACAAAGAGTTCTGTTGGCACTTCAGGCATCACGATGCCACGACATGTAGACTGCAGACGGGCAGCATTCTCTTCTGGACGGAAAACTCTCACTTTGCCGTCAGGACAACGGTAAGCCTTAAGTCCTTCGAAAGCCTCCTGACCATAATGCAAGCAGACGGCTGCCATATGAAGGTTGATAGTTTCTTCTGACGAAACTTCTATTTCTCCCCACTTGCCGTTGCGATAATAGCAGCGAACGTTATAATCGGTCTTCATGTAACCGAAAGACAAGTTTGCCCAATCAAGATTTTTCATTTCTTCTTTCTATCTTATAATATAATGTATGAAGCACATATGGCAGATGCCGTGCTTACAATATTGTTGATTTCTCTTTATTGTTATTGCAAAATTATAAATTATCTATGACTAATGCAAAACAATCTTGCCGAAAAATGACATTATGATTTCCTCTTTAGCAATTGCGCCATGGTTATTGCCATGAGTCCTGCCGTTTCGGTGCGCAGACGGAAATCGCCCAAGGTGACTGACTGGAAGCCGTTGTCCAAGGCATATTGCACCTCATCAATGGAGAAATCGCCCTCAGGACCTACCATCACCGTTATGTCAGCCATAGGGTCTACATCTGACAAGACTTTATAGAAGTCGCTACGTTCTATCTCATTATAGCAGTGGCAGATATATTTGTGTTCGCTCTTGCATTCATCAATAAACTTGCGGAAATCCACCATATCATCAACAACAGGGAAGAATGGTTTGCGACTCTGCTTGGCTGCAGAGACAACAATCTTCTCTATTCTGTCGGTGCGTATCTGTCGTCTTTCAGAGAACTTGCAGTTGAGAAATGTCACTCCGTCAAAACCAATCTCGGTGCTTTTTTCCACCATCCACTCTATGCGGTCTATATTCTTTGTCGGAGCTATTGCCAAGCGTGTGTTTCCATGCCATGCCTTTTCCTGTGGCAATGTTTCCAGTATGTTGTAAAGACAATGCTTTTGCGACACGAGAGTTAGTTCGGCACGATAGAATGCCCCCACTCCATCCATGAGAAACACCTCGTCGCCAGCTTCCATTCTGAGGACCTTTGCTGCATGCTGAGCTTCCTCTTGTGGCAATTCGGTCATTACGGCAGCATCGGGCACGTGGAAATATCTTACTTCCTTCATTATTTTTATAGTATTCATAGTAGGTGCAGTGTCCTCACTGCACCCCAATCGCAAGCATGAATATTATTCTTGATGCTTCTGATCTGCCTTAAAGATAAACATGAAGAGCACCAATACCACAAGTGCATAACCAGCAAAGATAAACCAGCTTGTGCGCCATCCGTCCAACTGAAGAGATGGAGCTGCATCATAGACGAAATGATTCACAATGGCTTGTGCAGAGAGTGTTCCTATGGATGCTCCCAGTCCGTTGGTCATCATCATGAAGAGACCTTGTGCTGACGAACGTATGCCCTCATCGGTGTTCTGGTCTACAAAGAGAGCACCCGAGATGTTGAAGAAGTCGAATGCCACACCATACACGATACAAGACAGGACAAACATCCACAGACCAGAACCTGGGTCGCCAGTGCCGAAGAGCCCAAAGCGGAGCACCCATGCCACCATTGCTATCATCATCACATTCTTTATGCCAAATTTCTTCAGGAAGAACGGTATGAGGAGTATGCAGCAGGTCTCGCTGACCTGACTAAGGGAGATGAGGATATTTGCATGCTGGGCACCGAAGGTATCTGCATATTCAGCTATGCTTCCGAATGATGTGATGTAAGGATTAGCATATCCATTGGTAATCTGCAGACTCACGCCAAGAAGCATAGAGAAGATGAAGAACACCGCCATACGATAATTCTTGAACAACTTGAATGCATCAAGTCCAAGAGCCTGAATGAGAGTCTTTTGCTGGGCACCAGTTTCAGCAAGTGCTTTTCTTGTAGGACAAGCAGGAAGTACTTGTGCATAGAGAGCCAAGATGATGCCGATGATACCGCTCACCACAAACTGGTTGCTAGATGCCTGATAGCCGAGAAGGTCTACTGCCCACATGGTGCAGATGAAACCCACAGTGCCGAACACTCGTATAGGAGGAAAATCCTTCACTGTGTCGAGTCCATTCTTCACAAGAGCATTGAATGCCACACTGTTTGACAATGCCAATGTAGGCATGTAGAAAGCTACACTGAGTGTGTAGAGTACGAACAGCAGACCGATGTTGGCATCTGCCATGTGACCATATATACCAGCTCCTATCATGAATGCTCCTGCTAGAAGATGGCAGAGACCGAGCAGTCGCTGTGCAGGTATCCATCTATCGGCAACAATACCCATAAGGGCTGGCATGAAGATGGAAACGATTCCCTGAACGGCATAAAACCATCCGATTATTGACCCGAAACCAGCCTGCGAGAGGTAGGTTCCCATAGATGTTAGATAGGCTCCCCATACGGCGAACTCAAGGAAGTTCATCAGTATGAGCTTGATTTTAGTATTCATAGATTCTTATTATTCTATTTCAATTATCTTTTCTGCAAAGTTAATAAATTATTTTAATAGGTGGGATTTATAGACCCCACCTATATGTCATTTTACTTCAAACTTTCCGTTTTGGTCGACTGTATAATATTTGCCTGTACCACCCACAAGTATGCCAGCGGAGAATTGGTTACTTATAGCCTCTACTTCTATATTGCTTCCTTTTGGCAATGTGAGAATATCACTTTCAGTAAGTCCAAGATCAGACAACGAATTGCTGTAAGCTCCAGTCTTTGACTTATGTTCAGCTTGTGCGTGGAATAGTGCCCAAAGGAGATGATATGCCTCCATGTTGTAAGGACAGCGGAATTCTTCCGTGCCAGTACCCACAGTCTTGTCAGAGAACTGCAAAAATCCCCACTGATTCGGTGCATGCATATTTATTTCGCCTGTTGGAGTCCATACCCAGTTTTCCTCGGGACCACCCTTCTTCAACCATTCCACACGCGAGAAGTTAAGACGCCATATATTTCCTGCCACCAATGGGTTGGTGAAATTGCGTGTGATAGCCTTGTGAGGTATGGCCATCTCCACTGTCCACGAACGGTCCTTATCATTCTGTTTGTTGAGAGTACCGTCATGTTGCACAGCGAGTTTCAGTCCTGGGCAATCCCATTGTATATAGAAATTGCCTCCAGAACGATATGAACGGTCAAGCATGAGGTCGAAGACGACACCACGAGCATTGTTCTCTATTTCGAAATAGCACTGTCCATCACCAGTAGGGTCAAGAAACACCTCAAAATCATTATCATGATAGATTATAGTGTCACGTTGAGTAAGGTTGGCCACAATGTTAGGCTCCTCCATAACGGCAGACACATAGAGATAATCATCATCCCACATCATGCGTGCCTTGGTGTCATAAATTGGAGTTGGGAATCCTTCGCCGCTGATATCAACAAACGACTCCGTGTCAGCAGCCTTTGCCCATGATTTTTCATTCAATTTGCCGTCTATCTTTATCTTCTCATTGGTGCGATAACACACATAATGACGAGGCATAGACAGACGTTGTGCATATTTCTGGAGCAATCCTCCATCGGCAAATGCAGGCACTGTCAGAAAGAACGACACGGCAATGACCGAAAGCAAGTTTTTCTTCATTTAATAGGTTGTTTTTATTATTAATAGTATTTTATTCCTTGTTTGACGAGACGCAAATTTACACAATTTTGCCAACTTGACAAAGTATTTGTTAATAATATAAGGTATTTGGAAAAGTTTTAGTACATTTGCATAGTAGACGCGTTTTAACGTAATTACAAATCAAACAAAGAGAGATAAGAAACTATGAAAGAATTCGGAA
Organism: bacterium; assembly: GCA_963601795.1. GTDB lineage: Bacteria > Bacteroidota > Bacteroidia > Bacteroidales > Bacteroidaceae > Prevotella. The sequence goes on along the minus strand of CAVCGK010000001.1, from coordinate 33,981 downwards.
AGTATGTTTTGGCAACTATCGTCGGAACAATCGCCACATCGGTCATCGTAGTAATACTCGGACTAATGAGTGTCGTGGGTATTGTGGCATCAGGAGAATCCACAAAGAGTGTCACTGACAACAGTGTGCTGACACTCAATCTCAATGGCGTGATATCAGAGACAGCATCTACCGACATCATTGGACAACTCACTGGTGGCGAAGCAAACCAGATGGGACTCAATGACATTCTTTCTGCCATAAAGAAGGCTAAGGAGGATGACAAGATTAAGGGTATCTACATAGAGGCTGGCTTCATGCAGGCTGGTGTGGGAACTCTCCTGGAAATACGCAATGCTCTGGAAGACTTCAAGACATCAAAGAAGTGGATTGTTGCATATGGTGACACCTACTCTCAGAGTACATACTATATCGCATCATTGGCTGACAAAATTTACCTCAACCCCAACGGCGAGCTCGACCTGCACGGTATTGCAGCACAGACTATGTATGTGAAGGATCTTTATGCTAAGTTCGGTATCAAGTATCAGGTCATCAAGGTGGGCAAATTCAAGAGTGCTACTGAGGCTTACACCGAAGATCACATGAGTGATGCCAATAGAGAGCAGACCACTCGTATGGTAAACGGCATATGGAGCGACATATGCGGCAGCATTTCAAAGAGCAGAGGCATCAGCGTGGACTCGCTTAACAGCTATGCAGATCAGGTGACAGCGATGATGTCACAGGAAGATCTCAAGTCTAAGAAACTCATCGACGGTCTGCTCTATCATGACGAGATAAAGGCAGAGATAAAGAAGATGCTGAAGATAGACGAGGACGAGATTATTTCTCAACTGTCTGTTGCCGACATGCGCAATGTCAAGGATGCAAAGAAAAAGGGTGACGAGATAGCAGTATACTATGCTTCCGGCACCATCGTGGACACTCCAATGCAGGGCATCATGAGCATGAACCAAGAGCAGATTGTTGGCACAGAGATGAGCAAGAACATAGAGGACTTGATGAATGACGACGACGTGAAAGCTGTTGTAATCCGTGTGAACTCTCCTGGCGGTTCTGCCTATGCTTCTGAGCAAATATGGCATCAGATAGCAAAACTCAAGGAGCGCAAACCAGTGGTAGTTTCTATGGGTGATTATGCAGCTTCTGGCGGCTACTATATCAGTTGCAATGCTTCTTGGATTGTGGCACAGCCTACCACCATCACTGGTTCTATCGGTATCTTCGGTGTCATCCCAGAGGCAAGTGAACTGCTGAAAGACAAGCTCGGTCTGCACTTCGATGGTGTGTCTACCAACCGCCATGCTGACATGACTGCCACCGTTTACGGATTCCTTATGCGTCCTTTCAATGCAGAGGAGACTCAGTTGCTGCAAACATACATCAACCGTGGCTACGCTCTTTTCCGCAAGCGTGTGGCTGACGGCAGAAAGCAGGATGTGAATGTCATTGAGAACATAGCACAGGGACACGTATGGTTGGGCAAGGATGCTCTTGGCATAAAACTTGTTGACCAACTCGGTGGTCTTGACGATGCGGTGAAGAAGGCTGCACAGTTGGCAAAGATTGATTCTTACTACACTGAGGAATATCCTGCCGAGGAAGATTGGACAGAGAAGATTATGAATATGGGCAGTGCCGGCAACAACTATCTCAATGAGAAGATGAAAGCTGAACTTGGCGACTGGTATCTGCCATTCGTACAGATAAAAAACATCAATAACCAGTGTGCTATTCAGGCTGCTATGCCTTATACTCTGAAGATATATTGATAAAGTCACAGGCAAGATATTCACATGGAGGGAGACTTGATAAAGACTAACCAGTGGCTGACTCCCCTGAGCTGGCTATATGGAATGGGGGTGTCACTACGTAACTGGATGTTTGACATCGGGGTGCTAAGGGAAACTCATTTTGACATACCAACAATATCCGTAGGCAACATCACCGTAGGAGGATGTGGCAAGACTCCCCATGTGGAATATCTCGTCAGACTTCTGAAAGACCAATATAAGGTGGCGGTGCTCTCTCGCGGATACAAGCGCAAGAGCCACGGTTTCGTGCTGGCAGAGGATGACACTCCCATGCCACGCATAGGAGACGAACCGTTTCAAATGAAGAGGAAGTTTTCTGGCATATATGTTGCAGTAGACAAAAAGCGCCGCAACGGCATCAAACGACTGAAGAAGGACAAGCGCACACGTGACGTGGAGGTTGTCCTTTTAGATGATGCCTATCAGCACCGCTATGTAAAACCAGGACTCAACATACTGCTTGTGGACTATCACAGAATAATAACTAGCGACTGCTTGTTGCCTGCAGGAAGGTTGCGCGAACCAATAGGTGCTAAAGAAAGGGCTGACGTGGTGATAATGACTAAAGTGCCGAGTTCGCTACGTCCCATCAACTATCGCGTATTGCAGAAGACTCTCGATCTTAGACCGTATCAGCACTTATATTTCACATCCATAAAATACAAATCGTTGGTATCGTTCATCGACGGTTCTACTATAAATATAGGTGATGCAACAAAGGAAATGAACGCATTGCTATTTACTGGCATAGCCTCACCGAAACAGATACTTACAGACACCGAGCAATCTTTCAAGAACATCCATATGGTGACTTTCCCAGACCATCACCAGTTCTCTAAGTCTGACATGGACAAGGTGAGTCGCAAGTTTGGCGAACTACCACAACCGTCAATTATCGTCACTACGGAAAAGGATGCTGCCCGCCTTTCCCATATAGACAATATACCCGACAACATCAGAGATCATCTCTTTATCCTCCCGATAGAGATAGAGTTTATGCTCGACAAGCAGGATGAATTCGACACAGTGGTGCTCGACTATATAAAAAGCAAGAACTATCACCCCATTGGTGATACTCACAAACGATAACACAACAACACAATCACATGAACATTTCCGAAATAGGCGAATTCGGTCTGATAAGCAGACTGACAAAGAATCTCCAAGCGACGAATCCTTCTACAGTAAAATCTGTAGGCGATGACTGCGCCGTGATGCACTATCCCGACACCGAGGTACTCGTGACATCCGACATGCTGATGGAGGGCGTACACTTCGATCTCACCTACATAGATCTGCAGCATCTTGGCTATAAGGCTGCCATGGTGAACATTTCCGACATCTTTGCTATGAACGGCACACCACGCCAGCTTGTCGTGAGCATAGCCCTCAGTAAGCGCTTCAAGGTGGAAGACATGGAGGAATTCTATTCTGGTCTACGTCTGGCATGCGAAAAATGGGGAGTAGACATCGTAGGTGGCGACACCACATCTTCATATACAGGTCTGGCAATTTCTATCACCTGCATAGGCGATGCCAAGAAAGAGGACATAGTATATAGAAATGGAGCGAAGGACACTGACCTTATCTGCGTGTCGGGAGATCTTGGTGCAGCCTACATGGGTCTGCAACTATTGGAAAGAGAGAAGACAGTATATTATCAGCAGGTTGACGAGGCGAAGAAGAAAAATGACCAGAAGGCTCTCGAGAGTCTGAAATATTTCCAACCTGAGTTTGCTGGAAAGGAATATTTGCTCCAACGCCAACTACAGGCAGAGGCACGTGGCGACATAGTGATGAAACTTCGTGAGGCTGGCATACGCCCAACATCCATGATAGATATATCCGACGGACTGTCAAGTGAACTGCACCACATCTGTGAACAGAGCGGTTGTGGATGCCGCATATATGAGAAGAACATCCCTATAGACTATCAGACTGCCCTTATGGCGGAAGAACTCAATATGAATGTCATAACCTGCGCCCTCAATGGTGGCGAGGATTACGAACTGCTCTTCACGGTGCCAATAGGCGACCACGAGAAGGTGAAGGACATAGAGGGAGTGAAACTCATAGGCCACATCTGCCGCAAGGATTTAGGAATGGCTCTTATCGCTAATGACGGTAGCGAATTTGAGCTTCTAGCACAGGGCTGGAATCCGCTTAAGGAAAAATAATATTAATAAGGGGTGCAGTAGTTTCTACCACACCCCTTATTTAAATATTTCAATATCCTCATTTTTCCATCTTCTTAAGCACTTTCTCCAACTCTGCCCAATGCTCTTCTGTCATGTCATTGGGAGTGAAGATGCTAATGCCGTTGGCACCTGCCTGCATTGATGACTCCACAGCTTCGGCAATCTCTGAAGGAAGAAGTCCTGAGTTCTCAGGATCTATCACCTTGTCCTTATTGCGCCAATCATGACAGATAAAGATGCCACTGTATAATAATGTATTGCTACCCTTAACTGCCTCAGCCTCTTCCTTGGTAACCTTACCTACCCATGCAGCTGGTTCCATGTAGAAATCATTATAGTTCATCGGGAACACAGCATCGAGTTTCCATTTATTCCACTGCTGGCGCACCATCCACTCGGCATAACTCTTAGGACCAGGGAACACGTCGGCACTAATCTTCTTGCCCTTAGCATGCACTGCATCGCATATATGGTTGACAAGAGAGGTTACTGCATCGCAGCGGAACTGTGCCCACTCCTTAATCTTTGACGGGTCGCATACTTTTGTGATGTCTATGCCACTCTGTTTCTTGAATGCCTCTACGCAGTCATGGCAATAGCAGTAGTCAGCCTTGGCATACTCTCCGTTCATGTTGAGTCCATATTTGTCCCACAAGCCACGAGCAAGGATAACATCGGCATAGCGGATATAGTCAAGCTGCACATAGTCTACCTCTGGAATAGATGCTATCTCCACAAACTTCTCCGTGAGATAATTTTTCACGTCCTCATTGCGTGGGTCAAGGGTGGTGTAATAGGATACATAAGCCTGATCGTCATAGGCAGACTGTCCGAGACGGTTTACCGTATACCAACTCTTGGGCTTTCCTCCCTGTACCATCGTTGGCACCCAGGCATGATATTCGAGTCCAACTTTCTTTGCCACTTTTGATGCCAAGCGAATCTTTTCCATGTCCATGCCAGCATTGATGCACACACCAGTCACGCCATGCTTCTTCCACGTCTTGAAATCTGCCGTTAGCGACTTCTCTGTGGTGTTGTCACCAAAACCAGCCCATGCATACACAGGCACACTCTGCCCCTTTGCGCTAGCACATAGCGTTGTCAGCACAAGAGCCAATGTCATTAAGATTTTCTTCATATTATTTGGTTTTTACTTATTAAGCACTATAGACCCCATAATCTATGGTAATCACATCTTCAATCGTCAAAGATACAAAAAAACATTTGATATGAAAGCAAATATATGGATAATTTTCTTCTCTCAGAGAGCCTTGCCCAATATTGTCTTTGCCACATTTACTCGCTCCTCGGTTGGTGACTCTACATCTTCAAGGGTATATTTAATACCAAGATTCTCATATTTGTATTTACCCATACTGTGGTATGGAAGGACATCAATACGCTTTATGTTACCAAGTGTGGACAGAAAATCAGATAGTTCCTCAAGTAATGTGTCATCGTCTGTTATACCAGGCACGAGTACATGGCGTATCCATACAGGTTTGCCTATTTCTGAGAGATATCTTGCACAGTCAAGGATATTGTCATTTCTCCACCCTGTCAACTGCTTATGGTTTTCAAGTCTAATATGTTTGATATCTAACAGAATAGTATCTGTATACTTCATTAATTCTTCAAACATCTCAAACCATTTGCTATCTCTACGGAATGGTTGTGCGGATGTGTCAAGACAAGTATTTATGCCACGTAATTTCGCCTTAGAGAACAATTCGATGAGGAAGTCAATCTGCAATAATGGTTCGCCACCACTGACTGTTATTCCACCTTCTGTTCCCCAGTATTCTTTGTATCGTTCAGCCTTGTTGAGCAATTCATCTGCTGACATCTCCTGATTCTTATCCATAGACCACGAGTCAGGATTATGGCAGTAACGACATCTCATGTGACATCCTTGCATGAATATCACAAAGCGGATGCCTGGACCATCAACGCATCCGAAGGTTTCTATAGAGTGAATGTTTCCCTTTACCATATATGTGCGATGTGATTATATAAAAAAACGTCCTGAAGCTGAAATATGAGCCTCAGGACGTTTCTGATATTTGTTATTTAAAGAGATTCATGAGACTGACGGGCAATAACATCAAGCTGCTGCTCACGTGTAAGGTCGATAAACTTCACTGCATATCCGCTGACACGAATAGTAAAGTTCTGATATTCTTCCTTCTCAGGATGTTCCATAGCATCCTTCAGCTTATCTATGCCAAATACATTGACATTTAGATGGTGAGCACCCTTATTGAAATATCCGTCCATAACGTTCACCAATGTATTTGAACGCTCCTCATCATCATGACCGAGAGTATTAGGACTGATAGTCTGTGTATTTGAAATGCCATCAAGTGCATATTCGTAAGGTAGCTTAGCCAAAGAGTTCAGAGATGCCAAGAGACCATTCTTCTCTGCTCCGTAAGAAGGATTAGCTCCTGGAGCAAGCGGAGTGCCAGACTTTCTTCCGTCAGGCATGGCTGATGTAAATTTGCCATAAACGACATTCGATGTGATGGTCAGAATACTTGTAGTTGGTTCTGAATCACGATATGTATGGTGCTTGCGAATCATATCCATGAAAGTCTTCAGCAACCATACTGCGATTTCGTCGGCACGGTCATCATCGTTACCATAACGTGGGAAGTCACCCTCTGTATTGAATTCTATAGGGAAACCTGTCTCATCACGTATGATATTCACCTTGGCATACTTGATAGCACTTATTGAGTCTACCACATGGCTGAATCCTGCTATACCAGTGGCGAATGTTCTACGCACGTCTGTATCAATGAGAGCCATCTCTGCAGCCTCATAGAAATACTTATCGTGCATGTAATGTATAAGATTAAGAGTCTTTACATAAATCTCTGCAAGCCAATTCATCATATCCATGAAGCGAGGCATAAACTCTTCATATGTAAGCACATCGCCAGTAATAGGTCTATATGCAGGACCACACTGCTCGCGTGTCTTTGAGTCTACACCGCCACTGATTGCATAGGTGAAACACTTTGCCAAATTTGCACGTGCACCGAAGAACTGCATCTCCTTACCTGTCTGTGTGGCACTAACACAGCAACAGATACTATAGTCATCACCCCATACCACGCGCATCACGTCATCATTCTCGTACTGGATGGAACTTGTCTTCACGGATATCATTGCCGCATAACGCTTGAATGTTTTTGGCAGACGCGAACTATAAAGTACAGTGAGATTCGGCTCTGGTGATGGCCCCATGTTCTCAAGGGTGTGAAGGAAGCGGAAGTCGTTCTTTGTCACCATTGAGCGTCCATCTGTTCCCATACCACCGACTTCAAGAGTTGCCCACACTGGATCTCCTGAGAACAACTGATTGTAAGAAGGGATACGTGCGAACTTCACCATACGGAATTTCATCACAAGGTGGTCAATAAGCTCCTGTGCATCGTCTTCTGTCAATGTGCCTTCCTTGAGGTCACGGTCGATATAGATATCGAGGAATGTTGAGATGCGGCCTACAGACATTGCTGCACCGTTCTGAGTCTTCACTGCTGCCAAATAGCCGAAATAGAGCCACTGCACAGCCTCACGAGCATTTGTTGCAGGTTTAGAAATATCAAAACCGTAGATATTTGCAAGTTCCTTCAGCTGTACAAGCGCCTTGATCTGCATAGACACCTCTTCACGCAGACGAATCACCTTGTCGATCATTCCCTGGTCGCCCATTTTCTCAAGGTCATGCTTTTTCTCGTTGATGAGGAAGTCAATGCCATAGAGAGCCACACGACGATAGTCACCCACGATACGTCCTCTGCCGTAAGTATCAGGCAGACCAGTAAGTATGTGGTTGTGGCGAACGAGCTTCATCTCTGGAGTGTAAGCGTCGAACACACCATCATTATGAGTCTTAATGTATTTGGTAAAAATCTCGTGAAGCTTTTCCGAAGGCTGATAGCCATAAGTGGTGCAAGCCTGCTCTGCCATCTTTATGCCACCATAAGGCATAAATGCACGCTTCAGCGGTTTGTCGGTCTGTAGACCAACCACCGTCTCCAAATCGCGGAGGTCATTGTCGATATAAGCAGCACCATAGGCTGTAATACTTGAAACAATCTCTGTCTCCATGTCGAGAACGCCACCCTTTGCGCGCTCCTCTTTCTGTAGTTCCTTAAGTTTTGTCCAGAGCTTGTCTGTAGCCTCTGACGGTCCTACCAAGAACTTCTCGTCACCATCATATGGTGTGTAGTTGTTGATGATAAAATCTCTCAGGTCAACTTCTGATTGCCATTTGTTGCCCTTAAAGCCTCTCCATGCTGTTTCCATTTTAAAATGATTTTATATTAATATAGAAATAAATATCAGTGTTAAGCCGATGAAAAAGCGGACATAACGACTTGCGAATGCAAAGTTATGAAATAAAAATGAAATAAAGAAGAATGGCATATTGTAAAGTAGAGATTACAATATACCATTATGTGTTTTCTAATCTATATCAATACGAAAAGCATCTTACATACTATATTCTTTACTATAGCGCAACATCTGGTCAGTGTAAGACTCTGAATAATCCACCTCTATGTCAATAATGTTTCCATTCTCGTCTTTCTTTGCCGTGAGGATGGGATTAACAAACCCTTTATAAGGTGCTATATTCAGCGACTTATATCTGCCGAGTACCTCTTCATGAAGTTTGGCATCAAGTTTTACACCATAGCCTTCAACTAATTTCTGGGCTGCATAATAATCTCCCTCGCTCTTTATTCTTTGTATTTCTGCAAGCAAGCTGGCAAACAAAGACCGCAGTGATTCGTAATCGGCAATCCTAAGGTATGTCTTGCCGTCAACCATTGCCAATTCTACATTGCCTTGGCTTCTTTCTGCTACCCAACGGGATATCAGTGCACGGTTACGCATATGCGCCTCCTCAATTTGTGCGCCAAGTTTAATTCTCACCTGTTGAGTAAGAAGTCCATTGAGTAAATAGGTGTAATACTGCGACTTGTATGCTTCCTTATCGGGTAAAAGTCCAAGTTCCACAAGTTTACTGTCCGCTATATAGTAAAGTCCAAACAGGTCTGCTCTCGCCTCCTCTATCGTACTGCCGTAAGATTTCAGTGCCCCTGCATCTACACCAGGTAATATCTGACCGCTGCCATGTCCGAGGCATTCGTGCAAATCTGTATGAAGGTCATCGCACAAGTCACCATACTTGTCAATAAGACTTATTATGTCTTGGTCTAGGATAAACTCCTCACAGAAACCATTGCCTTTGGCAGCCTTGTTGTATGATTCGGTTAGGTTGCCGATAGTCACCGACTTACTGCCATAGCGAGCACGTATCCAGTCTGCATTGGGCAGGTTGATGCCTATTGCCGATGCAGGATATTCATCGCCTCCAAGCATTGCGGCACAAATAACATTTGCAGTAACACCGCGCACCTCTTTTTTCTTGAAGCGAGGGTCTACAGGACTATTATCTTCAAACCATTGTGCATTGGCGCAAATCTTATGCGTACGCTCAGTAGCTTTCAGATCCTTATATTCCACTATGCCTTCCCAAGAACCTTTGATGCCAAGTGGGTCACCATACACCTCAATGAAGCCGTTAACAAAGTCTACTCTTGCCTCTTTTTCCTTAAGCCATTCTATGGAATACTGATCAAACACAGAAAGGTCGCCTGTGGTATAGTAATCTATAAGTAGTTGGATATATTTGCGTTGTTGGTCGTTCTCTGCTACACCAAGAGCTTTATCCAACCAATAGATAATCTTCTTTATGTATTCACCGTACTTGCCTGACAGACACCATGTAATCTCCTTCAGTTCACCATTAACTTTCGCCAATGTGCTGTTCAGACCATAGGATGGTTTCTCATCACCTTCCGTCTTACCATTAAGATTTGCATAAAACGACTCAGCTTCATCCTGTGTCACACCTACATAATAGTTGCATGCAGATGCCTTGACTTGATCTATACCTTTGTCAAGACATACACGCTTTGGTTGTATGTCACTATCGAAAATTATTGGCAACAATTCATTGGCAAGCTCCTCTGGTGTTTGACCTTCCACGAGAGGCAATTTACTTGCGTCTACACTATTTACAGAATTAATGAAAAAATCCTGTGAAAAGCCAGGGATAAACTTCTCCTGGCCGTAATGATGATGTATGCCAGAAGAAAACCACACACGCTTCAGATAGACTTCCAATTTCTTGAAGTCATCATTATTGCCGTATGTGTTTTTGAATTTATCATATATAACCTCAAGAGTTTTTCTTATCTTGAGGTTATGGCTGCCAAACTGATCAAACGTGATGTCCCTACCCCACAGAGTTGCCTCTGAGAGATAGTAGACAAGTTCCTTTTGTTTTAATGTCAGGGATGAAAAGTCATTCAGATGGTAACGTAATATCTGAATATCGGCGAAACGTTCGTCGCTATATACAAATTCCTGCATTCGTTTATTTTTTAGAGGCGCCGTTGTCTGTTGACCTCTTTGATGCCTTCTTTTCTTCCACAGGCATATTCTTCAGACGATAATCGCGAGGCGTTATACCAAGAATGCGATAGAAGGAAGCATAAAACGACTGACGGTTGGAAAATCCCACCATGTCGGAGATATCTTCCATAGTATGTTTTGCATAGCGTCTGTCTGCAAGCAGAGTCATAGCTTCTTCAACACGATATTTGTTAATGAAGGAAGTATAATTCATATGGAACTTGACGTTCACCACAGCTGAGATATAGCGTGTGTTCGTACCGAGTTCCTCAGCCAAGACCTGTGCAGAATAGTTTTTCTGCTTGTATTTCTTCTCAACAAGAATCTTTCCTATGATTTTGTCTTTCAGATCATCCATCAAAGCTGGATTTACGAGCGTACGATAGTGTGCGTTCTTAGGCTTGATTTCTGTTATATTATACTTACTCATAGTTTTATTATAATTACGTGTAATCTCTATTAAGTTAAAGTCGTGTTTAGTTCTACAAAGTTAATAAAAACAATTATGAACCAATATGCAACCTCTATCTTTTAAGATTTTTTCTGAATATCAGATATCCATACGGCAGACATTGCATCACTTGGCATTCTCCAGTCACCGCGTGGCGACAGACTCACGCTTCCCACTTTGGGACCGTCAGGCAGACACGAACGTTTGAACTGGTTGGAGAAGAAGCGGCGCAGGAATGTATTGAGCCATTTGTCAATTGTGGTAGAGTCATAGATTATACCATTCGATCCGTCAAAGGCTCTCTCCGCAATAAGTTTTATCTTCGAAGGAGAGAAACCAAACCTCAGGAAGTAATAGAGGAAGAAGTCATGTAGTTCATATGGACCGACAAGATCCTCCGTCTTTTGCTTTATGTTTCCGTTCTCATCAAATGGTATGAGTTCTGGCGATATTGGTGTGTCGATTATATCAAGCAGAGTATTTCTTGATTCTTCGTCCATCTCATGGTCTGCCACATAAGCGACAAGATAGCGCACGAGAGTTTTCGGAATGCTCACATTGACACCATACATGGACATATGGTCGCCGTTATATGTACACCATCCCAAAGCAAGTTCTGACAAATCGCCGGTACCTACCACCATGCCGCCAACCTGATTGCTTATATTCATGAGTAGCATAGTGCGGTAGCGTGCCTGAGAATTCTCATATGTCACGTCATGCACCGATGCGTCATGCCCAAGGTCTTTGAAATGTTGCTCTACAGCAGGCACGATGCTTATTTCCCTCTGTGATACTCCAAGACTTGTCATGAGTGCCACGGCATTGTCGTGAGTGCGGGTGGTAGTGCCAAATCCTGGCATTGTGATGCAGTGAATGCCCTTACGGTCAATTCCCAACTTGTCGAATGTCTTTACGCAAACTAATAAAGCTAGTGTAGAGTCAAGACCACCACTGATACCCAATACCACATTCTTGCAATGTGTATGCGACAGTCGCTTGGCAAGTCCCATCACCTGTATATTGAGAATCTCCTCGCACGACTCCTTCATGTCTGTAGATGAAGGAATAAATGGATGTGGATTGAAGTAGCGTGTAAGCGTGAATGGTTTGTCCGTATCAGCGACATCTAGTTTTATTGTTTCCTTATCCATACCACTATCATTCTGCATTCTGCCGAATGTAGTGTTTGTGAGTCTTTCCGCACGTAGCTTCTCCACATCTATCTGCGCCATAATTAGTTGTTCATCTAGCGAGAATCGTTCGCTATGTGCCAACTGTGCACCATTTTCATACACTATGCCGTTGCCACCGTAAACAACATCCTGTGTGCTCTCACCGAATCCTGCCGAGCAATAGACATAACCTGCTATCCCACGTGCGCTCTGCTGTGCTATAAGCGACAACAAATACTGATGTTTGCCGATGAGTTCATCAGATGCAGAAAGATTAAACACTATGTCTGCCCCAGCCGTTGTAGCATAACTGCTGGGAGGAATTGGCGACCACAGGTCTTCGCATATCTCCACAGAAAACTTTGCTCCGCTTGGTAACTCAAATATTTTAGGTGCGTTGTCAATATTCTCTGGTGTAAACCATCGCTTCTCATAAAACTCATTGTAGTTGGGAAGATGGGTCTTGTTCACAAAATGAATGTCTCCACCGGAAATGACGGCAGCAGAATTATACAGACGGTTGTCCTTGAGCAGAGGTATGCCGACTATCACCACTATAGGCAATTTTCGGCAATAATCACCCATATCAAGGAGCGACTGATGTGCCTTATCAATGAGGAATTGGTTACGGAAAAGATCTTGGCAAGTATACCCTGTAATACTGAGCTCTGGAAAACACAACACTTCCACTCCCTCGCTGACAGCTTTGTCAACAAGAGCCTTTATGTGTCCTACATTATAGTCCACATCAGCCACTTTCACCGATGGTATTGCCGCACCCACCTTTATGAATCCATAGTTCCTCATATCAATTCTAATCTTTCTTCTTATGCCTTATTTTATAGTTACTTGAGTAGCTCCAAATCCATATTCTTGGAAAGAAGCATCTTGATATTGGTGACGTTTGTATTTGTAGTTGAGTTCCTTTATTATGGCATTGCGTAGCACTCCTTCACCCTTGCCGTGAATGAATACGATCTTCTGTCCCTTATTCTTTGCATATTCCGCCATAGTGTCGTGGAACACTTTCAACTGATAATGCAGTATGTCGGCATTATCCATACCAGCTGTAGTTTCCAATACTTCAGAAGCATGCAAGTCTACGACCACCACATCATTATCTTTTCTCTTTATGTTGACCTTTGGCTGTGCTACATCCTGACATGCCTTGCTATACATCTCCTGCTTGAGTTTTTTCGGATCCATGACGATGGAACTTGTGTTTTCGTCATTCTCCACAATAGTGAGCATCATGGCAGGCTCCTCAAAGAAGTCATTGGCAGTGAAGCAATGCAGTTTGTAAAACTTCACTGGATCTATTCTAAACTGCACATCAATAGCAGGTTTGATGGTGAAAGGCTTCTCCTTCTTATATGAAATCATCTGCACGGCAAGGTGCTCTATGTCATTCAGTTCGTCACGAGCTATCTCACAGATGAATGTCTTTGTGTTTGGTTCGAGTTCACCATCATTCATCATTGTCCAACTATTACCCTCTGCAACGAGAAGCGTGTAACGCAGATAATAGTTGGAGTCGTTTACCATATAGCACTCAAAACCTGTTGTTGTGAAGTTCTTCGCATCCATAGGCACAAATGCCACATATGCAGAAAGTTTGTTACCACCCTTACGCTCTTCTACCGGTGCCTTGAATGTTATCTCTTTGTCGGCGATGTCTATTTCCTCTTCATATTCTTCGGCATCATCATCACCACTGAGAAGCATATGCTTGATGGATTCTCCTTCACGACGCTGTTCTTGTGGCTTGTTGACATTATTTACGAGTTTTGCATTGTAGTCGTCACTACTGATGATAACCACCTCGTTGGCCTGCATAGGTATCTCAAAACCGTCTCTATCTTCAACGAGAACAATATTCTTTCCCTGAAAACCGGTAACCTTTCCTTCACCAATCTCATTCAGAAATCTTACTTTATCTCCTATCTTCATAATTCTATGGTATTAACAAACTTGAGTCTCCATAACTCAGGAAACGGAATCCATTGTCGAGAGCATAGTCATATACTTTTCTCCAATCGCCCTTAAGGAATGCACTGACAAGCAAGAGCAACGTACTCTTTGGCTGATGGAAATTGGTGATAAGCATCTTCACTATTTTATAGTCATATCCCGGAGCTATTATTATCTGAGTGCTGGAATGCAACACCTGCAGAGAGTGGCGGTCAAGATAAGCCAACACTTCCTTTATGGCTTCCACAGGCGTAATGTCTGCCTCCGATTCATAAGGTTCCCACTGCTGCACGTGCAATTGTTCTTCGGATATATCCTTATTGTGGTGAATCTTCAGTCCCATATAGTAGAGGCTCTCAAGGGTTCTCACGCTCGTCGTTCCCACGGCTATAGCTTCTGCATTGTGTGCAATGAGTCTTTCCAGCGTTTCCTTCCTTACCGAGATAAACTCTGTGTGCATCTCATGTCCTTCTATTTCCTCGCTCTTCACTGGTTTGAATGTACCAGCACCGACATGCAGTGTCAGTTCCTGACGCTCTATTCCTGCTTTGTCTATGGCACTAAGTACTTCTGGAGTGAAATGCAGACCTGCTGTCGGTGCTGCCACCGAACCCTTTATCTTAGAATACACCGTCTGGTATGTAGTCTTGTCCGATTCCTCCGTCTCACGATTGAGATATGGAGGTATAGGCAGTTCGCCAGCGAGGTCAAGTATCTCTGCCCAGCTGATTTCAGGATTGTTCCAAGTGAATTTTACACGATGTGATGTGCCATGTAACTCTCCTCTTTCTGCCGAAAGTGTAAATTCAGTGCCATTATATTCAAAGGTTCGGCTGATAATACCCTCTTTCCACTTCTTCAGGTTACCTATCATGCAATACCACTCGCACGACTCCTTAGTTTGAAACATTAGTTCATAGTCCGTAGGATTGGCAGGTTCAAGAAGGAATACCTCTATGAGCGCGCCCGTTTGCTTTCTGAAATGCAGTCTTGCTTGAATGACACGGGTGTTGTTATACACCATCAAACTGTCCTTCGGCAAATATGAAGGCAGGTCGGAGAATACTGCAGTAGAAATATTTCCCTTGTTGTAGACCAACAGTTTCGAGCTGTCTCTCTTTGCCAAAGGAAATTTTGCTATCCTCTCGTCGGGGAGTGGATAGTTATAATCTGATATATGAATATGTTTTGGAGAATTCATTTCTATTTCTTAATATTGTAATATTGAACGGAACAAGGCATAGAACACAGTCAATGCCATAACGATATGTACTATATATATGTCCTCAAAGGAATAGCCCTCACTTGTGTACTGATCAGAGATATAGTTTGCCTTCACAGTTGTGCGTTTCGTTATCTGGTGATATAAGCCATAGGAGATGAAAGCCACGATGCATCCCCACACGATGCCCACAATCACGTCACTAGGATAGTGAACGCCGAGATAAACGCGGGTATAGCAGTTTAGCAATGACCACAAGATCATCGTAATGCTCAGCATACGGCTCTTTACCACCATGCAGTAGAACAATGCCACTGCCATCGTGTTGGCAGCATGGGCAGAGAAAAATCCATAAAGTCCTCCCCTATATCCGTTTACCACACTTATACTATATCTTAACATAGGATCTTGTGTAGGACGGAATCGCATAAAGTTGGGCTTAACCAGGATGTCGATTATGAAATCCGACAATGCGAAGGCAAACAATGAAAATCCTATGACAAGGGCTATCTGCTTTAAGGTCTCGTTGTTTCTTATCACAAGAAATATGAGAGAAGCATAAAGCGGTATCCATGTCATGGCATTTGTCAGCACAAGGATGAATCTGTCCCAGAAGAGTGAATCAGATCCCTGCAACAGATGCATTATAGGAAGGTCGAACGAATATGTCAGACTTGTGAAATCCATCGTTAGCTTTTATATTTCCTCCACGTCATTTGCATGTAGCCATCCCTCTCTACCGTCAGAGAGTGTCACTCCATACCAACCGTTCATTGAGCGGTCAGTGATGTCTACCCTTGTACCCTCATGTAGCACCATGCTGTTGGCAGAGCTTGCCGACGGAGTATTCTTCACATTCACTACAGGAGCAGTAATGATTGCTCCATCATGGTTTTGCGATATAGTCTTCTGTTGCCATGCAAGGAATGTAAATGCCACGAACAACAGTATGCAGAGTGTTCCACAATAGAACCCAAGTCTCACTACGATGGCATTCGGTGCAAAGAGATAGAACGACATCATTACCAATGCTATGATGAAGAATACTATCGACACCGTAGCCCACGAATTGCTGTCGGTCATGTTTACCAACGACTTATACCATGTCACGAAGAACATCTCCGACTGTGGAGTAATCTTGTCGGGAGTCTTGCTTCGTGCAAATTGTAGGTTGAATCGTATGTCCTCATCGCCGGGAGCGAGTTTCAGTGCACGCTCATAAGCCAATATTGATTTTGTGATATTACCCGTACGGAAATATGCGTTTCCAAGATTATAGTACAAGTCGGCAGAGACACCCTGTGTCAGCACCTCGTTATACATCTGTATTGCCGACTGATAATTCTCTTTTGCATATTCAGCGTCAGCCATCTGCTTTGTCACCTTGGCATTTGCCGACATGCTCATAAGCAGGAGCACTGCCAACATCATCATGCCCTTTGCCACATGTTTGTTCTTTCTCGAATTCAATATCTCGTCAATCTCTGTTATTGCCTTTACTGCCTTGTCATACACGATGTCCATCTTGCCCTTAGGGTCACCCGGTGCGAAACGTGCATACTCACATTCGTCTATGGCCTCGATGAATGCGTTTGTTGTAGCCTCGTCGATATTGCGTATGGTGAGTTTCTCTGCAATGTTGTCCTTAGAAAGATTCTCCACAGGGATGTTGAGCTTGTCGCCTACATATCCCCACAATGCACGGAGTACCTCATCATAGAAGTCATTCTGCTTACCCTTCTTCATAAGAGCAGCAGCCATACGTAGGCGTTTTGTTGCCACTTTGTTAGCTTTCTTACCTTTTCTTCTCACGATGTTGGCATTGTCCATGGCACGCTTGCGGAACACGAATACAAACACAGCGAATATTATCAATGGTAACAAAAGCCATGCCATATAGCTTAAGCTTCCGAAGAAATAGACGTCCTTGTCGCTCAGATTGTCATTGCCATTCTTCACGTCGTGTATGTCATTGTCCTTCACAGCAGAGAAATCTGCCACCTTACTCTTGCCGTCACCCTTCTGCACATTGAGGGCTATTGGCGCAGTCTTCAATGTCTTGTATTCGTTGGTTTTTGTGTCATAATAGACAAATTCCACAGGAGGGATAGTGTATGAGCCTTGATTTCTTGGTACGACAAGATATTCATATATCATACTGCCTTCCACACCATTTTGTGTAAGTTTGGTCTTGTCAGTTATCTTCGGGTCATACTTATCGAAATCCTTAGGCAAGGTCAGCACTGGTTGCTTGAGGAGTTTCAGATTGCCCACACCACTGATAGCCACCTTCACGTTTACAGGTTCGCCAGCCTTCACTGTGGTATTGTCTGCCGTTGCCGATATGGTGAATGTTCCCACACCGCCAGAGAAACCCGCAGGACGCTTTGGTAGAGGATTTACCTGAATGGTTACCGAAGGAGCCACAACATTGCGCTTCACCTCAGTGTAAGCCGAACCACCATTAAAGAATGCCTCAAATGGGTCTACATTTCTGTTTCTTTGTATTACTATGCCCTTGAATGTAATGCTCGGAATCTGTAGCTTTCCTGTCATCTGCGGATACATCACATATTGACTCCAAGTCACAGTCTTATATGTCTTGCCGTTGATATTCTCCACGGAGAAACTTTTCTGTCGAGGCAATGGTATCTCTTGTGTGTGAAATCCCGTTAGATCAGGCATCTTTCCCTCCAGTTGGGTAAGGTCCACCTGAGTGTACACCTTATAAGTCAGAAGTATCGGCTCCTGCTCATGTACAGTCTTCTTGTTGGCGCTTACGCGAATGAAGAGGTCATTGCCAGATATTGTAGAACCTGCAGGACGCATGCCGTCATCATCCGAACCGTGCATCCTTGGTGCTCCTTGTCTGCTTGACTGCTGGGCACTTCCCGATACGGTTATCTTCACTGCACTCGATGTTACAGTCTTGCCATTGATGACAGCCCTTGCTGCTGGAATGGTAAACGTACCGTTCTTTGCCGCATATAATGTATAAGTGTATGTTATGGACGACGAACTTGAGGTATGTCCGTTTATCATTTGGAAACTTGACGACCTCGATGTGTAAGGACCTGTTATGACCTCAAGACCATCGGGCACGTTTCCTGCTCTGAAATTCTCCACATCTTGTGTGGGTATCACATATGACAAGCGGAAATTTTCTCCGCACGACACATGCGACGGCACCTGTACGGATATATTCTGAGCCAACATGCAGTAATGCTGGCAAACAAAGCAAAATAGTATAAACAATAACCTTTTCATTTCACACCTCATGTACATTAATTGCAATTACCATCCACTACCAGTTCTTCTGAAGTCTACGCTTCTGTGGCATCGCCTGTTGTTTCTTCATCTTCTGCTGAGTGTTTTTCTCCTCTTGCAATGCAGCCTGCAAGAGTTGCTCAGCATTGTCCTTGCTCATCTGCTCCTTAGGCTGATTTTGTTTCTGCTTCTGTTTGTCTTTATCTTTGTCCTGTTTGTTTTTGTCGCTTTGTTCCTGCTTGTCCTTGTTGCCGTTCTTGTCCTTGTCGTTTTTATTGTCTTGCTTGTTGTCCTTATTGTTCTTTTGCTGATTTTTCAGCTGACGCTGGCACAAGGCAAGATTATAGCGTGTCTCGTCATCCTTCGGATTGTTTCTCAGACTCTCCTTATATGCCTCTATAGCCTCCTGAAACATCTGATGCCCCTGACATATAACTCCGATATTATGATATACCATAGCCTTTCTGCTCTTGCTCGTTTCCAGTTTACCAGCAGTCTCGAGATTGACTATTGCCAGCGAGTCTTTCTGTTGCTGCATGAGAGCACAGCCGAGATTATAGTAAGCCTGTGGATTCTTGTTGTTCTTGTCAACAGCCTTTCGATAGTCAGTCTCCGCTTTGTCGAATTTCTGCTGACGATAGAGTCTGTTACCATTTCTTATGTGCTGACGGTCGGTCTGTGCAGACATTATGCCACACATTGCCGACAGTACACATATAACTATTGTTCGTATCATTTCTTCTTTCCTTTCCTTTTGAATATGCGTACATTAGCCAACAGAGGGTTCTTTCTGTCGAGTATGCATATCTCTACTACAAGCAACAATAGCAAGACGATGACAACAGCTTGAAACTGTTCGTCATATTCACTATAAATCACACTCTGCGTCTCTCCGCTTTGGAGTTTCGATAATTGGTCATTTAGTATCTCCTGCGCCTCACTTGTGTTGTCTACATGAATATATTTACCCTTTCCTGCCTGCGCTATCTGCTGACACATCTCCTCGTTGAGTGCACTCATCACAGTGTTGCCAGCATTATCTTTCATGTAGCCGCCTTCACCATCTGGTATCGGAGCGCCTTTAGTATCGCCAATTCCGAGGATGAAAACATTCATTCCTTTGTCGTGTGCCGCCTTGGCAGCTTCCACCGCCCCACCCTCATGGTCTTCACCATCAGTGATGACTATGACAGCCTTGCCTACATTTGACTTTGTAAACGAACTTGTAGCTAAATTCAGTGCATGGGCTATGTCCGTACCCTGCGATGCTATGAGCGAAGGGTCTATGTTCTGCAGAAACATCTTTGCCGACACATAGTCACTTGTTATAGGCAACTGCACAAAGGCATCGCCTGCAAATACTATCAGACCTATCTTGTCATTAGAGAACTTGTCGATAAGGTTCTCCACCATGAGTTTGCTCTTCTGCAGACGCGACGGCACCACATCCTCAGCTTTCATCGAGTTACTGATATCCATGGCAATGATAATCTCTATGCCCTCGCGCTTCTCATGTGAAATCTTGCTACCCATCTGTGGGCGTGCAAGGATTACTACTGTCAGGGCAATGGCTGCCAGCATCATCCAGAATTTCACTGTCGGGCGATATTTCGACACTTCAGGCATCATCTGCCTGAGAAGGTCCTTGTCGCCCAATCTCTTGTATCTGCGCTTTTGGCGGTGCCAATAGAGCAGATTAAGCAGAGCCAATATAGGAATTATGGCAAGAAGCCATAACAATGATGGGTTGTCAAATCTCAGCATTACGGTATTCTCCTCAATATTGATATTCTCAACAATACTTCAAGCAACAGTGTCAGCAAGGCAGCCCAAGCGAACGGCATGTAAGCCTCATAGCGCTTTGAGAATTTCTTCACTGTCAACTTTGTCTTTTCTAGTTTGTCTATGTCGGAATATATCTTTTTCAGTTCCTTGTTATTTGTGGCGCGGTAGTAGTTGCCGTCTGTCATGGCGGCAATGTCCTCCAAGGTCTTGGTGTCTACCTCTGCAGGACGATAGATATACTGCACGCCGCCTGCCACCTGCATAGGATAAGGAGCCACATTATTTGACCCCACTCCCACCGTGTAGACCCTTATGCCTAGGCTCTTGGCTATCTGCGCAGCCGTCATCGGTGATATGTCACCGCAGTTGTTGGCACCGTCAGTAAGAAGTATCACCACCTTGCTCTTGGCCTTTGAGTCTTTAAGTCTGAGCACAGCGTTGGAAAGTCCCATACCTACAGCCGTGCCGTCATCGATGAGACCTTTCATCACCAAGTCGGTACGCACCTCATGGAGCAGATTCTGCAGTGAGGCATGATCCGTCGTCATAGGGCATTGTGTGAAAGCCTCACCTGCAAATATCGTCAGTCCGATGTTATCGTCGGGCCTTCCCGAGATAAACTCCGATGCCACATTCTTCGCCGCCTCCATTCTGTTTGGCTTGAGGTCTTCGGCAAGCATTGATGCCGAGATGTCCATAGCCAGCATGATGTCGATGCCTTCCACAGACCTGTTGTCCCATGCATTGTGAGTCTGAGGACGTGCCAAGATGGTAACAGCCAAGATGAATGTAAGGCATCTCAGCACCATCGGAGCATGCACCATGCGCACTCTCCAGCTCTTCGGTGCGTCAAGATAAGCCGATGTGTCGCTGATGCGCATTGTGGGTTCGTTGCGCTTACGGTAAAGGAAATACCACAGCACATACGGCACGAGAAGCAACAGCAATATAAAATATTCTTTGTTAGCAAATTCCATTAGTCCGAATCTCCTTTACAACAGTATCATAGTATTATATACGACGAAGCAGAACACAAAGACCACAAGAATGGTTATCACCGCCAGCAATATCTTTATCAGTTTGCGACTTTCCTGTATGCGTTTGTCGTTTTCACTGAGTTTTGGTACTATGCGCTCTTCCGTCTCCTTCTCCTGTGTCTTTGTCTGGTCAATGAAGTTCACCGCATTTACCAGATTGAGGTCATTCTCATTGATGAGAGTAGAGTGCTTGGCAAACTTCACCAAGTCGGCAGTATTGAAGAGTTCCCTAAGTTCGCTTATCATCGTTGGGTCGCCACAATCCTTCAGTCGCGAGATAATCTCCATACTTGTCATCTCCATAGCGGAGAAACCGAAGCGTTCTTCGATATATTTTCGCAGAGTGTCGGTCAACTGAGTGTAGTATTCCTTTTGATTCTCAGCATTCATCGCTCTGTTCTGCTTTATCTTATCTATAGCAGTAAGAGCCTTTTGGTGAGCCGGTATGTGGCGCACAATCATTATGCGACTGATGATAGGTTTATTCTGCTTGTAGCGCAGATAGAGGTAAACACCTATGGCTATGAGTAGTATGAGCATGCAACTCATCCAAAACAGAGTGCTCCATTCCGACCAGTCAAAGGGATTGTCCTGTACGTCTTTAGGAGGAAAAAACTGATTTAGATGAAGAGTATCTACATCCATTGTTATCACTTTGAGTGCCAATGGATTTGTCTTATATGCCTTACCGCCTACTTTAATAGTCTGCGCAGGTATCATGTAGGCATTCTCATCGAAACTCGTAAGCAGAAGTTTCCTTGTAATCTTTCTGCCGTCTGCCACCTCTGTCGTGTCGTCCTTTGCAATGTCCACAATCTCCACACCGGGAGTAATCATCTGGCGTGGTTGCATTGCAGGCATCTGCACCACCTTGCCTTCAGGCGATATGACCGTGATGGTCAGTCCCACCTGTTGACCTATCATGATGGCAACAGAGTCTATTCTCGCCTCCACCGACACGTTTTGCGCTTGTATCGAACAGAATGCACAAAGTAATGTTATTATTGCACAAATTTTTCTCATCGCATCTTGAATAACTGCATCATAGCTTTCACATAGTCACCGTTGGTGGCAATACTCGTCCAGTCAACATTGCTTTTGGCAAAATCGTTCTTCAACTGTTGCTGCCTTTCCTGCCACATCTGGGCGTGCCTCATGCGGAGTTTCCTTGACGACGTGTCGATAATCATCTCGCGTCCTGTCTCGGCATCCTCCACCTTAAGCAGTCCCACATCGGGAAGTTCCTTTGCCAGAGGGTCATATATCTGTATGGCCATCATGTCGTGCTTCTGTCCTGCTATCTGCAACTGCTTCTGAAAAGAAGTCTTGTTGTAGAAATCGCTAAGCATAAAGACCGTGCTACGACGTTTGAGCACCTTGGTCATAAACTCTACCGCCATGGTGATGTCTGTCTTTTTGCTTTCAGGCTGAAAGTTGAGCATCTCCCTTATTATGTAAAGGATGTGCTTGCGACCTTTTTTTGCGGGAATATATTTTTCTATGCGGTCAGAGAAGAAGATGACACCTATCTTGTCATTGTTCTGCATGGCAGAGAAGGCTATGGTAGCTGCTATCTCTGCCGACATATTGCGTTTCAGTTGGCCACGGCTACCGAAGTCGAGCGAACCCGAAACGTCTATCATCAGCATGACTGTCAGCTCACGCTCTTCCTCAAACACCTTGACATAAGGCTTATGGAAACGTGCGGTGACATTCCAGTCGATGTCGCGGATATCGTCTCCGAACTG
This sequence comes from bacterium, assembly GCA_963601795.1. Classification (GTDB taxonomy): domain Bacteria; phylum Bacteroidota; class Bacteroidia; order Bacteroidales; family Bacteroidaceae; genus Prevotella. Next base: position 10,812 of record CAVCGK010000001.1, on the reverse strand, counting down.
ATATTCGCGCACCTCGCTGAATGCCATACCACGACCTTTGAATGCCGAGTGATATTCACCTGCGAAGATGTTCTGACTCAGTCCGCGAGTCTTTATCTCTATCTTCCTGACTTTCTTTAAGAGTTCTGAAGTATCCATTTCTCGTCAATGGGTGTCCGCATCAGGGCACTTCCACATTGTTGATTATCTTGCTTACTATCTCCTCGCTCGTCACATTGCTTGCCTCTGCTTCATATGAGAGTCCGATGCGGTGGCGCAGCACGTCATGAGCCACAGCGCGCACATCTTCAGGCACCACGTAGCCACGCTGCTTAATGAAGGCATAGGCGCGTGCAGCCTTGGCGAGATTGATAGAAGCACGTGGTGAACCACCGAAGGTTATCATGTCCTTCAGTTCGGCAAGTCCATAGTTTTCAGGATATCTTGTAGCAAACACGATGTCGGCGATATACTGTTCTATCTTCTCGTCTATGTAGACATTATTCACCACCTTGCGTGCTTTCATGATGTCCTCAGTAGTGCATACTGGAGTCACTTGTGGCATTTCACCGGCAAGGTTTTCGCGGATAATGAGCTTTTCCTCTTCAATTGTAGGATAGCTTATGATGACCTTAAGCATGAAACGGTCCACCTGTGCCTCAGGTAACTGGTAAGTTCCCTCCTGCTCGATAGGATTCTGTGTTGCCATAACAAGGAACGGTTCGGGCAGATGAAATGTCTTTTCGCCTATTGTCACCTGATGTTCCTGCATAGCCTCAAGTAGCGCACTCTGCACCTTTGCAGGAGCACGGTTAATCTCATCTGCCAATACGAAGTTGGCAAACACTGGTCCCTGCTTCACCTGAAAGCGCTCCTCCTTCTGACTGTAGATCATCGTACCGATGACATCTGCAGGCAAGAGGTCTGGAGTAAACTGTATGCGCGAAAAATCGCTTGATATCAGCTTTGAGAGAGTCTTTATCGCAAGTGTCTTTGCAAGTCCTGGCACACCTTCAAGGAGTATGTGTCCGTCGCTCAGCAAAGAGATAAGAAGAGAGTCAACAAGATGTTTCTGTCCGACAATCACCTTGTCCATACCAGCGGACAAAGCGTTGATGAATCCACTCTGTTGACGTATGAGTGCATTCAATTCCTGGATGTCGATTGATTCTGCCATAATATTTTTAAGTTACTTTATTTGTCTGTAATGTAGAGATAGGTATTGTCCTAAATCACTACAAAATTATAACAAAATATCGTAGCATATGCAATACGGCTGTCTAATAAACATTAAATTAAATTCTCTTTTCCAATATTTAAGAAAGTTTTGGTATTAATCAACAACGACTCTCTAGAAATAAACGCACATACGTTCATAATCCAACGCACGTACGTTCATCAAGCGATGCACGTACGTGCATTGGGCATCACACGTACGTGCATCACGATTATTTCGTTTCTATCTCCTCCTTCATGTCTATGAACTGCTTCTTGTCGTCATAGAACTCATACTGAAGGTAGGCCATTTTCTGTGATGGCACGATGTTGAATCCGAATCCGTATTTCATCTGCCATTTGCGTTTCATTGACCATACACCCTGATTGATATAAGCTGCAACATAAGGGTGCACGTATAAAGTAAATTTCCTGATACCAATCTTCAATACCAATTGGCTTATCTTTCGTTCCAACTGATCTGTAAACAGCAGGCTCGACTTTATCTTTCCTTTACCAAAGCATGTGGGACATATTTCCTCCACATTCACATTGCTTGCCGGACGCACTCTCTGACGTGTAATCTGCATCAGTCCAAATTTGCTGAGCGGAAGGATATTGTGGCGCGCACGGTCATCCTGCATGTTCTTGCACATGCGCTCATAGAGCAACTGGCGATCTTCAGCAAGATTCATGTCGATGAAGTCAACGACTATGATTCCTCCCATATCACGCAGACGCAACTGTCTTGCCAGTTCGTCAGCAGCACCGAGGTTCACCTCAAGTGCATTCTGCTCCTGTCCGTTTTCTGCCTTTGTGCGGTTTCCGCTGTTCACGTCAACAACATGGAGAGCCTCCGTCTGTTCTATAACGAGATAAGCGCCATGCTTGTAGTTTACAGTCTTGCCGAAACTTGACTTTATCTGTCTTGTGACGTCGTAATTGTCGAATATAGGCACCTTGCCTGTGTAGAGTTTCACAATGTCTACTTTGTCGGGTGCTATAAACGAGATGTAGTCCTTTATTTCGTTGAGGACTCCTTCATCATTTACATAAATGTTCTTGAAGCTTGGGTTGAAGATGTCGCGTATGAGCGCTATCGCCCTACTCTGCTCTTCATAAACGAGTTGTGGTCTCTGCTGTGTCTTCTGCACCTTTGTCAGAGCCTGTTCCCAACGCTGGTAGAGAGCCTTCAGTTCGGTGTCGAGTTCTGCCACACGCTTTCCTTCAGCCACTGTGCGCACTATGACACCACAATTTTGCGGTTTAATGCTGTGTATCAGTTGTTTCAGTCGCGCACGTTCTTCTCCGCTCTTTATCTTGCTCGATACCGACACCTTGTCACCGAAAGGCATAAGGACAAGATATCTGCCGGCAAATGAAAGTTCACTGGTGAGTCGTGGTCCTTTTGTGTTGATAGGTTCCTTTACTATCTGCACCAGCACCTCTTGGTCTTTCGCCAAAGTATTTTGCACGCTTCCGTCTTTCTTTAGGTCAGGAAGTCTGGTAGCCTTGGCAAAAGGATAGAGTTTCTTGCGGTCACTCTGTACCTGCTTCAAGTATTTCGCATAGGAGTCAAACTGACTCCCCAAATCCAAATAATGAAGAAAAGCCTCACGATCACAACCCACGTCAACAAACGAGGCATTGAGCCCCGGCATCAGTTTCTTTACTTTTGCAATGTAGATGTTGCCTACAGAAAATGAGGCAGAACGCGGTTCTGTCTGATATTCCACCAGTCGCTTGTCTTCGAGAAGGGCTATGGAAATATCTTTCTGCTGGACATCAATTACAATTTCACTTGTCATTTCGTTTTCCTTTTCTTTCAATTTTTCCCTTAACAAGTGGGGTCTGTAGAAAAGCCCCACTAATAATGAAAAGGGGCATGCCAAGATGTTCATGACAAACATGTTGACATACCCCTTCGTCAGAACGACTTTCTTAGACTTTCAAGGAGCCTTATTTGCTCTTGTGTCTGTTCTTGCGAAGTCTCTTCTTGCGCTTATGAGTAGCCATCTTGTGGCCCTTTTTCTTCTTACCGTTTGGCATACTTGTTAGTTTTTAAATTAATATATTAATGTTAACGTTATTTACTTTGACATAGCCTCAACAAACTCGTTGGCTGGCTTGAAGTGAGGAATATCGTGTGCAGGGATGTCGATAGTAGTGTTCTTGGTGATATTTCTACCTGTCTTGGCAGCGCGGTGCTTGATGTTGAAGCTACCGAATCCGCGGAGGTACACATTCTCGTGATTGTTTACGAGGCTGTCCTTCACGTTTACCATAAAACTCTCTACTACAACAGAAACCTGCGATTTGTCAAGTCCTGTCTGCGATGCAATCTTGGCTATCAATTCTGCTTTAGTCATATCTAATTGTTTTCTTTATATGTTTTCTGCCTTTATGGTGACAAACATGTCTTTCAACGCTTCTGCATCGTGTTTCATGCGAAAAGCAGATGCAAAGGTAAAGATTTTAAGCGGGATATGAAAATTTATTCCATCCTTTTTTGATTATTTCCATAAAAAGTAGGCAGTTACACCTTACAATATGCCAAAGCCGAGCCATCCTAAAGAACTTTTCCGTGTCAGCTATTAAGGAAATTTGCCACTATAGTTCTGCCTTCCGGCGTGAGCACGCTTTCGGGATGAAACTGTATGCCGTGGATGTCATATTCCTTGTGGCGGAGTGCCATTATCTGACCTTCATCGCTCTCTGCCGTTATCTCCAGACACTCAGGAAATCCCTCTTTGTCGACCACCCAAGAGTGATAGCGTCCCATTGTTATGCGCTCGGGCATACCGGCAAATATATAGTCATTGCCAAACTGTGTGCCTTCAGTAGCCACACCATGGAATACGTCGGTAAGATTGGTAAGATTTCCTCCGAACACCTCACCTATCGCCTGATGACCGAGACATACGCCAAGCATAGGTTTCTTGCCTGCATAGGTGCGTATAACGTCAAGGAGCAGACCTGCTTCCGATGGTATGCCTGGACCTGGCGAGAGTATTATCTTGTCGAAAGACTCCAATTGTGGTAGCTCAAACTGGTCGTTGCGGTATACTGTCACCTCAGCACCGAGTTCTTTTATCAGATGACTCAGGTTATAAGTAAACGAGTCGTAGTTGTCGATTATCACGATAGACTTTTTCATGTTACATGTCCTCCGCCATTAATATTGCCTTGCGCAGTGCGCCAAGTTTATTGTTTACTTCCTGCAGTTCATATTCCTCATTGCTCTTTGCCACTATGCCACCGCCAGCCTGAAACCATAGTTCGCCATTGCGGCTGACGAAGGTGCGAATGGTGATAGCTTGATTCAAACTGCCGTCGAAGCCTATGCTACCGATACATCCGCCGTATGCTCCGCGATTGTGTGGTTCATATTCCGAAATGAGTTGCATAGCCCTGACCTTTGGTGCCCCCGAAAGTGTTCCTGCTGGGAAAGTGTCGATGAATGCCTTTATCGGATCTGCACCCTCGTCAAGATCGCCACTGACACGACTCACAAGGTGTATGACATGGGAATAGAACTGCATGTCCTTATAGAAGTCCACCTTCACATTGTGGCAGTTGCGAGAAAGGTCGTTTCTCGCCAAGTCTACCAACATCACGTGTTCAGCATTCTCCTTAGGGTCATTCTTCAGATAAAGAGCATTCTTGCGGTCTTGCTCCATGTCGCCTGTACGCTTTGTGGTGCCGGCAATAGGGTCGATGTATGCCTTGCGACCTTCTATTCGACAATGTGTCTCAGGCGATGAACCGAAGATACGGAAACCGCCGAAGTCCATATAGAAGAGATAGGGCGACGGATTGATGCTTCGCAGGGCGCGATAGAGTTTGAAGTCATCACCTTCATATTTCTGTATGAAGCGTCGCGAGAGCACTATCTGGAACACGTCACCACGCATACAGTGCTGTATGCCACGACGTATGTTTGCCTTGTGTTCCTCATCTGTCAGAGTGCTGACATAATCGCCCACAGGATGAAAGCCGTAAGTATGGTAAGGACGTCTATTCACCCATTTCTCCATTTCATCCAGGCTGTCTTTCTCGCCATCGGAAAGGAGTTCCACAAGAGTCAGTTTGTTATTGAAATGGTCAAAGACATACACATACTTATATAATATATAGAGCATGTCGGGGGCGTCGTTCTTTGTTTGTGTCTCGTCTTTCACTGCAATGTTCTCGAAATAGCGCACGGCATTGAAGGAGGTATAGCCATAGAGTCCGCAATATTTTGCGTCATCACCCGTCACCTCAAACTCATGCAAGAAAGCATTGATGGCTTTGTCGGCACGATAGTCGGCATTCACCTCATGCTCCGTCTTTTGTCCGTCAGGAAAATGGCTCACTGCCACTCCGTGCTCTATGCTCACGCTTGCTATGGGGTTCACACAGATGAAAGACTTACTGTTTTCACCACCGTGATAATCGGAACTCTCCATGAGCGACGACTGAGGATAGAGGTCGCGCACCTTCAGATAGACGCTCACTGGCGTCTCCATGTCGCCCAATATGGTCTTGCTGACCGTATGATATCTATACATATTACTTGAAATCGTTTTGATGTTTGAGATATGTGTCGAGGTCTTTGTCACCACGACCGGAAACGGTGAGCACCACCACGTCCGTAGGTTTCAGTTCATCCTTAATCTTCGGCAACAATGCCAGTGCATGCGCACTCTCCAGAGCAGGAATGATGCCCTCAGTGCGTGTCAGTTCGAAGGCTGCAGCAAGGGCCTCATCATCATTGGCTGCAAGCACCTTGGCACGTCCCGTTTCATAGAGATTGCAGTGCAGAGGACCAGTGCCAGGATAGTCAAGACCAGCAGAGATGGAATATGGTTCGATGATCTGTCCGTCGTCGGTCTGCATAAGCATTATCTTCGACCCGTGCAGTATTCCCGTTGTACCTACTTCGAGCGATGCTGCTGTCTCATTGGTATCAATACCAAGACCGCCAGCTTCGCCAAGCACTATCTTCACACGCTCGTCGTCAAGATAGTGGTAGATGGTACCTGCAGCATTGCTTCCGCCTCCCACACAGGCAATAAGATAGTCGGGATAGTCACGACCAATCTTTTCCTGCAACTGCCACTTTATCTCCTCAGAGATCACGCTCTGTAGTTTTGCCACCATCTCTGGATAAGGATGTGGACCTACTGTGGAACCTATAATATAGAATGTGTCAGAAGGATGGCAACACCAATCGCGTATTGCCTCATTGGTGGCATCCTTCAGAGTCTTGTTTCCGCTCTCTACAGGATGCACCGTAGCACCGAGCATCTTCATGCGCTCCACGTTCACATGCTGACGCTGCACGTCGAGGGCTCCCATATAGACTGTGCAAGGCATATCCATAAGTGCACATGCAGTAGCAGTAGCCACGCCGTGCTGGCCTGCGCCAGTCTCTGCTATGATGCGTGTCTTGCCCATCTTCTTGGCAAGAAGTATCTGTCCCAAAGCGTTGTTAATCTTGTGAGCACCAGTATGGTTGAGATCTTCACGTTTAAGATAAAGTTGGCATCCATACTTCTCGCTCATGCGCTTGGCATAATAGAGCGGCGAGGGACGTCCCACATAGTCTTTCAGCAGAGAATGAAACTCATTCTTAAACTCGTCGCTCTCAAGAATCGGCAGATATGCCTCCTTAAGATCTTCCACTGTCTTATATAATATCTCGGGGATATATGCACCACCGAAGTTGCCATAAAATCCGTAATCGTCAACTGTATATTTTCCCATAATAGTCTATTTGCTTAATGCGTCAAACAATTCGTCAAGTGCCTCGTTCACATCCTTTGTCTTGTCGAGCAGGGTGACAAACTTACTTCCGATGATAGCTCCTGCAGCATTTTCCTGTGCCGACTCCAGGGTCTGCTTGTTGCTGATGCCAAAACCTATCATGCGTGGATTGCGCAGGTGCATAGCGTTTATGCGGTGGAAATATTCCTGCTTGCCATCGTCAAAACTCTTTTGTGCTCCCGTAGTGGCTGCCGACGACACCATATATACGAATCCGTCGGTATTGGCATCAATAAAGCGTATGCGCTCCTCACTGGTCTCAGGTGTTATGAGCATTATGACGCGGATGTCATACATGTCAGCCACAGGTTTGATATATTCCAGATAATCTTTAAACGGCAGGTCGGGTATGATGGTTCCTGACACGCCACACTCAGCACAACTCTTAAAATAATTCTCTATGCCATACTGCATTACAGGATTCAGGTAACCCATCAATACAAGTGGTATATTCACCTCATCCTTTATCTCATGCAACTGCTTGAAGAGCAACTTTAGCGACATGCCGTTGCGCAGTGCCTTTGTTGCGGCATCCTGAATGACAGGACCGTCTGCCATAGGATCGGAGAATGGCACTCCCACTTCTATCATGTCGATACCACGGCTTTCAAGAGTCTTTATCACTTTGCCTGTGCCCTCAAGTGTAGGATGTCCAGCACAGAAATAGAGCGACAATAACTTGCGGTCTTTATTGTCCGCAAAGAGTTGGTTTATCTTGTTCATTGTTTCCTTATCTTTTCTATGAATAGTTTCAGTTTTTCTGTATCTTTTATGGCTGGCGATATCTCAAACTTTGAGTTGAGGTCTATGCCTATGCACATCGGATGACTGAATGCCTTTACTTCATCAGCATCCTCTGGTCCTATACCACCGCTAAGAAGGAAAGGAATGTCACCATCGTAGACATCAAGTACCGTCCAGTCAAACTTTCTGCCACTGCCTCCCACTGACGCACATTTGGTGTCAAAGAGAAACATGTCGGCAGTATCCTTGTAATCACGCCATCGCTTCACGTCGTCAGCCTCGCGGATACTCAATGCCTTGATGACCTTTATGTTTGGAGCAATGTCGGGCATGAGTGTGCGCTTGAGATTGTCTATATATGTTGGCGACTCATCGCCATGAAGCTGTATGTAGTCGAGATGATAATTATAGACTTGAGTTATCACCGTCTGAGGCATCTCGTCAACAAACACCCCTACCCTTTTTGCGCCATCCTTGACCATAGCACTGTCATTGATATCTTTGTTTGCCTTGTCAGGAATGATACCCGCATGCATCGGGATATTCTGCACATAGCGCGGACTGCCTTTCCAAAAGATGAATCCTATGAAGTCGATGCCGAGCGACAACACCTCTCGGATATTCTCAGGATCACGCATTCCACAAACTTTAATCTTCATAATTGTCTTTCTATATTACAATTTGCATTTCATAGTAGGTGCAGTTTCCTCACTGCACCCAAAGTCCAAACTTTCGTCAGCTCGCATTATGGCAAAGCGAGGGCGCTTCGCCTCCTATGATTACCTTAATCTTTCAATTGTTCAATAAAGCTTCCTAATGCCTCTCCTGGCTCATCCGTCTTCATGAAGCACTCGCCAATGAGAAAGCCACGAAAGCCTGCTGTGCGAAGGAGTTTCACTGTCTCAGGATTACTTATGCCGCTCTCGCTCACCTTGCAGACATCCTTTGGCAGTTGCTCTGCCAGGCGGAAGGAGTTGTTCACATCAGTGACAAAAGTACCGAGATTGCGGTTGTTGATGCCATACATATCTGGTTCGAGTTCTGCATATTCGAAGTCACGGTCATTGTGCATCTCAAGCAGCACCTCAAGCCCCAACTCATGTGCTGTATGTAGCAGATTGCGGCACTCCTGCTTTGTAAGGTCTGCCGCTATGAGCAATACCGCCGACGCACCACAAAGACGAGCCTGAAAAAGCTGATATTCATCTATGACAAAGTTCTTGTAGAGTATAGGTATCTCTACCCCACTCTGGCGTGCTTCCACGATGAAATCGTCCTTGCCACCAAAGTATTTCTCATCGGTGAGAATACTCAGAGCCGATGCACCGTTCTGCTGATAAGAAAGAGGAATCTCATTTGCCTTACCACTCTCCTTTATCCATCTCTTTGACGGCGACTTGCGCTTAAACTCGGCAATGATTCCACTGGGCGATGCCATAAGAGCTTCTCTCATGGACGGCACCTTGGAGTCGAGCATCTGTTCCACCTTTTTATATAATAAGGATGGAGGCATTTGCTCCTTAAAGTCAGCCACTTCAACTCGCTTCCAAGCCACAATCTCTTCAAGTATATCTTTCATTATGAATTGATTTCAATAAACTTGTTCAACACTTGCAGAGCCTTGCCACTTTCAAGTGACTCGCGGGCTATGGCGAGACATTCGTCTATTGATTTCTTGCCAGCCTCAAACACTTGGATAGCAAATGCCGCATTGGCAAGAACAACATTCTTCTGCGATTCGGTGGCACGGTTGCTGAGCACATCATCAAAGACCTTTGCAGCGTCTTCCTTGGTAGATGTAGACTGTCCGCAGATGTCTTCAGGCTTTGCCACAGGGAATCCTAAGTCTGATGGACTAAACACCTTTACATAGTCTTTGGTTGTCACCTTGAAGTCACCTGTAAGCGATATCTCGTCATAACCGTCTATGGAGTTAACGATGCCGTAGTCTATTCCCATCTTCTGATAAACGCTATTGTAGAGACGCATCTGGTCGAGTGTTGCCACACCGAGTAACTGTGCCTTTGGTTGCGAAGGATTGACGATAGGACCAAGCAGATTGAAGAATGTAGGGAAAGAGATATTTTTTCTCACTGGAGCCACAAACTTCATGGCACTGGCGAAGAGCGGAGCGTGGAGATAGACTATGCCAGCCTCGTTGATGGAGCGGTTGAGTGTGTCTAGGTCATTGGTAAACTTCACCCCATGCTGCTGTATGACATTGCTGGCACCGCTCACCGATGTGGCAGCCACATTGCCGTGTTTAGCCACCTTGTAGCCAGCACCTGCTACGACGAAGCATGCGCAGGTGGATATATTGAAAGTATTCTTCTGATCGCCTCCCGTGCCCACTATGTCTATATAGCGTGGAGCATCGAGGATGGCGGGAACACCCGTTTTGAGTATTCCGTCACGAAATCCGAGCAGTTCGTCCACAGTGATGCCACGCATCTGTATGCCTGTAAGCAGTGCCGCAATCTGCTCCGTCGGGTAACGGTTTTCCGTGATGCCCACTATGATGTCGCAGGTAGTGTTGCGGTCGAGTGTCTCCTGGTTAAGTATTCTTCCGAGAATCTCTTTCATAATAGTTTATTGTTTTATGTTGTTATTGTTCTTGTCGTATATTAATGAAAGAAGGCCTGTCGTGATTTACGGCAGGCCTTCTGGTATATCTTTCTTTGTATCTACCCATACGAAGGAGCGACTCACGACTTTATTTAAATCTTGAGTTACGCCACCACCATGCTGTAGATATAAAATTAATCATATTGTCATCATTTGTTTTACTTTCGCTTGCAAATTTACACAAATTATCTGAACCTCCAAATAATTTCGCATAAAAAAGCATATGCGTCGATAATTTAATAATTGGCATGAGTAGTAAGATTCAATTTCGCAGCGATACTGTTGCACAAGGGAAAGAAATGTTTTGAAAATACAGTATTAACGTTCCCGAAACAAAAAATATTAGTAACTTTGCGATAGGCGAACATAAAAAGCTGTAAGACTATGGCCATAAGAGAAAGAAGAAAGAGGATTTACCGCAAGCGCATACCATACGGA